>CBDFNQ010000026.1:0-156471 GCA_965250225.1 Gammaproteobacteria bacterium
CCGCTGCATCCATATCGGCTGCAGTTAAATCCGGTTCTTTGGTTTTTACAATCTCTTCAAGTTGTTCACGACTGACCTTGCCAACCTTCTCGGAGTTCGGTGTTCCACTACCACTCTTAACGCCTGCAGCCTTTTTTAACAAGGTTGAAGCGGGTGTTGTTTTGGTAATAAATGTAAAACTTTTATCCGTATACACAGTGATCACAACAGGGACAGGGAGCCCTTGCTCCATTCCTTGTGTTTGGGCATTGAATGCCTTACAGAATTCCATAATATTTAAACCGTGCTGACCCAGTGCTGGGCCAACCGGTGGACTTGGATTTGCCTGACCAGCAGGCACTTGCAACTTCACATAAGTGTCCTATTTTTTTAGCCACTTTACCTCCTTTGGGTTCTATCACTAGCCACTAACGACATAGCTCCCCGTTGTTTAATTAATAAAAATACTTCTAAATTACGATTAATCTTTTGCGACTTGTCCAAATTCCAGCTCGACTGGTGTTGAACGACCAAAGATCAATACCGAGACACGTAAACGACTCTTTTCATAATTCACTTCTTCAACCACGCCATTAAAGTCTGTAAACGGTCCTTCTGTTACCCTGACTACTTCGCCTGGTTCAAACAAAACCTTCGGTTTTGGTTTATCAACGCCTTCTTCTATGCGTTGTAAAATTGTATTCGCTTCTTTGTCACTGATCGGAGCGGGCCTGTCACTGGTGCCACCGATGAATCCCAATACACGTGGCGCATCTTTAACCAAATGCCAACTATCATCATCCATTTCCATCTGAATAAGCACATAGCCTGGAAAAAACTTACGATCACTTTTACGCTTTTTCCCATCACGCATCTCAACTACTTCTTCTGTTGGCACCAGTATTTCGCCAAACTTATCCTGTAATCCGCCATTCTCTATACGTTCTTTTAATGAACGCATCACATGACTTTCATAACCCGAATAAGCATGGATAACATACCATTTCAGTGCCATGGATTAACCTCCATGACCTAAAATTGTACCAATGGACCATTTCAAAAATAAATCCAGTAACCACAGGAAGATAGCCATTATCACAACCATCACCACAACGAGTAAGGTCATTTGAGTGGTTTCCTGTCTGCTTGGCCAAACCACCTTCTTGACTTCCGTCTGGGTATTCTGGAAAAGGCTCCAATAACTACGACCTTTATCCGTTTGTAATGCGATGAAACATGCCATTCCGACTGCCCCCAACAAACCAAGCACTCGATATAGCAGTGATTCTTCGGCATACACGTAAAATCCAACCACGGCTGCTATGACGATGAACAGAGCCAGAGCCAATTTTAATGTATCTAGCAAGGGGTTAGTCGTTTCAGTTTTTGTATTCATTTAATTTGTATAACCAGTTCTCTTCCACTCAAAAAGTGGCAGGCCAGGAGGGAATCGAACCCCCAACCTGCGGTTTTGGAGACCGCCGCTCTGCCAATTGAGCTACTGGCCTAAATCTTTTCCCAATAATAACAGGACAGGTCTTAACCCCCACGCAGGAAAGCCTGCGCAGCTTTCAAGAGCTGCCCATTTTTTATTTCAATTACTCAATTATTTTGGATACAACACCGGCACCCACGGTACGTCCACCTTCACGAATAGCAAAGCGTAAGCCTTCTTCCATCGCAATCGGGTTGATCAGTTTCACCGTCATCTTCACGTTATCACCAGGCATCACCATCTCAGTGCCACTCGGTAATTCACACGCTCCCGTCACATCCGTCGTACGGAAATAAAACTGCGGACGGTAGTTGGCAAAAAAAGGTGTATGGCGACCTCCTTCATCTTTCGATAACACGTATATCTCGGTCTCAAAGTGCGTATGCGGCGTAATAGAACCCGGAGCACACAGAACCTGACCACGCTCGACTTCTTCTCGCTTCGTACCACGCAGTAATACACCCACGTTGTCACCCGCCTGCCCTTCGTCCAACAACTTGCGGAACATTTCAACACCGGTACACGTCGTCTTTTGGGTCTCTTTAATGCCGACAATCTCCATGTCATCACCTACGTGCACAATCCCGCGTTCAATACGACCCGTCACCACCGTGCCACGACCCGATATAGAGAATACATCCTCAATCGGCATCAAAAATGGTTGGTCTACCGGGCGTTCAGGGATCGGAATGTAGTCGTCCATCGCCGCAACCAGCTTTTCAATCGACGGAATACCAATATCACTGGTGTCACCTTCAATCGCTTTTAAGGCTGAGCCCGTGATAATGGGTGTGTCATCGCCAGGGAATTCGTAGGCGTCCAACAATTCACGCACTTCCATTTCAACCAGTTCCAACAACTCAGCATCGTCCACCTGGTCAGCTTTGTTCAAATACACCACAACAAAAGGCACACCAACCTGACGCGATAACAGAATGTGTTCCCGAGTCTGCGGCATTGGGCCATCGGCTGCTGAACACACCAGAATAGCTCCGTCCATTTGTGCCGCTCCCGTGATCATGTTCTTCACATAATCGGCGTGACCCGGACAATCTACGTGCGCGTAGTGACGTATGTCACTTTCGTACTCAACGTGCGCTGTCGCGATCGTAATACCGCGTTCTCGCTCTTCTGGTGCGTTATCGATCTGATCGTAGGCCTTAACTTCACCACCATGTTTCTCCGACATAATCTTGGTGATCGCCGCCGTTAAGGTCGTCTTACCATGGTCTACGTGACCAATTGTGCCCACATTCACATGCGGCTTCGTTCGTTCGAATTTTTCCTTGGACATGCTATTAATCTCCGGATATCAGCATTTTCATCAAAATATATTTAAGGATCACATCTATATAACACAGGAAACTCTATATAAATTAGAGGCTCCCAAAAAAATAAAAACTGGAGCTCATAACCGGATTTGAACCGGTGACCTCTTCCTTACCAAGGAAGTGCTCTACCGACTGAGCTATATGAGCAATAAAAACAGCTATTAGCTACGCGTTTATAAGCTTTTTATTACTTGTGGCTACTCCCAATCACTAATTTCTATACTATTATATGGAGCGGGTAGTGGGAATCGAACCCACATCATCAGCTTGGAAGGCTGAGGTTCTACCATTGAACTACACCCGCGCGATAGCACCACAAGCCAAAAGTCGCTAAATGACTTCCCCCACCACAGTTTTTATCTGTTGGTGGAGGGGGGAGGATTCGAACCTCCGAAGGCATAGCCAGCAGATTTACAGTCTGCCCTCGTTGACCGCTTGAGTACCCCTCCAAAAATCAAGCCGCACATTGTTATTTAATCTTTATAGGCTGTCAATCAGAACTCATTGATTTTTTCAGTAAAAAAGGATCTTTTTCAGCGTTTCAAATAGCGGGACGGGTGATTTCACCATTCAAGCCACTGCGGATCTCTGAGGGCATGGATGAGGTATCGATTGAAGCAGGGACAACATAATCCAGTGAATCATGAAAATAAGTCCTGATCGTATGTAGGCTGCGGGCAGGTGGCAGACGAGCTGGGTTAGCACTGGTCGAGATAACAGGCCCAACTCTCTGACATATTGCCTGAACCACAGGGTGTGCAGAAACGCGTACTGCAATCTGCTTCGAGCCTCCCGTCAATAATGCAGGAATCTCTGGCCTGGCTGGTAATAACCAGGTCGTTGGACCAGGCCATGAATCCAGTACTAGATCTTTCTGTACATGATGGTTAAACACAACATAAGGACAGAGTTGTTCGACAGTCGCGGCAATGATGATCAAGCCCTTATTAGCTGAACGCCGTTTTAGTTTCAGCAATTTCAGGACAGAAGGTTGAAAAACAGGCAGGCAACCGAGTCCAAAAACAGCTTCCGTTGGGTAAGCAATGATGCCGCCAGATATAAGTGTTTCACTTGCCTGGTACAGATCCCATGGTCGAATCATTGGAAATAGAACCCAGGCTAGCTTGCAGTCTTTTTCTTGGTTTTTTTCTTGGCCTTTTTTTTGCTTTTCTTTTTGCTCTTTTTCGCTACTTTTTCTGTAGCTTTCTTGGCAGATTTTTTTGCTGCTTTCTTCTTACCTCGACGACTCGGTGGCGCCTCGGCTATCATCTTTTGGCATTCTTCCAGGCTCAAAGATTTAGGTTCACGATCTTTTGGCACCCTGGCATTTTTCTCACCATCAGTCACATAGGGTCCATAACGACCATTCAGTACTGAAATACCTTCTTCCTTAAATATCTTGATTTCCTTGTTGGCATCAAATTCTTTCTTTTCTTTGACAAACTCTAATGCCCTTTCAAGGGTCACTGTGTATGGATCTTCGTCTTTCAATGAGACGAACTTACTGCCATAACGTATGTATGGACCAAAACGGCCTATATTGGCAGCGATTTCTTCACCCTCCTCGGTAAAACCAAGATCTCTGGGCAATTTAAACAGTTCCATTGCTTCATCAAAATTAATGGCATCCATTTTTTGTCCTGGGCGAAGTCCAGCAAAACGTGGTTTCTCCTCATCTTCTTTTGTGCCAATTTGAACATAGGGCCCATAACGACCCATACGAACAGAAACAGGCGAGCCCGATTTTGGATCAGTCCCTAAAACACGCGATTGAATAGCTTCATCACGACTGACACTTTCTTCTTTCTCTTTTAGCTGGGTAATAAATGGTTTCCAAAACGCCTGCATGACAGGCACCCATTGTTTTTCCCCACGTGAAATCGCATCAAGTTCATCTTCAAGACGTGCTGTAAAGGCATAATCAACATAATCGGCAAAATGCGTAGTTAAAAATTTATTTACGATCCGGCCAACATCGGTGGGAGTAAAACGCTTCTTATCCAACTCAACGTATTCACGACTTTTTAATGTATAGATAATACTCGCGTAGGTTGAAGGTCGACCGATGCCATATTCTTCAAGCGTTTTGATCACGCTGGCTTCAGTGAATCTTGGTGGGGGTTCTGTAAAATGCTGATCAGCCTTGATCTCTTTTAGGTTGAGAACATCCCCTACTTTCATCGGTGGTAATAATTTTTCATCACCGCCATCTTTGCTATCGTCCTGGCCCTCAAGATAAACCGCCATAAAGCCAGGTGATTTAATTGTCGAGCCAGTAGCACGAAAAATTCCAGCCTCACCACAGGCAAAATCAACCCCAACGGTTTTGATCGTGGCATTTTCCATTTGACTGGCAACGGTACGTTTCCAGATCAACTCATAAAGACGAAGTTGATCCTTCGACAAACTGTTTTTAAGAGCACTGGGTTCGCGAGTCACGGAAGTTGGGCGGATCCCTTCATGCGCCTCTTGCGCATTTTTGGACTTGGTTTTGAAAATCCTGGGTTGGTCAGGTAAATTTTCTTTGCCGTATTTCTCAATGATGAAGGCGCGCAACTCAACGATAGCTTCTTGTGCTAGTGTAACGGAATCAGTACGCATGTAAGTGATCAAACCCACAGCACCCTCTCCGGTATCAATACCTTCGTACAGTTGTTGTGCAACTCGCATCGTTTGCTGAGCACTGAATCCCAATTTTCTTACCGCTTCCTGTTGTAAGGTTGAAGTAATAAACGGTGCGGCAGGTTGGCGCTTACGTTCTTTTTCATCTATCGCTTTGACCTGTAATTTTCCATTTGCCGCAGATATCAATGCGGCCTCGGCAGCAAGTGCATCTTTTTCATTATTGATGCTGAATTGCTTCAGCTTTTCATTATTATATTGCGTCAGTTTGGCAATTATCGTGCTTTTATCTTTGAGAGAATCAGCCTCAATTGTCCAGTATTCTTTCGGCTTAAATTTTTCAATCTCTTCTTCACGTTCACAAATCATACGCAAGGCCGGACTTTGAACACGGCCTGCCGACAGACCACGACGTATTTTTTTCCATAACAACGGAGACAGATTGAACCCAACCAGATAATCCAGCACACGTCGCGCTTGCTGGGCATAAATTAAATCGGTCGATAATTCCTTAGGATTAGCTATTGCATCATTCACTGCTGTTTTTGTGACCTCATGAAACGCAACACGATGAACTTCTTTCTTATCAAGTACACCTTTCTCTTTTAGCATTTCATACAAATGCCACGAGATTGCTTCGCCTTCTCTATCCGGGTCAGTTGCAAGGTATAAAACATCAGCCTTCTTCATCGCTTTGGCGATCGCATCGACGTGTTTGGCATTTTTTTCAATGGGTTCGAAGGTCATAGAAAAATCATTATCTGTATCGACAGCGCCGGTTTTTGGTAATAAATCACGAACATGTCCATAAGACGCAAGCACGGTAAAATCTTTTCCAAGGTAACGCCCAAGAGTCTTTGCTTTTGCGGGTGATTCAACAACGATTAAAGATTTACTCATTTGAACTATTTACCGATTTAGGAAAACAATTTAGTGAAAAAAATATCAGAATAACTCGATATAACGAACGTAATATTTTAATGAATATTGCTTTCAACATCATCCATCATGATGTCTTCCATCCATGCATAGGCTGCTTCTTTTCCAGGCTGATTCAATAACACCATTAATACTACCCATTTTAACTGCTGCAATTCAATTTCGTCAGTATCAAGAGCCATGACACGTTCGATAACAAATTCTCTATCATACGGATCAAGTATCCTGGCTTGTTCAAGAAATAATATTAAGCCCCGACACTCCACTCCCAGTTTTTGCATTTCAATATCTGTGTACACACGCATCGACGCTGTATTTTTAAAAGCATCCTCGCTGTCATCCTCACGATCAATGGCAAGACCTTCGAGCCAATCGAATGCCCTGTTAACTTGTTGATCCGGGAAACCAGCTTCTTTCAGTTGGACACGTAGTGACTCCTGATCAGGGGTCACGTTAACTTCTTCTTCTATGTATTGGTCAAACAGGTACATCAATACATCCAACACACTTTCTTTCATAATTCTCTTATGGCTCATGTTTTGGTAATACGTATAAAACTACCACCCAATTGTGATTGGATATGTCCTCCCAGCTCTATATCTAACAGCATGGAGGAAACCTCTTCCGTCGTCAATCCGCTTTGCTCAACGATGGAATCTATTGAAATGGGGTCAAAACCAATCATCTCAAGTAGTGTTAGATGTCTCTGGTCAAGGTTATCGGCACCCCTTTGGTTTAACTCTCTAGTGTCCAAGGACTGATGTTCAAACAGTAAATGAGGCAATAATTCCTGCACAATATCATCCGCAGTTTCAGTCAATTTTGCGCCCTCTTTCAATAAGCTATGACAACCAGAGCTCATAGGGTTCAATATTGAACCAGGTATTGCAAACACCTCTCGACCCTGCTCATTGGCAAGTCTAGCGGTAATTAATGACCCGCTTCTCCTCGCTGCTTCAACCACCAGTGTACCCATGCTTAAACCACTAATAATCCGGTTTCGTTGTGGAAAGTTTTGCGGAAGTGGGGGAGTGGCCGGGGGAAATTCAGAAATAACGGCCCCGGTTTCCTTGATTTTGCTTGCCAACTCACGATTCCGTGCTGGATAGATAGTATCAATACCATTACCTAATACAGCAATTGTTTTGCCCGACGATTCCAATGCACCTATATGACTGTGTTGGTCTATCCCCAAGGCCAAACCACTGGTAATGGTAAAACCTTTTTCTGATAAATTGGCTGCGAAGTCTCTGGCGACACACTTGCCTGCAGCAGTTGGGTTGCGGCTGCCGACGATACTGATCTGATAACTACTTAATAATTCAACATCACCATCGACAAATAACAAGAATGGTGGATGACTAATTTGTTTTAAATAGAAAGGGTAGGCTGGAGAATCAATGGTGACAAGATGGTGATTTGAACCTGTGAGCCAATTCAAGTCTTTTTCAACACAAGTCCAATCTGGATTTTTTATATCATCAATTGCCTGGCCTTTGAGTGCAAATTGTCCAAGAGTCTGACGATCGGTGGTAAAAATATCTTCAACCGTGTCAAAGTGATCAAGGAGCTGATAGATTTTTTTCAGGCTGAGTTTTGTGGTTCGGTGTAGTGCCAGATAATAGGCAATAGATTGTGTGCATCCGTTCATCGTTCAACATCCTGTTGTTTAAAATTTCAAAAATGAAAAAGCCGTCTGTACAGACGGCTTCAATATTAACAAGATTTTATAGATAAATCGCTTAGTTCATACAGGCATTACAGATTGCGTACTCCATCACTGACATGAACAGGTGATTGCACTTCCATGACCAGGCCATAACTGAGCTTCTCAAACGTCCGTATCACCATTAACACACCTGCGTATTCATCGGGTAAAATCACTCGGTCTTTTTCTCCTTCAGGCCGACCAAGGTAACCAACCAATGGTGTTTGATCAAAAGCCTTTTTACCTCTTATGACACCATCAATAACTTCGGTGATCATAAGACCGGCTGCAGCATTATAATCATTCGGATCAGGTTCTGGTTCAACGACATTCTTTTCAGCTTCTTTGAGCATTTCATTTTTGTAATCAGTACTCAAACGATCAACCACTTCGCGTCCGCTTTGATAGATGCCCAGCACCGTACCTTTTTCAATACCATCGCGTTCACCTAAGTCCATGACCACGACCTGATACTGACCGATTTCAGAAACCCCATCGATCACCGAAATAATATTACCTTTTATTTCACTCACCGGGTTTACCGGAATAAAATCCGTATCGATCTCTCCTTCTGATTCACTGACTAGACGATCGCCAATCAAGACCTCACGTTTGGCATTGGAAATGATCGCAGCAGAAGGATCTCCCAGTCTATCGACTGTTGCATCTCCGATATACAGTGCCTCATAACCGAGGATCTCTTCTTCTTCATTTCTAGTGGTAATGTAGGCATTTCCCTTGCGGTATACCGCATAACGTCCTTCTTTCTGATCCTCTTGCATGCCGCGAACGTAAACTGTATTCCCTGAACTGGCGATCAGATGATCATCCTTGCTTGCCATTATGTAGGGCCAACGACCAATTTCGTCGTCCTGTAATACCAGTGGGTGTGCAAGAAAATGTTTAATAACATCAATCGGTATGCCTGGAATTGCCCCATCATGCGCAGATGAACGCACTTCAGGTGATAACTTCACATTTCGTCCACCTGACACGGTTAACATCGGACGGCCATCAATATAAACCAGACGTACGATATCGCCTGGATAAATCAGGTGGGGGTTTTTGATCTGCGGATTACCTTTCCAGATTTCTGGCCAACGCCAGGGCGTTCTGAGAAAATGTGCAGAAATATCCCAAAGGGTGTCACCTTTGACCACCACATGTTCCAAAGGATGATCATCTCTGACCGACAGTACATCGGCCGTCACACCAAAAGTCAGTGCATTCAAAAGAACTAAAACAGCAATTTTATTAAGCATCTCAATTACCTTACAGTATTTCCTTAATGTAGATTAGCAAGAAGTTTAGCAAAAAATAAGCCTTGTAACCATCAAGATTGCAAAATATCGAACCAGTACCGTTTTTTTGTATAATAACAGTTGGTTACTATTTAGCAGATCAGACAACATTATGGCTTTATTACCAATATTGCATTTCCCCGATCCACGGCTACGAAACGTTGCCAAAACCGTGGAGACTATAGACGACAACATCAAAACACTTGCAAAAAACATGCAAGAAACGATGTATGAAGACGGTGGCATTGGCCTCGCTGCCACCCAGGTCAACGTCACGAAACGAGTCATTGTAATGGATTTATCAGAAGATAAAAATCAATCTAAGTGCTTGATTAACCCAGAAATTATTGAGTTCGATGGGACAGAAAAAACACAGGAAGGCTGTCTCTCCGTGCCTGGTATTTATGAATATGTCGAACGTGCTGCATGGGTAAAATGCTGCTATCTTGATCTCGATGGAAATACTCAGGAGATAGAAACTGATGGTTTGTTGGCGGTTTGTATACAACATGAAATTGATCATCTTGACGGAAAATTGTTCGTTGATTATCTCTCGCCATTAAAGCAATCCCGCCTTAAGAAGAAACTGGAAAAACAGGAAAAACTCCAGGCAGAAATTTTGTGAGTGAACATTTACTACGGCTGGTGTTCGCTGGAACACCAGATTTAGCAGCCGTTGCACTAGAAAAAATCCTCAACACAGATGGTTTTGCTGTGGAATCCGTGCTGACCCAACCTGATAGACCGGCTGGACGTGGACGAAAACTGAAACCAGGCCCGGTCAAAATTTTGGCACAGAAACACAATCTTCCCATCTTACAACCAGAGACCAAAACCGAGCTTGATCCAGAAAATCACTTATGTTCTGTCGATATACTCGTTGTTGCAGCCTATGGGATGTTGATTCCCGAAGAAATACTAAATCGCCCTAAATACGGCTGTCTTAATATTCACACTTCATTGCTCCCACGTTGGCGTGGCGCCGCGCCAATCCAGAGGGCGATCGAAGCCGGCGATGAGTATAGCGGCGTCAGTATTATGCAAATGGAACCGGGTCTGGATACAGGCCCGGTTTTATTACAAAAATCGTGTCGGATTGAAACCAGTGAAACAGCCAGCAGTTTACACAATAAACTCTCTGAACTGGGTGCGGACGCCATTGTAGAAACAATGAAACAATTACCGCTTGCCACGCTGAAACCCAGAGCCCAGGACGATAAATTCGCTTGTTATGCAAATAAAATATACAAGGCCGAGGCCGAGATAGATTGGCAACGACCTTCCCTGATCATTGAACGAAAGATACGAGCTTTTAACCCGAGCCCAGTGTGTTTCACAAATATTAATGATCAGGATATGAGAATCTGGGAGGCTCTACCTCTGGGAACGAACCATCAAGTCGAACCGGGCAGCATCATCAACTGTAACAATGATGGTATAGAGATCGCTTGCAGCGAAGGCAGCTTGTTGATAACAACTATTCAGATCCCCGGGAAAAAACCAGTATCAACCAGGGAATTTCTCAATGGCCGGCCCGATTTTCCTGACTGAACGCTATTTCGAATATGCAAACTCGTGCCCAGGCCGCATTGATCATCAATCAAGTGATCCAGCATCAACTATCCCTTTCTCATGTTTTGCAACAAAAGCTCAGCAATGAGAAAAATCCCAAAGATAAGGCCTTCATTCAAGATCTGTGCTTTGGTGTATTTCGCTGGCAACCACAGCTTGATCAGTATTTAAACGAAATGTTGAAGAAACCATTCAAGCCTAAGGATTCGGATATCAAGGCTTTGCTCTGGGTCGGACTCTATCAGATCATCCATCAAAGAACCCCGGAACATGCGGCGGTTTCTGCCACAGTAGAAGCCTGTCATGACCTCAAAAAAAGCTGGGCTAAGAATATTACCAATGCCCTGTTACGACGCTTTCTGCGTGAACAAAAAAATAAATCCGAAGAAAAGAACCCAGCAAAGCTTTACGCACATCCGGACTGGATACTACAACAAGTTAAACACGATTGGCCTGATGACTGGCAAAATATTCTGAGTGCGAATCAATCCCATGCGCCACTGACCTTACGTGTTAATGGTAAAAAAATTTCGCGACCAGACTATGCCAAAAAACTTGAGTCTCATAACATCGAGTATCAATTAACAGCTCATACAGAACAGGGCGTTAACCTGATCAAACCCTGCGATGTTTCCGAGCTGCCTGGTTATAACGCTGGTGAATTCAGTGTGCAGGATCAAGCGGCACAATTGGCTGCTATACAGCTTGATTTAAAAGTGGGACAACGCGTACTGGATGCCTGTGCCGCACCCGGTGGCAAAGCTAGTCATTGCCTGGAACTTGAGACTGAGTTAACCGAGCTTGTAGCACTCGATAATGATCTGGCCAGGCTGGATCGAATCAAACAAAACCTGCAACGTCTTGAGCTCAATGCCACGATCCTCCACGGAGATGCAAGTTGCCCGAATGACTGGTGGGATGATCAACAGTTTGATCGCATATTGCTCGATGTACCCTGCGCTGCATCCGGGGTGATCCGGCGACACCCTGATATCAAATATCTACGGCAGGCTGATGATCTCGAAGTAATTATCCAATTACAGAAAAAAATCCTCGAGAATATCTGGCCGCTATTACGTCCCGGGGGTAAGCTTGTCTATTCAACCTGCTCAATTTTTAAACGCGAAAATGAACAACAAATCGAGGCATTTCTTGCACAACATATTGACGCACACAAACAAACGATCCGTGCTGATTGGGGCATTGAAAGAAATGTTGGCAGACAAATATTACCGGGGCAAGATGATATGGATGGTTTTTTCTATGCCTGTATAAACAAGTCATGAATGATTCTATCAAAATAGCGACTTTACAAACTTGCTTACTGATATTCCTGGGCCTACAGTCTGCACTTGTCTGCGCTGACGGGATCAATGTTCGAGATGTGGAAACCCACCTTGATAATGAGATCTATTATCTCAATGCAAAATTATCCTGTAATTTCTCGGATGAAGCGATTGAAGCCCTGGATCATGGCGTCGCCATTCATATCATGATTGACATAAAAACAAAAAAACAACGCGACTACTTATGGGATAAAACCGTATCCACATCGACTATCGTCTATAAAATCGAATACCACCCTCTCAGCCAGCGTTATGTGTTGACCGAATTGAATCGTTTGACTCGCAAAGATTTTCAACACCTGAGCAACGCACTGGATAGACTGGGTGACATTAATGACTGGCCATTGATTAATGAAAAAGACATTGTTGAACAGGACATCTATCAAGTGTACATACGAGCCAGGCTGGATATCCAGGCCTTGCCAGCACCATTAAGACCACTGGCCTTTATTTCCAATAACTGGCGCCTCTCCAGTAACTGGCAACACTGGGATATCAAGTCATGAAAAGTCGCGGTCGCTCCATACTGATCATTGGACTTGTCCTGTTCAGTGTCATGCTGTTATCACTCATAATGATGAGTAATGCTCTGGACGATTCCGATCGTTTTGGCAATTTATTTCTATTCCTGTTGGTCATAAATGCACTCGGCTTATTAGCACTGATAGTACTGATAGCACTTAATTTTAAACGCCTGCGTCGAGAACTAAAAAACCACACCGCTGGTTCAATGATGACCTTGCGTATGGTTGTCATGTTTTCAGTACTATCAATCACACCCGTATTGATCCTCTATTATTTTTCACTTGATTTTCTGTTACGTGGAATTGATAACTGGTTTGATCTGCGGGTAGAACAAGCACTTGATGACTCGCTTGAATTAAGTCGCTTATCACTTGATGGTCGAATGCAGGAGTTACTCAAACAAACCGAACAAGTTGCAGATGAACTCAGCGACACCAGTGATGCCGCTACACCATTTGAAATTGATGACCTCAGGGTTCGGATCGGTGCTGAAGAACTCACTGTACTCACACGTCAAGGCAGCATCATTGCCTCAAGCAGTGGCGACAGTCTGAATCTGATACCCGACAGCCCCGATGAGACAGTCCTGTTACAGCTGCAACAGGGAAAGAGTTATGCTGGACTTGACCCTGCCGATGAGTCCGGTTTGTTTATCCGCATTGCGGTGAATGTACCGGATTACAATCCGAGCACAGTACCACGTATCGTTCAGTCACTTTTTCCAGTGACCGAGCGAATTAATGTTCTGGCAAATAGTGTCCAGTCTGCCTTTGTTGATTATCAGGAACTTTCCTATCTACGTGAGCAATTGAAACTCAGCTTTGTCATGATCCTGACCCTGGTTCTGCTATTCAGTATCTTCAGCGTACTCTGGGCCGCGTTTTATTCCGCAAAAAAACTGGCCCAACCAGTGCGTGATCTGGCCAAAGGTACACGGGCCGTTGCGACTGGTGATTACGATATGCAACTGCCGGTAACCAGCCACGACGAGCTCGGCTTTCTGGTCGCTTCATTTAATGATATGACTCAGAAAATCGCCAAAGCCCGAAATGAAGTCGAGTTTAGTCAACAAGAGGCTGAAGCACAGCGAGCCAGGCTGGCAACCATACTGGAAAGATTAACCTCCGGTGTCCTGGTCTTTGATAAAGAACAAAAATTGCTGGCGGCCAATAACAGTACCCGTCAAATACTGGACGTAGACCTGCCGGAACAAATCGGGGAAACACTGGATAGACTGATTGAACTGTATCCTTTTCTCGAACACCTTTTCATGAATCTCGCGAAACAGATGGACGAAGGCTCGATTGACTGGCGCGAACAAATCACCTTCTTCGGCGCTAGTGGCCGACAAAACCTGATGTGTAGTGGAACCGCATTACCCAGCATTGCTATGGTAAATTCCGGCCATGTCATCGTCTTTGATGATATTACCGCCTTGATTCAGGGTCAAAGAGACGCCGCCTGGAGTGAAATGGCCAGGCGTTTAGCACACGAGATCAAAAACCCTTTGACCCCAATACAACTGGCAGCAGAACGAATCAGACATAAATATATCAACACCATGCCAAAAAAAGACGCTGAGACGCTGGATCGATTAACAAACACCATTGTTCAACAAGTTGAAACCATGAAGACGATGGTTAACAGCTTTTCTGACTACGCACGTGCTCCGGCCATAGAATTATCTTTCTGTGATTTGAATCAATTGCTGCAGGAAGCTGCTGACTTATATCAAAACAATAACAAACAAGTTCAAATAACAATGAACATGGCTGAAGCATTACCACAGATAAATGTTGATTCAACACGCATGAGACAAGTATTGAATAACATCATCAGTAACGCACTCGAAGCAAGTGAGAATAAATCCACTATAGAAATAGACTCAAAACTCGTTAATGACAAAAACGTGGACTATCTTCAAATCAGAGTACGTGACTATGGCAAAGGAATCGCCGACAATATTCAACAACAAATATTTGATCCTTATATAACGACAAAACAGAAAGGTACCGGCCTCGGTCTCGCAATTGTGAAAAAGATCATCGAAGAACACGCAGGCATCGTCTGGTTGAATAATAATCCCGATGATGGCGGCGCCTGTGCGACCATACGACTTCCGTTGCAGGATAAGCAACAAATATCACCAGCGACTGACACCAAGAGACAACAACAATGATTGCCGCAAATGTTCTTGTTGTTGATGATGAACCGGATATCTGTAGTCTGGTAAAAGAAATCCTGCAGGATGAAGGCCTCAATGTACAGGTTGCCCATAATGGTGAAGAGGCAAAGGCCCTGAAAGAAAAACTCAATCCTGATCTGGTTTTGCTTGATATCTGGATGCCCGATATTGATGGCATCAGTATCCTTAAAGAATGGAAAGAAAATAATAAGCTATCTTCTCCAGTCGTCATGATGTCTGGTCATGGCACTGTTGAAACCGCGGTTGAAGCAACACGTCTCGGTGCTTATGACTTCATTGAAAAGCCCCTGTCGCTTGCCAAGTTATTACTAACTGTCAAGCACGCTCTCGAAAATACTAATCTGCAGAGAGAAAATAAACGACTCATACAATACAATCAAAGTGGTGACGAACCGATTGGCAAAAGTTCTATGATGGTGGCACTACGTAAACAGATCGAACGTATAGCCAATCACAACACACCGGTATTAATAAGCGGCGAGACAGGCTCTGATAAAGAACACTACGCACGCTATATCCATAATAAAAGTAACCGCGATGAACGACCTTTAATTACCATTGGTTTTTCTGCCATGACGGGTGAAAACGCCATTAATGAATTATTCGGTACTCAGGATGTTGGACAAACCCAGGTTGGTTTGATTGAAAAAGCGCAAGGCGGTAGCCTGTTTTTAAAAGACATTGCGGATATGCAACCTGCCCTTCAGGCCAAACTCCAGACGGCACTGGAAAACAAACAGATCACACGTATAGGGGGCACAGAAACAATCGATATCGATGTACGTATTATTTCCGCTACCCGTCAAGATCTTGAACCTATGGTCAATTCCGGTCAATTTCGTGATGATCTCTATTATCAACTCTCCGTTGTGCCGGTAGAGATCCCACCACTCAGGGAACACCAAGAAGACATCCCTGAACTATTAGAACATTATGTGAATATCTTTGTAGAACGTGAAGATCTTAACTATCGGCGCTTTTCGGTCGCAGCACAAAATCGGCTAAGAGGCTACCACTGGCCTGGCAATGTACGTGAATTGCGTAACCTGGTTCAGCGCCTCTTGATACTCGGAAATGAAGAAGTGATTGAACTTGACGAGATTGAGAATATGCTGGGCATCCAACGCACAACTGAAGGTACTGAGAACGAATTTAACTTTGACCTGCCAATACGTGAAGCACGTGAACTATTTGAAAAACAGTATTTTGAATATCAACTAAAACTAGCTAGTGGCAGTGTTAGTAAAGTCGCCAAGACAGTGGGCATGGAGCGAACACATTTATATCGTAAATTAAAGTCGCTCGAAATCGACATTAAAAACTAAAGGGTCTAATAATAAATATCCTGATCCGAACAGGAATAAATTTATCAGGTAACTATAATTCACACATAAATAATAAATAGAAAACATATTCCTGTGTCGCAACTTAAAAACAAAACCATGGATCGAATTTCATGAAGGTAATCATTCTCGGAGCTGGGCAGGTTGGCTCCTCTGTAGCAATCAACCTGGTTAGCGAAGCTAATGATATAACCGTGGTAGACTCAAGCGCGGCTTGTCTACAACAATTAGGCGAGCGTTATGATCTGCGTACGGTTCATGGTGTGGCATCCTACCCTTCTGTTCTGGCTGCTGCAGGCGCAAAAGATGCAGATATGATCATAGCGGTGACCAATAGCGATGAAACCAATATGATCGCTTGTCAGGTTGCTTATACCCTGTTTCACACGCCAACCAAGATCGCCAGGGTACGAAACGATGAATACCTGAAAAACACACCACTGTTTGCTCAAGAAGCCCTGCCGATCGATGTACTGATCAGTCCAGAACAAGTAGTCACAGAATATATCGAACGGTTGATTCGATATCCGGGCGCATTGCAGGTACTGGATTTTTCAGGTGGAAATGCACAAATGGTTGGCGTTAAAGCCTTCAGACAAGGCCCTTTATCCGGTCGTTCAATTGTCGCACTCAGGGAATATTTACCGAAGATTGATTATCGTGTGGTCGTCATTTTTCGCGAAGGCGAGGCCATCATTCCAGATGGAGATACCCTGATTCATGCCGATGATGAATTATTTTTTCTCGGGGGGCCAAAACATATTCGAGCCTTGATGAGAACCATACGGAAAATGGAAAAAAATGTTCACAGCATTATGCTCGCAGGTGGTGGCAATATCGGTCTACGTTTGGCTCTGGCACTGGAGAATCATTACTCAGTCAAACTAATAGAGCATTCTCCTGAACGTGCACGCACAGTATCGGAAAAACTCAATAGCACCGTAGTTTTACTCGGCGATGCAGCAGATGAAGAATTATTGCTGGAAGAAAATGTAGGGGACATGGATGTATTTTGTGCACTCACCAATGCCGATGAAGCAAATATTATTTCATCCATGTTAGCAAAACGATTAGGGGCAAATAAAGTGATGTCTTTAATCAATCGTGCAGCCTATGTTGACCTGGTACAAAGTAATATGATCGACATTGCAATCTCACCACAACAGGCAACGATAGGTAGTTTGCTGGCTCACGTACGTAAAAGCGATATGGTAGTCGTTCATTCATTACACCGTGGCTCGGCAGAAGCCATTGAAGCCATTGCCCATGGTGATAAAAATTCATCCTCAGTCGTAGGTCGTTGCATTGAGGAAATACCATTACCAAAAGATACGAACATTGGCGCAATTGTGAGAGACGAAAAAGTTATCATTGCCCATCACGATACGGAAATACAAGCGGAAGATCATTTGATCATGTTAGTCGCAGATAAACAACGAGTGGCCGAGGTTGAACGTCTATTTCAGGTTGGTATTACATTCTTATGATGCATTGTTTTTCGTTCAATCACTGCTCATTAGCAGTGAAATAAACCTCGGATAATTCAAGATGCAACTGGCAGTTATTCAACGAGTCTTCGGTTTATTACTGGCACTGTTCAGTCTGACCTTACTACCACCTATGATCGTCAGCATCCTGGCACAGGATGGCAATCTACATACGTTTATCTATGCTTTTTGTCTGATCCTGATTTCAGGGCTTATACTCTGGTTCCCGGTACACAAAGTCAAAAAAGAACTCCGGTTACGTGATGGCTTTGTCGTCGTCGTGTTGTTCTGGTTAGTGCTTGGTATCACCGGTGCAGTGCCGTTGATGATCGCCGAACAACCCATCTTAAGTTATACCGATGCGGTGTTTGAATCTATGTCTGCATTAACAACAACTGGTGCTACTGTCATTGTCGGTCTGGACGATCTGCCAAAATCAATTCTGTTTTACCGACAGGAACTTCAATGGCTGGGGGGTATGGGTATTATTGTTTTAGCGGTAGCAATATTACCAATCCTTGGAATTGGTGGCATGCAACTCTACAAGGCCGAAACACCCGGTCCGATAAAAGATTCAAAGTTGACTCCAAGAATTACCGAAACAGCCAAGGCCCTGTGGTATATCTATCTCTCTCTGACAATAGCCTGTGCTACCTCGTACTGGTTGTGCGGCATGACTGTATTCGACGCGATCTCTCACAGTTTTTCAACTGTATCGATTGGTGGATTTTCAACCCATGATCTGAGTATTGGTTATTTTGATAATACAAAAATTGAAATGGTTGCCTCGTTTTTTATGATCGTTGCGGGGATCAATTTCACACTGCATTACCTGGCTTTTCGTCATGCCAGCATAAAACCTTATTGGTATGATTCAGAACTCAGAACCTATCTGTATATCTTATTAATCGTATTTCTCATTTGTGCTTCTTTTCTGATGAAAACCGGTTTCTACCCATCTGAAAGTGAAGCGATAACTGATAGCCTGTTTCAAACCATATCCATTGCGACCACAACCGGTTATACCACCACTGCTTACCAAAATTGGCCGAGTTTCTTACCCTTATTATTATTATTTGCCAGTTTTATGGGTGCCTGTGCAGGTTCCACCGGCGGAGGAATGAAGGTCATACGTGTTATTCTGTTATTCAAACAAGGTTTACGTGAAGTAAAACGTCTGGTACATCCCAGTGCCATTATTCCCATCAAGATCAATAGTAAGCCCGTGCAAGAACGGGTTATCAATGCCGTATGGGGATTTTTTGCCGCCTATGTTGCAATCTTCGGTTTTCTGTTGTTGGTTTTGATTTCAACTGGCCTGGATCAAGTCACTGCTTTTTCTGCGATGGCCGCTTGTATGAACAATCTTGGCCCTGGCCTGGGCGATGTGAGTGCACATTATGGGGATATTAATAACACAGCAAAATGGGTGTTATGTGTTGCCATGCTACTCGGGCGCCTTGAAATTTTTACCCTGCTGGTATTATTTACTCCGGCGTTTTGGCGTATGTGATGTCTGTAACAGATAGCCAAAAATGGAATAACGTCTATTCTAAAAACGAGTACGGAGCTTTTCCACCCTGCACCGTTCTGCATCAAAACCAGCACTTGTTACCCAAACACGGACGCGCACTTGATCTGGCCTGTGGCATGGGACGCAATGCAATCTTTCTCTCCCGTTCTGGACTGGAAACCGTGGCCTATGATGTCTCAGATGTGGCAATCAAGAAACTCAATACCTATGCTGAACAGGAAAGATTAGAAATTCAGACACAGGTTTGTGATTTGAACCAACACGATCTTGTTAATGAACAGTTTGATGTGATTGTGGTCAGTCATTATTTGAATCGCGAATTAATCCCCACAATAAAGAATGTCTTGAAAAAAAACGGTCTTATTTTTTATCAAACTTTTACCAAACTCAAAACAGAAAACAATGGTCCGAACAACCCTGATTACTTGCTTGAGAAAAATGAATTACTAGAACTGTTTAAAGAATTTCAAATTGTGGTCTATGCCGAACACGCCGACATTGGTAATTTAAAAGAAGGACTTCGCAACGAAGCAATGTTGATAGCACAGAAGGCCTGATTTAAACTATTTTTTTGTATTAAAGATAATCGTAAGAGATGCAAACTGGCTTGCTATATACAATAAAAGAGCATAAATAAAAAGCACAATACCAAGCATCTCCAGAAGTTCTTCGACAGTATATAAAATTGAATAAACAAGATTTTGTCTTCCGTATAATTCAGTTTGCCAACCACTCAGCGATTCAAAACCTATAGCGCCTGTCACAAAAATTACACCAGAAACAACAAACAGATTCCTGGTTTTTTTAGGAAGACGCATTAAAAAATTAAAATATGTTATTACAAACACCAATAAGGCCATCGCATAGGGAATCACCCACGCAAAATATAATACTCCTGATGTATTGAGTGATCCCCTAATGGGTGTTTCTAAACGTTCGTGAAGTGCTGTAGATTCATCTATGGCTAAAAAAATAAATATTATTGCCAGGCCTGCCCATGAATAATAAGAAGATCCCTGTCTTTTTCGCATCGAAGCAATAAACGCAAGTAATACGCCGCAAAAAATTAAGGCAAATGACGAATATAGTGTTGGAATATTTTGTTCAAAATCAAAACTAAATAAAGGAACTAGCCCGTATACATAATCATGATCAAAATATAATCTGGACACTATTGTTAAAATATTCGCGCAAAGAAGAAATAAAATAAAAGCCAGTAATTTTTTTGCTACCTTTTTTGGTTGTATTTCAATATTCAACAGAATCTCCTCTAAAATACTTAATGAAAGATCACGTTTTGAAATTATCCATACAATTTATTTCTAACTAGTCGCCCCTGAAGAGCACATAAATCATTAATAACAAAAAATAAATTTCTTAATAAAGGTAAAATAGTTTGCAAGAAAACAAGTCATAGCACTTAAAACCTTGCGAACTATGAAGCCAAAGACAGCTGATAATCACCCTGATTTATACCGCGCCCAGCTCTCTCAAATACTTAACATGTCACATCCGTTGTGCCGTTTAGCCAAGGAAATCAATTGGTCACGCATTGAAGATAATCGACGTTGTTTACAGTATAGGCTGTGGTCACCCGGCATTACCGATCCGTTTATTGGCGAGCCTTCACTACTTGAAATATACCTTTGATGAAAGTGACGAAAGCGTTGTTGAGCGTTGGGTTGAAAACCCTTATTGGCAATATTTTTGTGGTTATGAGCAATTACAGCACGACCTGCCATTGCATCCAACAACGCTGGTTAAATGGCGAAACAGAGTGGGCGATAAGTTAGAGGCTTTACTTGAAGAGATCCTTAATGTTGCGATGGAAACAAAGGCCCTTAAACCTCACACATTGAAGCATGTCAATGTGGATACCACCGTGCAAGAGAAAGCCATCGGCTTTCCCACCGATGCCAGGCTGTATCATAAAATGCGTGTCACGTTAGTGCGCGAAGCGCACAAACGTTCTATTTTAATTGAGCGCTCAACACGGTTATTAAAACAGCAACGCCTTGATAAGAACAAACTCTATAGCATCCATGAGCCTGACGTTCGTTGCATTGCTAAAGGTAAAATACACAAGCGGTATGAGTTTGGAACAAAAGCATCGTCTCAGCCCAAAGTTTAGATAACCCATACGATGGTCATACACTCGAAAGTGCACTGAACCAGGTGAGTGAGTTAACCGGCATCACGCCACAAGATGCTTACTGTGATATGGGTTACCGAGGTCATGGATTAAAAGGCGATACGAAAATTCACCTTGTGGGAAAGATACCCAAACGAGCGACAAGAAGTTTACGAAAGTGGATGAAGCGACGTGCGGCAATCGAGCCCATTATCGGTCATCTAAAATCAGACCATCGATTGAACAGAAATCACTTAAAAGGCAAAGCGGGAGACCGTGCTAATGTCGTATTAGCTGCCGCTGCATACAATATGGCTAAGCTACTGGCCTGGTTTTATTGGCTTCGATATTTTCAAGCTATCTTTCGTCGATTAAGTTTGAAAATAGCGGGAAATCAGAAAATAAACTTTTGTGTTTTTGCTTAATCTTCAGGGACGACTAAGTAAACCGCAGAGCTTTCTGTGAATTTCCAGTTGTCTCCATGAAAGAATTTCTATTATTTCATCTAAAGTGCCGTAACCACCAGGCAAACTGATAAAACCATCGGACAAATCAAACATCATCGCCTTTCTTTCGTGCATGGAAGAGACGATATGTGTTTTACTAAACCACTACCGGCTGATGCCGGTAGGTTTGTTTTCATGGGCTTCGATGTACTAAAATATAACGTCATTCGTAACGTTACCACTGGTCGTTGAGAAATATCCTCTGGCCCAAAATCGTTGGCCCCAGTAACATTGGCGTAACTCCGGGAATTCCATTTGCAATTTCCTTGATGACCGACCTTTCACTCGTCTCATGAAATCACTCACTGATATATTCGGCCGGATTGAAACAAACATATGGATATGGTCATTCGATAATACCCCTTTTATAATGGTTGCTCTCATTTCTGAACACACCTGACGAATAATCTCTCGGGCTCTTTCTCGTATTTCTCCTCTGAGTACTTTATAACGATATTTCGTTACCCAAACCAAATGATAGCGATGAAAATACGCTGTGTACTTGCCTTTATCGTAGTTCATATATTATCCTCTATAAAAAATGGCCTTCGATAGAGGATAATTTATAGTTTGCGGCTAAAGCCTGTTCCGTCTGAAGACGGAGGCTTATACCTTACCGTTGAAAGTTAATATATGGAGTGGGGCTTGATTCTTCTGAAGTAGGTCACCCGCCGGAAAATTTAAAAATATATTTGATAACTCACGGGCTGAGGGATTTATTACGGTTGCTCATGCTGGAGAAGAGGGATCACCCGAATATATCTGGAGTGCATTGGATTTATTAAGAGTATCACGTATCGATCATGATGTTCGTTGTGTCGAAGATGAAAAATTAATTCAGAGTTTAATTGAAGAACAGATACCGTTAACTGTTTGTCCGCATTCAAATGTAAAGCTATGTGTTTATGAGCGTATGGAAGATCATAATCTAAATCAACTGCTGGATTTAGGTTTATGTGCGACTGTTAACTCAGATGATCCTGCTTATTTTGGCGGCTATATGAATGAGAATTATCAATCTATTTATACCGCACTCAAGCTCAGTAATGATGATGTTTACTCACTAGCAAAAAACGGTATAACGGCTTCGTTTGCCAGTGAGGCGCTAAAACAGGACTTATTTAAAGAATTAAATGACTATATGAATCATCTCCATTAAAAAATGAGAGGTTTTAGTTTTAAATGAATAATAAATTATCGTTACCACCCAATTTTAGTTTTAGTGAAAACGATTGGCATGTGCTCGCTTCATTCTGGCATCCAATTGTATTTAGCCATGATGTCATGGATAAACCCATAGAGAGAATTCTGCTTGATCAACGATTGGTATTATACTTAACTGATAAAGGTATCAGCATTGCAAAAAATTTATGTCCCCATCATGGTACAACACTGAGTCTGGGATGGATGGAAGATAATCAGATCGTTTGTCCATATCATGGCTTACATTACGATAGAACGGGCAAGTGCACATTAATCCCTGCCGCAGGCCCGGATGCAAAAATACCAGAAAGTTTAAAATTAGAAACCTATCCTGTTGTTGAACGTTACGGCATTATTTGGACTTGTCTGAAACCTGAAGAAGCAAAGTTTCCGATCCCTGAATGGGATGCCATGGAAAATTCTTCATTACAGAAATATAAAAATGGAGACTGTATGGAATGCTTCAGCATCAAGACATGCTGAAAACTTTAATGATATCGCTCACTTTTCGTGGATACATGCGGGAACATTTGGAAATAGAAGCAAACCTTTAGTAAATAAGGATAAAATTACTGAGACCGAATATGGTTTGAGTCGTACAGTAAAAGTAAACCAATTAGACAGGGATACATTTAGTGGTGAGGAGAAAAATGTAGTGTGCGATTATTATTATCATTACACCTTTCCTTTTTCTTCAACGCTCATTACTAAAATACCTGATGGCAGGACTGAGTAGATATACGATGCGGTATGCCCTGTATCAACAAAAAAATCATGGGTAGTAATATTAAAGGCACGAAATTATGATCTTGATCAAGCTACCGATGAATATATTCAGTTTCAGGAGGTAATCAATGAAGAAGATAGAGCTACTGTTGAAGATCAACATCCAGAACATGTCCCATTAAATATAGCCGATGAATATCATGTTTTAACGGATGCATGATCCATTGCTTACCGACGTAAATGGAAAGAGCTTGGCCTGCAAGGTTCCATGGCAAGTTGAAAAAATATACAGAAATATATAACGATGGAATCATTATCTGATATTGAATATTTAATGCATGCCTGTGAAATTTCAGAGCAATCTCGTAAAAATGGCAATCATCCTTTTGGTGCAATACTTGTAGATGCAAGAGGCAATGTTTTGCTCGAAGCAGAAAACACATGTGAATCAGAGCATGATGCAACGGGACATGCCGAAACCAATTTAATGAGAATGGCGTCAATTAAATATGACAGAGTGTTGCTTCAAGATTGCACGATGTATACAACTGTAGAACCGTGTGTAATGTGTGCTGGCGCATTGTATTGGGCAGGATTGAATGCCTGTGTGTATGGTGTGGCAGAAATGACACTCTTATCTCTTACTGGTAATCATTCTGAAAATCCTACCTTTAATCTTAATTGTCGAACCGTGTTTAAAGCAGGACAAAGAGATATTGAAGTTCGAGGACCATTTCCAGAAATTGAAGAAGAGATTATAAAAGTCCACGACGGTTTTTGGGATTAGAACTAATTAATAAAGTCGTTAAATAAATTCAACGCCTATATGGCCCTAGGTTTTTAATAGATACATTATCCTTAATAGTACTTGGCTCTCTATACCAGTTACGTTGGCGTAATTCTTTCGGGGAATGATTATAAAAAATTATAATATAGCGTAAAAAATGATAAGGATTTTTAAAACCACACCTATCTGATATTTCAGAGACGCGTAAATTAGATTTTGTTAACAGATGTGCACCATTTTCTATTCTTACTTTCCACAAGTATTGTGTAGGAGTGCATCGAAGATGTTTTTTATAGAGGATAGAAAGGTGCTGTTTACTAATACCTGCATTTTTCGCAACCTCATCAAGGTCAATATATTTGACGTAGTTTTCGTCAATGTATTTTTTTACATAGAGTACTCTTGTAGGCAAAGGAGAATCTTTTCCCAGTAAATTAGATTGATAAAAATATTCATGAAAAACGGCAGTGCCAACTGATTGTATTAACAATTCATAGTTATAACTTTCACCATGCTCAAGATTAACGCCCATTTTAAGTAATGTGTTCAAACGATCTGAACAAGGAAGAGTATAAGGTGGTGATTTTATTTGTTTAAGCATGGCTTGTGATGCTAATAATTCACCCGTTTCACACCAGACGATATGCGAAGACTTCGAGCGAGGAAATACTAAGGTAATCATATTTTCACTATAAATAAGACTTGCCTCATTTTCTTTTATTTCATAATTTAATTCATCCGCAACGACATTAACGATGCCTTTATATACGACTATTAAATTAAGATATGTTTCGTGCAATGATCCAAATTGCCCTCCATTTTCATAAAAGGACTCACCGAAAATAAAATGTTGTTTATCCGTAAATATTATCATCAGATATATTTTTGTTCACATCAGGTATTCTGCTCAAATGCTTCTGGATATAATATTATCAATTCGACCATAACTAATATAGAAAAAATAAACTTATTTACTAAATTAAGCGTGTAAATAGTAAAGGTTATCAAAAATTAAAAATATTCATTATAGATAGTTTTTAATATAAGAGGAGAATATTATTATGTACCAAAGTACTGACCATCAGGTTAAAATTGATTATCCGCGTAATAGTTCTATAACTGAAAGTAATTGGCATATCCTTGCCTCATTTTGGCACCCAGTTGCTTTTTCTCATGAAGTTACAGATGAACCATTTGCAAGCAAATTATTGGATATTGAATTAATGGTATACAGAACAAATCAAGGAGTAACAGTTGCTCGTGATCTGTGTATACATTGCGGCGCTAAATTAGGCTTGGGTTGGATTGATGAACAAAAAGACAATATTGTATGTCCGTTTCATGGTCTTCATTATAACCAAGAAGGCAAATGTACCAAGATTCCTGCACTACAAGATCAGTCAAAAACGATTCCATCCAAAATGTGTCTCATAAATTATCAGGCAGTTGAACAGTATGGAATTATTTGGGCATGTCTTAACCCTGAAGCCTCACGCCCTTTACCCGAATGGGAATTACTTGAAAACCATGGAGATGACTGGATTCATTTTCCAATTCCGAAAGGAAATTGGAAGGCATCTGAGTCGTCATGTGAAAATTTTAATGACATTCCTCACCTTTCTTGGGTACATATGAAAACCTTTGGTAGTCGGAATAGGCCCGAGGTGCCTGACTATAAATTAGAACATACAGATTATGGTTTACATATGGAATTTCCCTATATTGAAGTAGAGCGAGGTTTTAATGATGAAGAAGGAGAGAGAAAGAGAGGTCTTTTATGTTCATGATCTCACTTATCCTTTTGCGATAGATCTACGTGTAGATTATAAGAGTGATGATGGTTCTGTTATGACTAGTCATTTCTACGATATTGGTTCTCCAATATCCGCTACAGAAACTGCGATATACCAAATTACAGCAACTAATATTCCAGGTGCAACGGCAGAAGACTATGCTGAATACCAAATAGTAACGAACAGTGAAGATGTTACAGTTGTCGAGAGTCAAAAACCCGAAGAAGTACCATTGAATATGGCAGAGGAAATTCATATACCTGCGGACAAATTTTCCGTTCAATACAGAAATGATTTGATTGAAATATTTGGACTGGGTTCGCCTTCAATGATATCCTCAGTGATTAATTATTTTAATCACTGAGGGTGTATTCCCCGTGGTTTGCCACGATTGAATAATTAAACTTCAGTGCAATACCCCGTCAGATTGCTGCGGGGTAGTTTATTTTTCCTTATTTATAATTTATACAATGATATAATGTGTTAATCATAAAATCTAAATCATGAAATAAGAATATGGTATCAGAAGAAGTATTTCTTTCTCCACTGGGTAAAAAAGTTACATATGTTAGTCAGTATGATTCATCACTTTTATGTGCAATACCAAGAGAAAATACATGGAAAAAATATGGTTATAAAAAATCGCCTTATATCGGTTGCGATATCTGGAATGCTTATGAACTTTCTTGGTTAAATAAAAATGGTCTGCCCATTGTTGTTGTTGCAGAAATTCGGATCCCGCTTAAATCTACTAACCTGATTGAATCCAAGTCATTCAAGCTTTATTTAAATTCTTTCACGCAGACAAGATTTAATAATGTTGAAGAGGTAAGTGATTTATTGGAAACGGATTTATCTGCTTGCGCAAGCGAACCTGTCAGCGTCAAATTTTCTCCTGTATCGGATAAAAATTATTCAATTGAAAACTTTAAAGGATTTTGTCTGGATCACCTAGATGTCAGCATTGAAAAATATAGTCGTGATGCAAGCCTCCTTCAGGTAATAGAAGGCTCTGTTACTAATGTAAAACTATATTCTCATTTGTTGAAAACTAATTGTCCTTTAACAAAACAACCTGATTAGGGGAGCATCTATATAGAATATTCTGGGAAGACAATTGAACGTGCCAGTTTACTAAAATATATTGTTTCTTATCGTAAACACGGTGACTTTCATGAACAATGCACTGAAAATATCTTTTTGGATATTTTGCAGCAATGTAAACCAGAAGAATTAACTGTATACACTAGGTACCTGAGACGAGGGGGCTGGATATTAATCCATTCCGAAGTACCAATAATGAAACTCCTGAAAATATAAGATTATTCAGACAATAGAAGGATAATATATTTTATGAATTATATAACTGTAGTGAGGCGGGTATGTATATCGCTGTTTATGTTTACTTTTTGCTCAAATTGCCATGCTTTTTTTAAAGATTTAGATGTTTGGGAAGAAGGGAATCAATATGTTAAGTTGGTTGCTTTGGATGTTGTTCGTTCAGCAAGAAATGATCATCCTACTGAAATAGATTCAAAAGCACTTGCCATTGCATTTCAACACCTAAAAGCTAAGGGTGATAATAATAACTACCGTATTATTTTCTCGAAAGGCCAATCTGAACAATTAGCAGTACATATTCAAGAAGGATTGAATACTGCGAACAGTAAGCTGGATCTTGTTTTTGTCTTAGATGATAAAATTAATAAAGGAAAATTTATTACCGGTAGAGGTATTTTATATTGGTGGGCGTCTAAACCTAATCTTGGGAGAGCGAGCTGGTGAACCTGGTTTACGTGCCAGAACAGCTTCTAATTTTTTCAATATAGTTGATGCGTCTGGAATCAAATATAATGCAGATCGTAATGACTGGTTGCAATTACACTATGAACAGATCGCTAACAATATAGAAATAGAAGCATTAAAGGCTGTTACACAAAACACACCCACTAAAGCTAAACTTTCGAAAGAAAAATCTTCTCAGAAAGAAAGCAATCCTATTGATAAGAACAATTCTGAGGAAGCACGCCAGGCTCGTGAATTGAGGTTAGAAAATGCACGTTTAAAGAAAAAATTACGTGAACAAAAAAATAATTGGTGCGTCAGAATTAACGATGGAAGAACGTCTAGTAAGATTAAAAAATCTTTATGATAAGAAATTAATCTCTTTAGAAAAATATGATGCTAAACGTACTTCAATTCTTGAGGGTCTATGATTTCTTTCACATGTTATTATTATGTGATTTAGATTGGTTATAAGAAAATTACTAGAGATCTAATATAATAGTATCAGATAAAGCGCGTGAGCAGCAGGGCGTCATTTTATTGTTTGCTTCTTTTTCAGCATCGGTCATGTATAAATCTCGATGATCAGGAGTACCCTTCAATCACATTAGTCATTACAAGTGCCGCATATGCCTTGTTCGCATGAGACCGGGATGTCGATATCATCCTCGCGCAACACCTCTATTATCGTTTTGTCAGCGGGAACATTATATTCTTTACCCGTACTTGCAATTTGTACAGTAAATCCTTCATCGTCATCATGTCCTGCTTTTGGATCGGCAGAAAAATATTCACGATGTATTGCTGTAAACTGGCCAAGTTTTTTCTGCATTCTGTATTACGGCATCCATAAAACCTGTCGGACCACATACATACAGATTAGTCCCTTCTTTATAATCTTTTAATTCACCCGGTATATCGAATAATTGTTCTTTAGCACCGTCATCAAAATGAAACGAAACACGATCTGCATATGGTGAATTGGAAAAGAAATCATGGAAGACCATTGCGTTCCTGACTTCGAGCGCAATAGTGCATTTTAAAATTGGCATTTAGATCATGTAAACGTTGTGCCATACACATAATTGGAGTAACGCCTATACCTCCAGCTAATAACAATGAAGATTTTGCATTTTCAATTAAATGGAAGCAATTTCTCGGTGAGCTAATCTGAATTTCATCCCCCTCATTTACTTCATCATGCATGGCAATCGAACCGCCCTTACTTTCAGGTGTTCGTAAAACACCTAAACAATAACGCTCACGTTCTTTGGGAGAATTATATAAAGAATATTGTCTTAGAATATTACCATTTAAATGCACATCAATATGAGGAACCTGCAGTAAATGGAGGTAATATGCTTCCGTCTGTTGAAACTAATTCAAATGAAGCGACATCCAATGCTTCAGTATTTTTTTTCTGTACTCTAACTGAGAGAGGTTTGAACTCATAATATAATCTCTTTGCGTTATTAGTTTGATGTAACTTATAGTTATTAAATTTCGAATTATTTTAAGTGATTGAAACATATGTATAAATCAATTAAATAGGTAATTTAACACCTTGGTATTATAGAATAAATTGTGTAAAATTTGTACACAATATTTGACCAATATGCATACAAAATATGGATTGACCTTTGAGGATTTTCCATGAAAATGCATAATCTATTTATAATTTCTGGGATAATGTAATTCTAGGAAAATATTTTTCACCTTATGAAATTAGAAAATGTCTATCTGGATTATCAATCAAGTACGCCGATTGATAATCATTGTGCTGGAGTGTAATGAATGATTCTTATATGCATCATTATGGCAATCCACATAACCTTGACCCATAAATATGGTGTTAATGCACATAATGTAATCCAAAATGCACGTCCAACTGATAGCAAGGTCTATTGGAGCAATCTCATCGGAAATCATTTTCACCTCTGGAGCAACCGAATCGAACAATATTTCACTGCAAGGACTTTTAAGAAATTTTAACTCCGGTAATGGGCATGTGATTACGTGCGTAACAGAGCACAATAGTGTTCTTAATACAGTGAGGGAAATAGAGAGTAAGGATACGAAGTAACATTTATCGATGTTGATCGAGAAGGTTTAATCAATCTAAATAAATTAAAACAATCAATACGCCCAGATACTAAATTAGTTTCAATTATGGCGGTAAATATGAAATTGGCGTTATTCAACCCCTCGAAGAAATTGGCGTTATTTGTAAAGAAAAATATTATTTTTCATTCAGATATAGCTCAAGCAGTTGGTAGAATTCCGATAGATGTAAGAGAGTTGAATATTTCTATGGCTAGTTTATCGGCACATAAATGTATGGTCCAAAAGGGATAGGGGCTCTATATATATCAAAAGAGTTAACTGATTTATTAAAACCTATTATTTTTGGAGGTGGGCAAGAACTCCAGCTATCTCCGGAACATTACCAACAGCCTTATGCGCTGGCTTTGGTGAATGCTGTCGGTTAGCAGTTAGCAAAATGAAAGAAGATAATGAGCATGCAAATGAATTACGAGAAACTTTTTTAAAAGAACTTTCTGAGAAGGCCAGTGGAATTATTATAACGGTAATACAGAACACCGAATCATGGGGAACCTTAATATTATTATTGAAGGTATTAATTCGAATGAATTAATGGAGAAGATACCTAATATTGCTATTTCGTCTGGTGCTGCCTGTAGTAGCGATACAATGCAACCATCTCATGTACTGCTGGCCATTGGGCTTACCCCAGAACAAGCAAATTCATCACTAAGGATTTCCTTTCGGGGCGTTTCGTGTCAAAAAGAGAAGTGATATATGCTGCCTAGACTGATTGGAAAAGTTGCTCTTCAACAACACTGAATTAATACAAAATAGAACTTATAGTTCATTGAAAATTAAAGATTGAGCTTAAACAGTCAGTCGTGAAAAACCCATAACACATTGAATATCATATAAATAATTGATATTTTAGTGGTCTGTAATTGCAAGATTTTGTATAATAAGTCTCTACTTTCTTGCAATTCCAAACAACAAAATGACACCGAAAAAGACTGATCACTCGCCCGAAGTGGATCTGTTTCGCAGCCAATTATCCAACCTGTTGGAGCAAACGCCACGCGCTTTATAAAACTCGCGTCGCTCATCAACTGGCAATCGTTCGAGGAGGCATTCGGCACGCTCTACCTGTGACCATAACGGCTCCCCCGGTAAGCCGATCCGCTTGATGGTGGGTTTGGAATATCTTAAACAAATGCATGATTTATCTGATGAGCAGGTGGTGACAAGCTGGGTTGAAAATCCTTACTGGCAATACCTGTGTGGTGAAGAGTATTTCCAGCATCAACTTCCCATTGACCCAAGCTCTCTGTCACGCTTTCGTCAACGTATTGGTGAGACGGGTTGCGAGAAACTACTTGCTGCGTCCTATTCAGGCAGGGCTTAAGAGTGGCACCGTGAAAAAGCGAGACTTCAAACGTGTCACGGTGGATACGACAGTGCAAGAAAAGGCAGTTACCTTTCCCACCGACAGTAAACTACTCAACCGGTCACGCGAACGCCTGGTCAAGTTATGTCAACGCAATGGGATAAAGCTACCCAAAGCTATGCGCAATACTGGTATGGCCGCGCGGGGGCTGAAATGCCCGACAATACCCTGACCGAGAAACTCAATCGTTTGTATGAAAATGACTGAAAAGCTTTAGCCGGTTGCTCAAAAAACGTAGTCTGTCTCCGATTGGTTAGCATGGTAAGGAGAAGAAACAACCCTATGCCGCTCGGCTTTGGCTAATCGCTCTTTCGCATCCTGCGACCGCGACACTTGAATATCCATGTCCATCGTCCTGCGTCACTCTACCTATAGATTCTTGATATTTCCCTTTTGATTCTCTTTAATTTTCGTGTAAAAATCTAGCGATTTAAAGAAAAAAACTGGCGTGATGTTGTTCACGCCAGCTAAGTTTATTGATTACTTCTTACGATGCTTTTTTTCCTTTTTTTCTTTTACTCTCTCTGCTTGTGTCTCTCGATAGTCTTGCAGGTGCCAGCGTATCATGTCTTTTTTCATGGTATCGCGTAGGTAGGTGGCAGCATTGACGATGTCGAATTCTTCCAGTTCGATGAGGGCGTCGTTATTGAGTACGGCTAATAAGGCACACATGTCTTGGGCGGGTTCTTTATCGGCGTACAAGGTGTGTTCGATGAGGAGTTCGAACAGGGTTATTTCTTTGCGTTGTGCGAGACCGATTGTGAGGTCGTCGAAGAGTCGAACGATTCGTAGGGAGAGGCTGTCTTTGTGGGTGTCCAGTTGTTGTTCGATATAGCGCTTCAGGCTGTCTGTGTCGATACGCAGATTTTTTAATGCGGCTTTGTTGAGTGGTTTGCTGCCAGAATCTTCACCATAGTCATCGCTGTCTTCGGCAACATGCAGTGGTTTAGATGAAGAATTAACAGGATAAAGAGTGGGGGTGTTTTTAAGAACGACAGGGTTTGTAGTACACTCGTATGTAGTCATGATTAACTCCTCGAGAGTTGGTTATGGTTAGCCTGTTCGGTGAGTTCATACCTCATCGGACAGGCGCTAATTATATAACGTTAGAGATCGGCAAACAATAAATATATAAAATTTGTGAGTATCTTTTTTATTTAACAACCAAGGTCAGGCAAAGAACAATACCCTCATGATTTCTGTGTTGTGCCAGACTGATAATGAGGTCGTCGAAGAGTCGAATGATGTGCAAGTAGCAAATACGGTAAACCGAACGCTTCGTATAATAGAAATAATAAATCCGGCAGCCGTAGTAGCAGGCGTTCAACTTCAAAGACTGCCCAAGCAGTTTGATAATAGTGAGCAACAAGTATTAAGTATGGTGAATTGAAAGAGGTCAATATTAATATTCCCCTTAAATTCAGTATTTCACATAATGCCAAGGTCAAATAAACATGGAAACTATAGTCCATAAGCAGAAAAAAACAGGTGATGGCAGTATTTCTTTCCCGGGATTACATTGCTGGAACCCGGTAACGGAAGTTATTACCATTGCGGCCCAAGTCAGTGGAAACCGAGTATCCTGTAGAATTAACCTTGCTGATATTAAATCAAAATTCAAAGAAGTTTCTGAAGAACCACTAATAACAGCCAAAACATACAGAAAGGAAATTGAAACTGCGGCTAGAAAATTAATCGAGAATAATAATTATGAAAAAGACGGATCTATCCTAATTAGTTTCAATGATCTTTCAAATTAATACACTTTAATATCGATAAGGAAATGGGGTCTGTCCAGAATTAAGACAATGCTTATTTGACTATGCACTTTACTCAGTGCGCACCTTACGTTCGGATGCCTCCAGATATTGCTCAGATTTAATATGAACATCTCCAGTTAATCTCTGAGTAAACCCTGAAGACTCCAAAATGATTTTGCCGACAGGCCAATTGACTTTTAATTTCCAGATTTGTGCTTCGTATCTTTCACGCTGAACAAACTGTCGCTCTATCCCATTAATTGAGAAAGGCCCAAGTGCTGCTGAAGGTGAGTCATAATCAAGCGTGACCTTAAGCGCAGATACATCATGAAACTGCAGCACAGCAGGGGCAATATGAAATAGGATATTACCCTTGTCTTCACAATCCCATTCAAGGATGTAATCTAGATCAAAAAATAATTCACCCGAACCATAATCACCTGCTTCTAGTTTCATTCCATGAAAGTAATTGTCATGCCATGGCATGGTATCGAAATCAGCAGTTGTCCAAATTTTAACTTTACCCATATCGATCGACACTGACCCTGAGGTATCCCCACGAATAATTATAAAAAGTCGATCAAAAACAACGGTTTATAAAAAAACAGCATAGTGATGTGAACCTACATGATGAATTCCGATCAGATCGAGTTGCGAAACTTGGTCAACATAGGAGTATTTCATCATGCAGGCAGAGAAAGTGTTACACAAATTGATACAGAATACTTGTCCCGATATGCATCAAACTCGACGTGCCTCGGTCGAAGCCAATGTGCTGGCTGCATTGAGAGGACAACGTTTAACGGTAACCGACTTGGGGCGTTCCATAGACAGCCAAACCAGCCATAAACACAATATTAAACGAGCAGATCGCCTGTTATCCAATCAGCATCTTCATCAGGAGAGCATTGAAGTCTATCGTGCGTTATGTCATCAATTGGTGGGGACACAAATACGTCCGATAATACTGATTGATTGGTCGGATATGGATGAGTACAAACAACACTTTGTCCTGCGCGCAGCCATTGCCTCTGAAGGCCGTGCAATCACCTTGTATGAGGAAGTGCATACGATTAAGACCAAAGAGAAGTTAAAAACACATGAGCAATTTCTCCATCAGTTTAAACTGCTCTTGCCGAACAGCTGCCGACCAATATTAATCACCGATGCGGGGTTTAGAACGACCTGGTTTCAATTGGTGGAATCGATAGGCTGGGATTGGGTGGGACGTGTACGTAATCGTCATGATATGCGCTGGACGTCAGGTGGACGTTGGTTTGATGCGAAACGATGTTACCAATGGGCTTCAGCAGCTCCCAAACATCTGGGAGAAGGCGTACTCACGGTACGTAACAAAATTCATTGTCAGTTCGTCGTTTACAAAGGTAAATTGAAAGGACGTAAACACAAGAATCGTCTAGGTGAAACTGCAAAAAATAGCCATAGTCGTAAAAATGCGAAAGCACAACGTGAACCCTGGTTACTCGCCACCTCATTACCCGTTACTGCCAAGTTCGCCAAAAAAATTACTCGCCTTTACCGATTAAGGATGCAAATAGAAGAGAGTTTCCGTGATGTGAAGAGCCATCGATTTGGTTTAAGTTTGACCTATCATCGCACGGCTTCGGTCATGCGCTTACAAATTTTATTGTTGTTGGCGAGTCTCGCTATGATGGTTCTATGGTTATTAGGATTGGCCACAGTGCTTAGTGAGCAACACTATCAATTTCAGGCGAATTCCGTGAGACACAAACGGGTGTTATCTGTACTCTTTATCGGCTTACATATGATTCAGAATACAAGGGTCTTGTTGCCTGATAAACATATCAGTATGGCTGAACAAGAATTCCAATGTCTCTTACGAAAACATCAATGGCTATCTTGAGATTCGTGGGGATACCTCAGGCTCTGACCCTTTTGATACACTTCTTATCACACCTTTTATTCTTTAACACCTTAGAAAAGTTGTACCTGACCCTACTTATTCAGAATACAAGTAAAGGTGCCGGAGTGGTTAAAATTAAATCACTCCGTCACCTTTTGTTCTCTGGGTTTGGGCCTTAAGTAAATGCCATTCGAGTCATATAGTATTTATATGTTTTCTTGTTTAGTGGTGAATTAATTCTATACTGTGTCATGCGGCAGTAGAATTTCTATGCTTTAATGATTTTGGCGGATGGAAATCGTCGCTGTCAGACAATTCAGATTGAATATCTGGATTAACTACAAATACAGTTTATATCAAGGAGGATGGATAGATGAGTACTTCAAAACCCCTCGGCCACATAGAACATGTTGTGGTGCTTATGTTTGAAAATCGTTCTTTCGATAATATACTTGGTGGCCTCTATCCCTCTGGGCCAAACTTCGATGGTGTCCCGCCTGGCTGGTCTAACCCAGTGGCTCCTCCCCTTCTTGGTGATCTGTATGCATTTCAGGCAGCTGTGGATGATGCTGCACTGATTATACCTTTTCCCGATCCTAATGAAGATTACGAGGACATGAAGGAACAGATCAGTGACGGGTCGATGCAGGGCTTTATCACAAATTATGCAAAAGCGCTAAAAAAACATAAGGGTGATCCGATGACAGTCGGCAACATTATGCAATATTATCAAGCCGGTAATATTCCAATCACTAATTTACTTGCTAGTGTATACGCGGTTAGCGATGGTTATTTTGGGTCCGGTCCGGTTCAGACCTGGCCGAATCGTTTGTTTACCCACTGTGCGACGCCAGGGTGTTACAAAGGTAATGACGGGAAATATTATTCTTATCTAAATAATGTCGATTATCCTAATTATAATGATCTCGATCCTTTAAGTGGGCAGTTAGATTATCCAACGATTTTTGAAACACTGGATGAAGCCAATAGTGATTCCTCACAAAAAGCCTGGAAGGTCTATTATGATGGTGAAAGGCCGATCTCTGCATTCCTGGAGTACGTGTATGATAATTGGAATTCGATCGAAGGCGGTAATGTTTATGCTTACTCAAGCGATATACCGGATTATGCGGACTTTGTCTATGATGTCAGTAATAATTCTTTACCTACGTATAGTTTCATAGAGCCACGTTATCAAAAGTATTCTGCCAGTGGGTCTATTCCACCGAACAGTAACCATCCTGGTGGTTCTACGGTGGATGAGGGTCTGCCGCCCATCAGTATTAATGATGGGGAAAAGTTTCTTATAGATGTGTACCAGACCCTGGCCTCTAACAAATCGCTTTTTGACAAGACACTTCTCATTATCACCTACGATGAACATGGTGGCTTGTTTGATCATGTTGCACCACCACCGGCGACATCACCATTCAGTAACTCCGAGGATTTTGCCAATTTTCCCTATACGATGTATGGCCCACGTGTCCCTGCAATTTTTATTAACCCTTATGTGAGTACAAAGGTTTTCCGCCCACCCATGGGACAATATTTTGACCATACTTCGATCATTTCGACGCTGCGTAATCAATTTGCTTCGGGTAGTAAAGCGCTCACACCGCGTGATTCGGTGGCACCTGATTTCTCCGGGCTTATCGATACTTCTGTCGAACCGAAATATGTGACCGAATTTCCAGAACTTGATAACGAGATACCGCAAGCCTATCTTGATGATAAAGAACCTGAGAGTTATGTGCCTCCCAAAAAAGCAGGTACTGTTACTGATGCGGTTTACCGTTCTTATTTGGCGAACAAGGGTAATAAAGAAAAAAACTGAATAGTTGTTTTTTTAATTTTATATTTGCACAAAGAAAAGAGCCAGACCCGAATGGCACTTACTTAAGGCCGTCATGCTGGACTTGATCCAGCATCCAGTAGAACAATGTCCGCCTGAAACAAGAAAGGGGTCGGTGACAAATGAGATTCATTTTCATTTGTCACTGAAAATCATAAGCCGTCACCTCCCATTCGGAGGCATCCAGAGATAAACTCAGGTGGCTTACCCACCTAAACAGGAGACGACTAATGTCACTTTACTGCGGAATAGATCTACATAGCAACAACAGCGTAATTTCCATGATCGACGACACCGATCGTGTGATTAGTGAAAAGCGAGTAAATAATGACCTTGAGACCATCACCCAACATTTAAAACCGTTTGCACAGGATTTAACGGGAATTGTCGTTGAGTCGACGTACAACTGGTATTGGCTAGTCGATGGACTAATCGAGAACGATTATACTGTTCACCTAGCGAATACATTAGCCATTAAACAATACAATGGTATCAAGCACACCAACGATGAAACGGATGCGCGATTTCTGGCGCATCTTCTTAGGCTTAATATTTTACCAACTGGTTATATTTACCCTAAAACACAACGATATATTCGTGATATGTTGCGACGCCGATTATTATTGGTTCGACAACGTACCGCTCAGTTACTGAGTTTGCAGAGCATGATCACTCGCCATACGGGTAAGCGCTTGAGCGGCCATCAAGTAAAACGATTAACACAAGAAAAGTTATCGTTGTATTTTAAAGATGTAGCCACCTTGTTTACTGCAGGTCATACGCTCGAACTGATACAACAACTGAAAACACAGGTTGAAGAGATAGAGGATTTTGTGTTGTCTTATTGTAAGCAAGACACGTCCTTCTCTATTATCACGAGCACACCTGGTATTGGTAAGATATTAGGCATGACCATTTTGTTGGAAACCGGGCCCATTGAACGTTTTTCACAGGTGGGGAATTATTCATCTTATGCCCGCTGTGTACCAACTGACCGAATGAGTAACGGCAAATCAAAGGGAAAAGGCAATCGATATCTGGCGATGGCCTTTATTGAAGCAGCGCACTATGCCACCATTTGGGAACCAACGATCAAACACTACTACCAACGAAAATGTAAAAGAGTACCGTTGATGGTGGCTAAAAAAACAATCGCAAATAAACTAACCCGTGCGTGTTATCACATGTTAAAGGAACATACGGTCTTTGATATAACACGTGCCTTTGGGTGATGCGTTTTAGGTGATGAGGTCGAAAGGGGTATGGCGAACAACCCGGTACTCTGAATATCCATCACCGCCTTTCATTTAGTTTTAGTGAAGTGCCCTCGGTGTAAACTCACCGGAGACTGACGTACAGTCCTTTACTCTGTACTAATTAGTTACATTGGGGTACCGATTATTTTATGGGGCAAATAATTTGCCAGGGGTGACGGCAAACCTGCCAAATGGCAGCACCGACCATCTTGAACCTGATGGGTGACTGAAGCACTTCATTTTGAAGTAGCACGCACAAATAAAATTCGGATGCAGGACACGACGACTAAATAAATTTAAAAAACAGGGTGGTGTCACTTCGATGCTTATCGCCCTGTTGACATGAAACGACTTATGGGCGACCCCTTTTATTTTTATTCCATGAACCACCAAATATGCACGAACTTTTGACGTCTGTGCGTAGCCAAATTTCTTAGAATATTAAGTATATTTTATTTTTGAGCTCTAAAATGATGCAAATCTTTAATTAATTCGTCACGTTTAGTATTTTGCTTAGCTTGACGAAAATTAACAGTCTTACTTTTGATTACAACACATGCTTTGTTAATAGATTGCACATTTTCAATGGTAGGTTGCTTGTTTTCAGTAGAAAAGGGAAATGAAAAAGGCAGTTGTTCTGAAGGAATACTCGATTTCGTATTCTTACCTTTTTTCATGCTTTCCCCTAAAAAACATTTAAGCTGATTCAATTGATTTTAGCTTCTCTAGTACTCTTTTCTCGTGCGTTGAGAAGTCATCAACTGACACCGAGCCAAGTGGCTTAGCTTGTCCCCGATTATAGACTATAAGCTTTCCTTTATCCTTTCTTTTTATATCTTGTTGTTTATAAAGCTTAAATACATTACGAGGCGACACGCCCTCATATTGTTGCAGTAACAATTTACTACCACTATCTTGTTCATTTGATGATGTTGCGTCTTTATGTAATTGTAGTGCTAAGCTCTTTGGATATGGCTCAATATAGACAACTCTCTCAACTCCTGCTCCAATTAAATGTCTAGCACATAAGTGACATGGAAAAGTAGTACAGTAAAGAGTAGAACCAATAATACCAGCCTTAGCATTCCTTATGACATCAAGTAAAGCTGACATCTCAGCATGTATCGCACGACTATATTCTATTAATTGATTAACATCAGTGATGCGTAAAGATTTTTTAATAGAATCTACATCCGTATCGTCTTTAAGAAGCCCATCAATGCTTAATTTGTCATAGATATCGTCAAATAATCGGTCTTTTCGATTATCATTATGGCAAATTTTACTTCCCCACTTGAAACAACGATGGTCACTTGTTAAATCATCTTCTGAGTATAAACCACCTCTATATTTTGGAACATCATTCCAGCCTATGCCTATTAGCTCGCCTGCATTAGAGATGATCGCTGCACCCACTTGTCGTGACATACATGCCGATCTTGATGCTGCTGCATATGCAGAATGCATAGCAGATTCATCTTTAGTTGGTGTATGTACTGGTTCTCCAAAAATAACTCCTAAATGTCTTTTGATTGTTGTAATTAACCTTTCTTCATTTTGCCCATCATTACGGATAAAAAAATCTGCTTGATAAAAAGTGCTACGGACTCCTTGTCCATAATGAATTTCTTCATAGTCATCTTTGGATGTTAACTTGACGACTGTTTCTTCATCCCAGCCATCTGTTCGCAATCTTTCTGATCTAACATCATCTGGTGCAAATATACCTACAACTCAAAGCATGTCCCCGTATACGTCTCTTAACAATTTTAATTCGGCAGGATTTTTTAATGAATCTATAACATGAGCCCATCTTTTTGGTTCTGGTATTAAATTACCAGCACTCGCCTTAACAAAACCATTATTTTCCAAACGATGTATAGATATTTTTTCAATTGCTTTTGCTGCAAGATAGTCGTCTAAGTACTTCTGTCTGAGTTTATTCCCTAATAGTTGTAAATCTTCAACACGCTTACTTTTAGAATCAGAATTAACCCATTCTTCATCTATCAAATAGGCATATTCAGTTATTAAATTGCTTAGCTGATAATATTTAACTTCTTCGTATCTATATTCTTCTTCCAATACTTTTTTAAAAATATTAAATGAAGTTGTGCAACCTGATCCAATAGGTCCAACGAATGCAATAATAATCTCATCAGTTCTACGCTTGAGTAAATCTTCTATCTCATGCGCCGTATCTTTTTTATCAGATACAAGTGAGAGCTGTTTAGTTTTTTCATCTAATTTAGACATCAAATTCCTCGATAGCTAAGTAATAAGTCCTAGCAAATAAGATTAATCTTTAGATCTAATTACAAAGGAGTAATTATTGCAAGACATAAATAAGGATTCCGTATTACTTCCCCATGCTGAAATACCTAACTTTTGGTAAGAAATTTTATCTGTTATTTGGTTTACATAAATAAATGTATGAAAATAAGAAAATACGACGAACGATTAAGATTTGAAACTAGTTTTAGAAATGGTGGCCAGGGACAGAATCGAACTGCCGACACGAGGATTTTCAGTCCCCTGCTCAACCAGTTAAGGTTGCAAAACTTGAATCACCTCAGGCGAGTGTCAGACGAGGCGAAAAGTTTTTTCAATAGGCCGGAGTTTACGATTAGTAAATGAGGAGCTTTGCGTTAGCTTTTTAACGAAGAATGGCGCCGCTTGTGGCGGTTCAACTAGACGGGTGAAGGTAAGTCGGAAAACTCCATCAAATACTCATCTACTCCTGCAGCCGCACTCCTTCCCTCAGCAATCGCCCAGACAATCAAACTCTGTCCTCTTCTCATATCCCCTGCGCTGAACACACCTTTGACACTGGTCATCCAGGTTTTGGGATCGGCAATCACATTTCCGCGACCGTCGAGTTCGACGCCGAGTTGTTCCAGCATGCCGGGTTTTTCAGGGCCTAAGAATCCCATTGCTAACAGGGCAAGATCACAAGGTAAGGTCTGTTCACTACCTGCGACTTCTTCAAAGCTCATGCGACCATCGACGTTCTTCATTTCGACCTTGACCAGTTCCAGTGCCTTTACATTGCCCTTGCCATCGTCAACAAAACGCTTAGTAGAAACAGCATAAACACGTTCAACGCCTTCTTCATGGGCAGAGGCTGTTCTGAAAATGCGTGGCCATTCGGGCCAGGGGTTATCTTCAGCACGAACGGTTGGTGGTTTTTCCATGATCTCCAGTTGATGCACGGATGCACAACCTTGTCTGTTTGATGTGCCTAAACAGTCGGCACCGGTATCACCACCACCGATGATGACGACATGTTTACCTTCGGCACTGATAAAGTCATCTGGCTTTGCATCGCCTTCACACAATTTGTTTTGCATTGGCAGGAATTCCATCGCTTGATGAATGCCATTTAACTCACGACCTTCGGCTGGTAAATCGCGTGCCGCGCAAGCACCGCCCGTTAAGATCAATGCATCGAAGTCTGCACGAACGTCATCCACAGAAATATTGTCACCGACATGGGCATTGGTTTTGAACGTTACGCCTTCTGCTTGCATTTGTTCAAGACGACGATCAAGACGTTTCTTTTCCATTTTGAATTCAGGAATACCATAACGCATTAAGCCGCCAATGCGATCGGCTCTTTCAAATAAGGTGACATCATGACCAGCACGAGCAAGTTGTTGTGCTGCTGCCATGCCTGCCGGACCCGAACCTATTACGGCAACTTTTTTACCGGTTTTCACTTCGGCGATCTCTGGTTTGATCCAGCCGCTTTCCCAGGCCTTATCGATAATAGAAAGTTCAACGGCTTTAATGCTAACCGGGTCTTCATTAATACCGAGCACACAGGAACCTTCACAGGGAGCCGGACAGAGTGTGCCGGTGAATTCAGGAAAATTATTAGTCACATGCAAACGCTTAATGGCTTCCATCCATTGGTCGCGGTAAACCAGGTCATTCCAGTCCGGGATCATATTCCCCAGTGGACAACCTTGATGACAAAAGGGAATGCCACAATCCATGCAGCGTGCTGCCTGTTCTTTTAAGGGTTCAACTGGCCAGGGTTGCATGACCTGGTTCCAGTCTTCCAGCCGTTCTTCAACAGGACGATAAGGTTGTTTTTCGCGGTCATACTCGATGAAGCCTGTTATCTTACCCATGAGCTGCCTCCATTACCGCTTCTTCTTCCGTCAGCCCTTTCTCCTTGCCGCGTTTAATGGCATTCAGAACGTGCTTGTAGTCTCTCGGCATCACCTTGACAAATTTGGTTTGATTTTCTTTCCAGTTGTTTAATATTTTTTCAGCCACCGTACTTTGTGTGTATTGAACATGATTGCTTAATAAAGTTTTTACGGTTTCGATATCTTCATCCTCTTCTATGGATTCAAGTTCAACCATTTCTTTATTGCAGAGAATATCGAATTCATCTTTATCGTCGTAAACATAAGCGATGCCGCCGGACATGCCCGCTGCAAAGTTACGTCCTGTTTCGCCGATGATGACAACACGACCACCGGTCATGTATTCACAGGCGTGATCACCAACACCTTCAACAACGGTGCTAACACCACTGTTTCGAACACAGAAACGTTCGCCGGCAATACCACGGAAATAAGCCTCGCCCTGGGTTGCACCGTAAAGCACAACATTACCGACGAGAATATTCTCTTCCGGAACAAAACTGGAATGACGTGGCGGGTAAACAATGATCTTGCCGCCGGATAAACCTTTACCGATGTAGTCATTAGCATCGCCTTCCAGGGTTAAGGTCACACCCTTTGGAACAAAGGCACCAAAACTCATACCGGCGGAACCGTTGAAGTGAATATTAATGGTGTCTTCCGGCAAGCCTTCAGCACCATAACGTTTGGTAATGTTGTAACCCAGAATGGTTCCGGTTGTTCGATCGGTATTTCTAATCGGCAGGATGATGTCTACCTTCTTTTTCTCATCCAGTGCTTCCTGACTCAGTGGAACCAGTTTTTTGACGTCTAATGATTTTTCAAGTCCGTGATCCTGTTCGTTCACACAGTAAATTTCATCACCGGGACGAGCTTCGGGCTTGAACAGAATTTTTGAATAATCCAGTCCTTGTGCCTTCCAGTGATCAACCGCCTTTCTGACATTAATTCGATCAACCTGGCCGATCATTTCATTAACGGTTCTGAAACCGAGTTCCGCCATATACTCACGAATTTCTTCGGCTATGTATTTGAAGAAGTTTTCGACAAATTCAGCCTGGCCAGTAAATTTTTTCGTCAGTTCAGGATTTTGTGTGGCAACACCAACCGGGCAGGTATTTAAATGACAAACGCGCATCATGATGCAACCCATGACGACCAATGGCGCGGTGGAAAAACCGAATTCTTCGGCACCGAGCAAGGCAGCGATGACAACATCACGTCCGGTTTTTAACTGGCCATCAGTTTGTACGACGATGCGATCACGCAAACCGTTTTGCACGAGGACTTGTTGTGTTTCCGCCAAACCCAGTTCCCAGGGTAGACCGGCGTGTTTTAATGAGCTTATAGGTGATGCACCGGTACCACCGTCGTAACCTGAGATTAAAACAACATCGGAATGTGCCTTGGCGACACCCGCTGCAACCGTACCAACGCCGACTTCTGCTACCAGCTTGACGTGAATACGTGCCGTGGGATTTGCATTCTTTAAATCGTGGATCAGTTGCGCCAAATCTTCAATCGAATAGATATCGTGATGCGGTGGTGGTGAAATTAAACCAACCCACGGCGTTGAATTACGTACTTCGGCAATCCATGGATAAACCTTGGGGCCGGGAAGCTGGCCGCCTTCACCAGGTTTTGCGCCTTGCGCCATTTTGATTTGAATATCATCTGCATTCGTCAGGTATTCACTGGTGACACCAAAGCGACCCGAAGCTACTTGCTTGATCGCGCTTCGTCTTAAGTCACCGTTTTCATCTGGTATAAAACGATTCGAGTCTTCACCACCTTCACCGGTATTTGATTTAGCACCGATACGATTCATGGCAATGGCCAATGTTTCGTGTGCCTGCTTACTAATGGAACCATAAGACATGGCACCGGTTGAAAAACGTTTCATGATGTTTTCAATCGGTTCAACTTCGTCTAAAGGAATAGATTTTTTTGTATTATTAAATTCAAACAAGCCCCTTAAGGTCGCGAGGTTTTCATTTTGATTGTTAACAAGATCGGTGTATTCCTTAAAAATTTCATACTGCCCCGAACGGGTAGCGTGTTGCAATTTAAAAACGGTATCAGGATTAAACAGATGATATTCGCCATCTCGTCGCCATTGGTATTCACCACCCCATTCCAGATCCGGGCATTTAACCGGGCGCTCTGGAAAAGCATTGTGATGACGCAGACTCATTTCTTCTGCAACCACATCCAGACCGATTCCGCCGATGCGTGATGCAGTCCAGGTAAAATATTTATCAACAAATTCTTTTGCAAGACCAATGGCTTCAAAAATCTGTGCACCACGATAAGATTGCACCGTGGAGATACCCATCTTTGCCATGGTTTTGATCAGGCCTTTATTCACCGCCTTGACAAAATTCTTAACCGCTTCCTGATGTTCCATCTGTGGTAGATGTCCCTTGCCGATCAAATCCCCGAGAGATTCAAAAGCAAGGTAAGGATTCACTGCACCAATACCGTAACCTAACAATACGGCAAAATGATGAACCTCTCTTGGTTCACCCGATTCCAGCACCATACTCACATGTGAACGGCTACGATGGCGAACAAGATAATTATGTACACCTGAAACTGCTAACAGTGCCGGTATCGGTGCATTATTTTTATCGATGTCACGATCGGACAGAATGATATAAGTGTAACCGTCTTTGATCGCCTGTTCAGATTCAGCACTGACTCTATGCAAGGCTTCATCCAGTCCTTGACCACCTTTAGCAACGGGATAAGTGATGGAAATAACTTTCGATTTAAAACCCGGCAAGTCCATGTCGCGAATACGAGCCAGGTCTTCATTACTAATAACCGGCGACTGTAATTTGATCTGACGACAATGTTGAGGTCCGGGTTCAAGCGGGTTATGTTCTGGTCCGATTGTTGAGCCCACCTGAGTAACGAGTTCTTCGCGAATTCCATCAAGCGGTGGATTGGTAACCTGGGCAAATAGTTGTTTGAAGTAGTCATATAACAAACGTGAACGATTTGATAACACGGCTAATGATGTATCTGTTCCCATGGAACCCGTTGGTTCCAAACCATTTTTGGCCATTGGCGCCATCAAGATACGCAAATCTTCGTGGGTATAACCAAAAGCTTGCTGGCGTTGTAACAAGGTTTCCGGATCAGAACCGTGTATTTGTTTTGGTATGGGTAATTTGCTGATGGGTATGAGGTTTTCTTTCAGCCAGTCACCGTAAGGATGCTCTTTAACGAATTCATTCTTGATCTCTTCGTCATCGATAATGCGACCCTGTTTAGTATCGACCATAAAGATACGGCCGGGTTGCAGACGTCCCTTAAATTTTACATTCTCCGGTGCGACATCCAGCACACCTACTTCCGATGCCATGATGACCGTATCGTCGTTGGTGACATAATAACGCGATGGTCTTAAACCATTTCGATCCAGTACTGCACCAATCACTTCACCATCGGTAAAGGCTATTGATGCCGGACCATCCCAGGGTTCCATCAGGCAAGCATGATATTCATAAAACGCCCTACGTTGTTCATCCATTGTTTCATGACCGGACCAGGCTTCCGGGATCATCATTAACACGGCATGGGGTAATGGACGACCTGCCATATGTAGGAATTCCATGACATTATCAAAGGTTGCGGAATCACTACCGCCTTCAATGACAACGGGGAATAGTTTCTGTAAATCATCACCAAATAATTTCGATTCACACAATGATTCTCGAGCGCGCATCCAGTTACTGTTACCGCGTGCGGTATTGATTTCACCATTATGTGCAACGTATCGAAAAGGGTGAGCCAGGCGCCATTCGGGAAATGTGTTGGTTGAAAAACGTTGGTGGACCAGAGCCATTGCCGATTCAACATCAGGGTCGGATATTTCCGGGAACATAGGCTCGATCTGTGTACCCGTTAACATGCCTTTGTAAACAAAGGTGCGATATGACAGGGAAGGAATGTAGAACAATTTCTGTTCCGATAGATCTGAATTCCAAATCTGGTTCTCAACCCGTTTGCGAATGACATAAAGCTTGCGATCAAATGCAGCGGAATCCAGATCGCTATTCTTGCCTATAAATATTTGTTTAAAACTGGGTTCGCCATCTTTGGCGCTAGGACCGAGCAAAGAATCATCGGTGGGTACATCGCGCCAACCTAAAAATTGCTGACCTTCTTCTTCAATGATCTGTTGAAAAATGTCCTGGCATTGTTTCGACTGTTTTTCATCAGCCGGTAGAAACACCATGCCTGCACCGTAACTTTCTGTTTCGGGTAATTCGATACCAATATCGGCACAGACACGTTTAAAAAATTTATGTGGTTTCTGAATCAGGATACCAACCCCATCGCCGGTATTTTCTTCACAGCCGCAGGCACCGCGGTGTAATAAATTCTTCAGGATGGTTAATGCATTATCGACAATTTCGTGTGTTTGCTGGCCCTTTATATTAACCACAAAACCGACACCACAAGAGTCGTGTTCTGTGCTGGGTTCATAAAGGCCTTGTTGTTGATCGTTCTCAGAATACTTCATCAAATATCGTTACCGTTGCTGATAGGCAGTCTTGCTATAGAAAATTCAAGGTGTGTCACGGAGAGCTTTAAATTCGCTCTAAACCCGTGAAACTGGCTTCGTCTCCCCCGACTCTGACCAGCATCTGACTGCTTAATTTATTGTTATAAAAAGACTTCAAAAATGGGCTGGAGATTATAATCAAAGAGCCCTGTTGTTGTCACCGACTATAACACTGATTTTTCTGCAATGAACAAAATCGTTTAATGAATTGGTACTAGTTGATGATTTCTCCGATCTTTATGGATTTTCAAGGAATTTAACCGAAGATAAGAGAGATACAGCAATTGTCTGGTCAACTGGCTAATAAAACTCAGGAATGCCTGGTGGCCTATCTTAGGTAAGTGACTGATTAACTTATAAATCTTTTTGTATCGTCTGGATTTTTCTAGGCCAGGGCTTCAGACCAGCTAGTTCGGCGGGCAACTTCGATACAGCATTCACTGCCTCATCTCTGTTCTTATACAGACCAAAGACCAGCACATGCCAGACCTTGTTTTGATTGACCGTGTTAAATTTCGCCAGGTCTTTTTTGTATGCCGCGTTTTTATCAATGAATTTATTCATTGCCGTTTCATCATGAGCGCCCATCAACTGCAATACATAATGATCCGGGGATTGTTTGTTTAGCCAATCCGCTCCGCGCAGCGAGGGAACACTATCTTTCTTCACATTTGTTGTAGCCGTGGTTTTTATTTCTACAAGATCTGGTTTAACATTTTCCGATTTTTTATCGGCAACTTCTGGTGTACTCGTAACAGGAGGAAGTTCTACTTGCTGTGTTTTCTCAGGAGTGATTTCTGTTTCGATTTTCTCAGAAATGTCCTGTTCTGTTTTTATCACCACCGTTTCTGCAGCTGTGACCTCTGGTATTGTTGTCTTGTTTTCAGTTTTCTCGATCTTTACCTCTTCATTTATTGGCTCTTTTATTTTTTGCTCATTTATTTTTTTCGAGCTTTCACTAATCAAAGCAGAGTCGGGGAGTGAACTGATTATGTCTTTTGATACTTCTTGTTCTTCTGTTTGTTTTTGGCTTGCTGCTTTCTCTGTAATGATCTCACCTTTGGTGTTTAATAAAACAATCTCTGACTGATCGAGTTTCTTTGGCAAATTTATTTTCTCTGGTAGATTTATTTTCTCTGGTAGATTTGCTTCCTCTGATAAATTTGCCGCCTCTGGCAGATCAACTACCACAGGCAGTTCAACTTCTTTAGCAACTGTTATCTCAGCTTCACTATCGATCTGTGTACCTATTATCAGGCTATTATCTACCGAAATATTTTCTGGTAATGCGATTTCAGCACTTTGAATAACGGGCTCGGGAACTTCATCATCTGTTTGTAAAGTATAAATAACAAAAAAGGCGCAAAGAACCAGTGCGAATGGAATAGTGTATTTAGGATTTAAAATAATGGATTTAAGTAAACTCAAATAATTAGTTTCTTTTTTATTGATCGCCGGATCCTGCAATGCCCTGGTTGCCAATTCATTGATCAATCCTGGAAACCCGTCTGATGTTTTGTGGATTTGTTTGATTAGCTTCTGGCTAATGATGCTATCGCCTTGATAGCCTGCGACCATTAATCGGTGTTCCAGATAGGACTTTACTTGCTCTTCACTGAATGTAGGCATATCCAGAGAATGAATAAAACCAAGGTTTCTATGGTTAATTAACTCAACAATGTTTGTTTCTGAAAAGAGTACGACATGTAGTGCCGGTTTCTTTTGTTCCGTAATCGCGAGCTCAAAAAGAAGTTTAAGAATTTCTATCGAAAGATAATGTCCATCATCGATAAATAAAACAGGGATCAAATTTTGACCATGGATGCTTATAAAGTGTTCCTGCAAGGTAGATATTTTACTACCGTAAGAATCAGATTTTCGATATTCAAGTCCCTGATCACGATTAATATGCAGGAAAAAATCTTCTACTGTATTTATTTCATTAAAGGGTAACTTACAAATACGCCATTTTTCATCGCTATTGCGCATGAAATGACCGAGCAATGACGTCTTGCCAGACCCCACTCCACCGGTAATTACCAGGAATCGATCACTAAATTCGAGCAGATGTCTAATTAGCTCAATACGATGTTCCAGTTCGGGTGTTACATAATACTCACTGTCTACCGTCACATCAGAAAATGGATCCTGAGTCAATCCGTAGTGATTATAGTAATTTTCGTTGGTCACAATATTCTTAGTGAGTCGTCGCGATAGGATTCACAATACGTTCATATTCGGCCATCGCATATCGATCGGTCATGCCCGCAATATAATCTGCAATAATCTTGTATTTAGCAGCATTATCTCCCTCCTGTTCTTTTTTTCCAATAAGGTCTTGCATATCATTCGGTAATAACCTGATGTCCGATTCAAAAATCTCAAACAATGTCTTAATGATTTTTTTGGCTTTATAACTCATTCTATTCACATGGTAATGCTGATATAGATTTTTCCTTAAAAATTGCTTTAGCGACACATTCATTTGTTTTGTATTTTCGGACAAACTCACCATGACTTGTCCAGCTGATCTCACATCATCAATAGAGCCAGGATTTAATTGTTTTATGTTTTCCCGGGTCGTTTCTATTAAATCAGAAACCAGAAAATTAATCATTCTACGGATAATTTCATGCGTCAACTGACGTTCTGATAATCCCTGCCACTTTGAGGTTACATAGTTATATTGTTGTTTAAAGAGATCACATTCACACAAGGATTCAATAACCAATAATCCGGCTCTCACACCATCATCAATATCATGATTATTGTAGGCTATTTCATCAGCAACATTGGCTATCTGCGCCTCAAGACCCGGATAGGTTCCCTCCAGAAATCGTTGACCGATTTCACCCAAATCCCGTGCATTTTTTTTCGAACAATGCTTCAAGATTCCTTCGCGGGTTTCAAACGTTAGATTTAAACCAGGGAAATCCGCGTATTTTTCTTCCAACACATCCACCACGCGTAACGACTGGAGATTATGTTCAAAACCACCATGACCAGACATGCATTGATTGAGGATGTCCTGACCTGCATGGCCAAAAGGAGTGTGGCCTAAATCATGGGCAAGGCATATCGCTTCGGTTAAATCTTCATTAACCCCCAACGCCCGAGAAATGCTACGCCCAATTTGCGAGACTTCAATCGAATGGGTGAGACGAGTGCGAAACATATCGCCTTCATGATTAACGAATACCTGAGTTTTATATTCCAGTCGACGGAAGGCGGCACTGTGAACGATACGATCTCTATCACGTTGGTATTCATCACGATAGGAAGGCTTGTCTTCAACATACAGCCTCCCTCTGCATGAGATTGTATTGGCTGCGTAAGGAGCCAGATCGCTCATTACTGACAAGCCTTGTCGGATAGAAAAGAATCAATTGTTTCCTGCAAGAGATTTTGATCATAATCATTTGCTATGACAGCATGACTAATATCTTTTAACAGGATCAAAAATATCTTTCCGTCTCTGGCCTTTTTATCGACTGCCATATTTTTCAACATCATCTCTGTTGTGATTGGGTCAGGCAATTTTATTGGTAAACCTGCTCGATTAAGCAATGCTTGTATTCTCTCAACGGTGGCTTTATCTATCCAGTTAATCCTCATTGATAAATCCGCTGCCATCAGCATTCCAAGCCCGATAGCTTCTCCATGCAACCAGCCCTGGTACTGTAAAGCTGTTTCGATTGCATGACCAAATGTATGACCAAGATTTAACAAGGCCCGGATACCTGTTTCTTTTTCATCTTCAGCGACAACATCTGCCTTGTTTTGACAGGAAACCTCGATTGCATAGGCAAGCGCTTCGCTATCTCTATGCAATAAATGCTCAATATTATCTTCCAGCCAAACAAAGAATTCTCTGTCACGGATCAAACCATATTTAATTACTTCAGCAAGACCTGCGACTAGTTCCCTCTCATTTAAGGTATCCAGTACATCTGTATCAGCTATGACCGCTTTCGGTTGATGGAAAGCACCCACCATGTTTTTTCCAAGTGCGTGATTTACCGCCGTCTTACCACCAACAGACGAATCCACCTGGGCTAATAAAGTAGTTGGAACCTGTATAAAAGGTATACCTCTTTGATAACAAGAGGCAGCAAAACCGGTAATGTCTCCCACCACACCACCACCAAGTGCAATAAGTGTTGAATTACGACTGAATTTATTGACTAACAATTCGCGAATAATGCCTTCCATAGTTTCAATCGTTTTATACGTTTCACCATCAGGAATAATGTGTTCAATAACCTGTAAATCGGCAAGATTATTTTTTATGCTATTCAGATACAATGGTGCAACCGTTTCATTGGAAACGATCATCACTTGTTTACCACTAATGTGTTCTTTCAATAAAGAGCCAACTGATAATAAGCCACTACCGATGTAAACCGGGTAACTGTCCTGGTCTAAATTTACTGTTAATGTTTTCATCGATGAATTTCGTGATTGTATATTTTTTGTACTATTTCTTTAGAAACACAATTTTCTGTGTCAATGGTCAAATCAGCAATTTCTTCGTATAGGGGATCTCTTTCCTGTGCCAGCTCAATCAGTTTTTGTTTTGGATCTGCAGATTGCAACAAAGGCCTTTTTTTGTCTTTTGCTGTTCTTTTCAATATCAGATCAATGCTTGCTTTGAGATAGATAACAAAGCCACGTTCTTTTAAATAACGTCTGTTCTGTTCAGCAATTATCACTCCCCCACCTGTTGAAAGTACTACCCCTTTCATATTAGTGAGTTCCTCAATAACCTCTGTTTCGCGATGACGAAATCCTTCTTCTCCTTCAATATCAAAAATGGTCGAAATTGAAACGCCATTTCGAGCTTCAATAACCTGATCTGTATCATAAAAAGACATACCAAGCTCTTTGGATAATTTGTGCCCAACTGTCGTTTTTCCGGAAGCCATTGGGCCGATGAGAAAAAGGTTTTGAATATTACTCGCTGTCAAAATGCACCCAATAAAATGCTGCTGGATAATACAACAACACTATAATTGAAAGTGTATTTTGAGGGAATAAAAAAACAGGCATGGTTTCCACCATGTCTGTTTTATATGTTGCTAATTAGTATGTGAAGTTTATAGAGTAAGGCTTTCTTTCAGAATTTTTGGTGTGACAAATATCAATAGCTCACTTTTCTCTTTTTCCACTAAAGTATTTTTGAACAGAAAACCCAGATAAGGCAAATCTCCAAAAAATGGAACCTTAGTCAGATCGTTAATATCTTCCTGTATATACACCCCACCTAGCACGACGGTTTCGCCGTCATCAACCAATACCTCTGTCTGGACATTCTGGGTATCGATCGAAGGAATACCTGCAAATATATCCCCTACTGTATCCTGATTCACAGCTAAACTTAATAAAACCCGATCATCCGGGGTAATTTGAGGCGTCACGCGAAGTGACAATACCGCCTTTTTAAACACAATACTGGTCGAGCCACTGGAGGTACTTTGTTCATAAGGGATCTCGGTACCTGATTCAATCACAGCCTCATGCTGATTGGCCGTTATGACTTTAGGATTGGCTATATTTTCTACCGTGCCTTCAGCTTCAGCCGCTGATAATTCAAGCTGGAGTAAAAAGGTACCAATCTTACCAACCAATAAACCAAGACTACCCGCAGCAGCCGTTGCCGGTAAATCAACGATTAGAGGCTCAGTGTCATTATTCTCTACGAAAGTAAACACATCACCAGGAGGGGTATTAATACCCGGTAGACCACCGCCAATCCTAATATCATTTTCTCTAGATAGGTCAGTGGTTGGGCGTTGAGTGGTTTTACTCACACCAAACCGTACGCCAAGACTTTTACTGAAGGTTTCAGAGGCATTAACAATGCGGGATTCGATCAACACCTGTCTGACTGGAACATCAAGAGTGGTTATCATTAACCGGATATTCTCAAGACTACTGGCGACGTCCTGGATGATTAAAGTATTGGTTCTTTCATCAATAGACACATTACCGCGAGCAGTTAACAAATTATTTTCTTCGGCCTTAATTAAGCCCGCTAAATCTTCAGCTTTTGCGTAGTTGATCTGTACGTATTCAGTCCTAAGCGGTGCCAATTCTTCGATCTGTTTTTCACTTTCAAGCTCGAGTTTTTCCCTTGCTGCGATCTCTTCCTGAGGTGCTACCAGGATGACATTACCGTTTTCTCTTTTGCCTAAACCGCGTGATTTGAGAATAATGTCCAGCGCTTGATCCCAGGGAACATTTTTAAGTCTAAGCGTGACATTCCCCGTGACTGAATCACTGGCAACCATATTAAAACCGGTGAAATCAGCAATTAATTGCAAGACAGCCCTGACTTCAATACTTTGAAAATTAAGTGACAAACGCTCACCCGTATAACCAAATTTTTCTTTCTGAATGGCGTCTTTTTCTGCTTTGGTTAGGGGTTTAACTTCGATAGTCAAAAGATTATCTGATTGATAAACCAGGTGATCGAATTCATCAGTCACAGTAGAAATGATCATTCTTGCGCCATTACCATAAGGTGCTGTATCGACTTCTTTCACTGGCGTTGCAAAATCAATGACATCAAGACGGCGATCCAGTCGTTCCGGTAAACTGGTATTGAGAAAATCCACAACAACCTTACCACCTTTCTCACCTATATCGACACCAATTGAAGGATCGGCAAGATCCACAATAATACGTCCTTCACCATTATCACCACGTCTAAAATCTATATTATTAATTCCAGAAGAAGCTGAAGAAATACTTGATGATCCAGAGACAACTGCAGGAATTGGAAGATCATCAATACTCGTTTTAGCTCCGAGTGTGACAATGACATTATTGCCTGATGTTGTAATGTCATACGGCACTTGTTCTACGAGATTAAGAACAATACGTGTACGACCTGATGCTTCTACTGCAGAAATACTATGTGCAACACCCACACCAATGTTCATACTTTTATCACTGACATTCAAACTTGTATCCGGGAAATCCAGAGCAATGCGCGCAGGGTTATCAATAGTAAAACTCATTGGATCTGCCTGCACCGGCTCGGACAGACTAATTACAATCTGTACCTTATCACCCGGCAGTGATGAATAACTCAGGTCATTGACACTGGCTGCATGAATTTGATTCGCAAATAACAGCGAAATAAACAAAACAAAAATCGCTCTCCATATTTTCATACTAAAACTAACATCGGTTTTGTATGTTAAGTTTGTTGATGCGAGTGATGTCATCTTTGATACCCCTTTACGTTACTCTTCAGCCAGGGCAAGCGAAGCTTCACGCTCTTCCCATCGGCCTTGACTATTTTGAATGATTTCTCTTAGTTCAATTTTGTCTTCAAAAATATTTGTGATCTTGCCAATATTCACACCGGCATAGTTACCAATCTTGACTTTATGCACCGTGCCGTCAGGGTCGAGAACAATGCCCCAATTCTCATCCGAATCATCCAGAGTGCCGACCATACGAAGACTATCTAATTCAAACGTCTCCAGTTCCTCTCGATTCCGATTATTGATCTCACGTTCCATCTCTACCGTTAAACCACTGTTTTCAGTAAGTGCAACTTCTTCAATAATTTTTTCATAAAACGGGCGGAACGGATCTTTTGCACTATTTCCTGCAGATTGATAAGCGTATGCCTCATACGGTCTTACTTCAGGCAAAGGTTCTATACGCCCCCCGGGACGTTCCATGATCTGTTCTACGTGACGTTTCAGATCACTCTTATCTGTTGGGCCACAACCTGTCAGCGAGATCACTGCCAACAAAAAGATGAAATGAATTCTTGTCATTCGAATCAACATTATTCCACCACCTCATCGCCAGTTGAGTCTTCCTCTTCATCCAGAGCTCGATATGTTTTGGCTGTTGAAATCATTAGTAATGTGTTTGTTTCAGTTTGCTTGTTTATTTCAAGATCATGCATAGTCACGATTCGAGGCAAAGATGCGACGCCACTGACAAACTCACCAAACTCGTGGTATTGACCTACTACACGAATTTCAATAGGTAATTCTGCATAAAATTCAGTCGGCCTCTCAGGTTGCGGTTTGAATAATTCAAACTCCAGACCTGCACCCAGGCCTGTTTGAGATATATCGACCAACAGACCTGCAACCTCAGTCTTATTAGGTAATTGCCTGAGCATGTCACCAAACGATTGTTCCATTTCTGCCATCTGAAGCTTTAAAGCATCCAAGTTTGCTGCCTTCTTCTGTTTGATATCAAGCTTGAGTATTTTTTCTTCTTCATCTTTTTGGGCTTTGGCCAACGTCTCCCACTGACCTTTCCAGATAAAATGCCAACCCAATCCAATAATCAAAGCACACAGAATGATAACTGCAGCGGTCTTGAACGGCATGGGCCAACCACCCATGTTCTCCACGTCAAGATTATTAATATCATCTACAAGGCTCATAACTGTTCACCCTCTTCCTCTTCTCCTTCGAAAGTCGGTATAACCTGATCAAAACGCAAAATAAATTTACTGATCCTTGACACATCTTCAGCATCAGCCTGGATAATGTCGAGCTCAGGGTTTGTCAACCAATCTGATTTTTCCAGATTCCTCATAAAGTTTGAAACTCGCGCGTTCGATTGCGCCTCGCCATTAATAGTTATTTTTCGTCCGCTTTGTTTTAATTTATCCAGACTGACTCCATCCGGAATACTGCTCACAACCTCATCGAACAGTCTGACCACTAAAGGACGATTGCCCTGTAGTTCCTGTATCGCTTCCATACGCGCCAGTAATCGTTCTTTCTTTTTCTCCAGCTCCTGGATTTCCTTGATTTTTTCATCAAGGATTGCAATTTTTTCATCAAGAAATTGATTTCTTGAATTTTGGTAGTCGATCAATTGATTATTATAAAAATGGACAAACCCAACAATCACAGCAGCAAGCAATGCAAAAATTGCCAGCATCACCATGAATTCTTTTTGACGTTCTTGACGAAGTTCTTCGCGCCAGGGAAGCAGATTAATATGTGCCATTAGTCAAAACTCCTCAATGCCAGGCCACACGCCACCATCAAGGCAGGTGCATCGTTGGTCAAACTCTGTGTTGGGACTCGGGAAGCAATTGACATATTGGCAAATGGGTTACAGGTAACTGTATGCACACCAACCTTCGATTCCAATAAATCTGCCATACCATGAATAGAAGCACAGCCACCTGCCAAAATTAAATGATCAATGTTGGCAATAGAACTGGAGGAATAAAAAAATTGTTGAGCCCGGCTAATTTGTTGCACCATGTTGTCTTTAAACGGCTCTAAAACTTCAGGTTCGTAATTATCTGGCAATCCGCCCTGACGTTTGGCCAGACCCGCCTCTTCGAAAGACAATCCATAACGACGCTGAATATCTTCTGTTAATTGCTGTCCACCAAATTGTTGCTCTCTTGAATAAATAACTTTTAGATTTTCGAGAACACTGAATGTAGTAATTGACGATCCAACGTCAGCAACCGCAATGACTTGATCGCTGGCACCATCAAATAAATCCTTTGCAATTAAACTAACGCTGTTTTCCAGCGCAAAAGCTTCAATATCAATAACCTTGGCAGTTAAACCAGCCACATCCATGGCGGCAACCCGTACATCGACATTTTCACTTCGTGAAGCAGCCAACAGTACATCCACGCGCTCAGGATTGGTTTCCGAAGAACCCAGAACTTCAAAATCCAAAGCGACCTCTTCTAATGGGAATGGTACGTATTGATCGGCTTCTAGCTGTATCTGAGATTCCATATCGTCTTCAGATAAATCAGCAGGCATGGTGATCATCTTGGTAATAACAGATGAACCAGCAACGGCAGCAACGCAGTTTTTATTTCTGGAGCCCGATTTTTTCCAGGCCCTTCCAATGGCCTCGCCTACAGCGTCAATATCGTTTATATTCTTCTCTACAACAGAATTCGCAGGTAAAGGCTCTACCCCATAACTTTCAACACGATATTTACTGCCACTTTGGCTTAGTTCGAGCAACTTAATTGCTGTTGCACTAACATCAATACCAACCAGTGGCACTGATTTCTTTTTAAACATAGGCACGATTTTTTCCTTTTAATGTCATAGGTTATAAGTTATTCATACAAATCACATTAACTAATGTTTGCAACTATAGCCAACAGAAAATTAAAAAACAAATGATTTCTACCACTTTTGTAAGAAAGACCTCTATTTTTACATTTTACGGCATAAAGCCATACATCTAGTATAATTCCAGTGTAGACTACCCAATATGTTGCGTTTTACCTTCAATTTAGTGCTTTCTTTCTTTGCTCTTAGCCTGCTCACCGGTGTTGGACTGAGCATGTATTTTTTGCCACGACTGCCAGAAATCGAAACACTGCGTGACGTTAAGTTCCAAACTCCCTTAAGAGTTTACTCAGACAACCACTCATTAATTGCTGAATTTGGTGAAAAAAGACGCCTCCCAATTACCATAGAACAAGTACCAGAACGCATGATTCATGCCATTTTAGCGGCTGAAGATGATCGCTTTTATCAACATCCTGGAGTCGACTGGCAAGGCATTGCCAGAGCTGTAATAAGCCTCGCCAGAACTGGTGAGAAGAAACAGGGCGGCAGCACCATCACTATGCAAGTCGCGAGAAATTTTTTTCTTGGACGGGAAAAAACCTATCTAAGAAAACTCAATGAAATTTTTCTAGCATTAAAAATTGAAAAAAAATTAACAAAGAATGAAATTCTCGAACTGTATTTTAATAAAATTTATTTCGGTCAAAGAGCGTATGGGATCGCAACCGCGGCAAATATTTATTACGGCACTAAACTGGAAAACCTCACACTGGCACAAATGGCGGTACTGGCAGGATTGCCCAAGGCACCATCAACGACCAACCCGATCACCAACCCTGAAGCTGCATTACACAGAAGACAATACGTACTGGAACGTATGTTGAAGGTTGGCTACATCAGTGAAGAAGAGTTTCTGACCGCTGCCAATACAGAAACAACTGCACGATTACACACAACGGATGTCGAACTCGAAGCCCATTATGTAGCAGAGATGGTACGCTCTGAATTGTTTAATCAATATGGTGCCGAAATCTATACCAGTGGTTTACATGTCTATACAACGGTGATCGATAAAAATCAAAATGCTGCTAATCTGGCTGTTCGAAAGTCATTACTCGAATACGATGAACGCCACGGTTATCGAGGTTCTGAATCACAATCGGAACTCTCACCTGACACGGACGAGGAGGCATGGACGGAATTATTAACAAAATTTTCTGTTGTGGCTGATCTCTATCCAGGACTGGTGATAGCGGTAAACGATAAAACCATACAAGTATTCATGACTGGCATCGGTATTGTGGATGTCGATTGGACTGGATTGAGCTGGGCCAGAAAATACATCAGTGAAAACCGTCGCGCTGCAAACCCTAAAGTCGCCAGCGAAATTGTTGCGCCAGGCGATATTATTCGGGTTATTGAAGACGCTGAAGGAAACTGGCGCTTATCGCAAATACCGGAAGTGGAAGGCGCCCTGATCTCTCTCGATCCCAATAACGGAGCTACATTGGCACTGGTCGGAGGTTTTAACTTTTTTAAAAGCAAATTCAACCGTGTTACGCAAGCCAAACGTCAGGTAGGTTCAAGCTTTAAACCTTTTGTCTATTCCGCAGCACTGGAATCTGGTAAGACAGCCGCAAGTATTATTAACGATGCCCCAATCGTACTAAATGATCCTGGCATCGAGGATGAGTGGCGACCAGAAAATTATGGCCGTGACTACAAGGGTCCGATGCGAGTGCGACAGGCATTAACCCAATCACGCAATCTGGTTTCAATCCGTTTACTGAATAAAATGGGAGTTCCATTTGCACTGGATCATCTTGCCCGTTTTGGGTTTGATAAGGAACAACTGCCTAAAAATCTCTCTTTAGCTTTGGGTAGTGGTGAAATTACACCGTGGCAACAGGCAACAAGTTATAGCGTTTTTGCTAATGGCGGTTTTTCGATCGAACCCTATTTTATCAATCGTATTGAAAACTCAGATGGCATCATCATCTACCAGGCAAATCCCATCACTGTCTGTCGCAATTGTAAAGTCTCGGAATCTGAAGAACCTGAGCAAATGCCGGATAATGTTACGGATAACCAACAACCTCAACTAGCAGATCTAACCGATACTGAAAATACTGATCCAGATATGTATCAGTCAATCCCATCAGTTGAGTTCAAACCTCATAGACCAAAGTATGCACAAAACGTAATTGAAGAAAGAAATATCTGGATCATGAACACAATTACCCGTGATGTCATAAGATTCGGTACCGGAAGAAAAGCATTGAGTTTAGGAAGAAGTGATTTGTCGGGAAAAACTGGCACCACCAATGATCAACGAGATGCCTGGTTTTGCGGCTTTAACAGCGACCTAGTTAATGTGGTCTGGGTTGGCTTTGATAAATTCTTACCCCTGGGATCACGAGAAACAGGCGCCCGAGCCGCACTGCCAATGTGGATCGATTATATGAAAGTGGCCCTGGATGGAAAACCAAACCACATAATGGAACGCCCTGAAGGGCTGGTAAATGTCAGGATCAATCCACTCACCGGCAAACCTACAAGCTCGGACAATCCGGATGCTTTCTTCGAGTCGTTTCGCCATGAATATGCACCCAAGGTAAATCGTACTGACAACACATCATCACCCTATTCAAAAAACAATCGCAGTGATATTCAGGATATCTTTTAAGATAACTCTGATTAATTTATTACTAAATTATAAGTGTTTCATTAAAACTACACGTTCCAGTGTAAACATGTTATGAACAAACTAACAAAGCGCATTGTTCTTCATGTAGCAATTCCTTCACCACTACGAAAATCTTTTGACTATCTTGCACCAGATAATTACAAATTAAATGCATTAAAACCGGGGATAAGACTGCTCGTGCCGTTTGGTCATCGTAAGAAGTGCATTGGATTCCTGCTTTCAACCAGTCACAAAAGCGAATTGCCGGATCACAAATTAAAAAAAATATTCGCTATCATCGATCAATCCCCACTATTAAATGCAAAACCACTTGAATTATTACGTTGGGCCTCACGCTACTATCAATACCCAGTAGGTGAAGTCATTTTCAACGCCTTGCCTGGTGTATTACGACAGGGAAAAGCATGTCGTTATCCCAGCGCCCGAATCTATAAAATGACCAGTCTCAACATTGATCCACAAATACTCAATAAAGCACCGAAGCAAAAACTATTGTTGCAAAAATTTTTGACATCAAAAACCGAGCAAAATTTTAATGACATAAAAAATTGGCAAGAATATTCTCCGCAAGCATTAAAAGCACTGGTCGAAAAAGAACTTCTGAAATCAAACGACATAATAATTACCCCGAATAATCTACTTGATGTCAAACAAGTTAATTTACCAGAATCAACTGCTACCCAGAACAGCGCTATAGAAACGATATTACAATCAGCTGATACGTTCAGTTGTTTCCTGTTAAACGGGGTTACTGGCAGCGGTAAAACTCAAGTCTACATGAAGGTCATTGAGCAAATTGTTCAAAGCGGCAAACAGGCGTTGATTTTATTACCCGAAATCGGTCTTACACCACAATTTATTCAACGTTTCCAAATAGCCTTTAATACCGAAATCGGTTTATATCATTCGGGTTTGAGTGAACAGGAACGTCTCATGACCTGGATGAGGGCAGGAGACCAAACACTGTCTATTATCCTGGGGACACGTTCCAGCATATGGCTTGCGATGAAAAAACCTGGCGTGATCATAATCGATGAAGAACACGACCTTTCATATAAACAACAAGACGGTTTTCGTTATTCGGCACGTGATATCGCAGTGATCCGTGCGCAAAAAGAAAATATTCCGATCATCCTCGGCACAGCAACACCGTCGATGGAAACATTACACAATGTGCAAGATGGACGATACCTGGAATTAAAATTACCCATGCGTATTGGCGATGCCGTCTTACCTGAGATACAAACGGTTGATCTCAAAGCCAGCCTTATGCAAGGTGCTTTATCACAAACATTAATCAAGGCCATGCAATCTGTTCTGAAAAAGCAACAGCAAGTCTTGTTATTCATTAACCGTCGTGGCTTTGCTCCAGTAGTCCTCTGCCATCACTGTGGTCATGTTATTCATTGCAACCGCTGTGATAAGGCGATGACCTATCATAAGCAACGACAAATCATCTGGTGTCATCATTGCGACCGCCAATTATCCATCAAGACCACATGCCCGGAATGTCATGAAAGCGAATGGGTCGAAGTGGGACACGGTACGGAACGCATTGAAGAAGACATACAATCCATTTTTCCTGAATATAGGATAGTCAGGATAGACCGTGACACTACACGCCATAAAGGCAAATTGGATGAATTTCTGCAACAAATACAATCTGGCGAAGCGCAGATTATGATCGGTACCCAGATGCTCGCTAAGGGCCATCATTTTCCTGATTTAACCCTGGTTGGAATTCTCGATATGGACAGCGGTCTCTACAGCACTGATTTTCGAGCCAGTGAACGTATGGCGCAACTACTTATACAGGTTAGCGGCCGCGCTGGAAGACATCAGGCCAAAGGTCTGGTACTGCTACAAACTCACCACCCGGACCACCCTTTGTTAAAGACACTCATTAAAAAAGGTTATGAATCTTTTTCCCAATTGCTGTTACAGGAACGCCGGGAAACGGGATTGCCACCATACAGCTACCATGTACTCTTACGCGCGGAAGCGACAAAACCTGGCTCGGTAGAGTTATTTTTAAACGACGCAAAACGGTCACTTACAAATCTGCAAACTGGACTTGGTATTTATGGCCCAATCATGGCACCTTTGCAACGCAAGGCCGGAAGGTTCAGAATGCAGTTATTGCTGGAAACAAATCACCGCAGACAGTTTTCAAAATATTTGAATAACTGGACGCAGACACTTGCTGGTTTGAAATCCGCTCGGTCAGTACGCTGGAACCTGGACATTGATCCACAGGACATGATGTAAAGTAAGGAACTCCATTTTACAAAAACACTCAAACCCATTGTTATGGAAAAAAACATGACCTATAAACTCACTAAATTTCTATGTTTTACTGGCTTTTTATTCAGTTATAGCATTTCAGTTGTCGCCTCTGACGAAGTCAACATTACACCTGTTCTGTTTTCTGTTGAGGTTCTGCACCAGGGAAAACCCGTTACCATTCAGCGAAATCAGGATCCGAAAAATACCGTCAATCCCGACTACGCGAAAACCTCGCGCAAGTGTCCACCTTTCTGCATACAGCCCATCAAAATCGCTGAGGGTGTTGAAACCATTGGTGAACTGGAAATGCTCGATTATCTCAAACAGATCAAAGAGGGTAATGACACTCTTCTTGTCATCGACTCAAGAACGCCATCCTGGGTTAAAAAAGGCACTATTCCCGGCTCGATTAATATTCCGTGGACACAATTGAACCCTGCATCGGGAGCAGACCCTTTTGAGATCGCTGATATTCTTGAAAAGGAATTCCATGCCCGTTCGACTGAAGGTCTGTGGAATTTTGATGATGCCAAAACACTGGTACTGTTTTGTAATGGCATGTGGTGTGGTCAATCTCCATCAAATATTCGTAGCTTACTAGGCTTTGGTTACCCAGCCCATAAAATCAAATGGTACCGAGGTGGTATGCAAAACTGGCATAACCTTGGCCTGACAACAGTAAAGTAACCTTTCCGCCTGAAGTCCCTTTTACCGACACCCCACACACGTTAGAATGAGCGCCTTTTTCCAGAGGCATCTTCATTGAAACCTAGATCCCCCCAGTTGACCAGTGATGAAATATAATTATGTATTTCAAAAAAACAGCTTATAACATACTTCGCATTCATCCATTGGGTAAGTTCGCCTACTCATTTGCTTGCACATTTTTCAGATTCATTTACTTGACGGCGAAAGCCTTACGTAGAATGGCTGGTTTTTGCTCCAGCAAAACCAGCATACCGTACGTCCTGTACATAACTATGTGCGACTTTTTAGTCGGCGCAAAGCTTCCGCATCCTTGCTCACGCTCCTTACCATTATCCATGCAGGTAACTGAACCTGAAAAACGCACTCTCAACGTGCCATTCTTTGTAAATAATTTACGGTGCAAACGAGTTAACACCATGGATGGCGTGTATTTAGCTTTTGCAGGAGCAAAAAGCTGTCAACTGAGGATTCTAGGTTGAAACAAGAGATCGTCGAACTGATCGTCGAATCAATAAACGCAGTTCAGCAAAAACAGTCACTGACTTTGACTTTTTCGCTACCTGATCAAATTCAGATCGATAATACACGCGATAGAAAACACGGTGACTATGCTAGTAATATCGCCCTGGTTTTAAGCAAACCAGCCGGTATGCCTCCGCGTGAATTGGCTGAGTTAATCGTTCAAAACATTCCTGAGTCGGACAACGTCCGCAAAATAGAAATCGCAGGCCCAGGATTTATAAACTTCTTTCTAAATCAAACAGCACAATATTCCGTTATTGAAGAGATCCTCGATGCGGAAAAACTTTTCGGACATAGCAGGCTCGGTTCTGGCAAATCAATTTTGCTTGAGTTTGTCTCGGCAAACCCAACAGGCCCCCTCCATGTCGGACATGGTCGCGGAGCAGCCTATGGCGCGGTCGTAGCAAACCTTCTAACTGCTATCGGTTATCGGGTGGAAAAAGAATATTATGTTAACGATGCAGGAAGGCAGATGGACATTCTCGCTGCCAGCGTTTACCTACGCTACCTTGAAGCAAATAATCAGAACGTTGTATTTCCAGATAACGCTTATCAAGGTGATTATATCAAAGATATTGCTGACGATTTGAAGCAACAGCTTGGCTCGTCCCTGTGTCGCGACCTGACGATTATTAAAACGGATGATGTTGAAAAACAATTAGACAATTTGATCGCGTTTATCAAAGACAAACTCGGTGATGATTATCGTGCACTTCATGACGCTGGCTTAAACGCTATACTTGAAAACATCAAAACCGATCTGGCTAAATTCGGGATAGACTTTGATCACTGGTATTCCGAACAATCCCTGACAGATAACAATAAAATCACAGATGCCATGGAACAACTTGAAGCCGGCGGTTATCTGTATGAAAAAGACGGTGCTAAATGGTTTCGTTCAGAATCACTCGGAGATGAAAAAGACCGTGTTGTTGTTCGGGAAAATGGTGAAGGTACTTATTTCGCCTCTGACATTGCCTATCACCATGAAAAATTCAATCGAGGTTATGACAAAATCATTGATATTTGGGGTGCCGATCATCACGGCTATATCGCCCGTGTAAGAGCAGCCTCAAAGGCGCTTGGCTGCGACGAGAAAAAACTTGATATTCTATTGGTACAGTTTGTGACTCTGTTTCGCGGTAAAGAAAAAATGCAAATGTCGACCCGTTCTGGACAATACGTCACCCTGAAAGAACTCCAGCAGGAAGTCGGTAAAGATGCCGCACGATTTTTTTATGTTATGAGAAAAAACGAACAACACCTTGATTTTGATCTGGAGCTGGCAAAATCCAGAAACAAGGAAAATCCAGTGTATTATATTCAATACGCTCACGCGCGTATTTGCCGTCTTCTGGAAAAATATCAGCAAACAGGTAAGAAGTTTTCACCTCAGACAGGGATTGAAAACTTATCAGAATTAAATGAAACAAAGGAACAGGAAATTCTAATGAAACTCTCAATGTATCCTGAGGTTTTGCAAAAGGCTGCTCTGAATTATGAACCACACAATTTAGTCTATTACTTGAAAGAATTGAGCAATGATTTCCACACCTATTACGAGACACATCGGATCATGGATATGCCTGACGCGGTGATGAGTGCGCGTCTTTGTTTGTGTCTGGCTATTCAACAAATTATCGCAAATGGCCTGAATTTGCTTGGCGTAACAGCACCAGAGAGCATGTAATGCCCAGGGACTACAAAAATAACCGGTCAAAAAAACCAGCTGAAGGCAATAGCAATGCCTATTTGCTTTTTTTTGCCGGGCTATTAGCCGGCTTGATCATGGCCATAGTAGTTTATCTACAGATCAATAAACCCTCTGAACAAGCACCACTTATATCCGATAAAGAGATCGTTACCCTCGACACGGAAGAGAAAAAAATAGCTCTCACAAAACTCTCTGAGAAAGAAAATTTACCCGAGCCCACATTTGATTTCTACAAAATCCTGCCCGATATGGAAGTCAATGTCTCTGAATGGGATGAAACAGAAAGCCCCATTACTGCTGATTTACAAAGTACACAACGGACTGGCGTCTATGTTTTACAAGTCGGTTCTTTCCGCAAGCTACAAGCAGCGGATACAGTTAAGGCCAAACTTGCTTTACTAGGCATTGATGCCGATATTCAGCGAGTGGTGATAAATGGCCAGGATGTCTTCCATCGGGTACGTATTGGCCCTTACAAAACGCCTCAGAAACTTGAAGAAGCACAATCCAGGTTAATGGCGAATGACCTGCAATTTAAGTTATTAAAACTAACAGTAAGTGACCAATAATCACGTAAAAACCAATATAATTCAGTAAGGTAGGAACTAATTGGCAATTACTTCACATATTTTGTCATAAAAAAACACCACGCAGAAATTCTTATGCTAAAATATTATTTTAATAAGTTCATTTAATTCATTAGCTTATACAACATAACTAGAAAGAATCGCGGTATAATTACCCGACATATAGTAGGGATTAACAGTCAGATAGTATGCAAATTTCAATACCAACCGTTGCCGTCGTTGAGAACAATGCCTCTTCACGACTAATCTTTGAGCGTAGTGCGAATGATCTCGGCATCGAGTTACTGACTTTTATATCCGCTGAAGAATCTCTTTCATATCTTGGCAAGCACAGTCCTGATCTACTGTTCCTGAATATTATGTTGCCAGATAAAGACGGCCTGACCTTCCTGCGTGATCTACGTACTAACCCCATTCACGCCGATACACCAGTTGTCATGATCACTTCAAAAGATTATGCTCAAGACCGTAGCGTGGCTAAAGAATTAGGAGCAATAGAATTTATAATAAAACCTGTCCTTATTCAGGCCATTACCGAGGTCGTTCTAAAACACACAGGCGCGCCTCAAGTCAACGCCAAGTAATTTTTCGATTCTTTTATAAACTATGAGCAAACGATATCTTCGCTTCTGGGGAGTGAGGGGTTCTTATGCCGCACCTTTTAAGTCCCATATAAAGGTAGGTGGTAATACCTCTTGTGTTGAAATCCGCGATGGGGATCACCTTCTCGTTTGTGATGCCGGTACCGGGATCATTCCGCTCGGCAATGAACTCATGAAGCAGGATTCTATCCGTGACATGATGGTGATACTGACTCACTATCATTGGGATCACATCTGTGGTTTACCATTTTTTGTTCCGGCCTTCGTGCCTGACTGGAATATTACTTTTTTTGGGCCAGGTCGTGATAAGGCAGATATTGAAAAACATTTTTCAGAACAAATGAAGGCACCATACTTTCCAGTCAGCACCGAAACCTGGCTGGCAAATATCAACTACATGGTGCCGGATAAAAGTCCGATCGAATGGGGACCCATTTCTTTTAAATTCAGTAGTGTTCATCATCCGGGCGTCACTTACGGTTATCGCATTATGGTCGACGATAAGACCGTTATCTACATCTCAGACAATGAATGTCTGTTTCTCGAAAAGTCTATAAATATTCAATATCAAAATTTCAATGATACTGAAAAGGAAATTTATGATGAAATGAAGAAAGAAGAATATCAATCTGAAGTTGATTTAGTCAGGGATGCAGATATCTTAATACATGATGCGCAATACACCCCAGCAGATTATCGAAGAAAGCGTGGTTGGGGCCACTCCTGTTTCACAGACACGGTAACACTGGCAATGGATGCCAATGTCAAAGCACTGTATTTATATCACCACGATCCAAACTATGATGATATGGCAATACACAATATACACTTAAAAGCCTTACAAATGATCAAGCAACAAAAATCGAAATTAAAATGTCACATTGCTTGTGAAGGCATGCTAGTAGATTTATCATAAATTCAACAATTTCCATTCCAGGGTTCGAACCACAATGCATGTCGTAATCAACGGTGAAGAATGGCAAATAACCAATTCTAAAACCATCTCTGACTTGATTAACGAGCTTAAACTTGAAGGCAAGTTGGCTATAGAAATCAATCAGGAGATAATTCCTCGCAGCCATCATGATGTCACCTCGCTCCACGCAGGCGATCGCATTGAAATCATCAATGCCATCGGTGGTGGTTAGATACTACTTTCCCTAATATGCAAAACAGCAAGAATACTCAGGACGATCTGCTAACGATTGATGGCAAAACCTATCAATCACGTTTGTTAGTCGGCACTGGAAAATATAAGGATCATACTGAAACATCCCAGGCCATAGAGACCAGTGGCGCAGAGATCGTGACGGTTGCGATCCGGCGAACAAATATCGGCCAGGATAAAAACGAGCCCAATTTACTGGATGTGATCCCACCCGATAAATATACAATCTTGCCCAATACTGCTGGTTGTTTCGATTGTGAATCAGCACTGCGCACCTGTCGTTTGGCACGGGAATTACTGGACGGTCATTCTCTCGTCAAACTCGAAGTCCTGGGCGATAAAAAAACGCTGTTTCCAGACATCCCGGAAACACTCAAGGCCGCTGAGATATTAATTAATGAAGGTTTCAAGGTCATGGTTTACACAACCGACGACCCAATCATGGCTAAACGCTTCGAGAAAATGGGCTGTGTTGCCGTCATGCCATTGGCGGCACCCATCGGTTCAGGACTCGGTATTCGAAACCCATATAACATTCGCACTATTGTTGAAAATGCCCAGGTACCTATTCTGGTTGACGCTGGAGTGGGCACTGCATCCGATGCAGCCATTGCTATGGAACTCGGTTGTGATGGTGTGTTAATGAACACCGCCATTGCAGAAGCTAAAAACCCAGTCTTGATGGCATCAGCAATGAAAAAAGGCATACAGGCTGGACGTGAAGCTTTTCTCGCCGGACGTATGCCACGTCGAGCCTATGCCAGTGCTTCGTCACCTATCGACGGCACTTTTTTTTAATTCCATGAATCTTCATGTCAGAAGATTCTGAGCATCACCGTGCTATACGCAGTTTTGTTCGTCGTGATAGCCGTATCACTGCTGGTCAAAAAAACGCACTGGAAAAACACTGGGATCAATATGGAATTGATTTCGACAAAAACAGATTAGATCTCGATACAATTTTCCAACGTACGGCACCCAGGATCCTTGATATTGGAACAGGCATGGGTGACAGCACCATTGCCCTGGCAGAGCAACATCCTGAAAATGATTACCTTGCCGTAGAAGTACACAAACCCGGAGTCGGCAGTTTGATACACAAGGCCGTGAAGGCAGACCTCAAGAACATTCGTATTATTTCTACGGATATTCACGATGTTCTGCAACATCAATTAGAAAATGATTCGCTTGATGAAATTTATATTTTCTTTCCTGATCCCTGGCAAAAGAAACGTCACCACAAAAGACGTCTTGTTAACAAAGCCTTCCTGATAAAATTATTGCCCACCCTGAAAAACCACGGACGACTATTCATCGCTACGGATTGGGAAGATTATGCAGTACAGATTAATGAGGTCTGCAGTACAATTGATAAACTGATCAATCTCACTGGAAAGAACAACTATTCACCACGCCCTGTCTGGCGGCCCCTCACCAAATTTGAACGACGCGGTATCAATTTGCAACATGCAGTATGGGATTTTGCATTTTCTATCCAATATTCAACAGGAACAGTCAGGGCATAATTTCCTCAAATAAATCAATTGCCAGAAAACCCTCAATCTCTCGTGCAGGTACCTGGCTATCCGGTTGTACAATACTCACCAGCTGCTCAATGCCATAGTTTTTTGCAGATTCCAGTACCTTAAGGTTGTCATCGATCAAAACCGTATTGTGTTTTTGATAGGCAATCTCACGCTCAAGCTTCTGCCAAAAAATAGTGTTTTCTTTTTCTACACCCAGGATATGTGAGCTGATCACCTGATGAAAATAACCACCAATATTTGTTGCAACAAATTTCATATCAATCAAATCAGGGTGTGCATTGGTCACCATAACAATAGTCTTGTTTGTGTTTTTAAGGAATTCAAGAAAATGGAGTGTATCTGGTCTTAATTGAATTTTGTGCTTAACGGCTTGTTTTAAATACATGATATCGAGTTGTAATTTTTCTGACCAGAAATCCAGGCAATACCATTTAAGCGTGCCTTCTTCTTTTTTAAACATCGGGATCAATTGCTCTTTGGCTTCTGCAAGCGGTATTTTATGCTGCTCAGCCCAACATAAGGGTAAATGCTCATGCCAGAAATAATTATCGAAATGCAGATCAAGCAGGGTTCCGTCCATATCGAGTAAAACTGTATCTATTTTTGACCAATCAAGCATATTTATGAATCCAATAAAAAAAACAATGCCAGTTTATAACATCTGACAAACGTATCCGTTATCATAGCCGAATAGATTAACCATGTAGAATTCAGTCTTATGCACTCATTTACAGATAAAACACAACTTAGCAAACTCTGCGAGGAAGTGAATATCATCGCAAAACAAGCTGGCCTTGAAATTCTGAAAGTGTATAGCGGTGAATTTACCATAGAACGTAAAGACGACAACTCACCGCTAACCGCAGCCGACCTGGCAGCGCATAATACAATCTGTCAGGGTTTATCTGAACTCGAAATACAACTTCCAGTTCTCTCTGAAGAATCCACCTCTATTGATTACAATGAACGAAAAACCTGGGAGACATACTGGCTGGTTGATCCGTTAGATGGCACCAGGGAATTCATAAAACGCAATGGTGAATTCACCGTCAATATCGCCTTGATCCATAAACATAAACCCATCCTTGGTGTCGTATATGTTCCAGTCTCAGACACCCTGTATTATGGCATCCATCAAGTCGGGGCTTATAAATCCGTTGGAGAAGAGAAAAGTAACATTCATGTTCGCAAGACCGACAGGAATAATATTACCGTTGCCGGGAGCCGCTCACACGGGAATCAACGGCAACAAAAATTCATGAGCAAACTTGAAGATGCGAATATCCTGCCAGTTGGCAGTTCACTAAAATTTTGTCTGTTATCCGAAGGATTGGTCGATATCTATCCACGTTTTGGCCTAACCTCAGAATGGGACACCGCTGCGGCACAATGTGTTGTCGAACAAGCAGGTGGAATCGTAACAACTCATGAGATGCAGCCTCTGCGATACAACACAAAAGACTCATTACTCAACCCGGAATTTCTTGTCATAGCGGATCAGGAATTTGACTGGTCAGAATATTTATCTGAATAAGAAATGGTGGCAAATTTAACTATACCCACTACATAACTCTGCATACTATATTGTTTCTTTAGCAATCTGGACGCAATCGTAGCAAAGGAAAAACAAATATTAAATATGGAGAAATTTAAAATAATGAAACCAACATTAGTAATTTTATTACTTTTAATATCTGCCTGCGTGCCAACTAGTACTGTAGTAAAGGTCGCACCTGAATATGCTGAAGAAGTTAAAGAGACCAGTTTCTCTTATATTGATAATAGACCTGATGAAGAAAAAATTGCAGGCCGTATTACTCTTTTTACTCCAGTTGATAGAATAGATGAGAAAAATTTATCTATTTCTCCAATGGTGTTATTGAAAAATGAAATTGAAAAAGATCTGGGTGGAAAGTTAACGGGAGCTACAATTACTATTGATCATCTAGAAATTTTAAACTCTTACCCAAAGTCGGCAAATGATTCTAACGTTGCAGCAGCAGGTGCAATACCATATATCGTCGCAACACTATTAAATGATGCTAATTCAGATCAGATTGAAGATTCTGTTATATGTCATTTAGAAGGAAGGGTTAATAAAAAAGCATTCAAACTTGTAACTTCTGAATCATATGATACTGAAAAATTAATATGGTGGTCAATTTTTGAATCAGAAAATTTTAAAACAACACTTAATCAAGTTATTAAGCAGTGTGTTATTGACGGTGTATCGCAAATAAAAAATATATGTAATTGTGATGATGACTAACCAATTACTCGCAAAGAGTCTATATTGAGAAATGGTGGCCAGGGACAGAATCGAACTGCCGACACGGGGATTTTCAGTCCCCTGCTCTACCGACTGAGCTACCTGGCCATATTTTTAGAATGGCTAAAAACTTTGCTTTTCATTGCGAACTGAAAATTGATTTTCAGCCCCTGCATACCCTGCCGCTGCGCGACCCCGCCATCCTGGCCATACTTTTAAAATTACTAATATAAAAACTTTGTTTTCTCATTGCATACTGAAAATTGATTTTCAGCCCCTGCATACCCTGCCGCTGCGCGACCCCGCCATCCTGGCCATACTTTTAAAATTACTAATATAAAAACTTTGTTTTCTCATTGCATACTGAAAATTGATTTTCAGCCCCTGCATACCCTCGGCAACTGCTGGAAAACATGTTCCTGACGTTTTCACCCGAATATGTCCTATATTCGTCCTGCGTTGCTCTACCTCCTACATCCATGCAATCGTGCCGCTGCGCGACCCCGCTATCCTGACCATAAAATAGCTATAAGTCACTAGCCACAAGCGACTAAAAAAAACATTAATGATTCTCTGGTCAAAAAGATGCGTATTAAACCGATCTGACTGCCATTCGTCAAGTTGGAATCTTATTCTGGTGCGACAAACTCTTTGGGTTTTTCTGCACCATCACTGAAAAAGAATTTTTCCATTTCTTCTTCCAGAAATTTCCGCGCCTTGGGTTCGATCGGTGTCAGACGATATTCATTAATTAACATGGTTTGGTGGCCAAGCCACAACTGCCAGGCCTCCTTTGAAACCTGATCATAAATACGTTCACCCAGATCGCCCGGATAGGTTGGTCTTTCGAGTCCTTCAGTTTCTTTATCCAGTTTTACGCAATGTACCGTACGTGTCATTCAGTGTCTCCAGGATTGATTTTTCCAGGGTCTCAAGCAGTTTTTTTACTGGTGCAGCGAGACCCAGAGCTTCATTTTTCGTGTCTGTAAACCAGCGGATATTTGCATGCTCTGCCAGTCTGCTACCGTTTGCCTCTATCTTCAGGCAAACAGGATGGATATCAAGATGAAAATGACTAAAAGTATGGCGAAAAGACGGCAAATCTTGTATCGAACATCGTCTAAAATCGTATTCTTTGCTGATAAATGCATCGATATCTGCATCTAGATCCAATTCAGGAAAAGACCAGAGTCCGCCCCAAATACCAGTCGGGGGCCGCAATACCAGCAAATATTCGCCAAATAGATTTTCGCAGATAAGAAACCGTATTGTACGCACAGGTTTATCTTTTTGTGGCTTACGGCCAGGAAATTCGTTGACCCGATCTTGTTGAAACGCCTGGCAATTCATTTTCATCACACACTGCCCACAAGCAGGCTGTGAACGAGTGCAAACGGTCGCACCGAAATCCATAATAGCCTGAGTGTAATCAGCAACTCGTTTATCTGGCGTCAGTTCTTCGGCAAGTTGCCACAATGATATCGCTACTTTGCGCTCACCGGGCCATCCTTCCACTGCCTGCATACGAGTTAATACACGTTTCACATTGCCGTCGAGGATAGGGTGCCGTTGATCCAGGGCAATGGATAAAATAGCACCTGCCGTTGATCGACCAATACCCGGCAAGGAAATCAGATCATCGATGTTATCCGGCAAGGTGCCATTGTAATCAGACATAATCATTCCGGCTGCCTTGTAAAGATTCCGACCACGGGCGTAGTAACCGAGGCCTGTCCAGAGATGGAGGACTTCGTCCAGATCGGCACTAGCAAGTGATTGAACATTCGGAAAGCGCTGCATGAAACGTTGATAATAAGGAATGACTGTTTTGACCTGAGTCTGCTGTAACATGATCTCGGACACCCAGACCCGATATGGATTGATCTCGTATTGCCAGGGCAAATCATGACGACCGTGTTCATCAAACCAGGTAAGCAAGTTTTCTGAAAAACAATTAACCATGATGTACGCAATTAATAGCGTCTACTTCCCTTTGTCTTTAGATATTTCTTCAACTGCTTTTTCTTTTGTCTGTTCTACTGGAGCTTGCACGTCTACAGCTTCCTGTTGAACCGGTTCAACAACTGGTTCTGATCCTGTTTCAACTACTGGCGTATCCTTGGTTACTGGCGAAACGGTTTCTTTGGCTGCGGCTTCTTTAGCTGCGGCCTCTTGTGCAGCCGCCTCTTTGGCTGCGGTATCTTGTGCAGCCGCCTCTTTGGCTGCGGCCTCTTGTGCAGCTGCTTCTTTAGCTGCGGCCTCTTGTGCAGCCGCTTCTTTAGCTGCAGCCTCTTGTGCAGCCGCTTCTTTGGCTGCGGCCTCTTGTGCAGTCGCTTCTTTGGCTGCGGCCTCTTGTGCAGCCGCTTCTTTAGCTGCAGCATCTTGTGCAGCCGCTTCTTTAGCTGCAGCATCTTGTGCAGCCGCTTCTTTAGCTGCGGCCTCTTGTGCAGCTGCTTCTTTAGCTGCCGCCTCTTTGGCTGCGGCCTCTTTGGCTGCCGCTTCTTTAGCTGCTGCTTCTTTAGCTGCGGCCTCTTGTGCAGCCGCTTCTTTAGCTGCAACATCTTGTGCAGCCGCTTCTTTAGCTGCAACATCTTGTGCAGCCGCTTCTTTAGCTGCAACATCTTGTGCAGCCGCTTCTTTAGCTGCGGCCTCTTGTGCAGCTGCTTCTTTAGCTGCCGCCTCTTTAGCTGCGGCCTCTTTGGCTGCCGCTTCTTTAGCTGCAGCATCTTGCTGATCTGGTTTATCAGATGACCCTGGTTTTATTAATTGTATTAAACCGTCAGTAAGGGATGGTTTTTCTACATCATTACTCAGATTTGAAGATTCATCTCCAGTAAGTGCCCTTCAAGGCTGGTGCTTCTTTTTCTTCTATTACCAGTTAATTTATCGAGAAAACCACCAAGTTTTTTATTGATTTGTTTTGTGGCAACTGCCCCGACGATTTTAGCAAGATCAGGCGTGCAATCTTTGTCCGCAAGCTTTCCACTGCAATGGATCGGGATACGATGACCACCAACATTGTAGGTCTCTTCACCTTCAGAGACATGCGTTTCATCTGCTTTTATTTCCAGATCATAATTCCAGGTTTGATCCTGGAGATTCATCACCATACCTTGCCCATTCACAACAAAACCCGGAGCCAGCAAAGCCAGGTCTTCATTACGCACAACCCCACTGTTGATCTGCAAAGTGCCTGTCACACTATCAAACGGGGTTTCTCCTTCTTTATCAATTTTTGTTAAGCTACCGAAGTCCTTGTTCTCAATTTTTATTTCAACCTGCTTAAGTACTTTTGCGATATCAATCCCCTTCATGACACCGTCCTCAAGTGCAAACTGGCCTTTACCACTTAGTGTATTTCGCAGCGTGTTAATATCCGCGCCACTCGAAGTTAATGTCATGCCGACATTACCTTTGCCGGTTAATGTTGCCTCCCCTGTCAGGTCACTGAGCAAGGGTTCAACCAGGATATCTTTGAATTGTGTATCCACTTTGAGCTTTGGTATCTTGTCTGTCGCATCCAATGCAATATCACCTGCATAACTACCTTCGTAAAGCTTCGCCTCGGCTGGACTGAATTGCAGCATGCCATCTTTGGCTTTCAGGCTAAGCTTCACATCGTTCATCTTGATGTTGGAATACACCAGCTTGCCTATTAATAAATCACCATTAATATTTAAATCACGTAAAGTTTCTATCGGCAATTGTGCAGCACTGGCAGCCGCTGTTTCTGGTGTGGCCTTTGTTTTCGTTTCTGGAGGTAAATAACGATCAACATTTATGCTATCAATGCCAACACCAAACTTGATAACTGGTTTTTTCAAAACCAGCGATGGATACATCGCCTTTTAATTGACTGTCATCAAGTACCACATCCAACTTGGTCAAACTAATTGCATTGCGGCTACCTTTTAGATTGCTTGATAAAGCAAATTTATTCAGCACCTTGGCATCCGCCGTATTCGGTGCGGCTTGATTTAGTTGTTTTAAAAATTGTCTAACATTAAAAGGGGCTATGGAAATATCACCAGAGAAGTTAAGTGCCTCTTGCACATCCGTTGCATTAATGTTGCCTTTCAGATCCAGCCCCAAACCTTTTAGTGATAAATTATGAATGGCTACATTACCTTTATCGAGGTTGGCTTTTGTATCGGCTTTGAGATTCAAAGAAACCGGTGAATTGGGTATATTTTTACCTGACAAAACAGCCTTCATGTTGAACGGCGAGAGTGTCAGATCTGCATAGAGCTTTAACACCAGCATTCACATCTCATGCTCTTAACCACTTCAGCCAGTTCTTGTTGATCAAAGGCGACCAATAGGCTTTTTGTCTCTTTACTCTTTATAGAGAGCTGGCCATCCAGTGCACCCTTACCAGAATCAAGATTTTTCCCCTGCATATGACCATTTACTAATAAGCCTAATAATCTTGCGTCCAGTTTTTGAAACATCAATATTGCCCGATGCCTGATCCACATTAAACACCGTATCGATGTCAAAATTTTTATCTTTGCGCTGGAGAGTTTATTCCCAAACTCAGCAAGAGAAGAATCCGAACTTTGTAGATTACCGACAAGACGTAACAAGCTTGGCAAGTCCGGTCCTTTGGCTTTCAAATGCCCTTTCATACTCGGCTTATCATTCGTTATATTCTTTGCCGACAATTCACCTTCTATTGTAGCGCCGAGTAATTTAGCGGATAAAGCAGGCACGCTCACCACCCCTTTATCAAGATCACTGTCAAACTCGATGGCTACGTCAAATGATTTCTGTTTGGTTTTACTGAGATCATTTCCTAACGTAGATAAAGTCTTTGTCTCTCCAGACTGGAACTGACCGAAAACTTTGAGGAATAATGGTAAATTTGTACCCTTCGCAATCAATTTTCCTTTTGCAGAAGGAGCGTCGCTTTTTATATTCGTTGCGTCTATTGATGCATTAATATCTGACCCTAACAGTTTCATACTCAAGTCAGGCATTTCGAATGTCTGCTCATCCATATCCATTGCCAGACTACTGTTTAGCTGGAACGATTTATTTTTTTGTTTGGCCAGTTCTGAGGCCAAAGGCTCAATCTCTAAAACCTTAAATAAATTAGCAATGTCTTTGCCTTCCAGTACAAACTTGCCTTCAACTGAAGGCTCACTGGATTGAACATCTGCTGCTTGTATGTCAGCTGTCAGCTGGGTTCCCAACGCATTCAATCTTAAATCACTGATTGTCGCCGTTTCATTGTCGAGATCAATATCTACATTGGTATTAAATGTCAGCTCGGTTTTGCCTGATGGAATATTTTTGCCTTTGAGGATCGCTTTAACGTCGAGTGGTTTGATGCTGTAGCGTTCATTATCGAGATCGTATTCCAGCGTGCCGTTCAAATTAATCTTACTGTTGATAGCGGGTTGATTCGCTTTAGCATTAAGGCTGGCAATGAGTTTGACTGGTTCACCGAAACTCAACTCTCCAGTATTCGCATTCAGATCGTTCACTTCGATCTTTTGTCCCGTTGTTTGATCGTCCCAACGAAATTTTCCATCTTTAATATCTACACCACCCAGAATGACCGCGGCCAGTTCCGGTGGGTTTGACGAAACCTCTTCTGAATTATTGGATTTGACCAGATCCGCCCAGTTGGTTACACCCTCTTTGTTTTTTGCCAGATTGATCTCTGCACCATGTAACCTTAATGTATCGAGTTCATACTGTTTTTTCAGTAAGGGCATGGTCTTGATGCGCAGTGCAAGAGACTCTGCTTTAAGGAATGGTTTATCGCCAAAGCCTTCTGCATTGCTCAGACGAATTTTTTTAATATCCACACCGGCCCAGGGGTAAAAACTCAAATTCAAATCACCTTCGATCGATAAATCACGCCCGGTTTCCTGCTTTACCCGGGTGATGATGTCCTGTTTGAACTTATCCGATTTTGCGTAATGAATCGCGCCATACACTGCAACTGCGGCCAACAGAGCAACGATTATTAATAAACCAACCAACCATTTTAGTATACGTTTCATAAACTTGATCTTCCTCTTAGCCTCAGGGTAAAGCCTGCAGGGTTAAACGACCCGCGTGGATCGCTTCCAACACGCGGTTCGGCGCAGTGCCTCCGGTATGATCACGAGCAGCAACGGAGCCTTCCGGTGTCAACACATCAAAGATGTCTTCTTCTATGACGTCTGAAAATGATTTTAAATCCGTAATGTTGAGTTCTGATAAATCTTTTTCCTTTTCAATCGCAAATTGTACCGCCTGACCGACTATGCTGTGAGCATCACGAAACGCCACGCCACGAACCACCAGATAATCCGCCAGATCCGTGGCCGTACTATAGCCTGCCATCGCCGCAGCGCGCATGACCTCACGTTTGACCGTGATGCCCGGGATCAAACCGCGATAGGCCTGTAGACACGCCTGAACCGTGTCAATCGCATCGAACAAGGCTTCCTTATCTTCCTGATTATCACGGTTGTATGCCAATGCCTGTCCTTTCATGATGGTTAATAGCGCATGCAGATCACCATAAACACGCCCGGTCTTGCCTCGGATTAATTCGGGGATATCCGGGTTCTTTTTTTGCGGCATGATCGATGATCCGGTGCAATAGGCGTCATCGAGATCGATAAAACCAAATTGTTGTGACATCCACAGAATCAGCTCTTCAGAAAAACGCGAAAGATGCATCATGATCATGGCCGCAGCCGAGGTGAATTCAATAGCAAAATCACGATCACTGACTGAATCCAGTGAGTTCGCCGTCACGCCATCAAAATCCAGTAAAGAAGCCGTGTAATTGCGATCAATCGGATAGGTCGTACCCGCCAGAGCAGCTGAACCCAAAGGCAACAAATTCATTCGTTTGCGAGTATCGGCCAGCCGTTGCGAATCGCGCACCAGCATCTGAAACCAGGCCATCATATGATGACCGAAAGTGATCGGTTGTGCCGTTTGCAGATGGGTAAAACCGGGCATAATGCTGTCGACCTCACGCTCAGCCAAATCCAGTAATGCGGTCATGACCGCGTGTAAAAGGGTCCGCGTGGCATCGATTTCATCGCGTAAATACAGACGAATATCGGTAGCAATTTGATCATTACGAGAACGACCCGTGTGGAGTTTTTTGCCGACATCACCAATCCGCTCAACCAGGGCTGATTCTATGTTCATGTGGACATCCTCGAGTGCGGTTTGCCATTGAAACTGTCCCGCCACAATGTCCGCTTCAATCGACTCCAGACCGCTGATTATGCTCTTTGCTTCCTGATCCATTAATACGCCGACCTTGGCCAACATCTTGACATGCGCGATGGAACCCATGATGTCATAATGATATAGCCGTTGATCGTAGGAGACCGATTCTGTGAATGCCTCGACAAATTTATCCGTCGCAACGGTAAACCGGCCACCCCATAGCTTGGCATTTTGTGGTAATTTGTCTTTGGATTTTTTTGTCATAATGATACTCAAACCATCTGAGACCCTAATTTTTTTAATGCCCCCAGTATATCGCATGGCGAGGGCAAAGGATTCGCTTTTTCAAAGCCCTACTAATGACTGAAAACAAACCCAATAATTCCTTCCTGCCCATTTTTTGCGATATCCGCATGGCCTTTGTTGTGATTTTAATAGCCGAACTATTGGCTATCATTCTGGCTGTTGCCAGAACCGATAACACTCAGGCTCTGGTTTTTGATCTGGCCTTGTATTCCCTGTTTATTCAACTGATCGCTCTCACCTGTTCAGCCAGTTTGTGTCTGAGCCAGCGTTTCCTGAATCATCTGCCTGAGATCTGGATAGCTATTATCAGCTATCTGCTTCTGCTGCTTGTATCTTTCCTGGTGATCGAGCTGGTCTGGTTCTTCATGCATTCCTGGCCCTCGCTGCGCATGGATTCAATATCCCATCTATCCTACACATTGCGTTGTCTGTGTGTCACGGCAATAGCCGCTGCAGTGGCGCTTCACTATTTTTATATCCAACACCAATGGCGACGGAATATTGAATCCGAATCACGTGCGCGTATAGAAGCCTTGCAGGCGAGGATTCGACCACATTTTCTGTTCAACTGTATGAATACGATTGCCAGCCTGACACGTAAAGAACCTAAACTGGCCGAAGAATCGATTGAAAATCTGGCGGCCCTGTTTCGCGCTAGCCTGCAAAAAACCGAACACTTAAGTACCCTGGAAAAAGAATTTGAATTGTGCCGACAATACCTCAGCATTGAACAACATCGTCTCGGCTCACGCCTGCAATGCGATTGGCAAGTTTCAGAACTTCCTTTATCGACACCGATACCTGCATTGACCCTGCAACCGATCATTGAAAACGCCATTTACCATGGCATTGAACCTCTGGCAAACGGAGGAACCATCACAATACATGGCACGCAACAAAATGATCTGATAGAAATCAGTATTTCCAATCCCCTACCACAGGAGCCATCAGAAAATCATCACGATGGAAATCAATTGGCACAGGACAATGTTCGGCAACGACTCAACGCCTATTATTCTCATGTGGATACTTTTAATATAACCTCAGACAATCAACACTATCGTGTCGATATTCGAATTCCTCTCAGATGAAAATTTTAATCGTTGACGATGAGCAATTAGCCCGTGAACGACTGGTTGATTTGATCACTGAAATCGACACGCAACACGAACTGATTGAAGCCAGCAATGGTGCTGAGGCCATCGAAAAACACACTGAACAGCAGACTGATTTGCTATTGCTAGATATTCGCATGCCAGTAATGGACGGTCTTGAAACTGCATCGCATCTTTGTAAACTGGACAATCCCCCTGCTGTCGTATTCACCACCGCCTATGGCGATCACGCCCTGGAAGCCTTTGAAGCTGATGCGGTGGACTATCTTTTAAAACCGATAGGGCTGGAACGACTAGCAACCGCTCTGGAAAAAAGTCAGACCCTACAACATGGGCGCACGACCACGACACTGGCAAAAGAGAATTCACCCACAACCCGTACACATTTGAGTGCTAAAAGCCGATTAGGATTGAAAGTCGTTCCAGTCACTGATCTATTGTATTTTAAAGCAGAGCAAAAATACGTCAGTGCTGTTTATTCAGACGGAGAGTTAGTGCTTGATGAACCACTAAAATCACTTGAAGAAGAATTCGGCGATCGCTTCATTCGTATTCACCGAAATACCTTGGTTGCTGTTCGTGCCATTGATTCTTTGCAACGTGATGCCAGTGGCAACCATAATCTTTCTGTTCGGGGAATAACTGAATCATTGGCAGTCAGTCGACGCCATTTAAGTCAGGTGAAAAAAACCATCAAAGCGCTAGGGTGATCGACTACTTACCTACTTCAGCCATTTCATAAGCCGCCGCCAACAAAGCCAGGCGTGCAATCACACCATAGGTATAAAAACGATTCGGATGTGCATCTGGCTCCAGATGTTTCTCAGGTGAAATACAACAGTCAGCAAATGCTAGAGGTTCAAATCGCATACCAGGAGAATTCAGATTTTCATTCGCACCGCGTTTGGAATGCACCCGATAAAAACCACCCACAACATTGTGATCGATCATATAGACAACCGGTTCAGCAGCACTCTCGTCCTGTTGCCAGGTTTCGTGAGTGTAGACACCTTCCTGAATGATCACCTGTGTGACTTTTTGTCCCTCTTTTGTGGTGGACATTTTTGTCCGTTGTTTGCGATTCAATTCACCGATTTCATCCGGGCTGTGGATCGTCATAACACCCATGCCATAGGTACCGGCATCGGCCTTCATCATGACAAAAGGTTCGCAAGGAACGGAATATTCCTGATATTTTTTTTCTATAGCAGTTAACAGGGTCTCAACGTTTTTATACAAACATGAACCCCCTTCTTGTTTCATAAAATCAATCTCACCACAATTCCGAAACATGGGATCAATGAACCAGGGATCAATATCAATAAGTTCTGAAAATTCCCTGGCGATGGTTTGATAATGCTTAAAATGCACAGACTTTAAACGTGTTGACCAGCCTAATTCTAATGGAGGTGTGAGGGTTTGTTTCAAGCCTTCGAGAATTTTTGGCTTACCCGCCGACATGTCATTATTTAACACGATAAGATCAGGCTCGAAATCCTGAATGAACACACGTTCGCCATCACGCTCTAAGGGTTCAAGCAAAACGGAAGCACCAGAAGGCAATTCTATTGTTGTCGGTTCCTTCACTTCATCTGAGATAGAACCTATACGGACTTCAAAGCCGGCCTTTTCCATGATTTCCTGGATGGAATGCAGGCTTTCAAGATAAAACAAATTACGTGTGTGGTTCTCTGGAATGATTACAATGCGATCAATCTCGCCACCACAACGTTCAATCGCCATTTGCATGGATTGTATAGACAATGGCTGAAACGCCGGATTCAGATTATTAAACCCGGCAGGAAATAAATTTGTATCAACCGGTGCGATCTTATAGCCGGCGTTTCGTAGATCAACCGAGGCATAAAAAGGCACATTATGTTGACGCCACTGATTACGAAACCACGACTCGATTGTGTGTTGTTTATCGAGGATCTGGCTCTCAATATCCTTCAAAGGACCCGTCAGGGCTGTGGTTAAATGTGGAACGGCAGAGGCTACTGTATTCATAGTTTTTGTTGGTTTAACCGTGTTAAAGCATATTAAGAGTAATATTCTACGCTTGAGTTCGACATAGCTGTAATAGTATTTGGGTATGAAACTTTGTATTTCAAGCACAATCCTCTATTTCATTAAATCACCCCAAAACCCCTGACAGACACTCAAGGCAACCAGTGCCGCCGTCTCTGTTCGCAAAATTCTCGAACCCAACCGAACAGATTGATAGCCACTGTCGATAGCTAGCTGAATCTCATCATCATTCAGTCCTCCTTCACTACCAATCAATAGACTCAGACTGTGTGGTGTTTCACCTATGCTAGAGAACGATAGCTTAGCACCCGGAGCAAGCAGCAATTTTAGTTCATTGTTATCTAGCTCTAACCATTGTTCCAGAGACATCGGTGGGAGAACTTCGGGGATCTGGTTACGTCCAGATTGCTCACAGGCACCGATTACAATATTGCGCCAATGCTGTAGTTTGTTCTCTATACGTTCCGGCTTGATTTTTATGCTTGAACGTCTGTTCTGGATCGGAATGATGCGACTAACACCCAGTTCAACCGATTTCTGCAAAGTGTAATCCATTTTTTGGCCTTTACTGATCCCTTGCGCCAACGTAATTTCAAGTGGGCTTTCATAGTTAACATCGATAAATTCGGTAATCACTACCTTAACTATTTTCTTTTCAATCGACTGGATACTGGCCAGATACTCACCACCATCGCCGTTAAAAACAGTAATGGTCTGACCGGGTTGTTTTCGCAAGACGGCCACAATATGATGAGAAACCTCTTTTGATAAAACCAGCTCTTGTTTAAGGTCGATTTTGTGATCAAGATAAAAGCGTGATTGACTCATTGTTTTATTTTACTGGTTACTATTGACGCAAATATACCGAATATTGCTTTAAAAGGTATAATGGAATTCTATCCAGGGAACCTCTGAACAAGTCTATCCATGACTTGTCAGAGGGCGAAAACTAAAAATGCGATTTTTAGTTTTCTTACATTTTCAATAACTTATCGTTATTGAAAATGGTGACACATGACCTCCATGGACGACATACAGGAAGTATTAGTGTCGTGAGAGGACAGGAGTCCGTAGCGACTAGGAGGGAATGCAATAGGATTGTCTGGACGACCCCAAGGATGGGGGAGGTAGAGTGACGCCAGGAGCCAAAACCGAACAATCCTTGCCCCCACAGGAAACACTGACTTAATCAGAGTTTCCCTAGAAATATTTTTCGGGAATTATTTCCGTGCTTCTACTGTCTTAAATAGGTATCTCATCACAGGAATTTAATGTATGACGATAATGACTGCAAAATTTGCCCTGGGCCAGTTAGTAAACCACCGTTTATTTGATTATCGCGGTGTCATTATTGGTGTTGATGCAGACTATCAAGGCACTGATGAATGGTACGATCAAGTTGCCAAAAGCCGGCCACCTAAAGATCGCCCCTGGTACCAGGTATTGGTTGATAAGGTCCAACATCAAACCTATGTTGCAGAACAAAACCTGAGCCTGGATGACAGCGATGAACCCATTCAACATCCAATGGTGGATATCGTATTTAGCAAATTTGATCAGGGTGTCTACAAAAGCAGAACCGTCTGCCATTAAATGCTCTTCAATACTATTATAGATTTGTTGTCATCGGATGCTGATGACAAAAAAAACACTTCCAAAACCAACAGAGAACAGTTGATACAACTTTCCACTGCAGCTTTATTGGTTGAAATTAGCCTTGCTGATTCTGTCATTCAACAGGAAGAATCTGACTTTATTCTCTCTGCCGTTCAAACCGAGTTTGGCTTAAGCCCGGAAGAGGCCGCTGAATTAATACAGGAAGCGAGTGTTCGAGTTAAGGATTCCGTTTCATTGTTTGAATTCACCAATCATTTAAAAGATAAATTAAACCGGAAAGAAAGAAACCACGTTGTCGAATTGCTGTGGAAGGTAGTCAATGCGGATTCGGTTATTGATAAATACGAAGAGTATTATGTTCGGAAAATTGCCGACCTGTTGTATGTATCGCAGGATGATTACATCAAAACAAAATTAACTGTGTTGGGGAAGATTTAAAAAGCAGTGACCAATTGTCACTCCAGTATTTTCTTAATCAGCTGATCTTCAAGTTCAATACGGTTGGTTATTTCTTCACCCAGTTTCGACAAATCACTCTGCATACTCTGCGCGTGCATCAAGGAATTATCCACATCGTATTTTTCGTTAAACTCCAGGGCAGTTTCCGTCGTTTTTTCAATATCTGGATAAATACTGGCCGCCAAATCGGAAACCGCTTTACGTCTTTCCTGACCTTCAGCAATTCTTGCATACAGGCCAAAATGACCGGCAGCAATATAGTCCACCAACACCTGACAAAAATCCTGGATTAAATCACGTTTTTCCAGAGTGGAAGCTTTTTTATCGATCTCCGGCAACTGAAATAAAAGCGCAAGCAATTGCTTACGTTCAGCTAACATATTCTCAATTAATTGGTTACTACGGCGTTCTTTTATAGATTCTTCTATCATTATTAGTATCTCTCCAAGACTGGTTCACATATTATCAGTCCTATGCACATTTTAAAGTGGTATTAGCGAATTCTTTCCGCTTCAAGTTCGACTCCACCTGGCTAATTTCCTTGCAGAAAAAGGCAATCTATGGCAATTGTGGAACCATCGATGAAACAACCGCAAAAACCACCAGAAAATGAATGGGCAAAATTTGAGCGTTAATGTTTCCCCCTGCTGTTATTTTACGTTTATAATAGTGCCATTACATCCAAAGAATCAATCACTTCAGCATACTCTCTAAACACGGATTTATAAAACTTGGCTAACCAAATACTGTAATCATGGAAATCCCCGGTTACCAAATACAACGAAAAATTGGGCAAGGCGGCATGGCAACCGTTTACCTCGCAATCCAGGAATCTCTGGATCGTCCCGTGGTCTTAAAGATCCTCGATGCCGAACGCATTGAGTCAGAACAATGGACAGAACGATTTCTGATCGAAGGACGTCTGGTTGCCTCTTTACGCCATCCAAATATCATCACTATTTATGATATTGGTCTGGCAGATGAACGGCTCTACATATCAATGGAATATATCGAGGGTGGCGACCTCAAGAAGCGGATGAAAACTCCGATACTCGCCAGTAATTGCCTTGATTACCTGATGAAAATTGGCGCGGCTCTTGATGCTGCCCATCAACATGGCATTGTCCATCGAGATGTGAAGCCAGCCAACATCCTTTTCAAAGATGAACACACGCCACTACTAACAGATTTCGGTATTGCCAAACAAATGGATGGTGATATGGATCTAACATCGACCGGTATCTTTTTAGGCAGCCCAAACTATGTCAGCCCGGAACAGGCCGATGGACTCACCGTTGATGGACGTTCCGATATTTACAGCCTTGGTTGTATTTTTTACGAAATGCTGACTGGTGAAAAACCATTTTCTTCCGATTCGGTCATTGAAATCGTTATTAAACACAAACAATCTCCCATTCCCCAATTTCCAGAAGAATATTATGTCTTCCAGCCACTGCTCGATCGCATGATGGCAAAGAAACGAGAAGACCGTTTCAGAGATTGCACAACCATGATCGAATACATTTCCGAAATCAAGGATGCATACACCAAAGGTCCGGTCGTTTCTGAGTTTGATGCAACTGTTGTGGAAAGGATCGATGAGCCCATCGAAACTGTCGCTTCTTCTCCGAAAAAAAATCACAATCCGTTATTAATGACCTTATTAATTATCGCGTTTGTCATTAATATCATTCTACATTTCCTCGAAAAAAGTATTGCCCTCGATGACCGGAGACCGGTAGCAACACTACAATCGGACATTCCTAATAGTCAAAGTGCCTTGAAAGAACAAGCGGGAATTGCACTGACGACACCAGATAGTATGCCCGGCCTGGCTCCAGAATCTGCCTCTCCAGCGGTACGAAACGCTCTCCTCTGGCTAGGCAAGCAAAGCCTCGAAGAATTCAAATTGACTTACCCGGCAAAGGACAACGCTTATTATTACTTCTCCAAGCTATTTGAAATTGAGCCGGATAACCAACAAGCAAACGAAGGTTTGTTAATGATTGCCGAGCGTTATGCAATTCAAGCAGAGAAGTCGATGGCTGATAATGATTATCAGAAGGCAAGAGCTTATATCAACATTGGTTTGCAGATCGATCCGAACAATCAATCACTTCATTCTGTGCATGCGTTTATCGAAGAACTCGATGACCCATCCATCCTGGATGCAGTACGGGGGATTTTTTCTTCCAAAAAAACTACTGATTAATAATTTCTTTTGCTCTTTTTTCCTGGAACGATTCCCAGTCCAGGATCAGTTTTTTCATTTCTTCAAGCTCCAAACCAGATAGGTCTTCCATTGATTTCTCTGCTGGATCATCTGGTATTTCATCTTCCGTTTTCTCACTAGCAGCTAGCTCGTCAGCCGCCGATTCTTCCAGCGCCTCATCCTCACTAACGACCCTTCGATCTCTCTTGGCCAGTATAGATTTTGCTTTGTCACGGATGCTTTCTTCATTTGCAATGTCATACGAACGCTGCCTGAGCAATTCTTGGTGCTCTGCTGAGACCTTAATGCCGGTGTCATCTACCAATTGCCCTGATTCAAAGACAAATGTCCGTGGTCCCCGTTCATCGGTTCGATACCAGGTGGGAGGTTTGCCTGAAAACTGAGTGGTTCCCGTGTCTGTGTCATTCCATTGGTACATCCTGGCATCTGCCGAGAAACTGACAATGAACAAAGAAATGAGTATATAACGTAAAGATTTAGCCATATTGAATCTCGAAATCCTCTCTATACAACGAATTATAGCACTGAGTTTACCCAGAAACTCATGATTATGCGAACAATGGGCATCAAACAGAGCACCCGTCATTCTGGTGAAAACGAGGATCCAGTAATAATGTAAAAAAGGCTGGATACCGGTCTGCACCGGTATGACAACCTTCCGTCACACCGGCGAAGGCCGGTGTCCAGTCAATGATGTTCCATTCGGGTCAGACTTCAGTCTGACCCTCACTGTTAATACACTGCAGATAAGCCGCCTCCAGATCATCCGTTGAATACTGCTCACAACATTCTGCTGGACTGCCGACAAAACATAATTGTTTATCATGTAGGATAGCCATCCGATCACACAATGCCTGCACATCGGCCAGTAAATGCGTGCTAAAAAACAGTGTCTTTCCCTGCTGCTTAAGCTCCAGCAAGTAGGCCTTCAAATAGGCCCGGGCCTTGGGATCGAGACCACTCATGGGTTCATCAAGGATGAGTAAGTCACGTTCACTCAATAAACAGGCAGCTAAGCCAAGCTTTTGTGCCATCCCCTTGGACAGTTGACCTACCGGTTTTTTTAGGCTGTCCTCATGCAAATCCAGCCGGGCCAGCATTTCCTGAACCGCCGTCTCCTGGTAATCCAGACCGTACAACTCAAGCATATACTGGATGAACTCACGCCCGGTTAAATAATAGGGTGGGATAAATTTTTCCGGTAAATAGCTTAGATTTTCCCTGGCCTGGGTTTTGAAATGATCGATGCCGAAGAGCGTAATGGAACCGCTATCTGGTAATGTGAAATCCAACAGGGTTTTGATCAATGAAGTCTTGCCAGCGCCATTCACACCGACCAGGCCAACGTATTCATTTTTTTGAACGCTGAGGTCGATACCATCCAGTACACTATTATTGGAATACGATTTTTCAACCTGATGAAACTCTAGTACCGGAGCATTCATAGTAAATTCAAATATCCTCAAATATCCAGAATATTCCTGGGTCAGGTTGAAACCTGACCCAAAAAACATGACCGATAATTAATGTGCCTAACATAAAAAAGTCCGCAATTACGGACTTTTTTACTTATAAAAGTTTAGAAAATGAACCAATATTAATAAATATATGTCGCATTGCAGTTTTGTGCATTTCCCAGAATATTCCATATCGTGCCAACAACTGGGGCTACTGCGGCGGCTGTACATGGAAGAGGGTTGGCAGGCTCCAGTTCAACACCACCAATACTGGTAAGGCCCACAGCTGCTAACGCGCTTGCACGCATAACGCCAGTAGTGGGAACACTGTCATCGATTTTAACATCCAGTTCACGCATCACATTGACCGGAACCTGAGCCCCAAACACATAAGCCAAGCGAACTGCCGCTACAGCAGGTGCAAGTACTTGATACTCATCCAGGTTCGTCAATATCACTGAACCCAGAAAAGCATTCCTTGGAGCAATATCTTGTCCATTAACATTTGTTCCAGCATATAGGACAGAAGAGGTTATGCCAGTACCGCCAGGATACCCACCGGTAATAAAACCAGACGCTCGAAGATGCGCCCATACGTTAGCAGCTTCCGATTGACTACCATCATCAAGTTGACCATTGGCATTACCACCTACACCGGCGAGAGTCGCATCGCCAATTGCATTTTGAGCTGGGCCCGGTGTCATATCACCCGGCAAGCTACGATAACGATCAATAAAACCGTAATACGCTGCCTGTATGCCTGAATTTTGATCGGCCAGATTTCGTACCCTGGCACTGGTGATCAATTCCTGACCTTTGAGTATGCCACCAAGTAGCAAACCAATGATTACCAGAACGATCGCTATCTCGACCAGTGTAAAACCCGATTGTTTCTTTATGCTGACCATTTCAAAATACTCCGTACTGTTTATATTTGCTTTACTCCATTGCACTGAGCGTGCCAAGGTATAACTTATTGTTTTATATATAGATTAATTCACGCTGGTGTATTAAACTGGCATTATTTCAACAGTACTGTCGAGATTTCAACAGTACTGAGATAATAATACTAATGGATACCGGATCAAGTCCGGTATGACGAGAGTGTGTGGATACCGTGGTGCGCGAAGCCTGCCCTTGGGGTGCAAACCACGGTATGACGGAAGAGCAGGAATGACGATGTTTTAATTCCCGTCATCCCGGCAATGTTTTAGCCGGGATCCACTGTTTAATGATTACCGCTGGATGCCGAATCAAATCCGGCATGACGGGAAAATAACTGAATCAAATATGTTTCACTTTACTAAAACCACTGCCGTTAAGACCATTCTGATATTTTTCATCTTCGTGTTGTTCTTCACCAACGCGGTTGGGATATTAGAAATCGGCTGGATCAGCAAACCGGACATATTCATACAAAGCAACCTGGATGATCAAAGTGACACTGCGTCCATCAGTAATTTACAGGTGTTTGAGTCGGCTGAATTTTATTGGTTAATCATCATCGGTACGGTACTCAGCATTTTATTGCCGTTATTGAAACCAATTGGCGCATCTGTCTTAACCTTCTTTTGTATGCTGCCACCTTTTCTGCTGGAATATTTCGGACCAACGAGCAACCACTTTTCAACCAGTAACCAGCCATTGATCCCCATGGAATACACATTACTCATGGTTTTTGTTTTATTTGTGTCAAACGTATTGAGTAGTTATTTCCTGGAGATCCGTGAGAAAAAAATCTTACTCGACAGATTCAGTTACTTTATTCCTCCTGAGCTTGCAGAACAGATGGGCAATCAAAACAAAGCTATCGATTTAACCGGTGAAGCTCGCAATATGACAGTGTTCTTTACTGATCTGATCGATTTTACAAATATCTCTGAACAGTTAAACCCGAAACAACTGACATTATTACTCAATGCCTATTTCACTGAGATGACTGAAATTTTATACCAACACGGTGGTACGATTGATAAATACATCGGCGATTCCATCATGGCCTTCTGGAATGCTCCGGTATTGCAAAGCGACCACGCCAATCGTGCTATAGCGACCGCTCTGGAAATGCATAAAAAAATAAATGATTTAGGCATACAATTTACTAAAAAAGGTTGGCCTGCACCTAAAATGAGTATCGGTATTAATACCGGCTTGATGAATGTTGGTAATATGGGTTCTAAATATCGCATTTCCTATACCGTCATCGGCGATGCGGTGAATCTTGCTTCACGCATTGAATGTCTAACACGAAAGTATCAAGTGTCTTCCATCGTTTCTGAATCAACCCAAACCGCAGCCAATGATTATTTATTTCGGGAATTGGACAAGGTTAATATACGAGGCAAGAAACAAAAAATTAAAATTTACGAACCCGTCTGTAAACGTGGGGAAGAAGACGATGAGTTGCTTACAAAACTGAACAATCACAATATCGCATTACAATATTATTATGGTCACAATATGACAGAAGCCAGGAAAAAATTTGAAGCACTCTATCTTGAATCTGATGATCTGTATTATTTAACTATGATTGATTTAATCGATAAAACTATCTAATAAAAATCGCACTTACTTAAGCGATATAAAACCGACTATCGTCATACCGGCCCTGGATTAAACACTTCCAGGACAGGCTGCGGTACCCAGCGGCAATCATTAAACAATGGATCCCGGCTAAAACATTGCCGGGATGACGGGAGCTAAAACATCGTTATACCGCAAGGGCAGGCTTCGCGCATCCGGTATCCACACACTCTCGTCATACCGGCGTACGACTCCACGGATGGAGGAGGTAGGGTGAAACATAATCACATGGATGTGATGTAGTAGAGCAATGCAGGAGCAATTGCCGAGGAGTCCGAACCGAGACCGGTATCCAATGGTAATCATTAAACAGTGGATCCCGGCTAAAACATTGCCGGGATGACGGGAATTAAAACATCGTCATACCGGTGACGATGTTTCTGGCTTAAGTAAGTAGCATTCCTCTCTAACAACTATTGTTTCTTTGCTTCCAATTCTTGTAGTCGCTGCTTCAAAAAAGACAATTCATGATTGTCTATTATATCACCCGATTCTAACAATCCGCCAATCAATATTTTTGCACTTTCAATTTCATTTAAATCTTCCAGAATGAACAATTCCATTTGACGTGCCCATACCGGGGCATTTTCTTTTGACGTATGTTCTCGGATCAATCTGCCGTATTCCAATGCTAAATTCAAATCTTTAAGTTCATACTTGGCCACATAGACACAATGTGCCATCCATTGCCAACGCTGATCAGGTCTTTTTAGATAGGACTCTTTTACAAACTCCAGCATGATCCGTTTCTTATCATCGTCCAGAACCTTACTATAAAGCCTGCTCGCCGATAATTGTGGATAACTCATATTTTCATCAAGTGACTGGATCACTACAAGCCAGTCTTTAAGCGTATTGTAATCCAGGTCTTTATAAGGAATGCTAATGCCTGGTTGGTTGTCCTGTGCCTGTAGCCAAAGCATTAATACCTTTGCTGTAAATATCTGATCTGACAAACCCGATATTGCCAGATATTTTTCTTCAAAAGGAGCAGTGAGTGGTTTAACAACAGCAGCTACCCCAGACTGGTTTCTATGATAGATAAGCTGTGCAGTAAAAAATAACAATAAGATGACAATAATATTCTTTGGCACAGATGACACAGGCCGTTCCGATCTCTTCGCCCAAAAAATTTCCATTACCCTTTAAAACTCCATCCGGTATAAATCAAATAAAGCTACCATGGAAATAAACAAAACATAGATAAAACATTGTAATGCGTTATCAAATAATTGTTCTGGCTGAAACTGGTCATAGATAAGCCAGGCAGTTTGTGAGAACTCATTGAGCGTCGGCAGAATATATGCAATGGCATCCAGCACAAATTGTATGATTTTGCTTGAATAGGTATTCGTTTCCAGGATTGGACTGTTACTGATCAACTGAATCGTCGCCATATTTCTTGCCAGAAGATAGAACGCCATCACAGAAACAAATGAAATAGCAATGTGTTTAAAGGTTAAAAAAAACAACAGGCTTACTGCAACGACAATCAACAGCTCAAGATAAAACGACAGTGACCAGAACAATACTGTATTAAACGGTAAATACAACAGCAAGAGAATCCCCACACACAGCATCGCAAACAACGCAACACCTGAAAAAGCCAGCAGTTTTCCCAGATAATACGAATAGCGCTTTAGCGAATGCGAAAACAGATGCAACATAATTTTGTCATCAAATTCCCTGGCCACGCTTGTCATGACAAAAAGACTGACCAGAACCACTGAAAACAATCGCGCCGTAAATGCAATCCAGGATACAGAAATTTCACGACTTTCTGTCAGTGCTAATTCAGACAAAAACTCCGCCAGACCAAATAATATCGCCAGTCCTATCACCAAAAACAACAGAATTTTATTGCGTAAGGCTTCTATAAAGGTAAATTTTGCAATGGTTATGCTAGCTGTTTTCATACAAATACCCTGATAACTAAAAAATACCCACCGAATCCGTCATACCGGCCCCCGAGCCGGTATCCAGTTTTTACTTGGGTCAGGTTTAGACCTGACCCCTATCCCAACAAATAAACTAGACATCGAATTCATTACACTATTAAATCATAACTATATGGGATTTCTAAAAAAAATAAACAAAGAAAAGCTCAGCATCATTTGCCTGTTTTTCATGCTGGAGTTGCTCCACCTTGCCCTCTGGTTCGATTTTGGCAGTTTGCTTTCGCGTTCGCTCTTTCTAGCACACTTTGGTTTTTTCCTGATGTGGCAACCGGTATGGCAACAAAATAAAAAATTCTCACTCATTGATAGTGCTTTATTCATATCATTAATATTGGTTTCAGTCTTCTATATGAACCTCTGGTTAGTTCTTGCCTGGTTGATCATGTTGGTCGGTTTTATTGTGGGTATTTTTAAGCAAAAACGATCTGAACTGATCATTTATATGTTTACCCTGGTATTTCTCATCTCAGAAATCTTGATCGGCTGTAACACACAAATTTTTGAAATTGAACTCAGCCTGGTTGAAAACAGAATATTCATCTATGGAATGTTATATCCCCCGTTGATTCTATTTTTATTTACACCAGAAAATAATCAGGGCAACCTCTCCGTTGACTTACTCGGGGCTATTAGTAGTTCATTACTCGTTAGCCTGATATCTTTGGGTAGCCTGTTGATTATGTACCATAACGGCACAGATTATTTTGCTGCTCTGGTCCAAAATATATTAGCTATCTCACTGTGCTTAATTTTAATCAGTTGGCTTCTTTCACCAAAGCTAGGTTTTAGCGGCTTATCACAACTTTGGTATCAATCATTATTAAACCTCGGGACACCATTTGAAACCTGGCTGAATCAACTATACCTGATCAATCAGGAAATCGATTGTCCCAAATCATTCATTGAACAAGCCATGAGAGAGTTAGTCGCAGTATCGTGGATCTCTGGCATCAAATGGGAATTAACAAATAACAAAGATGAGTTTGGTACGATAAATAAATTATTCATACCGGTTAAAATTAATGACCTGAATGTCACCATTTACACACATATTCGTGCCGGTGGCGCACTCATATTACATTCACGTTTATTGGTGCAGCTGATTGAAAATATGTACACCGCAAAACTACATGAACAAAAACTTGCCCAACAAGCCCATCTAAAAAATGTTCATGAAACCGGGGCGCGCATCACACACGACATCAAAAACCTTCTGCAATCGTTGAATACCATGACCAATGTCTATTCAAAACCGTCACTGGATGATGCTAAAAAAGAACAGTTACTGACAAAACAAATTCCGAATGTGTCTCAACGTCTACAATTGGCACTTAATAAACTACAAACACCTGTATCCGATACTGAATTAGTTTTATCATTTTCACAATGGCATAAAAAACTTAAAGAACGCATCGATTCTAATACAATCAATATCAGTGCTGAAATCGAATCAGACCAGGATATACCTTTTGATCTTTTCGACAGTGTGATTGATAACCTGTTGGAAAATTGTCATCACAAACAACAACTCGATGACAGTGTTAGTGTTCAGATCTTACTCATTAGCAACAGCAATGCATTAGAAATTCATGTGATAGATTCTGGATCATCAATTCCTAAAGACATAGAACAGAAATTGTTTAACGAAATTACACCGTCCCAAAGTGGACTGGGAATAGGTTTATATCAAGCGGCAAAACAGGCGGAGATTAATGGATACGAACTCAAGCTGTTAAATAATAAAGATGGCTGTATTGAATTTGTTTTGTCGAAAAAATTGTAACAAATATTACGGCAAATTAATTAAGGTAACTTACCGGCTTGTACAAGTTTATTTTTTAGAATCTGTGGTGAAATCCAGATAAGCTGGTCATCCAAACCTCGTGCACTAATTCCTGCCGCAACTGCTCCTCCAGGAGCAACTGGGGAGCCTGGATTAATAAAATTAGTAGAGACAAAGATACCATCCTGATTATTATTCTCAGTTTCTGAACAAAGAAATACTGGAAGTGGATCTATCAAACCGGTGCCTGGATTAACCGTTCTAGTGATATTTTCCCCATGTGAAATGATTACTGCAAACACATTTTGAGCAACCGTATTTGGAACGGGAGGAGGACAAGCAGCACCGGCATCTTGAATCTGTATATTACCTACAGCGCAAATATCAATAGTGGTTAAATTTTCACCGAATCCAGTGCAATTTGCACCGTTTATACCAAAAGTCCCATTTGGCACAATATCCGCAACATAATCCATGACAGCATACGTATACCAACTTTCCCAAGCATCAAATTGTTCAACCCCAATCGTTGCCCATGGTATGTTTCCTTCTAAAATATTGTTACCACCAGCTGCAACTGGATCAACAGCACAATCACTTCCAATTAGATCCTCTACACCATCATTTAGTGTATTTCCCGCCCCTGGACAAAATCCAACACCAGCTCTACAATCCGGACAAGGCAATCGACCATTAGTTACCGCAAATCCGTACAAAGCTTCTTCAATATTTTTCAGTTCATCCTCAGTTTCTACCCTTCTTTCCTGTTTAATACCTTCTCTCAATGGCACCAATAAACCGGCTAACAAAAGTCCGATAATGACTAAAACCACGGTCATTTCAACCAGGGTAAAACCTAATAATTTATTTGATAATTTTTTCATTTCGACTATGGGTTATTGTTTGTTTGAATAATACGGATTTGATCATCATAAACACCAAGATTAAATAATTGTTGATCAAAAATTTCATCATCATCTATACCATCAAGATTCACATCTATTACTCCCTCAAAATAATCCGATATCAGACCAGTCGGTCGATTTCCAGTAATATCTTGGCCAGCTATGCTGACTACAGCTCTTGCTTGTGTATTTGTCTGGCCAATAGCGCCTCCTTGGGTTGAAGTTAATGTTAAACAATTGGCATTACAAACACTGATATCATCTCCCCCAGGTGCAAAAGGGTTGGTTATTCCTGGTTGAGGTTCAACAGCAGGATAGGCAACATAAACTAATTGATGCCAGTTGCTATTGATAAACCAAGGCGGTAACTCAGGCGCAACATCCCCTGCAGTTATATAATTACCATCCCCATCTATATCAACTCCAGTCGCATCGATTTCATATGGTAAAGTCGTTATATAATTACCCGTAGTCGCTCCGTTCAAGCTAATAGTCTTACTATCGATTGTTAAGGGTGGAGCTGCAATTGGTATACAAAGTGGTGCTGTATTTGGGTCTTGCCCAGTCATAGTATCGGTAATAGTTACCAGAGGATTAACAATTGGAAATGCCAGAGGCAATGGCAACGTAAGGGCAACATCTCTAGCCCTTCTAATTCCTGGAGCGGGGACATTAATGGCCGACATAAAACCATTACCCAAATAATTATTTATTGAATTCAATGTATAAGTCCGTGTGCATGTTCCGTTACACCCGTTAACAGGACATGCATTAGGAGCGGTGGTAATACTAAATACTATAGGTGGAGCAGCACAATTCATATCATTTCTATTTGTCCAGGTACAAATTTGTGGTGCAGGTGGTCTTATAACAGGAATAATCCCAAATATAAGGTCATTACAGTTCCAGTTTTCCATACAATTAGGTGATATTGTATTTTGTGATACCCCAGGTCCCGGCGTTATATCTGCAATAATTCCTGTGCCGGCATTAATATTCCATGAATAACTAATTTCATTGACTGCAGCAGTAAAACTGTTATTTGGGCCCGATGCTACCAATGCGCTCCAATGTAATGGCAAATGCCCAGCTACTGTTCCGGGTACTCCATTAAAAACTGAAACCAAAAATGGATCAGCAAAAGGAGATAACCACGGATATGCCCTAAGACCAGGGGCAGGTACAGGAGAAGGGGCTACAGAAAATTCTGAATTCCGGTAATTCTCAACTGCTTCTGCTACCTCACCCAACACTCTTTGTTCAACCGCCGCCATTAATTCCTGGCGAGTAATTGCAATCACTCGATCATTAAAATTTGAAGAATTAGCTAATACGTTACTCGATTCAAAATCTGGAGTAATATCCCAGTTAACACCCTCAAGATAATTCCTTACTAATGTATTACTAACATCTCGAGCTTGCCTACCACCTGGATTATTTAAAGGCGTATCTAGCGCTGCTCCAGGAGCAATAATGACAGCAACAATTGGGTTTGGATTCGCATCAATAGTAAGCGGAAATAAAAATGGGGCATCGCTATTTAAGCCGTTTGGATTGGTGCCAAGAGCATTAATTGGATTATGTCGAAAATCGTTTGCTAATGCATACCATAAAACTTCTCCACTTCCATCAAATGGATCTGGCATACCTATTGTCAAATATGGTAACCGACCAATACTGGTACCACCTCCAAAAGAACAAGTGCCTCCATTTGGTGGAAATGCATTTACACCCATTAGACCGGAACCAGCTGTACCTGGAGCATCTCTATCTGGACACGGTAAATACCCTGGACCTGGCCTGGGAGGTATAACACTTATTTCGGGATAAGAAACCGCATAACCAATCAATGCTTCTTTCGCTCGCTTTAATGATTCGTAGGTTTTCTCAATATCTTCCCGATCACGGACTTTGGCATTCAGTTTGGAGATTAGCAGAAAAGATGAACCGACGATCATGAGTAACACAAACGCTATCAAGGCAGCGCCTTGTTGGGATTTGAAGCGTTTGTGCATGTTAGGCATCTTCTGCATTTACAACCTGTTGATGTTCTATGCCAGTGCAGAGCACTGAGCGGTGTTAATAAAAAATTCTATTAGTACTGGGCAAGGATTGTTCCAGACAATCCTATTGCATTTCCGCCATCCTTGGCGGTCATTCCGGCGTTCGCCACAATGACAGGTGTTTACTCTTCCAGTTCCCCGGTTGGTACAACGTACTCTGGCTGGTAGGTTTCGCCAACCCTGAGTGTAATGTTAGTTACGTTATCCGGTAGTTTGACCTTAACACTGTCTTTTTTAATGTCGCGTGTTTTGACTGTGATCATTTCGTTTTCAAAGCCGCCTTCAAAAGTATTGCTCTCATTGATCCAGGCTGTGTTACTGCCTGTGTTTCGATACACAACACCTTTCAGATTTAGTGGTTCTTCCAGAACAGGAATTTCCTCAATAATCTCTACTGTGTCTTCTACCGGCTCAACAACTTCAACCGGCCTGTAGACGACAGGTTCAGTTGTTGAGTATCTCAATTTTTCCAACATGGCGCGTTGTGCAGGTGTTGTGAATAAGCGACCTAAGTCTTCTGCGGAAGCGTTGAAGCTTGTCAGCATAAGTACGCATAGAGTAAGGATGAGGATACTCAGCAACATGCGTTTACTGTTATTTTTATGATCTACTTCTATTATCCAACTGGATACCGGCCTACGCCGGTATGACGGTTTCGATGGATCGGTATCATCATCCATTTTTCGCGAGAATGACGGATTGTTCAATAATTTGAATTTGTTCATTTAGGGTGCCCCTAAAAATAGTGATTTTTTCGTGAGGGCAAGGAAGCACCGCGCACACGACTGCACGGATGTAGAAGGTAGAGCGAAGCAGGATGCCAGAGCCGAGAACCGCATATTTGTCATTGGACAGATTTTTGCTCCTGCAAAATCTGCATTTCCACCCTCCATGGCGATCATTATGAGCACGGAGCTGACGCCGCCATCGCGGGAAAAGTGCATTTTTAGAGGTGCCATTACGTTGCTCATCTAAATTGATAACTCCGTACCATCAAACTTTTTAATACTGTACCAATCGATTATGCATTTGGCGTCTATGTTTGTCGTATTGGCACTGCGTTTAATGACTGTATTTTTGCGGTTCATTTCACATTCCCTGATTGAGAACAAGCCGATCGCTTTTTGATTTAATTTCTCGACCAATCGCAATAAATCACCTTCATGTAATAACTTTAGATTCAGGCTCATGCTACTGACAAATACTTTGTAATTTCCTTTTGTCAGTGGAAAGGCATTATCGTATTCTGTTTGAGAACTGATCTCATAATCCACCGAAGGCAATTTTATTTCTTTACCCGCGTTACGTAAGACTTCGATCCAGTTTAATCGATGCTCACGTCCGATAACACCGTCGGCATATAAGCCTGAGTAATCCGGATAATATTCACGGATATTTTTTTCTTCCTGATCAACCGCCAGATAACGCTGACTGATAGCCTGAAACTGGGATTTATTTTTTTGAAAATCAACCAATTGATCATCACGGAAATAATAGGTGAAACTGATCAACCCAGCAGCAATTGCAGCGCTGAGAAAAAATATCACGATTGAACCTCGGATGATTGACCATTCGATATTACTTTTCTGACGCATCTGGCACCCCCAACGCAATTCTTAACGAGAACAAGGCTTCCTTACTCGTTTTATTCACATTACCTTGCATGCTGGCCTCTGAACTAATATCAACTGGAAACGACACAACTGTCACGTTCTCTACAAACTCCTTGCCACGTAATTCTTCGGCAAATTTATTCACTGTGTTGATTGCTGAACGAAAATTGCCGTTAAAATTAGCCAGCCTGGCATCCAGAGTTGCAATTTGATAATACAGATTACCGCTCTGGCTCTGAACAGGATTAGCGACTCGGTTCATATTTCCAGTTGTGACACTATCGGGATCATAATTTGGGTCTGTGCTATGTGTCCACTTCAAACCATCAAGCATAAGCTCCGGATAGTTATTCAAGGCTGCACTGATCACTTTCAGGATTGGCTCAGGTTTTGTTTTGTATTTGTTTAAGTTTTCTGCAATCTCAACAACGGTTTTTATTTCATTCGGTTCAATGGGTGTTTTTGGCAAACCTTCACGCGCAATCTGGAAACGTTCAGTATAGAACTCTGTTTTCTTAACTGCTGCCATACTATCCTGCTTGAAGGACACCGCATTCATGAGAAACCAACCGCTTAACAGACTACCGCCAATCAATAAGACAAGACTAGCGGCGTACATGGCATGACGAAAACGTCGCATAGTCGAATAACGAATTTCATCTGGATTGCCATAGGCATTTTTGACTTTCTTTTTGAAGGCATGATGAACAAACAGTTTATCGCTGAACGGTGTCCTTAAAGCAAAGCCTGCACCTGAAATCTTGGCCATGTAATTCAGATCGATCAACTTGTATTGAATGGTCTCAGTATCGACCAGCTTCGTTTTCAGCTCTTTTAATAGTTCTCCCTCGGTCAAAAAATAAACAGTCAACTGCTCCTGATTTGATACCAGACGCAAACTGTTTAGATAACGTTGAATTTTTTCTATTTCAGATGAAATGATCGGCGCGTAAGGTGTGGTACCAAAACGTGGCATCTTAACCATACGACTGATTTTTAAATCCTCGCCATCAAAAAATGACTGGCGTAATCCACTGATACTTTGCATGGTGACAAGCAGTGTTTTGTCCGTGCGGTTCGGTAAATATTCAAGAATATTTTTGCTGAATAAGGCAACAGAGGAAACCGCAACCACTGGAAATTTATACTTTTCGAGTAATTCCAGCCAGGGGCGCAATAAACCGGATTCACCCATTGAGGACATCAAAACGATGTCATCACGACGACCTTCAGTTTCTCTGCCTTGCATTTCTGAATAGAAGTAATTTGTGTTGCGGAATAAACGTTCTTTTTTTCTGGTCAGCAGAGCGGTTCGATCTGATCCAAACACATGAGGGATGGTTTCCATCCTGAACTCTTCTTCCGTTACGTCGATAAGAACATAAGTATCATCGACTTCTGATTCAGAGAGATAACGTTCAAACTGGATACGTCCGTTCTCGTTCGTATCCATAATGTAGGAATGCGTAATTTCGCCTTTCAGCCATTGAAAGACGAGCACCTTCTCAGCACCGAGAAAGATCAGCCGTTTAGGTAGAATATCAAATGTCGATCTTAGTAATGAGATCATAAATTGGTCCTAATACAGAAAGCATAATCCAGCCAACAATTACCCCTAAAATAACCGTCATCACCGGTTCAATCATTGACTGCAAACGTTCGATAGATTCCTTCACGTCCCTGGAATAAAAGTAACTCACATTCTCTAGTGATTCTTCCAGCGCACCGGTATTTTCACCAACCCGAATCATCCGCAAAACCAGTGGCGGAAACAATTTCGTTGATTCAAAGGCATTACTCAAGGTTGCACCATCGGCAATTTGTCGGCCAACTTCGCGCATCGCGCCAGCAATTGATTTATTACCGACTATATCTTCTCCAGTACGGATGCATTCAATAATGGTAATCCCTGATGCATACATGATCGCGAAAAAAGTCGACAATCGAGTCAGAATCAATTTTTTATAGACCGGCCCAACGACTGGCACCTTGAGTTTCAGCTCATCAATTTTCAGATGAAACTCCGGATTGGTTTTCATGCCTACGATAACACCGACAACAATAATTATTGGCAGAAAGACAACGACATACCAGAAATTCACAAAAAAGTCGGACACGAAGATTAAGACCTTTGTGTGAGCTGGAATTTCCTGACCCATGGTCTTTACAAATTTTAGCAGTTCAGGCACGAGAAATATCATTAAAAACGCGACGGCAGCAAAGATAATGATGCTGACAAAAGCTGGATACATGACGAGTTTTTTTGTGTGCGCTATTTGTTCATCTTGCCACTTGAGGTTTTCACCCAGTTTATTAAAAATAACCGAGAGGTCGCCTGTTTGCTCGCCAGCCCGTACCAGATTGGTAAATACATTACTGAACACGGCAGGAAATTGTTTCATTGACTCGGACAGGGTTTGGCCACCTTCTACCAGTTCTATCATCGCCGTGATGACTTCCTGAAGTCGCTGATTATCCGTGCTGTCACGCAGATCCTGCATGCTGTCAATAATAGGCACCCCGGCACGTGAGGTTTGTTCCAGATGAAAACAAAATGTAATTAAATCACGGCGATTAACACCTTTACCAGTCAAACTGGGTCCTCTGATGTCGATCTCTTTATAATTAATCAGATCGAGGCCCATTTTCTTCAGGCGCATTTCCAGATCAGCGACATTCACCGCGTCAGCATTTCCATTGTGCATGGAGCCTGCCTTATCTATCGCTTTATATTCGAAGAAGAACATGATCTATTTCTGCGCTATCCGTTTGGTTAAATCTACAACGCGGGTAATCTCATCAATACTCGTTGTACCATCCAGTACTCGACTTGAACCAACATCCGCCAGTGTTTTAAAACCCTTTGAAACTGCCATGCGCAGGATCTCACCCTGAGTCCCACCTCGCGCAATTAAATCATCCATCTCATCATCCAGTCGCAACAATTCAAGCAGTGCAATCCGCCCCTTATAACCTGTGCTATCACACTGCACACAACCCTTGGCAGAGAAAACCTCCTGTTGCTTATCCGCTACTCGAAATCCTAATAGATTACGTTCTATCTCAGTAATGGTATAAGGCTCTTTACACTTCACACATAATCTACGAACCAGACGTTGCGCCAGGATGCCGATAATATTGCCGGAAAGAATTTCAGGCTTAATGCCTATGTCGAGTAGTCTTGGGATCGCGCCAACGGCAGAATTCGTATGTAATGTGGAAAATACCTGATGACCTGTCATTGAAGCGCGAAAAGCCATATTGGCGGTGTCTTCATCACGAATTTCACCGACTAATATAATATCTGGATCCTGGCGCATAATAGAACGAATACCATTTGCAAAATCAAGACGGCCATTATCCTGCACCGAAGCTTGTCGTATCATAGTAGTCGGGTATTCGACTGGATCTTCAAGTGTCATGATATTCACTGTCTCTGTGTTTAAATAATTCAACACAGAATACAAGGTGGTAGTTTTACCACTACCGGTAGGGCCGGTTACCATAATGATCCCCTGTGGCCGGGCTACCATAACTTTCAGTATGTTTAAAGATTCATCGCTTAGACTCAGTTGCTCCAGTGTGACAATCCCTTTCTGGCGATCAAGCACACGCAAGACGATGTTCTCACCGTGTACAGTGGGTAATGTGGAGACACGAAAATCCACATGACGACCTGATAACGACAAAGAAATGCGACCGTCCTGTGGTGTACGAATTTCAGCAATGTCGAGGTCAGCCATCACCTTTAAGCGAACGGCTATCGCTGACCAATAATTTTTATGTAAGCTGCGAATCTGTCTTAACACGCCATCAATACGATAACGAAAGCGCAGAAAACCTTCTTCCGGTTCGAAATGAATATCCGACGCCCCACGCTTTACGGCATCAGACAACAGGGCATTCACTAATCGAACGACAGGCTGACTGTATTCTTCTGTCTCTGCATCAAGACTTTGATAATCAATCTCACCCGTTTCAATTTCTTTTAAAATACCGTCAACGGATAATTCAAAACCGTAAAACTGATCGATTGCTTTTTCAATCTCAGCCTCACCCGACAGCACGGGGATAATGTCGGTTGATCGTCCAACGATGGCATCAAGTTGATCGAGTGCGACGACATTAAAGACATCTGCCATCGCCACAGTCAGATGGTTTCCGACTGCATCATAAGTTAGTGGAAGTGCTCGAAGACGCCTGGCAACCTCTTTCGGGATCATTGCAATGGCTTCGCTGTCTGCAACAGACCGGGTCAGATCAACACTATCCTGACCAATGACACCACCCAGAACATCATGAATTATTGCCTCAGTAGCAAAACCAAGTCTTACTAGTATTCGCCCCAGATGTTCATTATTTTTGCGTTGTTCGGTGAGTGCGATCTGAATTTGGTCACTGGTAGCAACACCTCGCTGGATCAGAACCTCACCAAGTCTGAGATTCTTTTTAGGCATTTTGGTCACAGGTGTTAACCATCAATAACCGGCCAGAGCATCAATTCTTGCCAGTATCTCTAATGGGCTAAAACTGCTCGAAGGGTTTTGTTTATAAAGCTGAGTAGCAATTTTATAATATTCCAGTGCTGCTTTGCTTTGACCCATGTGATCAAGACTTATCGCAAGGTTCAGTGCATAGTCTGAATTATCGCTTTGACGAGAATAAGCCTTAAAAAATGCCTGTTGTGCCTCTGGCCATCTCTGTTGATCTGAGTAAAGGTTACCCAGTGAAAAATACAAGCCTGCTGAATTTGGTGAATCCCTCAACAGGCTCTTCAATAAACTTTCATTGCCTGCTGCCCCTGCTCTTTTTTGCAAATTCAGGATCGATAATTGCGCGACCGGGTCTTTGGGGTTGAGTTTTAAGACTTGTTGGTACAATCCATAAGCGGTCTCATGGTTACCGTTCTTCATATTAATTGCTGCAAGACCGAGTAAGGCATTGGGGTTATCCGGAGCTTTCTTCAAGGATATTTGATACATTGAAGCTGCGACGTCATATTGACCTTTTTGATAGGCCTCATAAGCACTCAGGTTGGTACCTATCTCCGGCTTTTCTTTCTTGCTGCGGCTGATTCGGACCATTGATGGTGAAACGGTTGCGGCAACTGGAGAAAATACAATTTCTTCCCGAGAGGTTATTTCCTGCGGATGTACTGCAGGTTCAACCATCGCAACAGTTTGCTCCGGTTCGACCGGCATAGGCTGTTGTGTGATTTCTACTCGCTCAATGACGCTGTCACCAGACGCTTCATCAACAACATTTTCTGCTGTGTTATCCATTATGGCTACGTCTGTATCATGCATTGTGTCTTCAGTTAGAGTGATTTCCTCTGAAAGGGTATCTGGATCTTGAGCTATACCCGTATCTAAACCCGTATCGGCTGGTGTGCTTGCAGAATCTGTCGCTGCCAGTGAGGTTAATTCAGAAAGATTAAGCTCTGAAGGTGTGTTATCCACTTCAACACCTTTCGCTACAGTTGGTGAAATAACTTCTGGCACTTCTGGCGTCGTCTCGTAGTGAATCAGAAAACCACCGGCTATGACAACAAACAACAACAATGCTGAGATTAATCCTATGCTGGCTTTGCTACCCCAGTTTGTCGATTTTGATGCAGCAAAGACAGTGCTCGCGGCAACCGGAGTTGGTTGGCCTTCATGATGGCCTATATCACGCATCATCTGCGTAGCAGACATGCTATTCAGAGCCTCCATTTCAAGTGAAGAATCGGTGATTTGACCTATGTTTGATGTATATTTATTTTCTTCAACTGTTGCAGAAGATTCATCACGACTAGCATCAGCCGCCTTTTTTTCCTCCTCTGCTTTTTCATTTTCAAGCGTTTCCAGAACAAGCCCAAGCGTCTTGTCATCCAGTGAAGAGCGAAACTCCTGTGTATCGTCTAGCGTATGGTCATCGGTATTTTCAAAACCCATGGTATCGGTAACTTCATCATTATCCTCAAGCGCTTCCAGCTCCTCACTCATTGTTCTTTCGATAATGGTGTCATCGGTAATATCGTGCAGTAAATGAGTATTTTCAAGCTGAGTGTCATCGATATCATCGACAATGGCCTGTTCTTCAGCTGACAACTGCGCGGTGTTATCAATGATCTGGGTATCATCAATAATCTGTGTATCGGTGTAAGTTGAACTGATTGTTCCATCACCAGTATCGTCCATTGGCTGCAACTCAAGCGAAACATCCTGAGTCATACCGCCATCGGTAAGGTTCGTTTGTGTTGAGGTAGTATTGAGTAGTTGTGTATCATCCTGTTCAACAGGGTGCTCGCCCGTCGACAACACGGGATGTTGTCCGGTTCTGCGTTTCGCTGCTTCCTTCTTTTCCTTCTCCGCCTTTTTCAAGGCGTCCATCAACAGGCTCACTAGAAGCCTCCCGACGATCCTGAAAGAGAGGTCTGGGATTCAAGATATGGTTTATAGAAATCAAGATCACCATCAAGACTCGGATTTCGAATAATGATGGGTCGTAAGAAAATAACCAGTTCTGTTTTTGTATTTTGAATACGTTTGGAGCTAAAGGCCTCGCCAATTCCAGGCACATCCTGAATACCAGGAATACCCCGGTCAGTATCATTGCTTTCATCGGTCATCAATCCACCCAACACACCGATCTCACCATTGTTCAAGCGTAACATCGATTCCATCTCACGAACGGCAATCTGTGGAACGTTATTCACGGAGCCGGCTGGTATATTTGGGTTAGGGTCTGGTATATCTGCTATTTTTCTGGATATTGTTGGACGAACGTTTAGTATCACGGAACCATTCTCACTAACAAATGGTGTCACGCTCATAACAATACCCACTGGAACAGTCTTCGCCGTAGTGTCGACAGAAACAACTGCTGCACCACCCAGGGTCCCTGGTGTGGTCTCAGCGTCAATTTCAAAATAGACCAGATTTTGCACTACCTTCAATACGGCCGTCTGATTGTTCAACACCATCATTTGTGGGCTAGAAAGCACCGATGTATCACCAAACTCATCGAGCAAGTTGACTGTCGCGGTCAGTGCATCGCCCTCACCGCCTATATCGCTATCTGAGTATCTTAGAACACCACCAATGGCAGTACCAACAGGAGGGCCTAACAACGGTAATATACCAGTGGTTAAACCAACGGTACTAAACGAAAGTCCCGCCAGGCTATTAATGAACGACCAGTCGATACCGGCCTGGTAATTATCATTTAACGTGACTTCTACAATCGTTGCCTGAATCAGCACCTGGCGGTTGGCACTGTTCATCATTTTATCCAACAATCCCTGTATCTGTTCGTGTTGTTTATTCGTCGCCACTACCGTTAACACACCGGTTTCTGGACTGGGAATCACAGCATTACTGATCAGGATATCACCTTCAGCACCCGTGGAACTCTCTACGTCCTCACCGATGATCGCCATAATGTTTTTGACCATATTTTCCCAGAAATTATTGAATGCTACACTGCGAACATCGGTGGTTGAATTGTTATTACCACCGCCACCGCCACCACTGCTACCACCCGCAATGTCACCCGTTCCTGTTGTCGCAATCTGTGTTGAGATAGTGATCTGGCTGTCGGTTTCTCTCGCCATATTCACATAATCAATATTATAACTTCGCAAAAATGGCTCATCGGCAGACACCAACAGATTACCATTCGAATATTCGTAACGGATATCGACCTGACGAGACATGCGATCAAGGATTTGAGGCAGGGTTTGCTCTACTGCGTTCAAAGTGACTGTACCCTCGATGCCCGGTGAGATATCCACATTCACCTCTGCATCTCTGGCCAATGCAAAGAGTAATTCCCGTACCGGGACATCATTTACAACCACCGTATATTTCTCTAATTCAGGGACAGGCGTTGGCTCCGGCAGGATAGGTGCTTCTGCAACTACTTTCGGGATCTCGACTGTTGACCTCGTGGTAGGCTTCTGCTTGGTGTCAAGATGCACTGAAGAAGGTTTCATTGGTTTGGGTTCCAGCTGGGTACAACCCAGCAGAAAAACAGTTAACATGCTGAAAACAAATAAATTTTTCATAGTTGTTCTAATCTTCGTTTTGATTATTATCTATGATAGATAAACTATCACATTATGATGACAAGATAAATCTATGTGTATTATAGATTTTTATCTTATTTTAGCACCCTGTAAACATCTTTTTTGAATGAATGGCACCTGCTTACATACCAAGGGAATCATTCTATTAAAACATGACTATCGTCATAATCAGTTATGCCGGGATGATATATGCCGGGATGATAGTGTTTTTGGTGTAATTGTTGCCCACACTCCACAACAACCATGCAAGTTTCCTTCCTGAGTCTCTTATTTGGCGTACGGAAACAACCACAGGGCAATACAAAGCAATAACAACAAACCTGCTGCCACCAATAACCAGCGATAACGTCGCCAACCAGTGACAAATTCACTGTCCAATGCCGCAGCTCTGACATGTTTCTTTGTCACCAACTGGGTGTTATCCGCATACGCAGCGAGCATCGCTTTGTCGGAAAGAATATTGATCCTACGCAAAAGACCTTTTGAATAATGAGCAATGTCTTTAATTGCCCCGGAACTGAACGCATCTGCACCACGGTAACCACAGGAGCGAAGCCTTGAATTGATGTATTCCCGTATATCCGGGGTCTGGAATGGGCTGAGTTGAAAACTGTAGGTAATTCTTTCTTTAAGTTGGCGGATCTCAGGTTTGGAAATCATTTCATCGAGTTCCGGTTGCCCAAACAAGACTATCTGTAGCAACTTATGTTTGTTAGTTTCAAGATTACTCAGGAGACGAATTTCTTCAAGTGTTTCTATTGACATGCTTTGTGCTTCTTCGACAAATACCACCACCTGTTTATTTTCTGCATGTCTTTGCACCAGATACTGTTGCAAATCATTCATCACCTGCAGACGATTTTCGCTGGTCGCAACATCGAGTCTTAACTCAAAGGCAATAGCATTGGGAATTTGATCAGCTGAAATACTGGGGTTAGCCAGATAAACAATTTCTATCGAGTCATCCAGCTCATGCTCAAGCATTCGACTCAACATGGTCTTACCAGTACCTACCTCACCGACGACCTTGACGATGCCTTCGCCATTGATGACTGCATAAATTAAAGCCTCTAAAATAGCACCACGATTACCACCAGGGAAAAACAGGCTGGTATCCGGTGTGATCCTGAACGGTGGTTGGTTTAGGCCAAAATAATCGTAATACATGTCACGGCTCTTCTATGGATAAACGTTGTAGTCGACTGTACAGAGTTGTGCGGTTTATGCCCAGCAATCTTGCTGCCTTACTTAAGTTACCACCGGCTCTTTTTAAGGCCAGTTTTATATAACGCACTTCCCACTGGTCGAGGGTTCTGTCCAGATTAAAATTATCATTTCCAAGTTCCATCTCCAGAGTTTGATCACCCATGACACTGTCTTGCACAGTATTAAAATCCAGTTCAACACTAGCTTCCAGTTCGTTATTCAACTCGGCAAGCCCCACTGCCTGGCCAGCATATTTTGCACCCAAACGAATAACAATATTACGTAATTCACGCACATTACCCGGAAAATAATAACTCTTAAAACGCTCTTTAGCAGAAGAGTCCAGAGTAAATTCATTGCCTTTTGGGCAATATAGAGTACGAAAATAATCAAGTAACAAAACACAATCATCCCCTCGTTGCCTGAGTGGAGGAACATGAATGGTGAGCACACTCAAACGATGAAATAGATCCTGACGAAATCGATTTTGACGAGTTTCTTCTCGTAGATCACGATTGGAGGCGGCAACAATACGAGCTGTAGAAACACGAGGCTGTGTCTCACCGATACGATAATATTCACCATTCTCCAGGACTCGTAATAACTTCGATTGTAATGCCATAGACAGATCACCGATTTCATCGAGAAATAGACAACCGTTTTTCGCTTCTTCAAAAAAACCAGCCTTGTTTTCCGTTGCGCCAGTGAAGGATCCTTTACTGTGGCCAAATAATTGTGATTCAAGTAACTCGGCTGAAAAAGCCGCACAATTAATTGTCAAATACGGCTGGTTTACACGCGCACTTAAACGATGTAATTGTTCAGCAACCAATTCCTTACCACTGCCGGATTCGCCTTCAATCAATACCGGGAATGGTTGTTCTGAAAATTGTTCGATCAAGCTTTTTAAAGTCTGTATCTCGGTACTATCTCCGAGTATTTTTTGCTCCTGGTTTTGCTCTGCTGAATGTTCAGCATTCAGTATCATCACCTGATGACGGAGACGTGCCTGTAGCAGATCAATATCACATGGCTTTGGAATAAAATCGACTGCGCCCAGGGTCAGGGCATGTTGGATATTCGCACCATCGCTCTGGCCTGATAGCACCAAAGTTTTTATCCGTCGATTGAAACCCAGCAATTCCCTGATCAAGGTAAAACCTTCATCCGGCTCATGAGGTTGCGGGGGAAGGCCCAGATCCACCAGAGCCAGGCTGGGCATGCGTTTGCGTTTTTGTAACTCGGATTTGGCCTGTAGGCGCGTCGATGCCGTTATCAGATCGTAATCCTCCTCCAGAACCATGGATAAGGAATCCACGATCAAAGGATCATCATCCACCAATAACATGCATTGCTTTTCGGTAGCGTTAAACATCGTTTAATTATTTGTGGCCAAGACAGGCCTCCATGCAGTGTATTTTTATAACTCTGGTGCACCAAAGTATCCTGAACATACAACGTTAACTATACTGCTGCAAGTGTTTGATCTACAGGAAAAAAGCTTATGCTTCTAGACTGGAGCAATTTAGCCGGCAAAAACGACAGTTTGATTTATTGTGTGGCAGAAGCCTGACTGGATTTATTCATTTGTGTTAAACCCAGATTATCCCAGATTGTCTCACAAGCTTCAGCCAGATTCATGGTATAAAAATGCAAACCCGGCGCGCCCCTGGATAATAAGTTTTCACACAGTTCTGTCGTCACTTCGACACCAAACTCTCGAATGGCATTCCTGTCGTCTCCAAATTCCTGCAAGCGTTTCAAAATCCAGCGTGGAATTTCAGCGCCACAAGCTTCTGAGAAGCGACATAACTGAGTACAGGTCACAATCGGCATAATACCGGGGACAATCGGAATATCGATACCGAGTTTTTCACAGCTATCGATGAAGCGAAAATAGGCGTCTGGATTATAAAAGTATTGGGTTATCGCCGCATCGGCACCGGCATCAACTTTACGCTTAAAGTTCTCAATATCTTTTTGGGCATTGACTGATTGCGGGTGAAATTCGGGATAGGCAGCGACTTCGATGTGAAAATGGTCACCGGTTTCCTGGCGTATAAATTCAACTAATTCATTTGCATACCGTAAGGGACCCCCTCCAATAGAACCCGAAGGAAGATCTCCGCGTAAGGCAACAACATTATGAATTCCTGCTTCCGAGTATGAATCCAGTATATTTTTAATTTCCTCCAATGAACTCCCTATACAGGAAACATGCGGCACGCCATCAATACCTGTTTTCTGATAAATATCCAATACGGTCTCAAAGGTACGTTCGCGGGTACTACCACCGGCACCAAATGTGACGGAGAAAAAATCAGGCTTCAACTTCGCCAGTCTTTCCTGAGCCATTTGCAACTTACCCACCGCCTCTGGTGTCCGTGGTGGGAAAAATTCAAAGCTGAATTTCTTCGGGTATTTCTTTTGTGATTCCATAACTAAATCCTGTCATACATAGCTAGTATAATTTATAAAATTGAAGTATTTGTGCGAAGACGGTCGCTCGTATGCATCCATGCATTCGCGACATAAGACCTTCCATGGTCAAAAGGCACAACACTTTTGAGAAGCGGAGTATATATGCTAATACATGAGCATCGGAAAAAGTGTTGTAACGACGTATTCGTGCAAATAGGCAATTTTAATAACGGTAATGTTCAGGTTTGTATGGGCCATCTACAGATACATTGATGTAATCGGCCTGTTCCTTGGTAAGCGAGGTCAAGTTCACACCAATACGTTGTAAATGTAACCGCGCAACCTTTTCATCCAGATGTTTTGGCAAAACATAAACATCTTTACCGTAGTTTTCGCCTTTCGTGAATAACTCTATTTGAGCTAGAACCTGGTTGGTAAAAGAATTCGACATCACAAAGCTGGGATGCCCAGTCCCGCATCCGAGGTTTACCAAACGACCTTTGGCTAACAGGATGATGCGTTTACCATCAGGGAAGATAACGTGATCCACTTGAGGTTTGATTTCATCCCACTCATATTTTTCTTCCAGGCTGGCAACATCAATTTCATTATCAAAATGACCAATGTTACAAACGATGGCCTGATCTTTCATCTTAACCATGTGATCATGTTGTATCACGTTGAAATTACCTGTGGTGGTGACAAAGATATCACCCTGGCTACAAACCGTATCCATTTCTACCACACGATAACCTTCCATCGCTGCCTGTAGTGCACAAATAGGATCGATCTCGGTCACCCAAACAGTTGCACCCAGGCCACGCAATGATTGCGCACAGCCTTTACCCACATCACCGTAACCTAAAACCACAGCGACCTTACCAGCAATCATCACGTCTGTTGCCCGTTTGATGCCATCGACTAACGATTCACGACAACCGTACAGGTTATCGAACTTCGATTTGGTCACAGAGTCATTCACATTGATCGCTGGAAAAGGTAATTCACCTTTTTTCACCATTTGATATAAACGTTGCACACCGGTAGTAGTTTCTTCAGTGACACCTTGAATACAGGCCAAAGTACGTGAATAAAAGTCGCTATCTTCCTTTAACTTCTGCTTAATTGCAGCAAACAAACAAATTTCTTCCTCTGAACCGGGGTTATCAAGAACCGACAGATCGCTCTCTGCTTTTGTACCGAGGATGAGTAACATAGTCGCATCCCCACCATCATCGAGGATCATATTCGGAGAGCCACCATCGGCCCATTTCATGATGCGATGAGTGTAATCCCAGTATTCATCCAGGGTTTCGCCTTTAATGGCAAAGACCGGGATTTTCTGATCAGCAATCGCAGCAGCGGCATGATCCTGTGTTGAATAAATATTACATGAAGCCCAACGTACCTCAGCACCCAAAGCAACCAAGGTCTCGATCAAGACAGCGGTTTGAATGGTCATGTGCAGGGAACCGGCAATGCGTGCGCCCTTAAGTGGTTGTTGTTCTGCGTATTCCTTACGGATGGACATTAAACCGGGCATTTCGGTTTCGGCAATACGCAATTCTTTGTGGCCCCAACTGGCCAGTGATAAATCAGCGACGTGAAAGTCTGATGCGACAGCAGTAGCAGCTACGCTCATGATGTTTTACCTCCAAACAAAATAAGCGAGTGCCGTTGTGATTCTTGTCGCTGTTCCAAGCCTGGCGGGTAAACTATTACCCGTCGCAGCACTCCTCGGAACTACGGTTATTCAAGAGCCCGCGAGTATAGTACGGTTGAATAGGAGTTTCAAAAAAAACTGTATCGGCAGCCTGGGATTTTAGCTTAAATAAAATTAATCGGGCTTGTGCCTCAAAAAAAACCTGAAAAAAATGACTCAGATTGCCGCTTTTAATGCCTCGGCCTTGTCAGTCTGCTCCCATGGCAGATCGATATCACTACGACCAAAGTGACCATAGGCTGCCGTTTGTCGATAAATAGGCCGCAACAGATCCAGCATCAGAATAATGCCTTTGGGACGCAGATCAAAATGTTCACGAATCGCCGCAATCAATTTTTCTTCGCTAATCTTGCTCGTTCCAAAGGTCTCAACACTGATGGACGTTGGTTCAGCCACACCAATTGCATAGGAAACCTGAATTTCACAACGATCCGCCAAACCCGCTGCGACGATATTCTTGGCGACATAACGAGCTGCGTAGGCGGCTGAACGGTCGACCTTGGAAGGGTCTTTTCCAGAAAACGCTCCGCCACCGTGGCGCGCCATCCCACCATAGGTATCCACAATAATTTTACGACCTGTTAACCCACAGTCGCCGACGGGACCACCAATGACAAAACGCCCGGTTGGATTCACCAGATAACGGGTTTTATCAGTGATCATGTCTGCTGGCAATACTGGTTTGATGATCTCTTCGATCACGGCTTCTTCTAATTCTTTATGTCCAACCTCAGGGTTATGTTGGGTTGATAATACGACCGTGTCGATGGAAACTGGTTTATGATCTTCATACACCACGGTCACCTGGGATTTTGCATCTGGACGTAACCACCCCAGTTTTCCAGCTTTTCGCACCTCGGCCTGTTTTTTTACCAAACGATGAGCGTAGGTAATTGGGAACGGCATTAACACATCTGTTTCATTACAGGCATAACCAAACATAAGCCCCTGGTCACCCGCACCCTGATTTAAATCGATACCTTCCCCCTCATTCACACCCTGGGCAATATCTTCTGACTGTTTATCGAGTGATACCAATACGGCACACGACTCCCAGTCGAAGCCAATGTCTGAGTGGTTATAACCAATTTCACGAATGGTATTACGAGCTACGGATTGCATATCAACATAGGTTGACGTTGTTATCTCACCCGATAATACGACCATGCCAGTATTGACCATGGTCTCACAGGCAATACGGGCTTTGGGATCATCGGTAAATATGGCATCGACCACAGCATCTGAAATTTGATCGGCTACTTTATCGGGGTGACCTTCTGAAACAGATTCAGAAGTAAATAAATAATTATTAGCCATAGTTAAGGATCCTATACACTTTCGCAGAAAAGGCGGCGATTTTAGCGGAGAAATATGTTAATTCCTATGCTAAATAGCACTTATTTTGTTTAAAATAATTCCTGATACCACATTTTCGAACACAAATTTTCTTAATTATCGAAGAGACACTGACATTTAAAATGACACTTTTAGAAACACCAGTATGTGATTTCGGCAGAAAGGCTCACGACTTTAATCTAGTGAACATCAACGGTAAAACTATGAATCTGGATGATTGTCGAGGTGAGAATGGACTATTGATCATGTTTATCAGCAATCACTGCCCTTACGTCAAAGCAATTCAGACTCAGCTTGTGAAAGACACCCGCTTATTACGGGAATACGGTATCAACAGTGTCGCGATCATGCCCAATGACACTGAAAGTTATCCGGAAGATTCTTTTGAAAATATGCAACGAGTTGCCAAAGAATTCAATTACCCGTTCCCTTATCTGATAGATGAAACGCAGGATGTCGCACGAACCTATGGTGCCATCTGTACACCTGATTATTTTGGCTATAACCATAAACACGAATTGCAATACCGTGGCCGTCTCAATGCCACAAGCCCATCAAATCCCAGTTCTGATCAGGACGAACCGGAATTGCTCAACGCGATGATACAAATTGCTAAAACAGGAAAAGGACCTGGGAAGCAAATCCCGAGCATGGGCTGTTCCATCAAATGGCGTGATTCCATCTGAATTAAGAGTTTTTTGCATGAAAACCTTTATCTTGTGCTTGCTCGGAGAGAACCATTAATAGAGAATACGCGGTTCTTTGTAAACGCTAGATCTCAACAAAATAATAACAACGGTTTTGTCACCTGGTATTCAATTCTTACACCAAAGAATAATTGAGATTGTAAGGTCTGATACTCAAAATATTCCGATGGAATAAAAAAAATATGAAACAAGAAACTGTCTCAAAAGACGAATTGGGAGTGCTAGAGCCATCACGCCGTGAATTGGCGAATGCTATTCGTGCTTTGAGTATGGATGCTGTTGAAAAAGCCAACTCTGGTCACCCAGGTGCACCCATGGGAATGGCTGACATCGCTGAAGTGCTATGGAATGACTTCATGCATCATAATCCTGCTAATCCGTACTGGATCAATCGTGATCGATTCATTATGTCCAATGGCCATGGTTCCATGTTGTTGTATTCGGTACTGCACCTGACCGGTTATGACCTGACCATTGAAGACATTAAACAATTTCGTCAATTGCATTCAAAGACACCGGGGCATCCGGAATACGGTTATGCCCCTGGCATTGAAACAACTACTGGCCCGTTAGGCCAGGGGATTGCCAATGCAGTGGGCATGGCAATTGGTGAGTCGGTTCTTGCAGCAACTTACAATAAAGATGGCCATAAGATCATCGACCATTTCACCTATGTTTCAGTCGGCGATGGTTGCCTGATGGAAGGCATCTCACATGAAGTCTGTTCACTGGCCGGTACTTTGGGACTCGGAAAATTAATCACACTATTCGACAGCAATCAAATCTCTATCGATGGCGATGTTAATGGCTGGTTTAAAGATGATAATGCCGCTCGCTTCAAGGCCTATGGCTGGCATGTGATCGAACAGGTCGATGGTCACGATCCCGATCAAATTAAAGCGGCCATTTCAGAAGCGCAATCCATTACTGACAAACCCAGTTTCATTATCATGAAAACCGTCATTGGTAAGGGTTCTCCAAACAAACAAGGCACAGCAGCCAGTCATGGTGCGGCCCTGGGTAAGGAAGAAATTGCTGCGACCCGTAACACACTCGACTGGCATCACCCACCCTTTGAGATCCCCGAGGATATAGCCAGTGATTGGGATGCAACCAAGCAAGGACAAGAACTCGAAGCAACCTGGAACAAACAGTTTGACGATTATCAAAAAGCCTATCCTGAACTAGCCAATGAACTGACACGCAGAATCTCAGGTGAATTACCTGCTAACTGGCAAACTGAAATTCAGAACTTTATCAACCAAACCGCGGATAATGCCGCAAACATTGCCTCACGAAAAGCCTCTCAAAATTCCTTAAATGGTATCGGGCCTGTCTTGCCAGAACTCATTGGCGGCTCGGCGGATCTGGCTGGCTCAAACCTGACACAGTGGTCAGGTTCTGTTGGCATACAAGATCAGGCGGATGGTAACTATATTTATTACGGTGTTCGTGAATTTGGTATGACCGCAATTAATAATGGCATGGCTCTGTACGGCGGATTCATTCCTTATGGTGCTACCTTCCTGATGTTTTCTGAATACGCACGCAATGCCTTGCGCATGGCAGCTTTAATGAAGATACGAAACATTTCGATCTTTACCCATGACTCAATAGGTTTGGGTGAGGACGGCCCGACTCATCAAGCAGTAGAACAAGCAGCTACTTTACGCTTAATGCCAAACATGTCGGTATGGCGTCCTTGTGATGCAGTGGAATCAGCTGTTGCCTGGAAGGCCGCTGTCGAAAACAAACATGGCCCAAGCTCATTACTATTCTCACGTCAAACTCTGCAACATATGCAACGCACTGAACAGCAAGTAGCCGATATAGAAAAAGGCGCTTATGTATTGGTGGATTCTGGCGATACACCAGATGTCATTATTATTGCTACCGGCTCAGAGGTAGAGATGGCCTACAACGTCACCTACCAATTAAATAAACAAGGGCATAAGATCCGTCTGGTCTCCATGCCATCGACCGATGTCTTTGACGCACAGGAACAAGGCTACAAAGATTTAGTATTACCGGACAATTGTCGTAAACGAATAGCGGTTGAAGCCGGGGTAAGCGATTACTGGAAAAAATATGTTGGCCTTGATGGGTTGGTGCTCGGCATTGATACCTTTGGAGAATCTGCTCCTGCAGAGGATGTATACAAACATTTTGGGTTAACTGAAGATAATTTATTGCAGCAGATCCAATCACTTTTGCAATAAAATTTACTTAAAATAAGAACATTTGATAAAAGAAATAAATTTGGAGATTTATAAATAATGACTATCAAGATAGGTATTAATGGTTATGGACGTATTGGTCGCAACATCTTACGTGCGGTATACGAGTCTGGTCGCACTGATGAATTCCAGATCGTAGCAATTAATGATCTAGGTGATGCAGCAACCAATGCACATTTAACACAATATGACAGTGCCCATGGGAAATTTCCTGGTACGGTCAGTGTCGATGGCGATTATATGGTTGTCAATGGTGACAAGATTCGTGTCTTATCAGAACGTGACCCTGCTAACTTACCCTGGGGTGAACTCGGAGTAGAAGTCGTCCATGAATCGACTGGATTTTTTGCGGATAAAGCCAAGGCCTCAGCCCATCTTAAAGGCGGCGCAAAAAAAGTCATTATCTCTGCGCCCGGTGGTTCGGATGTTGATGCAACAGTAGTATTCGGTGTCAATGAAGGGGTTTTAAAATCGACTGATAGCGTCATTTCAAACGCCTCTTGCACGACCAACTGCCTGGCTCCCATAGCAAAAATCATTCATGACAATATTGGCATGAAACACGGCATCATGACCACGATTCATTCTTACACAAACGATCAGGTGTTAACCGATGTCTATCATTCTGATCTGCGTCGTGCTCGTTCTGCGACCGAATCGATGATTCCGACTAAAACAGGTGCCGCTGCTGCGGTTGGTCTGGTATTACCTGAGTTGAATGGCAAACTCGATGGTTACGCCATGCGCGTTCCGACGATCAATGTCTCCGTTGTTGATTTAGGCTTTGTCGCTAATCGCGAAACCAGTGTTGAAGAAATCAATTCATTAATGAAAGAAGCATCAGAAGGTTCAATGAAAGGCGTGCTCGCCTATAACGATGCACCTTTAGTATCCATCGACTTTAATCACGATCCAGCATCATCTACTTTTGATGCCAGCTTAACAAAAGTGATTGATGGCACGATGGTTAAAATCGTTTCCTGGTATGACAACGAATGGGGATTTTCTAATCGTATGCTTGACACTACAAAAGCGTTATTGAACGCATAGCACGTTTAGAGGATCACATAATCATGTTTCTTAAAAGTACCGACCTCGATTTAGCGAATAAGAAAATATTGATGCGCGTTGATTTCAACGTACCTCTCAAGGATGGTGTGGTTCAAGATGACACGCGCATAAAAGCCTCATTACCTGCTATCAATGCTTGTCTCAGAGTTGGCGCCAAAGTGATATTGATGTCGCATCTTGGCCGTCCAACAGAAGGAAAATATGACGAGGCCTTTTCTCTGGCGCCAGTTGCCGAGGTACTCAGTGAATTAATTAAACAAGATGTTTCAATAATCAAAGACTGGCAGGAAAGAGACAGTGCCACCTTTCCTGATATTTGCATTCTGGAAAATATACGTTTTGCCATTGGTGAAAAAACAAATGACGATGACCTGGCACGAAAGATGGCAAGCCTGTGTGATGTGTTTGTTAATGATGCCTTTGCAACATCCCACCGTGCGCAGGCATCAACCTGTGGTGTTGCTAAATATGCACCTATCTCGTGTGCAGGCCCTTTACTGGTCGCAGAGATTGAAGCCTTGTCAAATGCACTGAATGACCCTGCCAAACCCATGATCGCTATTGTCGGCGGCGCTAAAGTGTCAACCAAGTTGACCATACTGGATAGCTTGTCTGAAAAAGTCGACCAATTAATTGTCGGTGGAGGTATTGCCAATACATTCCTGAAAGCTTCTGGCCATAACATAGGTCAATCACTACATGAAGCTAACCTGGTCGATGAGGCCAAACGCATAATCAGTAAAAGTAACAAAGCTGGGAAAGAAATACCGTTACCCGTTGACGTTGTTTGCGCAAAGGAATTTTCTGAAGATGCCATTGCAACACTTAAAGATATCAATGAAGTTAAAGACGACGATCAGATCCTTGATGTTGGATCAGTTACTCAAGAAAACCAGCGAAAGATATTGGCTCAGGCAAAAACCATTGTCTGGAATGGCCCATTAGGCGTTTTTGAATTTGAAAAATTCAGTCATGGAACCAGGTCACTGGGAGAGTCGATTGCCAATAGCGAGGCATTTTCGATTGCCGGTGGTGGTGATACTTTATCAGCTATTTCAAAATTCAATTTAACAGAACAGATTTCTTATATTTCTACCGGAGGAGGCGCCTTTCTTGAACTTCTTGAAGGTAAAACGCTGCCAGCTGTGGCCATCCTCGAAGAATCGGCTCGTGCATGGGAAGCCATGGAACGCGCAAGAGAATATTAAGTAAGAGGTTATAAATTATACTTTAAAATGAGAAGAACAAAAATTATTGTGACCCTGGGCCCGGCAACGGATAAACCAGGCATGTTAGAAAAATTATTTGATAACGGTATGGATGTCGTACGTCTGAATTACTCGCACTCTACCCAGGAGGAACATCAGAAACGCCTTGAAGCGGTTCGAAAATTGTCACTAGAACGCCATCATGCTGTAGGAGTCATCGCGGATTTACAAGGCCCGAAAATTCGTATTCAAAAATTTGGTGCCGGCAAAGTACATTTACATGAAGGTGATACATTCACCTTCGACACAGACCTGTCACAATCCGATGGTGACCAGAAACACGTAGGTGTCAGTTATAAGGATTTACCGAAAGACGTAAAAGCCGGCGATTCATTACTGCTCGATGACGGACGAATAGAAGTGCGTGTCAAAGAGATCAGCAAACACGAAGTAAAGTGTGATGTTATTATCGGTGGCGAGTTATCAGATCGAAAAGGCATGAACCTCAGGGGTGGTGGTTTATCCGCTGCATCACTGACCAAGAAAGATCACGACGACCTAAAACATGCGATAAAAATTGGTGCAGATTTTATTGCCGTCTCTTTTACCCGTAATGCTAAAGACATCCATGAAGCACGTGCCTTAATAGAAACTGAAGGTGGCAGTGCCGGTATTATTGCCAAGATAGAGCGTTCTGAAGCACTGGACGAGATTGAGGCTATCATTGAAGCTTCAGACATTATCATGATCGCCAGAGGTGACCTCGGCGTCGAAATTGGTGATGCAAGTTTACCTCCGGTACAAAAACAATTGATCAAACAAGCGCGTGAAATGGACAGAGGGACGATCATTGCAACTCAGATGATGGAATCCATGATCTCATCGCCTGTCTCTACCCGTGCTGAAGTATTTGATGTGGCCAATGCCGTGTTGGATGGCACCGATGCAGTGATGTTATCGGGTGAAACCAGCATCGGCCAACACCCGGACAAAGTGGTCAAGGCGATGTCTTTAATCTGTGAAGAAACGGAAAAGCAACGCATGACACGCGTTTCAGATCACCGTATCAACCAACGTTTTGAATCGATAGGTGAAGCTATTGCTATGTCTACCATGTATGCAGCGAATCACATTGGCGCAAAAGCCATAGCAGCCTTAACCGAATCTGGCTCAACCTGCGTCTGGATGTCACGTATCAGTTCTGGCATTCCAATCTTTGCCTTTACACGGCATGAAGGAAGTCGTCGCAAAGCCACTCTGTATCGAGGTGTTTATCCAGTAAAGTTTGATATAACACACAGCGATCCACTCGAAGTCAACAAAGAAATTATTGAGTCATTGATGGAAAAGAACCACATCACAGAAGGTGATATTGTACTGATCACTAAAGGTGATTTGCGTGGCACTCGCGGTAAAACTAATAATATGAAGATCATCCGTGTGGGTGAGGCAATAGAACACCATATATAAATTAAGACCTTGTTCGGCTCATAGGGATAAACTATATAAGAACATCCGTAACAATTTTTTTTTAATATAAAACAGGGAATACGGTCGCTAAAGAAAGGAATTCACTCAGCTGTAAAAATCACTCTGACTGGAAATAGGCATTGACGGTTTATATACTTCGTCAACACACAGAAATTAGAGATAATTAATAGAGGAATAAAATGAGCGCGCAACAACTTGAACAAACTGCAAAGGCCATGGTTGCCAAAGGCAAAGGCATTCTCGCTATCGACGAAAGTTCTCCAACCATCAAAAATCGCTTTGACAGTATTAATCTTGAATCGACTGAAGAAAACCGTCGTGCCTACCGTGATTTATTGATCACAAATCCGGGTGGGTCTGATTATATCAGTGGCATGATTTTGTTTGACGAAACCATTCGTCAGTCAACCTCCGATGGCACTCCGTTTTCAAAATCTTTAATTGATCAAGGCATCATGCCGGGTATCAAAGTCGACGCCGGTGCAAAAGATCTTGCCGGACATCCGGGTGAAAAAGTCACCGAAGGTTTAGATGGACTGCGTGATCGTCTGGCTGAATACCATTCGCTTGGGGCCAAATTTGCCAAATGGCGCGCCGTGATCACCATTGGTGAGAGCATTCCAAGTCGTGCTTGTATCGAAGCCAATGCCCATGCACTGGCACGTTATGCAGCACTGTGTCAGGAAGCGGGTATCGTACCGATGGTAGAACCAGAGGTAATGATGGAGGCGGATAACACCATCGACACTTGTTATGATGTTACGAGTGAAACATTAACAACCTTGTTCAATGAACTGTATCGACAAAACGTCACTATGGAACACACTATCCTGAAAACCAATATGGTGGTTTCAGGCAAGCAATGTTCTACACAGGCAGGGGTACAGGAAGTGACTGATAAAACCGTTCAATGTTTATTAAACTGTGTACCTGCTTCCATTCCAGGCATTGTCTTTTTATCGGGTGGACAGGCTTCTATCGCCGCGACGGAACATCTGAACGCAATGAATGCCAGCTATAAAAACCTGCCGTGGCCATTAAGTTTTTCTTATGGCCGCGCATTGCAGGCAGATTGCCTGAAAAGCTGGAGTGGTAAAGCCGAAAATCTCGACGGTGCACGCAAGGTTCTATCGCATCGCGAAAAATGCAATAGTCTGGCATGTACTGGTGACTATAACGAATCAGTAGAAAGTGCTGCGTAAGCTTTTTTCTTACCATTCAGGATCAGAGTAAAATCACACTTACTTAATTTAGAATCACCGTCATCCCGGCGCGACCGCCATGGAAGGCGAGAGAGTAAGAAATGCAGGAGCATTTTCTTGCTACAGCCGGGATCCAGACTTACAGAGAAAGGTTGTTTTTCATGGATTCCGGCCTCGGTTCGGACTCCTGTTTCACCCTGTCTCCTCCATCCGTGGAGTCGTGCGCCGGAACGATAGTAAGTTTAGAATAATTCCTGACTTAAGTTAAAAAACCGTTCTCCTTTAACCCGATTTACTTTTTTCAAAATATCTTATGAATGACGAAACAACCACATTATCAGACGTGGCACAAGCCGCCTTGGCAGCTTATGAAAATATGGCGCAAAGCAAGTATGGCTATTATTCGCATTTACAAATGATCGAAGAAAAGTACAAGGACGGTGGTAATGCCACTGAAGAAGAAGACGATGCATTGGGCAAGCTACTGCTGGCCCATGATAAATGCGTGACAGAATTCAATCAGGCAATGGAAAAAATAACCGATGCCGATGATCGTATGGTCTTGATCAAGTGCATGAGTGGGTAAAACACCTTTCATTTACAGATTATTTTATCTCTTGTTCATTGGTTAAACCTAAAACACTCCTTGGCAGCGTAACCTAAAAGGTTACAATAAAATTTATGATAACCAGCTATGTTCATTAAGGGATTAGAACGTTTCTACAAAACTGGTAAATCGTCTGGCATACAAGCAAAACATGCCAAACGTTTAAGGTTAATACTCACCAACCTTGATCAGGTTGAAAACTCACAAGATATGGACTTACCCGGTTTACGGCTACACGAACTAAAAGGCAGCCGTAAAAATATTTGGGCTGTTTTTGTCAGTGGCAACTGGAGAGTAACATTTCGATTCATGGGTCGGGATGCTGAAATAGTCAATTATGAGGATTATCACTTAATGAGTATGCATAACCCTGCACATCCGGGTGAAATTCTAAAAGAGTTGCTAATCATTCCTTTGGATCTCACCATTACTGATGCTTCTGAGCATTTAAATGTCAGTCGCAAAACACTTTCAAAAGTATTAAATGGTAGAGGCGCAATAACACCAGAGATGGCGTTACGCTTAGAGTTGGTATTTAAAAACCCATCAGCTGATCATTGGCTTCGTCTTCAAAATGCTTATGACCTTTGGCAATCTCGCAAAAATAAATCTGATTTACATGTTCAACCTTATCGTAGTAATTACGCATAAAGGCTTATCGATTAATTCTCGTTGAAAGACTGCTTTATGAATTCTATCTCCGCCGAATAATTTTCTGCAGCCGTTTCGATCCATGCGCTTTGTGAAATAAACCGACATTGCGATCTTTCATAAAGGGGATCAGCAACATCCCGGCAATAAAACCACCGATGTGTGCATACCAGGCAACTCCCCCACCTTCAGACGAAGTCATGAGTGAATTCGTTATCTGTATCAGGAACCAGAACCCAAGTACTAACGCGGCTGGTAGACGAAATAGTAAAACAGGAGGTATGAACACAAGCACTTTGGCTTTGGGATAGAGTAATAAATAGGCACCGAGTACTCCGGAGATTGCTCCACTGGCACCAATCATGGGTATCTGTGAATCCGGGTTTTGCAAAACCTGGCCAGCGACTGCGGCAATACCACAGAGGATATAGAAAAGTATAAAACGAACATGACCCATAGAGTCTTCAACGTTATTGCCGAATATCCACAGATACAGCATATTGCCGGCAAGATGCATAAAACCACCATGCATAAACATCGAGGTTAAAACGGTTAATTCAGCCGGGATGTGATACAGCTCTAACGGCAATTCAGCCTTGTTTAACAGAACCGATGGGATCACACCCAGGCTGAACACCATCTGTTGGTTGCCTTCCGCGCCTAGCGATGTCTGCCAGACAAAGACCAGGATACAAATAACAATAAACGTTATCGTAACAAGCGGTCTTATATGGGTCGGATTATCGTCGTGTAATGGGATCAATCGAATTTAACTCTATTGCTGCAAGAGTTGACCCGATTCAATATCAAAATACCAGCCATGTATACTAAGTTTATTCTCCAGCACCGCATCCTTGATAAAGGGAAAGGTCATAAGATTTCCGACCGACAATGATATCGCTTCCTGTTCACACAGTTTGCATTGTTCCTCAAAAGACTCATGTGCGTGCATAGCCATGATTCGATTTTTAGCCGGCGCTACTATTTGCATCCACGGTTCAATAAAACCACCCCCCGTCCCGATCGGCTCATCTTTCATCAAACTCTGAATACCTCCGCAATGTGCATGACCGAGGATCACAATGTGTTCGACTTTTAAATATTTAACCGCATACTCCAACGCCGCACTGGTACCATGAGTCTTCTTATCATCAACACAGGCCGGAACCAGATTGGCAACATTACGTACCACAAATACCTCTCCCGGCTCAGCATCGAGAATTTGCACCGGATGTACTCTCGAATCACAACACGCTATGACTATGGTCTTGGGAAATTGCCCCCTGTTGACTAATTGTTCATAAAGCTCAGGTTTATCCACATAATATTGTTGTTTAAACCGCTCGAAGCCAGCCAATAAACTATCTAATGTCTTCATAATAAATTTCCTTCAGGAACTAGTCGGTTAAAGGCCTCCTGATATTTATCAGCTGTATTATCAATAACAGACTGAGGCAAATGCGGACCAGGATCTGTTTTATCCCAGTCCAGTGTTTCCAGATAATCACGAACATATTGCTTATCAAAACTCGGCGGGCTACTGCCCACAACGTAAGAATCAACCGGCCAGAAACGTGAGGAATCTGGCGTTAATATTTCATCCATTAATACCAGTTGATCATTTTCATCAAGGCCAAATTCAAATTTGGTATCAGCAATTATAATCCCTTTACTTAAAGCATATTCCGCTGCTTGATGATAGAGATCGAGACTGACCTGATTAATTTGACCGGCCAGATCTTCGCCAATCAAGTTCACAGTCTCCTGGTAACTAATATTTTGATCATGATCCCCAATCGCCGCCTTGGTCGACGGTGTATAAACTGGCTCGGAAAGTTTTTCTGCCTGTCTTAAATCTGACGCTAACTGAATGCCACAAACCTCACCCGACTGTTGGTAATCGTTCCAGCCGGAACCAATCAAATAGCCTCGAACGATGGCCTCAACCGGCAGGGCTTTTAATTTTTTAACAATGATATAGCGCCCAGCAATTGCTTCCTGCTCTTTCTTATCAGAGAGGACAGTCGCTAAATCAATATTAGTCAGATGATTTTTCACCAGGCCACTGAATCGCTCAAACCAGAAATTTGACACCGAGGTCAGTACAATACCTTTTCTCGGGATCGGATCGGGTAATATCACATCAAATGCAGAGAGACGATCACTGGTAACAATCAACATGTAATTATCGTCTATAGTGAAGATGTCACGCACCTTGCCGCGATACTGCAACTTCAGGGTTTGAATAGGTGTATCAAATAATGCTTCTTGACTCATGCTTGAATACTGGTTTTGTTTTTTCCTGTATTTTCACACACATATCCAGTCATGACCAAGTTTCTTGATCATCCGACTCACTGAAAATATCTGCAATATCCAGCTTTTCAACAGTGTGTTAATGTGTAAAAAATAATTAACCTGTTCGAAAACAAATGCAAAAACCAAATCCCACCCGAGGCATGCATCATGTTGCGCTGAACGTGAAAGACCTGGCTGCGGCAGAGAACTTTTATGTCAATCTTCTCGGCATGCAAGTCGAATGGCGGCCAGATGCCGACAATGTCTATCTTTGCTCGGGTAATGATAATGTCGCATTACACAAAATCCCTGAGAGTGAAACGTTTGAGAGTGCACAACACCTTGACCACATAGGCTATATCCTCAAAACATTGGATGATGTTGATGACTGGTATGAATTTTTATCAGCTCACAAGGTGAAAATGAAAACCAAACCCAGGACGCATCGTGATGGAGCAAGAAGTTTTTATTGTTATGATCCAGAAGGCACAGTCGTGCAGATGATCTTTCACCCACCTTTGGCGCATGTATGAATACCTGGGGACAGGCTTAAGCCTGTCCCCTATTGTTTAGGAATTTTCTGGATCAAAGCAGGCCATTGCTCCAACCAGCAACACCGATGATCAAAACCGGGAACTATTTTTAACTGAATGTCTTTTGTTCGTCTCATCTTAGCCAGATAGCTGCGCACAACCAGTGGCGGAACAATCTCGTCTTCAGCACCGACAAGATGCAGCTGTGGGATGGTTTCCAGTCGCTGCCGATAATCCTGCGGATTGAGTGAATTGTGCATGGGTGATAAACCATGATGATCGGTCCAGGCATCCAGATCTAGATTGGCTGCAATCGTCACGAATGAAGCAACATCCTCTCGCTGTGCGGCAATCAGGGCAGCAATGGTTCCGCCTCCGGAATATCCTATCAATCGCAAACGCTTATAAATACCTTTCTGCTTGATCTGATCAATCACTGAATTGTATGACTGGATCACTTCACTTGAGTACCGATGGCTAGTCCAATATTTTCGATCACAACCAGCAAGGTCATCCTTACTCAAGAATTGACATGGCCTTGCGAGATAAACAACGGAGGATGAGGGGTCATTTGCTGCTAGCTGTAAGGTAAAAAAATCAATCGGTGTCGGATCCGTTTGATGGCTGATTTTTGCGTCGAAAAGCAAGCCCATCTCCCTCGATGTAAATCACTAACTCAGATGATTTATCAATCCTCAGTCGGCTATAACCCAGCAATTCAAAAGTGTCCGTTACGTAACGCTCAGACTGGAAACCCCTATCGAGTGCGAATTGTGAGGCATTGTCTTTACGTATTTGTGGATCAAACCTGGCACAGGAAGAGAGTAATAAAAACAGGAAAAAGGAACGAGGAAAAACGTAGTTTAATCATAGAAATTTCATTCTAATTCAATGTATAACAAATTATAATTCATAAGAAACATTAAGTCTTTTTAAGGAGAAGATCATGTTTTTTAAGCGTTTTTTTCTATTTTTCATCCTGCTCATTAGCTTTGAACAAGTAATGGCTGGGGGAGCCACTTTACCACCACCATCACTCCCCAGCGGGCAACAATCCATTCTGAACGATTGTATCCAGCTGGGGATTTCACAAGGTCTGACAAATCAACAAATCGATGCCCTCTGCTCAACTACAACTTCTGGGCTACCATTCACTCTGGATCGCCCGAATCAATTTATCGGAACCTTGACCTCCAATCTGCCATTTGGCCCAGGTTCAGCCGGTCGTACTGATCCTGATCGAGCGGGTTACGGTTCTCGAACCAAATGCTCAGAATCAGGGACTCAATGCCGGGCATTCCTTACGTGATATAGATCAATTCAGAAATGATGTAGGTGGTACGACTCCATTTACATTTAACGAAACAGTATTAGGCAATACCGAGAGCGATATCTGGTTTGTATCTGCCAATATTGATGGATTCTGACAAGTGAATAGCTGGTTGCTGGCTGCCCATTCCAGTATTTTGTATTCAGAAGAAGAGGTGGACGGATTTACAGAAACCGGCGCTACTTCCGCCGCCACCGCTACAGTTGCCAGCCTGGACAATGAGATAGAATGGCTTTGATATAGGCTATGATTTGCAGTCCTCCATCGAACCTTTTGCTGGCTTTACATACGTAAACTATTTCCAACAAGATGATATCTCTGTCTTATCATCGACCCTGGTCGATAATGATGACAGTGAATTCGTTACTACCCTGGGAATTACGATTTTTTGGTGACGGCATGTCCGGCTCAGTATCCTGGAGCAATAATGCTAGCCGTGATTTTCTGGATTACGACACTCTGGATATATTGTTCTCTATCGACCTGTAACCCACAAAACCAGACAATATAACTACAAGAATCTTTGAGTGCTTTTTTACAAGCTTTAAACATTTCGATAAACCAAACACAATAATTCGTGTCCAAGCAGGCATATTCCAGCGAAACACTAAAAATATCGCAGCATTTATCTATAATTAACCTTAGTAGTAAACACAAAGGATTATAAAAAATGGCACATAATTATATACTCAAACCCGTTGTTACATTTATCTTGTTCATTTCCTGCCTACTTGCTTATGCCGTAGAACCAGCAGGAACGATTGAAAACCTTAAAGGCGGTGTTATTGCCGAACTGGATGGAGAAACACGGGACTTGTCCGAAGGTGACGATGTTTTTCCGAATGATCATATTGTTACTCAAAAAAAATCCTTGGCTGAAATAAAGTTTGTTGATGAATCCAGTTTTATTCTAGGCCCGAATTCAGAATTTAAGATTGATAAATTTTCTTACAATAAACCGGATACTGAGAACAGCTTTTCAACCAAACTCATCAAGGGAACATTTCGTTTTGTGACCGGTTTAATCGCACGCTATAAACCAGATTCAATGGAAGTGAGCACTGCGGTTGCAACCATTGGTATTCGAGGGACTAATGTCTCTGCAGAAGTAGATGCTACCTCTGCGACAATTGTCCTGGAGGAGCCAGAAGACGAAGCGAAAAAAACAGCTATCGAAGTTTCGAATCAATATGGAAAAGTCTACATTGATCAACCTGGCTACGGTACTGAGATTCCAGATCAATACAGTCCGCCATCTCCTGCTCGCCGTATGCGCCTGCGAACCATTGATAATCTGATGCGTTCCTTACAATCCGTTCATCGGGTGAATATCCCAAGGCCCATACGATAGTCTGACATTAATGCTTTCAAAAAAACGGACTGCTCTGCTTCAAGAGCAGTCTGTTATGTTTTTTTCGCCCAGGAATCTCTAAGCGTAATTGTTCGATTAAACACTAGCTGTTCATCCGTTGAATCTTTCTTGTCAACACAGAAATAACCAGTGCGTTCAAACTGAAAACAGCCAGTGAAATCATTATTGTTACTGTCCACAATACTTGGTTCAATTAGGGCATTTTCAATGATCTCCACAGACTCAGGATTTACAAATGACTTCCAGTCACTGTCAGCATCGGCTTCTGGTGCTTCAACGGAAAACAAACGATCATAAAGCCGTACTGTAGCTTTTATTGCTGTGTCTTCAGCAACCCAATGTATTATGCCTTTGACCTTGCGCCCATCTGATGTCTTGCCTCCACCACTTTCTGGATCATAGCTACAACGTAACTCAACAACCTCACCGGCATCATTCTTGATCACTTCGTCACAACGAATGACATAGGCATAACGCAAACGTACTTCCTTATCAGGCTTAAGACGAAAATATTTTTTATTTGCCTGTTCACGAAAATCATCTCTATCAATATAAATAACCTTACTGAATGGGATAGTCCTTTTTCCCATCATTTCATCATGTGGATGGTTAGCGGCTTCGATATATTCGGTCTTATCATCAGGATAGTTTTCAATAACAATTTTTAACGGATTTAAAACACCCATGACACGCGGACTTTGTTGATCCAGTTGTTCACGTACTGAATTTTCCAGAACACCCAGATCAATCACCGTATCGTTTTTGGTAACACCGATGCGTTCACAAAAATCTCGAATTGCTGTAGCAGGATAACCACGCCTTCTGATACCCGAAATAGTAGGCATACGTGGGTCATCCCAACCATCAACCAGTCCTTCTTGTACCAACTGATTTAATTTACGTTTACTCAAGACCATGTAACTAAGATTTAAACGGGCAAACTCAATCTGTTGTGGGTGACAAGGCACGGGTAATTGATCAAGAAACCAGTCATACAAAGGACGATGATCTTCAAATTCCAGGGTACACAATGAATGTGTGATATTTTCCAGTGCATCAGAAATACAATGGGTAAAGTCATACATCGGGTAGATGTTCCATTCATTCCCCGTTCGGTGATGAGACGCTTTCCGTATGCGATAAATAGCAGGGTCACGCAAATTGATATTGGGCGAGCTCATATCAATCCTGGCTCTTAATATTTTCTCCCCTTCATCAAACTCGCCGTCCTTCATCCGTTGAAACAGATCCAGGTTTTCTTCAATAGATTGGTTGCGATATGGACTGTCTTTCCCTGCCTTGGTTAATGTGCCACGATATTCACGAATTTCATCCGCTGTTAAACTGTCGACATAGGCCTTTTCATTTTTAATAAGATGCACAGCTAACTCATACAGCTGCTGAAAATAATCGGATGCATAAAATATCCGTTCCTCCCAGTCAAAACCCAGCCAACGAACATCTTCCTGAATTGAATCTGTATATTCAACATCTTCTTTTTCAGGATTGGTGTCATCAAAGCGAAGATTACATAGGCCATTAAAATCTTTGGCGACACCAAAGTTTAAGCAGATAGATTTGGCGTGACCAAGATGCAAATAGCCATTTGGCTCAGGCGGGAAACGAGTGTGAACCTGGCTGTTATTTTTATTCGCAACAATATCATCTGCAATGATCTTACGAATGAAGTTAGTGGTTTTATTATCAATTTCCATAATGTTTTCTAATTTTTATTGATACTCTGAAGACCAAAAGTTCCTCATATGTTTGAATGCGTCTTTAACAGTTCCGGTAAATCACCGGTCAAACCCATGGCGCGTTTCATGATCCAGTGTTTCAGTGGATTGGCTCTGTTCAATAATTTAAGGCCCGTGTTTCTTATCATAGGTATCGGAAAATCCTGTTGCTCAAATAATATTTTGAAGCCAGTGAAGACATTCATCATTAAATTATTTTCACCACGACGCCAACGCTCGTATCGTCGTAAAACATGATGGGTTGCGAAATCACGGTTACGTTTTTTTGCTTCAACGAGTACCTCAGCCAATACTGCTGCATCCATTAAGCCTAAATTAGCTCCCTGACCCGCCAGAGGATGAACAGAGTGTGCAGCATCGCCAATTAAGGCAAGCCGATGTAGACAATATTTTTCCGCCTGTGCTTGTTGCAATGGGAAGGTCTGTCTGGATTCACACGCTGTAACTTGCCCTAATATCTGTTCGGATGCACGAGTTAGTTGCTGACAGAATTCTTTTTCCGGGCTGTTTTTTAATTGTTCTGCCTGTTCTGGCTCTGTTGACCAGACAATGCCACAACGATGTGGATCAAACAGCGGTAAAAATGCCAGGATGCCATCTTTTAAAAACCGTTGTCTGGCTGTGTTGAGATGATCCGACTCCGTTGTCACTATACAAGCCAGAGCTTTTTGATCGTAAGGTTCAGAAATATAACTAATGCCACTCATTTCACGGATACCTGATCGTTGACCATCAGACGCGATTAATAACTGACTTTCCAGTACCCGACCATCTTCAAGATTCAAACTGACTTTGTCATCGCCCAGTTTCATAGAAGACACTTTGGCAGGCTGATAAAAACTCACATCCCTGTTTTTGTGAATAATATTTTCTGTTGCTGATTGCAAAATATTATTCTCAACTATATAACCCAATGACTCTTGCGCTAAGTCATTGGCATCAAATTCAATTCTACCAACACCAGCTTCATCCCAGACAGACATATGTTGAAAATAACCTATCCGATCCATCGGGATTTCTCTCCAGGCCCCAATGAGATCAAACAATCTTTTGGATGCCATCGTAATTGCCAGGGCACGTGGGTCTAGTGCTTCACCTGTCTGTTGCTTGTCTTTCTGTTTATTGCTTTCCTGTTCTCTAACAGGGTTTGATTCAATAATGGCAACTGAAAAGCCTCGCTCTGCCAGCAGACCGGCCAATACCAGGCCCGGTAAACCCGCACCGACAATAATCACATCACTCACATTACCAGACTGAAACTGTTTCTTCATTGCCTGACCAGAGTGGGTTGCTTACCTTTTAATCCCATTGCCCGGATCATTAAATTTTCTTTTACGCTGGGCACAAGCTCGGTCAATAACATGCCGGCAGCCCTTAACTTTCCTTTAATAAGATCATCATTATAAAAAATACTGGCAAGAGTATCGGTAAATTTAATCACACTATCCTGATCTGTTTTTCTCGTCATTTGATAATTGTGCAAGACTGGTTCAGAACCAATATCTTGCCGTTTCGATCTCGCAGTCATAAGTTGCTCACTTAAACCAGCGACATCACGCAGGCCTAAATTAAAACCCTGGGCTGCATTGGGGTGAATCGTATGAGCCGAATTTCCCAATAACAAAACCCGGCCTTGATATTGATCCACGACCTGCAGAAAACGAATTGGGTAGGATTTTCTTGCTCCTATTTCAAGGAATCTTCCGAGCCGCCTGCCAAAACGTTTTTCAACCGATTGTAAAAATTCACCGTCCTCCATGTTCATGCAGGTTTCAGTCCTGTCTGTTTTTACTGTAAACACCATGCCACAGTTCTTGGGACCGGATGGCAATAAAGCAAATGGCCCCTCTTGATTAAATCGTTCATAGGCTGTGAAGTTATGGGATATTTCAGGTGTGACATTACTCACTATCGCAGTTTGGCCATAATCCTTTTCGCTAGTTATAAAACCCAGTAAATTACGTGTCTTCGACAAAGAGCCATCGGCCAGCACCAGCAGTGCTGATCGTATTGTAACAAATTCGTCTTGCTTACTTACGGTAATTGAAACTGATTTTTTATTCTGCTTAATATTCGTCACTGTTGCAGGACAAATAAAATCCAGTAAAGGAATACTGTCCAATTGATGCAACAAAGTCTGACCCAAATCACGTGCCTTAACCGAATAGGCCAATGCGGGTAATTTTAATTGCTTTGCGCTCATTTGAACCGAAGCAAACCGATGCTGCTCAGAGACATGGATCTGTTTTATTGGAGTAGTGCTGGCTACAAGCGTATCCCACAAATCCAGTCCCTGTAATATCCGTTGAGAAGATAAAGCGAGCACCAGATTACGATCGTCGTAGCTGGGTTGAGTACTATTGTCGAATGTGACTGACTCAATCAGCGCAATCTTCAAACCTGAATGCCGTAAACTGTGTGCCAATGATGAACCCACCATACCGGCACCGACGATAACCAGGTCATACTGATCTTTCTGTTTGTTGGTCATGGAATTCAGCCAGGAATACTTTTTTTACTACAACAAAGAAACTGCCATCAAGCAGCTAAATTTTTAGACATGACGGCCTCTATATCTTCTACCGTTTTTGGCGCGTCTTTACTCAAGATGTCGCAGCCGTCTTTTGTGACCAATACATCATCTTCAATTCGCACGCCAATATTCCACCATTGTTTATTCAGGCCTTTCGTGCCTTTTGGTAAATACAGACCCGGCTCTATGGTTAAAACCATGCCGGGCTCCAAAGTACGCCATTCACCTTCGACTTTATAATCACCAACATCGTGTACATCCATACCCAGCCAGTGACCGGTTCTGTGCATATAATACTGAGCATAGACACGATCTTTCATCAGGCTTTTGATCCGTCCTTTTAAGATGCCGGCCTTACGCAAACCTTCAGTCAATACCTGAGTTGCCGCCATATGCGGTTCGTTCCAGTAGTTTCCCGGTTTAACCTGTTCAATCGCCGCCAATTGAGCATCCAGAACAATCTCATAAATGATTTGTTGTTGTTTGGTAAATCGTCCATTGACTGGAAAGCTACGAGTAATGTCACTGGCATATCCCTGGTACTCCGAGCCCGCATCAATCAGGACAACATCCCCATCTTTCAAAGTCTGGTTATTTTCAACGTAATGCAAGATACAGGCATTGGCACCGCCGCCGACAATAGCAGGATAGGCCGATGCACGTGCGCCGTGTTGCATAAATTCATGATTGAGTTCCGACTCAAGTTGATATTCCATCATTCCTGCTCGACAAACACGCATGGCACGAATATGAGCCCTGGAGGATATTTTTGCGGCTTTGCGCATGAGTTTGATCTCATGGCGACTCTTGTACAAACGCATTTCGTGCAAAAAATGATTGGGAGAAATGATTTCATCTGGCGCACTGATACCAGAGCGCACCCGTTCCCGCACCTGATTCACCCAGCCGACAACTTTTTGATCAAAGATCCTCTCATTACCAATATTATAAAAAATACGTTCTTTATCTTCGAGTAAACCAGGCAGAATTTCATCGAGGTCATCAATCGGAAACGCATCATCAGCGCCGTAGATTTCACAAACACCGTCCAGCCCTGCTCGCGGCCCATTCCAGACTTCCATTTTGGGATCTCGCTCGCGACAAAACATCACATATTCACCCTGTGGCCGATCCGGGATCAAAACAGCCACTGCTTCAGGTTCGGAAAATCCGCTTATATAGTAAAAATCGCTATCTGCTCGAAATGGAAACTCAACATCACGATTACGCATCCGAACCGGGGATGTCGGCATGATCGCAATACTGCCTTCTCCCATCATATCCATCAGGCGTTTGCGTCGTCGTTTGTACTCTTTGATGTCAACCGTTTCCACTAATGTATTACCTCGGCTTGTTCATACTCGGCATTCATAAGGCTGAATTCATCGTGAATATATAACACACCCATGCGAACATATTCATACAATTCACTCAATGCTTCTTCCGCCTCTTCATCGTCCAGTTCCTCATCAGCACTCAGACGGCAAATCTTGTAGAAATCCGCAATGATGTCATGGCATTGGGCGGATAAACCCTGCCAGTTGGCCTGACCAACCACCCCCAGTCCGCTGAGGAATCCCTGACACCACTCAGCCAACGCATCACTACGTTGCATAATGGAAAAGCTGTCATCCGGCAATAATATCTGAAAACTAAATTCTGGATCCTTTAGCTGTTGATGAATATCTTCCGCCAGGGCTTCAAACGCAGCCAGGCAATCGGGCAAAAAAACCGATTCAGAATCAACGTCCGCGAGGAAAAATTCGAGTATCGCTTCTTCTGTCAGGGATTCAGAAACACAGAGATAACCCGTGAGAAAACCGTGAGATTCAGCAGTACCCTGGGGAATATGAAAACGCGTTAACAGATCTTCCAAATCATCAAATTCAAACATTTATTTGCCTTTACCGGTAATTGTGCGTGCCGTGCATGGAAGCACAAATGCCGCGAGCGCATGGATGCGCAAGAGCGGCCTATGGATACTGTATTTCCTGGTATCAAAGATATAGATACGTATTTAGTGATTCAGTTGCTTGACCACTACCATGCACAGCTCTATATTGAACGACTAATAATAAACGAACCTCCGGGCTTGTCCATCAAAGAACAAAGAGCGGTGAACAAACAATGGCTGAAGAAAATATGGAAACTATGGATCTGGCAGCGCTTGAATCGCGCGTCGATGAATTAATCAATACGGTTGAAGATCTGAAAACCGAAAACTCTGCTCTAAAAAATCAGCAGGAATCACTCGTTACTGAGCGCGCAACCCTGATCGAAAAGACCGAACAGGCCAGGACACGGATTGAATCCATGATTGGTCGTTTGAGAGCGATGGAAACACGTTCATGAGCGAAAAAAGCAAACCCATTAATATCTCCATTCTGGATAAAGAATACCTTATTTCCTGCACCGAGGATGAACGCGATCAACTGCATGATGCTGTTGACATTCTTAATGGCAAAATCAGTCAGTTAAAAGAAAGTGGCAGTGTCATTGGCAGTGAACGTATTGCGGTTATGGCCGCGCTAAATATTGCCCATGAAATAATTGCTTACAAACAAAAAAACCAGGTCTATACTTCTACTTTAGATAACACGATCCGACGATTACAGGGCAAAATTCATAATGCGTTGGGAAAGGGTGAGCAACTTGAGATATAGCTTGTTCACTGATGACTTTGCTATACTGTTGTAGACGATAGAATTTATTTTGAGTTTGGGTATTTGCTGCGGGGTTCGTAAATTGGTCTGTAGTTACTTGAGCCTATACGCGAAAACGCAGGGAACTTATCACGATGTTGTTGTGCAGGTCCTTCAGTGGAAAGCCTGAAACATTGTCAACTGTTCCCACTTGGACCCCTGGTTCAAGTCCAACGCCATGAGCGGCGCCGCGGTGGTACCCCCCATCTTCTCTTTTCGTCTATTTGAAGCTAATTTTCTCGAACAATCTCTTAAACTAATCGCCCTGGTCTTCTCACTCTGAACTACTCTCTTTGGAGTATTGCTCTGCTCTAATTCTCCTGACCCAAAAAGATTTGATAGGCAGGATTTCCCGATTCGTCCCAATACTGCATCCCAAGCTTATCCAGAAATTGTTGAAACTCTCCATGATCTTCTGGTGATACCTGGATCCCCATTAACACCCGGCCATAGGCTGCCCCATGGTTTCGATAGTGAAACAAACTGATGTTCCAACGTTCTCCCATTTGCGTGAGGAAATACAACAAGGCTCCCGACCGCTCAGGAAACTCAAAACGATACAGTAACTCATTTTGAGCCTGGGAGGCCGGACCTCCTACCATATAACGTACGTGCATCTTGGCAACATCATCATTACTCAGATCGATAACCTCAAAACCATGAGAACGTATCTGCTGGAATAAAAGATTTTTCTCTTCAATTCCGTCACGCAGTTGTACCCCGGCAAACACATGCGCCTTATTGCTATCGGCATAGCGATAGTTAAACTCGGTGATCAAACGCGGGCCAATTGCATGACAAAACCGCTGAAAGCTGCCTGGTTCTTCCGGGATCGTCGCAGCGATCAGAGCCTCTTTTTGCTCACCTAATGCAGACAACTCTGCGATGTGTCGTAAGCGATCAAAATTCACATTAGCACCACTGAAAATAGCCACTAACTCCTGATCCATAATCGACTCACGATGCACATATTGCTTAAGGCCGGCCAGAGCCAGAGCACCAGCAGGCTCTGGGATAGAGCGAGTGTCTTCGAAGATGTCTTTCACCGCTGCACAGATCTCATCGACGCTGACCAGTAACATCTCATCAACCAGTTCCTTTGCTATTCGGAAAGGCTCTACTCCTGCCTGTTTTACCGCCGCACCATCGGCAAAAATACCAATTTTCTCAAGTTCGATACGCTCGTTGGCTTCAAGCGCATGATGCATACACGGCGCTTCATCAGATTCGACACCAATAATTTTAATAGCTGGATTTTGCTGACGAAGATAGACCGAAATGCCGGCGATCAACCCTCCACCTCCCACTGGGATGAAGACGATGTCGGGTGTCTTTGGATGTTGTTGCAACAGTTCAACACCAACTGTCGCCTGGCCGGCAATAACCATCGGATGATCGTAAGGAGGGATATACATTTTCGATGTCTGTTCCGCCAGTGCCAGTGCACGTTCCCTGGCATCATCATAGGTATTCCCATGTAAGATCGTTTGACCACCCAAACGTTGAACAGAAGCAATTTTGATCTCTGGTGTGGTTTTCGGCATCACAATGGTCGCATCAATATTCAAGCGTCTGGCCGCCAATGCCACACCCTGGGCGTGATTTCCCGCTGAGGCGGTCACCACTCCCTTTGCCCGTTGTTCTTCATCCAAAGAAACAATGAGATTATAGGCACCGCGCAGCTTGTAGGAAAATACCGGTTGTTGGTCTTCACGTTTCAACCAGACATGATTGTTCAATCGTTGCGAAATAACCGGGGCATGATCGAGATCAGTTTTAACCGCGACATCGTAAACCCGTCCGCTGGCTGCTTTAATAAGTTCTTTGTATTCATCAAACATCGGCATAAGATAACAATCTGTGGCAGGTTCTCAAAATTTATTATAAAAAATCACTATGACCCCGGATGAAAAAAAACAAGCAGCGGCCACGGCAGCGTTAAAATACATCGAAGACGACATGGTCGTTGGCGTTGGGACTGGCAGCACGGTGAGTTATTTTATTGAGGCTTTGGCCACCATTAAACACCGTATTGATGGAGCCGTCTCCAGCTCCGTGGCCTCTGAAGAATTACTCAAAAAACATAATATCCCGGTTATCCCACTCAATAACGTGAATGATATACCGATTTATGTCGATGGTGCAGACGAAGCGACCAAACACCTGCATTTGATCAAAGGTGGTGGTGGTGCGCTGACCCGTGAAAAAATTGTCACGGCTGCCAGCAAACAATTCGTTTGTATTATTGATGACAGCAAACTGGTCGATACGCTGGGACATTTTCCTTTGCCGATAGAAGTCATCCCCATGGCACAAAGTTACGTCGCCAGAGAATTGGCCAAACTTGGTGGCCAACCGCAGTTAAGAGAGGGCTTCATCACCGATAATGGCAACGTTATTATCGATGTACATAACCTAAAGATAATGGAACCTGTGCCGATGGAAAAAGAGATCAATCAGATCGCCGGTGTGGTGACCAATGGTATTTTCGCAATCAGACCGGCTGATATTTTATTGATTGCTGAAGATTCGGGTACAAAAACCATCACATGAAGGTATTTTTACTGGCTGATTTTGTTTACTATGTAAGCTGATCGGTTGTATTGTGATTTAAGAAAACTGATTCATTATTGGATTATTTTCCATATTGATAGTTATAATCCAGCTACAACTTAACAAATTACAGAGGACTGTAGAGTGACTTTCTACCTCATTTATTTAATCGCTATCATTGTTGTTGTCCTCCATTATACCGGATGGCTGAAACGTCATAATCTTGAATGGATTGTTTTTGCCATGGCCCTCGCCATCTTTCCTGCTGTCATATTTTTATAATCTAAACACACCACAATTCAGCATGATTGGGCTTCTGCAACGTGTGACAGAAGCTCGTGTTGATATTGATAGCAAAACCGTCGGACAAATTGCAGGCGGCCTACTAGTATTTATCGGTATTGAAAAAACCGACAGTGAAAAACAAGCCGATCGCTTACTTGAACGTTTGTTGAATTATCGGGTTTTCTCCGATACTGATGACAAAATGAATCTCTCTCTCAAAGATGTCAATGGTGGTTTATTACTGGTTTCCCAATTTACCCTGGCTGCGGAAACAGACAAAGGACAGCGCCCCAGTTTTAGTTCAGCAGCCGATCCACAAACCAGTAAACGCCTCTATAGCTACCTGGTACAAAAAGCAATATTGGAACACAGTCAGGTCGAGAGCGGTATCTTTGCCGCTGATATGCAGGTCAGTCTCTGTAATGACGGACCAGTAACCTTCTGGTTGCAGGTCTAAACAGAGTTTCTCTAACTATGGCTTCATCAGCCATAAGGCCAATAGAAGTGATAACAGCGCAATAATAATACCTAGTAGAGAACTGTTGCCTATATTTTCCTTCAGGTTTTTTTTAAAGGACGTGCGGTAAACCCATGACAGGGACATAAAGATAACAATGACAACTGCGGTAGTGATAAACCGTACACTTTCGCTCATTAATATTTGCTGCGACTCATTAAACCCAATCTTTGGGTTTTAAAAAGACATCGTACAGCTTTGCCTCCTCGCTACCTGGTTTTGGTTGCCAATCGTATTGCCAACGCACCAGCGGTGGCAATGACATCAATATCGACTCGGTGCGACCGCCTGATTGTAAACCGAACAAGGTTCCGCGATCGTAAACCAGATTAAATTCGACATAACGACCTCGACGATAAAGTTGAAATTGTCTCTGGCTTTCAGTGTATTTCTCACCATCACGTTTCATTACGATAGGTAAATACGCCAATAAAAAATGATTACCAATACTTTGCATAAAGGCAAACGACTTTTCAAAACCCCATTCGTTCAGATCATCAAAAAAAACACCGCCGATACCACGAGGTTCATTCCTATGTTTCAGAAAAAAATACTCATCGCACCATTTCTTATATTTCGGATAGACATCCTCACCAAATTCTTCACAGGCTTTTTTTGCAGTGCTATGCCAATGTACGGCGTCTTCAACAAATCCATAATACGGGGTTAAATCAAATCCACCACCAAACCACCAGATTGGTTCCTCCCCTTCTTTTTCCGCAATAAAAAAACGCACATTCATGTGTGTAGTGGGGACATAGGGGTTGAGTGGGTGTATCACAAGGGAGTCGCCCAACGCCTGAAAACTACGCCCAGCAAGTTCTGGTCTGTTGGCTGAAGCAGATGGCGGTAGGGAGTCACCAAAAACGTGTGAGAAATTAATTCCAGCCTGCTCAAATACTGCTCCGCCGCTCATTAGCCGACTACGACCACCACCACCCTTCTCATGCTCCCACTCATCTTCACGCAATTGCAGTTCAAGATCCTGCCCCATTAAGGCCGAGGTAATTTGACCTTGCAAACCGAGTAGATAGTCACGAACTTGCTGAATATGATCGTTTGTCACGCTTGTTCCAATTGCTAATTTATACACAGAGGGTATCCTATTGCGCTTTATTTTTCAGGTAAAAACCAATGACTTCACGCAGTGCAACGATCAAACGTGACACCAAGGAAACCCAGATTGAAGTAAGCATCAACCTGGACGGAACTGGAAAGGCAGATTTGAAAATAGGTGTGCCATTTCTGGAACACATGCTCGATCAAGTTGCCCGTCATGGCTTGTTTGATTTAACCATCACAGCGAATGGTGATCTGGAAATAGATGATCACCACACGGTTGAAGATGTTGGCATAACACTGGGCCAGGCATTCACCAAAGCGCTGGCTGATAAAAAAGGCATCCGTCGTTATGGTCATGCTTACGTCCCGCTGGATGAAGCTCTATCTCGCGTCGTGCTGGATTGTTCGGGACGTCCGGGGCTGGAATATCATGCTGAATATCCACGGGCAAAAATCGGTGATTTTGATGTCGATCTGGTATATGAATTTTTTCAGGGTTTTGTGAATCATGCCTTTGTGACTCTACACATTGATAACGTCCGTGGACGTAATGCGCATCACATTACCGAAACCATCTTCAAGGCCTTTGGCCGTGCCCTGCGTATGGCCTGTGAATTTGATCCGCGTATGGAGGGTATCTTACCGTCCACCAAAGAACATTTATGATTTTTTTCATCGTTTAGTAGTTATGAAAAAGGTTGTAGTGATTGATTATGGCACCAGTAATCTACGCTCGGTTGCAAAAGCACTTGAACATGTAGCGGGCAAAGATCATTCCGTCATTGTCAGCGGCGAACAAAATGTCATGCTTGAAGCCGATAAAATTGTCTTTCCTGGGCAAGGTGCTATCGGCCAATGTATGACACAACTACGTGATCAAGGACTCGATGACACGATAAAATCACTGATCAATAGCAAACCCTTTCTCGGTATTTGCCTGGGACTGCAGAGCTTGATGGATTCGAGCGAAGAAGATGGCGGCACACAAGGACTGTCCATTATTCCTGGTGTCGTTAAACGTTTTATTCCTGATGGGAAAAACAAGATCCCACACATGGGATGGAACCAGATACAGCAGACACAGAATCATGAATTGTGGAAGGGGATTGATGATATGAGTCGTTTTTATTTCGTCCACAGTTTTTATGTACAACCAACTGATAACTCGAATACCAGTGGCATGACCTCATACATCAATAACTTTACTGCGGCGATAGCAAAAGACAATATTTTCGCCACCCAGTTTCACCCCGAGAAAAGTCAAAAATCCGGCTTGCAATTACTGGCCAATTTTATTGCCTGGTCGATATAGCTGCCTGTCATTAATTTACAGGCGAAAAAAAAGGCGTTAAACAAACACCTTTTTCTCATAACTATCTGTAAAACGAATCAGGCAATAGCATCCTTTAAAGCTTTTAACGCTGTTGCACGAACGCTAGTACTGGCAGGTTTCGCTTTGAACATCATTTCTTCACCAGTAAACGGATTAACACCTTTACGGGCTTTACGAGCAGGTTTGATCACTCTCTTCAGTTTAATACCTAAAGCTGGAACAGAAAATTCACCAGAACCCCGTTTCATAAGATGACGTTCTGCAATACTAGTCATTGATTCAAGAACTGCTACTACTTCTTTTTTCGTTAAATCGGTTTCTTCAGCAATTGCTGAAAGAATTTGTGCCTTGGTTTGTTTTTTTGCAATGGCACTGGGTTTCTTTGTTTTTTTAGCAACCATGTGATCTCCTCAGTTGTGATTAAAAAAAGTCTAAATATCCGGCGCTCATTCTATGCAATCGGTTATAAAAGGTGAAATGTTTATTGGCAAAATTTAAATAAAAACCTTAAAAACAGCTGTATTTTGTGATCCAGAACCCAAATAACTGTTAATTATTACCGTTCACGTGAAATAGCACGATGACCAATGTCGTTTCGATAAAACATTCCGTTCCAGTGGATCTGCTTTATCGCCTCATAAACCTGTGATTGTGCAGCGCTGATGTTCTCCCCAAGTGCTGTCACACATAACACTCGACCTCCCGCTGTGACAATATTTTCTGGATCGTTCTTAGAACTGGACTGGGTCCCGGCATGGAACACCTTCACTGCCCCATTAGAAACATCTTCCAGCCCGGTAATATCATCGTCTTTTTTTACACTGCCAGGATAGCCGGCGGCTGCTAATACCACCCCTAATGCAGCACGTTGATCCCAGGTGACCTGAATGTTATCCAGGGTTCCCTGAGTCGCGGCCAAACAGAGTTCATACAAATCACTCTTCAAACGCATCATGATTGGTTGCGTCTCCGGATCGCCAAAACGGCAATTAAACTCAAGCACCTTGACCGAACCATCTTCTGCAATCATGAGTCCAGCGTATAAAAAACCTGTGTAGGTTCTACCTTCTTCTGCCATAGCCCGTATTGTCGGCTCGATAATGTCGTCCATAATGCATTGGTGAATTTCTGCTGTGACAACTAGCGCTGGTGAATAGGCTCCCATACCACCCGTGTTTGGCCCTTTGTCGCCTTCATCCCTGGCTTTATGGTCCTGTGAACTTGCCAACGGTAAAATATGTTTACCATCGGACATCACTATAAAACTCGCTTCTTCACCAATAAGAAATTCTTCGACCACGACACGATGACCGGCTTCGCCAAATTTATTATCGGCTAACATATCATCAACAGCGACAAATGCCTGTTCACGTGTTTCAGCAATCACAACCCCTTTGCCAGCAGCCAAACCATCCGCCTTGATAACAATTGGCAAATTTTGCTCTTCGATGTAATTTTTGGCTGATTTAATCTCGGTGAAACTTTCATAATTTGCAGTCGGGATATGATGACGTTTAAGAAAATCTTTACTGAAGGTTTTCGAACCTTCTAGGATCGCAGCGGCCTTCGTCGGGCCGAAGCACGCCAGACCAGCCACAGTAAACTCATCAACAATGCCGGCAACCAAAGGAGCCTCGGGGCCAATAATTGTCAGGTCAATGAATTCTGTTTTCGCAAACTCTAATATGGCAGGAACATCTTCAGCAGAAATAGCAATATTTTCGAGTTTGGGTTCAATCGCCGTACCGGCATTTCCCGGTGCCACAAACACAAGTTCAACATGCTCAGACTGAGCTACCTTCCAGGCCAGGGCGTGCTCACGACCACCACCACCAACGATTAATACTTTCATAATGTGTTTCTCATTAACATAGATAGTTGGCTTTGATATTTTTTAACAGTTTATTGTTGCAATTTTATAAACCGAGGTTTCTTTCTTGTATTGATTTAGCTTTTTCAGTGAAATGTTTTAGAAAATAAATCAACACAAATTATTGATAGGTGTTAAATCTTTTTGAGTCCGAGACGCCAAGGTTTACATAAATCTATCAACAGCGTGCAAAAAAGTATTGAAATCGTGTATTTTGGTTTAAGACAAGGCGCCGTAATATCGAGCAACGGAACGTATAAATAATACGTGAGTAGCGGAGATATTGTAGCAACGCAGTATTAAAGCAAAAGACACATTTCAATGGAGGAAATGGCGCATATTGGTAAATAGCATTGAAAGGTTATGCTCATCCGCCGCAGCGATTACCTCGTCATCCCGCATCGAACCTCCTGGCTGGATCACGGCTTGTATTCCAACTTCAGCGGCGGAATCAATACCATCGCGAAAAGGAAAAAAAGCATCCGATGCCATGACAGAACCTTCTACTTTCAAATTTTCATCCGCGGCTTTGATCGCAGCGATCTTTGCGCTGTAAACACGGCTCATCTGACCGGCGCCAATGCCAATGGTCTGTTTGTCTTTGACGTAAATGATAGCATTCGATTTAACGTATTTAACAACCCGCCAGGCAAACAATAAATCCTGGATTTCTTTTTCCGTTGGTTGGCGTTTGGTTACAATTTTTAAATCGTTTGCCGTAATGATCCCGTTATCAAGATCCTGAATTAACAAACCGCCACTGACACGCTTGAGATTCATACGTTGGGTTGTATTGTTGTTTTGACCTGCTTCGAGAACTCGTACAGATTCCTTTGCCTTCAATACTGTTTTTGCTGCTTCTGAAATGTCTGGCGCTATGATCACCTCGACAAATTGTCGCTCAATAATGGCCGCGGCCGTTTTCTCATCCAGGGTTTTATTAAACGCTATGATGCCACCAAAGGCAGATGTGGGATCGGTTTGATAGGCGCGCTCATAAGCATTGAACACACTGTCTGCCTCAGCAACACCGCAGGGGTTGGCATGTTTCACAATCACACAGGCTGTTTCTGTGAATGCCTGTACACAGGTTAATGCGGCATCGGTATCGGCAATATTATTGTAAGACAGTTCTTTACCCTGGATTTGCGTGGCAGAGGCTAATGTCCCTGAGGCAGGTTCTGCTTCTCGATAAAATGCAGCCGTTTGATGAGGGTTTTCCCCGTAACGTAAGTCCTGCAGTTTATGAAACTGACTGGTGTAAGATTTTGGGAAGGTCTGATGGTTTTCAGAGGCATCCAGACTACCTAAATAATTAGAAACATTGGCATCATAGTTGGCAGTATGCGCAAAGGTTTTGTGTGCCAGATAATAACGCGTCTCTTCACTTAATGAATTTTGATTCTGTTCCAGTTCGGTTAAGACTTTCTGGTAATCTTCACTATCAACAATTACACCGACATATTTATGATTCTTGGCTGATGAACGCAACATGGTTGGGCCACCAATATCAATATTCTCAATCGCATCAGCCAGTGTGCAATCCGTTTTACTGATAGTGGCTTCAAACGGATAGAGATTGACGACAACCAGACCAATGGCTTCGATGTCATTGTCTTTCATCACTTGATCATCAATACCAGGGCGACCTAGTAAGCCACCGTGAATTTTGGGATGCAGGGTTTTTACCCGACCATCCATAATCTCGGGGAAACCAGTGTAGTCGGACACTTCAGTCACCTCTACACCCTGTTGGCTCAGAAGTTTGGCTGTACCACCCGTGGATAAGATACTGATACCTCGTTTTGCCAGGCCCTGACAAAACTCGACGATACCCGTTTTATCAGAAACACTGACTAAAGCACGTTTAATAACAGTCATGATTTATTAACAATAAGGGTTTAGAGCGTCAAAAGAAGAATGCACTCAGTATTGATCTAGTCCGTATTTTTTTAAGCGTGTGCGTAAGGTGCCTCGATTTAATCCGAGTATTTTAGAAGCCCGAGTCATATTTCCACGTGATTGTTTCATCACCGCTTCCATCAGGGGCTTTTCAACCTGACTTAACACCAGATCATAGAGATTTGTTGTGTCGTGATCGCCCATATCAGAAAAATACGATTCCATTGCTTCACGCACGCACTCGCTAATATGTTGTTTAGACAAATTGTGATTCGGTATTTCGTCAGGATCGAGGTTATTATTTGCTGTCATGCTACTAATTCTTGTTCTAGTTTCCCCTGGAAAAATTCGTCTATAATGCGAACTTGTTCCTCTTTTGTTTCAGCCTGATTAACCATTGCGGAGAAGGCATTTGTTTTTTTTATGGATTTACAATACCAGCTAATGTGCTTACGCGCTATACGTATTCCACTATATTCACCATAAAACTCATATAAATTTTTCACATGTCTTAACAGAATATTTTGTACTTCAAAATACGATGGCAGCGCTAACTTTTCTCCAGTTTTAAGATAGTGTTCTATGTTTCGGAATATCCATGGGTTTCCCTGAGCAGCACGACCAAACATCAAACCATCAACCTTTGTTTCATTTAAAATTTTCGCTGCATCTTCAACAGAATGAATATCGCCATTGGCAATCACTGGAATTGAGAGACTGGATTTGATCAAGGCAACTGTTTCATGTTCTGCCTGACCCTTGTAGGCACAGGCGCGCGTACGACCGTGAACAGAAATCGCTTGTATACCACAATCTTCTGCCATTTTCGCAATCGTTAGTGCGTTTTTATTCTCTTTGTCCCAGCCGGTTCGGATCTTTAAGGTAACCGGAACTGCAACCGCCTTCACAACGGCAGTAAGAATGTTTTCTACCAAAGTTTCATCTTTTAATAACGCAGAACCGGCCATAACATTACAAACCTTCTTGGCAGGACATCCCATATTGATATCAATGATCTCAGCACCATTATCAACATTGAATTTTGCGGCATCGGCCATCATCTCTGGAGCAGCACCTGCAATTTGTACTGCTATAGGAGATGGCTCTCCCGTATGGTCCAGTCGTTGCTGTGTTTTTTTTGTCTGCCAGAGATCAGGATTTGAGGTCACCATCTCCGACACCGTCAAACCCGCACCCAAGTCACGACACAACTGCCGAAACGGTCTGTCCGTCACACCAGCCATCGGTGCCAGGAACAGATTATTGCGTAATTGATAAGGGCCAATTTTCATTAATGCTTGAAATCATCATATTAATTAAAAAAAGGGCGGCAATGATAACGGTAAAGAACATAAGGTAAAACCTGTTTAGCCTTGTGTTTAATAGAGTATTATAATTAGTTGCTGCCTCGATCCATTTTTTTTAAGTTAAATTAAAATTACTGCTATTCAACTAAATCAATAGTCAACAAACGACCCACACAGTACAACTATATCAAATACATAAAATGGCAGCTATCCAGCGTAGGCGAACGTTCAGCTAGAGACATCTTGGTCTTTCATACAAAAAGTTGCTCCAGCTGCAGAGATTTGGACCACCAACCTCAGCATGATGACCTCGAATTGAACTATTTTACATCTAACCAAAAATGGTCACTTACAGTACTCATCTTTGTGTCAAAATTTAGGATTGAATTTGTTTGTATTCAACCTTATTTCGGCATAATTTTACTGTATAATATCTCTGTTAATGATCTTTAAATACTAACTTAGGGTTTAATTTCAGTTCCATATTGATGGATATGTTAATCATATATTCACATCATCCTATTCAAATAAATTTTAAATATTTGCATATTAATGAACTATTCACTTCTATTGTTAATAAAATAATTTCAATATGAAGAGACGTATGTTGCCAGAATTCTCTAAACCACCGCTTGTCGAAGTGGCCTTATCAATACAATTTGAGCCGTTACAAAAATTGACAATTCCTGAAATGGGGTTGCTTTGGCAAGAATTCTCAGAAAAATTTCCACATGTGGAACATCAGGGACCAATTGAGAGCATTATTGAACGATTTGGTGTTCGATCAAAGCCAATGCCTCCTAGATTTGAACTTATGAGTGGTATTCCAATTCCAAGAGTATGGTTTTTGGATGAAGCAAGAAGAGAACTGATCCAAGTACAGAATGATCGATTTATTAGAAATTGGCGCAAGCTTGATGATTCTGATAATTATCCAAGGTATGAAGATCATATAAGACCTAGCTTTCTTAATGATCTGACAAAATTTATCAAATTTATAGAATCTAAAAAGATTGGTGATTTGATATCCAATCAGTGCGAAGTAACGTACGTTAATATTATTCAGGGGTCATCAGTATGGGATAGTCATCCTAAGATGATGGATGCTTTTTCGTTATTTTCTAGTGAATATAAAAGTGCTGATTACTGTGATATTGAGGAAATAAGATTTCAACTTAAACATCAATTGAAGGATGCTGATGGTAAATCTATTGGAAGATTACATGTTGAAGCATCTCCAGCTTTCTCATCGAAAGAGAATCAAGAATTAATAGAACTTAAATTAGTGGCCAGAGGTATGCCATTTGATGAGTCTATTAATGGTGCTATGAAATTTATAGATTTTGGAAGAGAAAAAATTGTAGAGACTTTCGATAAAATAACTAACATAAGATTGCATAAAATATGGGAAAAATTGTAAGATGAACATGTTGAATAACAAGGAGTTAATATAATGGTTACTTATGCAGCAAAAAAATTCCTCGAATCAAGTATATCTACTGAACCTCAAGAACATATGGAAGCATATACTTTAACAAATAACTCAGTTCCTGAATGGTGGCCTACGGCAATAAAGAAGATCACTGCGCTCATGAATTTACAAGAGAATTGGGATTCATATGGTGCCAAACCCATTAATGTAAATCTAGTGCACGCAGGTGTTAATTTGCTTCAAGAAATTTCTACAAATGAGGTTCCAGAGCCTTCAATTGTGCCAACCTCAACTGGAAGCCTACAATTTGAATGGCATACTGCTGGTATTGATTTTGAATTAGAACTTATAAGTTCGACAAAGATTCATGCTTATTTTGAAGATGAAAGTACTGGAATGGAATGGGAAGATATTCTTGATTATGATATTTCAAGTATTACTGGCGCTATCGATCTTCTAGTATCCAGAAACTATCTTCAAGAGTCAGCATAGATAATAATTATAATAACCGAAGCCTAAGTCATATATGCCAGACATAGATGATCTGACGATTGACAATGAAACTCTCTTATTAAGGAGGATACCTACTAATCCAGTATGTATTGTCAGGGATGATAACTTAGGTTGCTGGCGACCATCTTCTGCCTCTTTTGAAAACCATCCTGATGGTTCCCCCATGTCAGTTGTATTATCAGATACGTTAGATGAATTAGATAGACCCTATACCAGCGCTCTTGGTGATCATGGAGAGGATTTCTCACTTGCATCATTTAAAGCTGGGCTTGCCAGAGAATGTAACCAAGGTGTTATGAGAAAACCAACTGAGGAAGAGCCTGCGCATGGTGAGGTATTTGGAAATAAATCAAAATCAGTTAGAAAAAAGCTTGCCAAAAATGCCTCGTGGATTGTTCCACCATACGATGAATCTTTGTAAAGTATTCAATTGATAAAAAAGTAACCCGGGTCAGATCCTTGAATAATGCATTCTCTTCTGGCCGTTCTCTAATATCCAGAATAGTAAGATATTACTTAATAGCAGACAGGATTTTAATAAAGCTTCACAGTTCATGGTATCCGATTATAAGCATCCAGTGCGGCGACTTTATATGCCTCGGCAAGGGTTGGATAGTTAAATACGGTGGTGACAAAATAATCCAGAGTGCCGCCCAGTGACAGCACCGCTTGGCCAATGTGGATTAATTCTGTTGAACCTTCACCAACAATATGGACACCGAGTAATTTTCTGTCTTCCAGACTAAATATCATTTTCAGTATACCTTCACGCAATCCCAGGATCTGTCCGCGAGCTGTTTCACGTATACGGGCAACACCCGTTTCATAGGCTATGCCTTTTGCTCTGGCCTCTTGCTCTGTCATACCGACCATACTCATCTCGGGCACGGAATAAATGCCAATCGGGAAAAACTCTACATTACTTTCGGCTCTGGCTTCGAATGCATGACAGGCAGCGTGTCGTCCTTGCTCCATCGAAGTTGATGCCAATGACGGGAAACCAATCACATCACCAGCTGCATAAATATGAACCACATCTGTTTGGTAATGTTCGTTAACGTTAATGCGTCCTCGAGAATCGGGTTCAATCCCAACGACCTCGAGTCCCATATTTTCAGTACAACCTTGCCGACCAGCAGCAAACAGGGCGAGTTCAGCAACCACTTGTTTACCACTCGCCATCTTGACCCTCGCACGACCGTCTACCTTTTCAATACTGGTGACTTCTTCCCCAAGTCTGACAGAAATATCCCTGTCCCTGAGGTTATAAATAAATTCATCAACAATTTCTTTATCCATGAAATCCATCATGGTCTCACGAACATCAAGCAGTGTTATCTGAATATCCAGCGCATTGAAGATCGAGGCGTACTCCGCTCCGATAACGCCAGCCCCAACGACAATCATACTTCGAGGCAAGGTCTCAATCTCAAGGATATGATCACTGTCAATAATCGTATCGCCATCAAACGGAATGTTATCCGGGTGAGCCGGTGTGGTACCAGTGGCAATGACGAACTTATCGGCAGTGATTTTTTGAATATCATCATTGTCCAGAGTGATTGCTAATGTGTTCGAGTCGACAAATTTAGCAGTCCCGGATATCACGTCCACACGATTGCGGTACAGTTGATGTTGTAATACCTCTACCTGGTGACGAATGGTCATGTTTAAGCGCTGAGTAAGATCCTCAGCCGTTATTTGTTCTTTAACGCGATAAGAACGGCCATAAAAACCGCGCTGACGCCAACCACTAAGATAGAGCACAGCTTCACGTAAGGTTTTACTCGGGATCGTCCCCAGATGAAGAGAAACGCCACCAATTGGAGAATGTTTATCGATGACCAGAGCGTTTTTTCCAAGCTTTGCTGCTTGTACAGCTGCACGCTGGCCTGCCGGGCCACTTCCAATTACAGCTAAATCGTAATGTTTCATCGATGCTCCTCAATAAGGTCGATATTCAGAAATATGCAAAATTTATTGCTACAGTTACTATTTAAAACAGTGTGTAAAAAAACAGATCGCCAGCTTATTCATCTTCCGTTTCACAGGAATCTTTAATTAATCATGAGCCAGATCCAGGAAATCGTGCAGCCTGATAGCGTTACTGTTTTGAAAACAGTGATAGAACAACTTAATAAAATCATTCTTGGCAAAGAAGAGGTCATACGCCTTGCTATAACCTGCCTGATTGCACGCGGCCATTTATTGATCGAAGACCTGCCCGGTGTGGGTAAAACCACATTGGCCCACAGTCTGTCAAAAATACTCGGGCTCGATTACCAACGCGTCCAGTTCACCAGCGATTTATTACCCGCTGACATTCTTGGTGTCTCAGTGTACAACCGCGGCAATGAATCATTCAATTTCCATGCCGGGCCGATTTTTTCTCAGGTTTTTTTGGCCGATGAAATCAATCGTGCCACACCAAGGACTCAAAGTGCCCTGCTAGAAGCTATGGAAGAACGTCAGGTCACGGTAGAAGGACAAACACGTCCGTTGGAGGAACCTTTTTTCGTCATCGCCACACAAAATCCGACCTACCAGATTGGGACATTTCCGTTACCAGAATCACAACTCGATCGATTCCTCATGCGCCTGAAGATTGGCTATCCAGATGCAACTGCTGAACGTGAACTTCTCACAGGAAAGGACCGACGTGAATTGTTGAAGACTATTGAACCCATACTGAACCCGACACAGCTGTTGAACATTCAGCAACAGGTAAAAGAAATCCATTGTTCAGAGGCATTGTTAAATTATCTACAGGACTTACTCAGTCATAGCCGCAACTTGAGTGCAACAACGAATGGTTTATCCCCACGGGCTGGACTAGCACTGTTACATTGCGCCAAGGCCTGGGCCTTGTTAGAAGGTGTCGAACATGTGCTGCCGGAACACATACAGGCAATCTTTCCCAGTGTTGTGAATCACCGCCTGCTTTCGATAGAACACTCAGCTTCCGATAATATCGCGCGGACAATCATTGAAAACGTACCCATTCCTTAAAATCTAGAAGCTGCCCATGGCTGAAATTTTTTCGACCGAAAGCATCCTCCCTGAACGGATATTACTAGAACGCCGTTTCGGTCCAGTCAGCCCAACGGACACTCGCTCACTGAAACGTCGCCGGGTTTATATATTACCCACGCGATATGGTCTGCTGTTCGGTGGCATGTTGATGGTCATGTTGTTAGGTGCGATCAACTACAACAATAGTCTGGCCTATGTGCTGACCTTTTTGTTAAGTAGCCTGACACTGATCGGCATCTTTTTTAGTTATCGCAATATCGCTGGTTTGATCATCACAGCGAGAAAACCTGAAGCTGTCTTTGCTGGTGAACAAGCCTGGTTTCCCGTCCAGTTCGATAATCTGAATCAGCTACATCGTTATTCATTAAGTCTGATCAACAAAGACAGATCCAAAAAATGGTACCGACCAGCAACGGCAACAGGTAAAGCTCTGGTCGTCGATATTGAAGCGGATCGAGTTTCCACCATTGCCATAGCAAAAAAGAGTCAACACCGTGGCATCCTTGATTTCGGTCGCTTACAAATATTCACCGTCTTCCCACTGGGTTTGTTCAAGGCCTGGTCTACTCTCGACCTGAATCAGTCCTGCCTGATTTATCCCGCGCCAGCTGGACGTTTAGTGTTACCGGCGCAAACGGTAAATGATCAGGTAGGAATAGCGGGTAGTAAAGAAGGCGATGATGATTTCATCGGCCTGCGACAATATCGTATTGGTGATTCCAGCCACCAGATAGACTGGAAAGCGTATGCCAGGGAACGCGGCCTGCATCGAAAATTATTTCAGGGTCAAGGAAGCACACAACTGACACTGCACTGGAGCGATGTTGCTCATTTGCCCAATACAGAAGAACGTTTGTCACAACTCTGTCAATGGATACTCGAAGCCGATAATAAACAGATTGCCTATGGTCTTGAATTAATCGATGTATCTTTCGCAGTGGATCACGGTTTTTATCACAAGCAACAATGTCTCACAGCGTTGGCACAATTCGGTTTGTAATCTCCCGTGACAAAAGAAAAACAACGTGTTTTAAATCTTAATCTCCTCATCTGGCTGGCTGTTTCTTTGACGCTGGTAGTGCTACCTCACACCTTGCGTATCCCTGGCTGGATCAGTGTGATGTATGTTGCCTTACTCACTTGGCGCTTTACCAGCCTGCTGTTGAGATGGCCATTGGCAAACAGAAATAAAAATCTGTTTCGTGTAGGAATCAGTCTGTTAGCCTTAGGCACACTGTTCGGCATTTATATCAGCTATAACAGCATCATTGGTCGCGACCCTGGTGTTGCCCTACTGGTCGTACTCGCCGGATTTAAAATACTTGAGGCACAAACAGAACGCGATGCGTATGTACTGATCTGTCTGGGTTACATCTTGATCATTACCAATTTCTTTTATAGCGAATCCATTCCCATCGCCTTGTTTATGACACTGGCAACACTGGTTCTAACCAGTTGCTTTGTTACTTTAAATGATCAAAACAATTCTTTATCAAAAAGAAAAATTTTCAAACTAGCAGGTTCAATCCTGATCCTCTCAATTCCAATCATGCTGGTGCTCTTCGTATTTTTCCCACGTATTAGCGGCCCTCTTTGGCGCATGCCGCAGGATGCCTATTCAGCAAAGACCGGCATCTCTGATCATATGTCGCCGGGTTCTATCAGTCAGTTATTGCGCTCAGACGCACTGGCTTTTCGGGTAGAGTTTGATGGCGCTTCACCCACTGCTGAAAAATTGTATTGGCGCGGTCCAGTATTGTGGCATAGCGATGGCTATACCTGGACACGTAATAACACCATGCTTGAACCGGCAAAATCATCAGCAATAAAACCCAATGCCGATTTGATCAAATATCACATTACCTTAGAGGCCAGTAATAAAAACTGGCTCTTCGGACTGGAGATGATCCGATCGAGCAGCCTGGGTTCCATCAGCCATGATGCACAACTCATCTCGCAAAAAATACGTCAGCGTATTCGCTACAGTGCAAGCTCATCTTTCACTCATAAATTATTTGAAACCGATCCCGAAGTTCTGAATAAAGCCTTACAACTTGAACCTGGATTTCATCCCAGAGCGCGTGCCCTGGCAGAATCCTGGAAACAGAAAAACATGGAGAGACAACAGATAATTGACACTGTGTTGGCGATGTTTTCTGAACAGGCCTTTTATTACACCTTGCAACCTCCTTTATTAAACGTCGATCCAGTTGATCAATTTCTGTTCGACAGCAAGCAAGGGTTTTGTGAGCATTATGCATCAGCCTTTGTCGTATTAATGCGTGCGGCCGGCATCCCAGCCCGCATTGTGACTGGCTATCAAGGTGCCTCCTATAATCCCTTAGGAAATTATTTCAATGTCTATCAACGCGATGCCCATGCCTGGGCCGAAGTCTATCTGGACAAACAAGGATGGACACGTGTCGATCCGACCGCTGCTGTTTCACCTGCACGCATCCTGCAGGGCATAGAAAATGCATTACCAGAATTAATATCCAGGCCGATCTTTCTCGATGAAAATTCGTTACCGTATACACTGATGCAAAATCTGCGCAATAGTTGGGATACTGTTAATTACCGCTGGAACCTTTGGGTGATCGGTTATGGTCCAAAACGCCAGACAGAATTTATGAAACGTCTTGGTATTGACCAGTTTGAATGGCGCGGATTAATAACAATGCTTGTTACTGGTTTTATAGGCATTGGTATTTTTTTATTGATTGCCGCGTTAATTTTATTCCGACATTCATTCAAAATATCGGAGCCAGTTGTAAAGCTCTATAACAAATTTTGTAAAAAAATGGCTGGTGTTGGTTACCCACGTTTTGCCCACGAAGGCCCTGCGGATTTTTGTCAACGCATCTGTATTAATAACCCATCACTTAAACCCACCGTCACTGAAGTAACAGAAACCTATATTTCTATTCGGTACGCATCGGATCTGTCTCAACTGAAACAGCTGGAAAGATTAATTCGTGCGTTTAAACCAGTACGAGCAATAAACTAATGGCTCAATCTATCACTGAGCACTCAACAGCACCAATAGAAAGTTTAAGCCATCAACAAATTGAGGAGTTACAAAAACATGCATTATTAAAAGATGTTGATGCAACGTCGATCAATCAATTATTGAATCATTATCCGATCATAAAACTCCGTGGTGGTGAAACGTTAATCCACGCTGGAGAAAACAACCATAACCTCTATCTGATCTTGTCCGGCTGCCTGCGTGCACATCTAGCAATGAATCTAACCAACCCGGTTGCCATACTTGAAGTCGGACAAAGTGTCGGCGAAGTATCCATCATTGACAAGCAGCCTGCCTCTGCAAATGTGATTGCTGATGTCGATACTGAGTTGTTGGTTATTAATGAAGATGAGATATGGCACATCATCGATTCATCACACGCTGTAGCCAGCAATATGTTACGCCTGTTAAGCCGGCGTTTACGTCACGGCAATTCTATGTTCTCAAAGATCAGAGACTTGATGCGAGAATATGAATACAGTGCGATGGTTGATCCTTTGACTAATCTTTATAACCGCAGATGGTTAGGTGATATGTTGCCCAGGATCATGCAACGAAGTCAGTCAGACCAACAATCTCTGTGCGTGATCATGCTCGATATTGATTTTTTCAAACAATACAATGATCAACATGGTCATCTTGCTGGCGATTGTGCCTTACGTATTTTATCAGACGCCATCAAACAACATATACGCCCGGAAGATTTTGTCACTCGTTATGGTGGTGAGGAATTTTTTCTATTATTACCAGGACAAAATTTGACCGCAACCAGGCAAATTGCCGAACGATTAAGAATCGCTGTGAGTGAGACCACGGTACAACATCGTGATGGACGAAAGTTACCCGCATTAACCATTTCAGTTGGCATCTCGGAAATGAATGATCGACATACGGCAGACAGTTTGATTGATGTGGCCGATCAAGCCTTATATCGTGCCAAGAATAGCGGCCGCAATAGAGTGTGTGACTGATCCTAAGTACTCGCTTTAGTTCTATTTAGAATGTACTAAGACTGAATCAAGAATTTACTTCTGAAAAAATACTGACAGAACTGAATGGCACTTACTTAAGCTAGAAATTCCGTCATCCCGGCGCGACCACCATGGAAGGCGGGGAGAGTGAGAAATGCAGGAGCATTTTCTCGCTACAGCCGGGATCCATGCGTACCAAATTCGTTTACTTTTACTGGATTCCGGTCTACGCCGGAATGACGATAGTTGTGTTTTCATAGAATGATCCCACTTAAGTAAGTGCCATTCCTGACAGAACTATTAAACAGTGTTGTATGATCCGAAATTAGATTTAACATGAAATAATTTTTTTATCATTCACTGCGTATTCTCTAATATTTATCTTAACATTAAGCAATTCATTAAAGTAAGTTCTTAAACATCCCTTCTGAAAGGTGGTAGTCAAACCCATTTACTTATGTTATTAATTATAAAAAATGGCAATAAGACAATAGGGAAGTGCATCTAAATACCTTCCCTTAACATATAACCAATAACAATTGCGCTGGAATGCCTTTAAGGGGATGGTTTTCATGGAACGTCTGGTCTGACCTATCGTTTTCAACGTGTGAACAATTCTTTATTCACTCGCTCTTTATCACCCTTCCGTTTTTGTTTTTCTGACATTCGTCACGATAGCGACGCTATCAATGCCAGCCTATGCGGCTGTTTTAGACATCCCAGTCTCTAGCACCAACGATGACGCCGAAGAAACCCTCGCCACGGGCTCAGTCTATCTAAACAGTGACGATTTAGAGATGGTTGACAATGCGGGTGACTTGCAGGCCGTCGGGGGTGCGCTTTGCCGGGATGACGATCCCAGTAGGGGGCAGTGATCAGCAATGCCTACATCCAGTTTCAGGCCGATGAAGTCGACAGTGCCACAGCGACATTGGTGGTGAGGGGAGAAGCGACAGACAATGCTCAAGCGTATACCGGCACCAACAGCGAGATCACAAATCGCCCAACCACCACCGCATCGGTGACATGGTATCCGTTGGATTGGAACGCCACCGGGGATGTGGGGATTGAACAGCAAACGCCGGACCTAACGGCCGTCATACAGGAGATCGTCGACCGTTCAGGCTGGACATCGGGGAAACGCCTTAGCCCTGATCGTGACGGGCAGTGTAAGCGGGTGGCTGAATCCTATGATGGCGGCGCAGCACCGATATTACACGTAGAATACAGCGACAATAACACCGCACCCACCCTCAACATCACCTCCCCGACGGATGGCACAACAAAGACGCAAGGAACAAATATCACCTTCAGTGGTGCCGCCTATGACAACGAGGATGGCAACCTCAGCTCTTCCATCCAATGGACATCAGACATTAATGGGGCCATTGGCACAGGCGCCAGTATCAACATCAGCAGTTTGA
>CBDFNQ010000027.1:0-160952 GCA_965250225.1 Gammaproteobacteria bacterium
CTAATTGAGTTAATGTGGGATAATTAATTTTTCCTGTGCCCAATACTGGAAACTCTTTGGTTAATAGCACACTTTTTGGGACGGCCAATTCACTGTGTTTATGTTTGCGAACATAGTTTAGAAATTCTTTACGGTTTGCTTCCAGGTAATCACTGATCAAAATAATCTTTTCACCTTTGCGATAATCCGGTAGAATGATAGCTGCATGATTGTGATTTGGCCAGACATGCATAGCAATTTCTTCAACCAGGGTTAGTGACACCATTTCACCGGCAAGCTTGGCGAACCGTTTTGCTCGGCCAAGGATATAGATGAATCCATCTTCGTCAATGTTGGCGATATCACCAGTGTCATACCAGCCCTTGCCAAAAGAACACTCGGGGAATTCTATTTTCCCCTGGCTATCATGAAGTAAGTACCCCAGCATAACATTCGGTCCCTTTATATACAGACGGCCGCCTTCTTCTATGCCTTCAACTGGCTCAAGTTGACATTCAATACCTGGTACAGGACGACCACCACTGCCACAGCGATAATACATGGGATAATTGACTGATATGACCGGACTGGTTTCTGTGACGCCATAACCCTGGTAGATACGTTTGCCGAATTTATCCATCCATAATTGAACGGTGTCATCACGTAATTTTTCAGCCCCGGCGACAATATAACGTGCAGTATGAAAATCATATGGATGGGCATAGCGCGCATAACCTTGAAGAAATGTATTTGTGCCAAATAAAATTGTGGCTCCGATTTCATAAAACATTTGTGGAATGATCCGGTAATGTAAAGGGGTCGGATAAATAAAAATCTTTATACCATTGAGTATCGGCGTTAAAAAACCTGCATTCAGGCCAAAGGAATGGAACATAGGCAAACAGGAAAAGAGTATGTCTGATGGCAGGAAATCAATATGACAGATAATCTGCGCGTTATTTGATAATATATTACTGTGTGAAAGCACCACGCCTTTTGGTGTCCCTTCAGAACCGGATGTGAATAAGACAACGGCAGGTTTGTCCGGATCGATATTTTTTATTTTTCTTGCGTAATGGTTTTGTGGGTAAAATGTTCTGGCAACACTAATCAGTTTGTCGAGCAGGGATACACGTTCACGTAAGTCTTCGAGATAAATAACTTTGCGTTCTTTTGCAAGCGCCTCTATTACGTCCTGTAATTCTGCTTTTTCAATAAACTCTTTTGCAGTGTAGATAGTTTTAATCTGGCCAGTTTCACAGGCTCGTTTAATGTTTTGTACACCTGCTGTGTAATTTAGCATAGCAGGAATACGTTCAAGATAACTGACTGCAAAAAAGGTAATTGGTAGGGCAAGGGTATTGGGTAGCAACACCCCAACGACCTCATCCCTTTCTGTATCAAGGGCAATTTTTCTGGCTAGAACAAAGATTTTTAATAATAGTTGTTTATAGCTGAGTGGTTGGCGATTGAAATCTTCTGCGATGATGTGTTTTTTTCCATAACGATCAATCGCTTCCAGAAAAGCAGAAAAGATTGAAGTGCGATAATTGTGTGATTCACAAACCAGTTTATTCATGATGTCTTGCATCTTTAGGGCAGCAACATGACGACGTTTTTGACCGTTTATCTTTACGTCAATATTAATTTTTTCCGGTGGCAGAATTGTGAGTTTGATTTTGGGAAATAATCGGGTATGCCCACGATCACGCATGTACGAGAGTGGACTGAGTTGTGCACCACTGATGGCTATCGGAAGAACTGCAGCTTTGCTTTTATCAGCAATCAATCCTGGGCCATCATAAATCTTCATAAGTGCCCCGGTTGTTGTGATCCGTCCTTCGGGAAAGATCAGCGCTTTGCGGTCTTGTTTGATGAATTTAATCATCGATTTTACCGAGAGCGGATTGGTAGGATCCATCCTGAACACATCAGCGAATTTTAGAAAAAAACTAAACCTTGGCTCTTGTGCTACCTGAGTATTGATCGCAAAGGTCGGTGTAGCCGGTAACCAGGCGTAGATTAACAGGGCATCCAAAAGTGAGGTGTGATTCGCGACGATCAATACTCTATCGCCAGCAGCCTGGAAATGTTCAAGTCCGGTAACTTCTACTTTATATAACAGTCGTAGTAAGCAGCGTAGAAGGAACTTTACAATTTTTATCATTTCCATATCCTCCAGACTTGCTACAACAGAATAATATAATTTCACATTTTGTAATGTTGTACTTGCAGGAATTAAACGCCTGTCGGTTTCTTATTAGTAAAAATACTAATACTTTGTCCAGGTTGGAGATAACGACCTTTTCGAATGTTATTCCAGCCACGGAGCTGATTTATACTGACACCGTAGCGTTGTGAAATCAACCATAGAGAATCACCGTCACGAACCTTATGGTCTATTTTAAACAAACCATTTTTTGTTTGTGTTGTAGCTGTTTTGAGCAAAGCTGGTTGATCATCCTGGGGATTGATCATGATGCGTAATTTTTGTCCCAGGCGCAGAGTGGATTTTTTTGATATACCATTCCAGCGACACAACTGGGAAACGCTGATGCCATAGTGCTGGCCGATGTCCCATAAATTATCGCCGCGTTTCACTTTGTAAATGTAATCCTGACCATCAGAGCCTCTTTTCAGACCTCTGTAACGGCGTGAATCCTGGCTTAGTGTGTATACATTGAGAGGTCTTTTCGATACTGGTATTAGCAATGAACGGCCTGCGCGAATACGAGAATTTTTTAATCCATTCGTTTCTTTTAGAGCACTGACATTGGTTGAATAACGTGTCGCAATCTGGCTTAAGGTTTCACCGTTTTTAATTTTATGTTGTTGCCATCGAATACGTAGTTCTTTAGGTAAGGATGCAAGTCGGGATCTGAAATCGTTAGCTATCTCTACAGGAACCAGCATACGATGTGGTCCATCTGGATCAGTTGCCCAACGACTGTAGCCTGGATTCAAGGTGTATATTGCATCCATTTCCATTCCTGTGAGTTCTGCAACAGTAGCCAAATCCAGCTGACTACCCGTGTCGACGGAAACAAAATAGGGTTTGCTCTCAATTGCCTTCAGTTTGACATTGTATTTTTCAGGATGAGCAACGATTTCAGCGATGGCTAGTAAATTGGGAATGTATTGGCGTGTTTCTCGATGCAGTTTGAGGGACCAGAAGTCTGTGGGTTTTCCGATTTTCTTATTACGTTTAATTGCTCTTTCAACATTCCTGGGCCCTGTGTTGTATGAGGCAATTGCCAGAGGCCAGTCGCCGTTAAATTGCATATTCAGTTTGCTGAGAAAGGTTAATGCCGCATCGGTGCTAGCAACTATGTCGCGCCGACCGTCATACCACCAATTTTGTTTCAGACCAAACTGTCTGCCTGTGCCTGGAATGAATTGCCAGATACCTGAGGCATGGCTGGGTGAATGGGCAAAGGGGTGGTAAGCACTTTCGACAATAGGCAACAAAGCCAGATCCAGTGGCATATCGCGCAGTTTCAACTGCTGAACGATATGATACAGATAGGGTGTGGCCCGTTCTGCGACCCGATCAAGGTAATCCTGATTACGTGCATACCATTTGATCTTATCCCGGACTCTTGGGTGTTTGATATTGCGTTCGAATTGTAGATTATTAGCAATTTCCAGCCAGAGGTTTTCTGCCAGAGCATTAGCTGTTTCTTGCCTATCTATTTGATTTTTATATTTTTTAACGTCATTTGGATCGACATAAAGGTGCTCAGGTGCCTGTTCTGGAGCATGACGGACTTGCTTCGCCGTTGATCCTTGTGGATTGCTCCTGATGGGAGAAAAATTACATGCACCTAGAATAAGCGATGTTATTATTATTGTAATTAATTGATTAGTATTCGATACGAGCATGGCGCAATGCTAGGGATCCAATCATTTCAGGTCAAGTGTAAATGAAACATTCTCATGAGTTGCGTTATGTAAAATAAAATTTGAGAGAGATTTAAAAATCACTGACATGGCAAGTAATCAACAACAAAATGCAGTTCCGAAGGCACACCTAAGACAACGGGTGTTTGCCTGGTTTAAGTCAGAACTGGGCAGTGGCGTGTTTAATCTCGATCATGCGCATCTGGATCAGGCACTGAACAACCTGTTTGGTTACCACATACTGCAAATAGGAAATTTGAATAATACCAGTTTGCTTGGTAACAGCCGTATTTCACATAAAATTGTGCATGATTTTTATCGGGACAATGATCCTCAGTCAATCACCAATATTGTGGCTGATAGCAAATCTCTGGCTATTGAATCAGACAGTATGGATGTGGTTGTGTTACCCCATGTATTGGAGTTTGAAACTTCACCACATCAATTACTGCGTGAGGCAGAGCGCATACTGATAGGTGAAGGCCATATTATTATTATTGGTTTTAATCCCTGGAGTCTTTGGGGTTTATGGCGTGTGTGTCTTGCCTGGCGTGATGAACCTCCGTGGTGCGGTCGTTTCATTAGCTTGTCGCGAGTGAAGGACTGGTTATCGTTACTGGATTTTGAATTGGTTATTACTAAAAATTTTTATTTTCGTCCACCTTTAAAACGCCGTGGTTTGATGAAAAGATTACAGTTCATGGAAAAGCTTGGGCAATTCCTCTGGCCTTATTTCGGTGGTATCTATATGGTCGTTGCCAAGAAACGTGTTGTACCGTTAACACCGATTAAACTGAGTTGGCATCGTCGTCGAAGTATAATTTCTGGTGTTGTGGAACCTAGTGCACGCATTAACAACCAGTAAATTACTTAAAACAGAAGTTTTAACTATGTTAAAAGAAGTTGAATTATTCACCGATGGTGCATGCCGTGGGAATCCTGGCCCTGGCGGTTGGGGTGCTTTGTTGCGTTACGATGATCGGGAAAAAGAACTCTATGGTGGGGAAAAGGAGACGACGAATAATCGTATGGAATTGATGGCAGCGATCATGGGTCTTGAATCATTAAAAGAAAGATGCAAGGTTCAATTGACTACAGATTCGGTTTATGTAAAAAACGGTATTACCGAGTGGATCCATAACTGGAAGGCGCGAAACTGGAAAACGGCCAATAAAAAACCGGTAAAAAATGTCGACCTCTGGCAACGACTGGATTTGGCTGTAGCAGAACACGATGTTGAATGGTTCTGGGTCAAAGGTCATAGCGGCCATGCTGAAAATGAACGCGCTGATGAATTGGCGAACAAAGGCGTCGATGAACTATAGTTTATTTAATGCAAGTTTTAGTCTTTTCCAATATGAAATGAGCCTGAACGAGGGGCGACTTTCCAACATCAAATGAGCCTGAAATAACATTTAAAGTCGTTCATGATCACAGGATGAAAACGATCATGAAACTTGAACAACTCACGACCATTGACACCGTCCGTCAATTTCTCGAAGGCACTCAGGCAGTGGCCTTTTGTGTCGCCAACAGCAAACAAGACCGCTATCGGTGGGTACAAAAGACCTTGGTGGCATTTCGCTATTTCTCACTGGGCAAAGCAGAAAAAGGTCTCATCACACGTTACCTGATGAAAGTCACCGGCTACTCCCATGCGCAGGTGAAACGTCTCATTGGGCAATACATCAAGAATGGCAGGATCACGATAAAGACTGCTCGTCGCAATGGCTTCAAACCAAAGTACAGCAAGGCCGATATCCGTTTACTCGCCGAGATGGATGAACGTCATCAGCAACCCAGTGGCCCGGTGATAAAGAAACTCTGTGAACGCGCCTATGAGCGTTTTGAGGAAGCGAACTATGAGCGTCTGGCGGGCATATCCGTATCACATCTTTATAACTTGCGTCAGAGTACGACTTACCAACGACAACGTTGTGTCTTGACGAAAACCCGTCCCAAGGCAGCCAAAATTGGTCTACGGCGAAAACCCTGTCCGAATGATCAACCGGGCTATATTCGCATTGATTCCGTGCATCAGGGCGATCAGGACAGGCGCAAAGGGGTTTATCACATCAATGCCGTTGATGAGGTTACGCAGTTTCAGATCATTGTCACGGTAGAACGAATAAGTGAACGCTACATGCTGCCGGCATTAGAGCAATTATTGGCGGCCTTCCCGTTCAAGATACAGGGCTTTCACACCGATAATGGCGGTGAATACATCAACTATACCGTGGCTCAATTACTCGAGAAACTCCGTATTGAATTCACTAAATCAAGACCTCGGCACAGTAACGATAATGCCCTGGCTGAGAGCAAGAATGGCTCGGTCGTGCGTAAACTCTATGGCTATATGCACATCCCGCAGCAGTATGCCGATGACTTTGCCAGGCTCAATCAAGGCGAGGTCTATCGCTACGTTAATTTTCATCGACCTTGTTATTTTCCCTCTACCATCACCGACAAGAAAGGCAAAGAGCGGAAACGTTATCGCTATGAAGACATGATGACACCCTATGAAAAGTTTCGCTCAGCACAAAGACCCAGTCAGTATTTGAAACAAGGGATCACCTTCAAACAACTGGATGCATTTGCTAACGAAATGAATGACAATGAAGCGGCTGAACAATTGAACTCAGCTAAAAACCAACTCTTTAAACAACTTCATGTGCGACTAAAACTCAGGGCTTGATGATGAAATATAACCCCTCTCTACAGGCTCATTTCTGGATTGGAATATACTGTTTTGAATGATTCAAACACTTATTTTTGCAGAATTGAGTCGTAGATAGCCATATAGGCCTCAGCATTTTTTGTATGAGAATAATGTTGTTGAATATGTTCATAAGCTTTTTCAGTAATGTTGTTCTCTTTTGATTCGTTTCGGCACTGTTGAATAGCTGCTGCAAATAGTTTTGCTTCTTGTTGATAAACCAGATAACCACAACGTCCATGATCCAGTACCTCCGGGATCGCGCCTACCGCATGGCTCACCACGGGTAATTTTAAGGCAATTGCTTCAAGTACTGTCATGGGTAAGCCTTCATGATCTGAGGCAATAATAAGACAATCCATTGTACGCATTAAGGCATATATATCATTTCGGTGACCTAAAAAATGTGTGCCGGAATCAATGCCAAGTGATTTACTTTGTTGCACAAGCGTTTCTTTTATCGGTCCGTCACCAACAATATACAGTTCAAAATCATGTTCAGTTTGATGACGCAACTCAGCGTAGATTTGCAATATCAGGTCGACTCGTTTGAGTTGCACCAGACGACCTGCAAAGGCAATTTTGTAAGTGTCATTTCGACCGGGCAGTATTATTGGTTTTGAAATTGAAGTTTCAACCTGAGTAATGTTTATCCCGTTAGGAATGACAGTGATTTTGTTAGCAGGTAATTTTGTACTGAGTTTTTCGGCCAGATCATTAGAGACAGAAATAACCTGTTTTTGCAGGAAACGAGCGGATAAATTATCCAGCAGAGCAGGGATGCTTTGCCTGAGCGACCAGAAATTAATTCCAAATTCATTTGCACCGTGTGCAGTTCGAATGCTGGGCAGCCTGCTAACAAAACCAGCCAGGCTACCCAGCACATTTTCTTTGTATCCATGGGTATGAACGAGATCGGCATTTAATTTTGCTAATAATGAAATCAATTGTTTTAACAGCGCCGGAAAACCATTAGTTGATTCATCAATGATGTGTATTTCAATGTTGCTTTGGCGAAGTTTCTCGGCCAGGATACCGTCGTTTAATAGTATAGTGATCATTCTGTGTTGTTCTTTACAGGCATTGATCAGGGTATAGGCCTGCATCTCGGCACCTGCCCAGATATCACCAGAGACGATGTGTACTATAGTCGAAGAATATATATGTTCTGTTTGCATGTATTATTAGGATACTTTTTTTGAAGAATCATTATTCCATATTAACATCCCGTATATTACAGGCTTATGTTAGTATTTAAATACGCTAATATATTTTTATCTTTACCGATTGAAGTACACAAATTTTGACATTTGCTACCCATGCGACAAATTATTCTCGATACTGAAACTACGGGCCTTGAACACAAGCAGGGACATAAAATTATTGAGATCGGTTGTGTTGAGATGATCAATCGTAGAAAAACCGATAATCATTATCATCAATACATCAATCCTGAACGTGAGATTGAAGACGGTGCGTTTGATGTTCACGGTATCAGCAATGAATTTCTTCATGACAAACCGAAATTTCGTGAGATAGCTCAGGAATTTATTGACTATATCAGGGGTGCTGAATTAATCATACATAACGCACCGTTCGATACAGGTTTTTTGAATGCTGAATTAGCTGCAATGGGTAAGCAGTGGGGGCGGGTTGAAGACTTTTGTTCTGTTATTGATACCTTAACAAAAGCCAGGGAAATGCATCCCGGACAAAAAAACAGTCTCGATGCATTGTGTAAGCGTTATGAGGTTGATAACTCAGCGCGTGATTTTCACGGTGCCTTGTTAGACGCACAAATTTTGCTGGATGTTTATCTGGCAATGACCGGCGGTCAGGCAAAGCTATTGCTTGAAATCGAAACTGAGGCTGCCAGCTCAGCCAAAATCAAGATACAGACACTGGATGCAAACAGATCACGGTTAAAAATTATCAAAGCAACGTCAGAAGAACTGGATTCACATAAACGAAAGATGAATCGAATAGAGAAAGAATCAGGCGGTGAATCTATCTGGAAGCAATTAGAACTCGATGCTTGAAAAGCATCGAGTTGATGACTATTTATTGAGCTTCTGAAGTGGCGGCCTGAGCCATCGTTTTTAGCTCGCCTTTTTGATACAGGTCGAGGGCAATATCACAGCCACCGACAAGTTCCCCTTTGATAAAAATCTGCGGGAAGGTTGGCCAGTTTGAAATCGCTGGAAGATTAGCACGAACATCCGGTTCCGCCAGCACATCCACATAAGCAAATTCGACTTCACAGGCTTTCAGTGCTTCCGAGGTGGCCTTGGAAAAGCCGCATTGAGGGAATTCTGGCGTGCCTTTCATAAAGATAACGACAGGGTTGTCATCAATCGTTTTCTGGATCTGTTCATTAATATCCATAGGATACCTCATATTTATTGTCAATTAAGAATTCATCTAGCGGCGCGAATTGTAAAGAGAGTGGAAACAACAGGCAAGGTTGACGTCTGTTACATGCCCCAGCCGCCGCCGCCTGGTGTGCTTACCAACAACCGATCTCCCACTTTAGCCGAAAAAGATATTTTGCCGGGTACTGTTTCGTTATTAAGATAATTATGGCCGCGTTTGGCCGCTTGTCCACCTGATAGTCCCCAGGGTGTATTCAAACGTCTCTCGGTTAATAAGCTGACCGTGGTTTCCTCAAGAAATTCGTATTCTCTGATAAGACCATCACCTCCGATAAATTTTCCCGACCCGCCTGAGTCCATTCGAATAGCGTATTGATGGATGCGTAAAGGATATTGCATTTCCAGGATTTCAATCGGCGTGTTCAATGTGTTGGTCATGTGAGTTTGTATAGCGTCTTGCCCATCGGAAATACAGCTGGCACCCATGCCACCGCCGAGAGTTTCATAATAATCCCAGTTCTGATTTCCCATCGCGATATTATTCATGCTGCCGTGACTTGCTGCTGGAATTCTCTCGGGTAGAGCTTTAGCGAGAGCACCAAGGATTACATCGACTATGCGTGTACTGGTTTCAACATTTCCAGCCGCTACCGCAGCCGGAGATTGAGCATTCACCAGTGAGGCGTTTGGCGCCTTGATTTCAATCGATCGAAAACTGCCAGAACAAGCGGGGGTATTGCTCGGCATTAAGGCATAAAAACAATAAAACACGGCAGCAGCGGTTACTGATACTGGACAATTGATATTGCCTGCGACTTGTTGAGACGTGCCGTTAAAATCCACCAGCACATTGCCATCTTTCACACTAATTCGTACTTGAATAGGGATGTTCTCATTCCCTTGACCATCATCATCCATCGTATCAATGAAAGCATATTGTCCATCTGTAATATTTTTAAGTCCTGTTCTCGCCAGGCGTTCTGCATAATTATTCAAGTGAACCAGGGCATCAGTAAATTTACTCGCGCTGTGTTGCTCGATGGTTTCTTGCAATCTTTCGACGGCTTTCTGGTTGACACTGATTTGTGCTATGAGATCAGCTTTTACCTGCCCTGGGTTATTCATATGAGAAAGGATCTCTGTAAGCAATACATTATTCGTTTCACCTTGTTGTTGAATAAAAGAAGGCGAAATGATCAAGCCCTCTTCATCAAGCTGAGTGGCAAGCGGCATTGAACCGGGTGAGCTGGCACCAATATCGGCATAGTGTGCACGATTTGCAACGAAGGCGATCAGCTCGTTGTTAAAAAAAACCGGAGAGATGATAGTGATATCTGGAAGATGTGTTCCTCCGAGATACGGGTCATTGAGGATTAGAGCATCACCGTGATGCCATTGCTGTTGATTAACAATATTCTTCATTGCATAGGCCATGCTTCCGAGGTGAACTGGAATATGAGCAGCCTGTGAGCATAAGGCACCTTTATGATCAAACACGGCGCAAGAGAAATCCAGACGATCCTTGATGTTTGGAGAGAGGGCTGTTTTTTGTAAAATAGCGCCCATTTCAGTACAAATCGACGCCATTCTGTTGGTAAAGAGGCTGAGTTCTATGGGATCCATAACTTACAACAAGTTGTTATTTTCAGATATAAAGGGGGTGAAAGCGATTCATGTCCAAAGTATAATCTGAGACTTAAGAGTTTCAATAATTATAATTTTTCGAGGAGATAACACAATGAATCCACTTAAATCCGTTCCGGGTACGATTGCCCTGGGCTTTATCGTAGCTATTATTCTGGGTATTGCCGACAGCGATGGCTTTGGCATTAATACCGTTTCTTTGGTGGTTTGGTTGCATGTGTTTTTCGGCGTCATCTGGATTGGGATTTTGTATTATTTTAATTTTATACAAGTCCCTGCTGTAGGTCAGGCTCTGGCGGATACCGATGGCCCTGGGCCGGCTGCTATTAATAAATACGTTGCGCCTCGCGCGCTATGGTGGTTCCGCTGGGGAGCCTTATTGACATGGATAACGGGTGCCTCTGCTCTTGAGACTTCCGGTTTCGGTTTCGTCAATGCCTTTACCTTGCAAAGTGGTGTGGCTGTGATTGGTATCGGTGCCTGGATGGGTACCATTATGCTGTTCAACGTCTGGGTATTGATCTGGCCGAACCAGAAAAAGATCCTGGGTATGGTAGAAGCCACTGCTGAAGAGATCGCTACAGGCAAGTTTGTTGCCTTGATGGCTTCAAGAACCAATACTTTTCTATCCATTCCTATGCTGATGTGTATGGTGGGGCAAGCACATGGCGGCTTGGCTATATAAAAGTAATTAATCTAACTGAAGACACAACGAACCCGGTCATTACGATCGGGTTTCTCTTTTATAAAAGCCGTTAAATTTCCTATATTTAAAATTTAATAATGCAATCAAACAATACATGAGTCACTTAATGGCAAACTATAGTCCTTATTCCATCGCATTCAATCAAGGTGAAGGTGTCTGGTTGATTGATGATAAAGGTCGGCGTTATCTCGATGCCTTGAGTGGCATTGCCGTGTGTATATTGGGGCATGCACATCCAGTTCTGGCTGAAGCGCTTTCTGATCAGGCAAGGCAATTAATTCATACGTCTAACTTATATCAAATCCCACTACAGGAAACGTTAGCAGCAGAGCTCACCACACTGGCGAACATGGATAAAGCATTTTTCTGTAATTCGGGCGCCGAAGCAAATGAGGCCGCTATCAAACTGTCACGCCTGCATGGACATTCACAATCGTTTGATCAACCCAAAGTGATCGTGATGCAAGGTAGTTTTCACGGTAGGACGATGGCAACCCTAACCGCGACGGGAAATCCAAAGGTAAAAGATGGTTTTGAGCCACTAGTGCAAGGATTCATCCATGTGCCATACAACGATATCGAAGCAATTAAAATCATTGCAAAACAACAGAGCGAAATTTGCGCTGTGATGTTAGAGCCGATACAGGGAGAGGGTGGTGTGATTGTCCCGGATGTGGGTTATCTAGGCGCAATACGCGCCTTATGTGACAAAAATAATTGGCTAATGATACTCGATGAAGTGCAAACCGGGATGTGTCGTACAGGCAAATGGTTTGCCCATCAACATGAAGGCATCACACCAGATGTTATGACGCTGGCCAAGGCCCTGGGTAACGGTGTGCCTATAGGAGCTTGCCTTGCGACAGGAAAAGCAGCTGATCTGTTTCAGTCCGGTAGTCATGGTTCTACCTTTGGCGGAAACCCATTAGCTGCACGCGCAGCGTTGACGGTTATTAATGAATTAAACCATCTCGACGCGGTTAAAAAAGTGACTGAATTAGGTATATACCTGTTAGATAATTTTAAACAGCGTTTGACGAATATAAAAGGCGTAGAAGACATCCGTGGTCAAGGTTTGATGATTGGGATTGAGCTCGACAGGGAGTGTACAGAGCTTGTACGAATGGCTCAGGAACTAAATGTATTGATCAATGTAACTGCGGGCAATGTGGTGCGTCTTTTGCCCCCCATAATTATTAATGATGATGAAGCAGAACAAATTGTGACAGTTGTCAGCAAGGTCATCAAAATATTTCTCAAGAAATAGTTCATAAAAGGGTAATTTATTATGAGTGTGAGACATTTTCTGTGTCTGGATGATTTGAGTGGTGATGAATTCAAATCACTTATTCAACACGCCATCAAACTGAAAAATGATGTTGAAACGGGACAGATAAAACAGAGTTTGGTTGGTAAAGTAATGGCAATGATTTTTGAAAAATCATCTACACGAACACGGGTGTCGTTTGAAACAGCTATGGCACAAAATGGCGGTCATGCAATCTTTCTTTCGCCCGCGAACACCCAACTTGGACGTGGTGAGCCAATTGAAGATACAGCCAGAGTGTTGTCAAAAATGGTCGATATCGTGATGATGCGCACTTTTGAACATGAAAAGCTCGAAGCCTTTGCACAATATGCAAGTATCCCCGTCATCAATGGATTGTCTGATTCATTTCATCCCTGCCAATTGTTAGCTGATATGCAAACCTATGAAGAACATCGCGGTTCTATTGAAGGTAAGACAGTGAGCTGGTTAGGTGATGGTAATAATATGTGTTATTCCTATGTTAAAGCAGCAAATTTATTGAATTTTAATTTAAATATAGCCTGTCCTGTAGACTATCAACCGGATGCTGCGGTTGTTAATTTAGCCACCGACAATATTCGTATTACCCAGGATGCCGTTGAAGCTGTTAACGGTGCTGACCTGGTAGTAACAGATGTTTGGGCCAGTATGGGGCAGGAGGAGGAAGCAAACGAACGTCTGGCCAGTTTTCAAGCCTATCAGGTCAATCAGGAATTAATGTCTCACGCAAAATCAGATGCACTGTTTATGCACTGTTTGCCAGCGCATCGTGGTGATGAGGTAACTGCTGAGGTGATCGATGGTGCTCAAAGTGTGGTTTGGGATGAAGCGGGTAATCGTCTACATGCACAAAAGGCACTAATAGAATTTTTATTACTCGGCATTTGAATGATAATAATCAAACTATGCATTTTTTGATCAGTAACGATGATGGTTATCAGGCCATCGGTATTGTAAAACTGGCAGAGGCCTTAAAGATTTCGGGTATGGTTTCCGTGGTGGCGCCTGATCAGGACAGAAGTGGTTCGAGTAATTCGCTAACACTCAATTCTCCATTACGTCCACATAGTGCAGACAACGGTTTTATTTTTGTCAATGGTACGCCGACGGATTGCGTACATCTGGCAATCACTGGTTTGTTACAGGACGAACCGGATATGGTGCTCAGCGGAATCAATTCAGGTCCGAACCTGGGTGATGATGTGTTGTATTCCGGTACCGTTGCGGCAGCAATGGAAGGACGTTTTTTAGGAATACCTGCCATTGCTATTTCTTTGGCTGGAGAAAACCCAAAGCATTACGACACTGCAGTACATGTTGTTCTAAACCTGGTTAAGCCGCTACAGACTCAAACCTTACAGGATGACTTATTACTCAATGTGAATGTTCCTGATGTACCATTGAGTGAGCTGGGTTCATATCAAGTCACTCGACTTGGTAATCGACACAAATCAGAGCCGGTGGTTGAGTCGCACGATCCCAGAGGCAAGAAAATATACTGGGTCGGTGCAGTCGGTGCAGAACAGGATGCCGGTCCAGGGACAGATTTTTATGCAATCAAACAAAATCAGGTGTCAATTACACCGTTACAAGTTGATTTGACAGCGCATAGCTTGCTCGATAACGTATCCAATTGGGTGGAGATTTTGAATCAATGAGTATCGATTTACAAGGTATCGGTATGACGTCACAGCGAGCACGGAATCGCTTGCTCGAGAAATTACGTGACATGGGCATACAATCTGAACGGGTACTGGAAATTATCGGCAATATACCGAGACACATCTTTGTCGACGAAGCTCTGGCCTCGCGTGCTTATGAAAACACGGCATTACCTATAGGCCACAATCAAACCATCTCACAGCCTTATATCGTTGCTCGTATGACGGAAGCTTTGTTGGAAGCTGGGCCGTTGACTAATGTGCTGGAAATTGGGACAGGTTGTGGTTACCAGACAACTGTTTTAGCCAGTGTTGCAAAAAAAATTTTCAGTATTGAACGCATTGATGCGCTGATCAAAAAGACCCGCGAAAGAATGCAAACGTTAAAACTTTTCAATGTTCGCATTAAACACGGCGATGGCAATATTGGTTGGCCTGAACGTGCACCATTTGATGGGATCATTGTTACCGCCGCACCTCTTGGTATTCCGGATAATTTATTGCAACAATTGACGACTGGCGGGCGTTTGATCATTCCCGTTGGTAAAGCCGGCAAGCAACAATTGATGCGTATTACTCGTACGGAAGATGATTTTGTAGAGGAAATGCTCGATGGGGTGAGTTTTGTGCCAATGCTAGAGGGCGTAGGGTAGGATAAGGGCATTGTGCTGAAGGCATCCATTAATGTATAAAACAATTGTTCTAGCGGCTTGTTTTTTTTATCTGATCGCATTGTTTGGTTGTGCCGGATCGGCAGAAGCACCTGTTTCAGATCGTGAGCTTAATAGTAAAGAATCCCAGACTACTTCCAGCAATACACAACAAGCTAATAAGACAAATAACAAAGGTCAATATCAGCCTGCCCCCGCTCCAGGCAATACTATGCATAGTGTAAAGCGAGGGGACACCTTGTATTCAATCGCCTGGCGTTATGGCCATGATTTCAAAGATATCGCTGACTGGAATGATATTAAGGCACCTTTTACGATTTTCCCTGAACAGAAGATCCGATTGTCAGGTCCAGTCGACAGCAAACTAGTTAAGTCGGAAAATATTTCCTTGCAACCTGGCCCGATAATATCGGATGACTACCAACGACCCAAGCAAGAACTGCAGCAGAAGACTCCATTACAACCCAAACCGGTCACTCAAGACATTACGCCAAAGGCTGTAAGCAAAGAACAAATATCAATAGAACCGGCTAAACAGGTTCAGGTAAAAAAACAAACGGCCACACAAAAGAAAAAAATAATATCTACGGGGCCTATTCGTTGGCAATGGCCAACAAAAGGCAAATTGGTTAAATTGAATCAACCGATATCCAGAAAAGGTATTGATATCAGTGGTCATATTGGGCAGGAGATAAAAACCTCGGCACATGGAGATGTTGTGTACAGTGGTAGTGGACTTCTGGGTTATGGAAGGCTTATCATCGTGAAACACAACGAAACCTATCTAAGTGCTTATGCGCATAACAGTGAATTATTGGTACAGGAAGGCGACAAAGTGACTGTTGGTCAAACAATTGCAAAAATGGGAAAAACAAGTAGTGGCCAGCCATTGCTGCACTTTGAAATACGTAAAAATGGAAAATCTGTTAACCCAATCTCTTTACTTCCAAAACGTTAAACCATCACATTAACTATTTATTTGTAAATGACTAAACGAAAAAAAGCAGTTATCGAATCGAAAGATGAGGATACCGATACAGAGGATGTTATCGATAAGATCGATGAATCGACGGATATTGAAGAAATTAATCTGCTGGAAGAAACAAGTAATTCCGAAAAGATAAATAAAAAGAATAAGGAAAAAAAAGAAAAACCTTCTACAACTGACTCTCTGTCCAAAGGTGAACTTGATGCGACACGGATGTATCTTAGTGAGATTGGTTTTTCGCCATTACTAACGGCTGAAGAAGAAGTTTATTTTTCCAGAAAGGCTTTAAAAGGCGATGAGGCATCTCGTAAACGGATGATTGTAAGTAATCTGCGCCTGGTTGTGAAAATTGCCAGACGATACATGAATCGAGGGCTGGCATTACTGGATCTGATTGAAGAAGGAAATCTTGGCCTGATGCGCGCTGTTGAGAAATTTGACCCCGAGCGAGGTTTCCGTTTTTCTACCTATGCAACCTGGTGGATCCGCCAGACGATTGAGCGTGGTTTAATGAACCAGACTCGCACAGTACGTCTACCAATACACGTCATTAAAGAAATTAATATTTATCTTCGCGCAGCCAGAGAATTATCACAAAAACTTGATCGTGAACCAAGTCCAGAAGATGTTGCAGAAATGCTCGACCGGCCAATTGAGGAAGTCAAACGCATGTTAGGTTTGAATGAGCGTACTGCATCGGTTGATACGCCAGGTTTGTTTGGTAGTGACAAATCGTTACTGGACACTATCCCGGATGAACAAAATACTGATCCATCACTGTTATTGCAAAATAACGATGTTAAAAAGCATATTGATACCTGGTTAGAACAGCTAAGTGAAAAACAATGTGCAGTGGTTGAGCGGCGTTTTGGTTTACATGGCCGTGAAGTATCAACACTCGAAGAAATTGGTCAGGAATTAGGGGTCACACGTGAACGCGTTCGTCAAATTCAACTAGAAGCCTTACGACGTTTAAGGCAGATATTACAAAGGGAAGGTTTTTCTGTTGATACTTTGTTTTCCGAGAGCTGAATTAGCTATATACCCATGATACCTGGAAATGCAATATCCATAGGCCGCTCTTACGCATCCATGCGCTCACGACATTTGTGCTTCCCTGCACGGCACACACCGTTTGCATCCATGGCGGCGTTGCCTACAGGATGTAGGCAAGGGGCGAGAGCAGGGGAAGCTTTGCTCCTCTTAGCAGGGGGCGGCCATGCGGCAGCCGTTTCTGTGCATCCTGCACTCACGGCACTTGTGCATCCATGCACATCGTCCTCGTGTCTTACCCTGAATAAAAATGGACACACTCGGCTTTGGCTTCCTGCGTCGCTCTACCACCTCCATCCCTGGAGGCGTCTGAACACTGCATTTCCAAGTATCATGGGTATGCAATGAACAGGGCAGCTGCAATATGGCGTTTTTCTGCCAGTAGCACATTATAACTTCGACATGCTGCACCAATATCCATTACCTCAAGGCCTATATTCAATTTTTGTACATTCGCAATGATACTTGCAGATGGAAATAGCAATGTCCGACCAGTGCCCAACACAATTAATTCAGGTTTTTGCGCGATGATTATTTCCAAATCATCGAGTCTCAGCTCAGTAATGTCATTGGGTCGCCAATTATTAAAGATTTTGTCCGGGAAGACGATAAGATTTTTCTTATACACTTCCTTATTCACCATTATTTGATCCGTATCATAGAAACTTATACGATTCAGGCTTTCAGTGTCATCATCTATATCGAAATTCATAGTAACTTTATTCAAATATCGATCATTGTCAGAAAAACAACATAATTAGCGAAATAAATTGGAGGTTGTGAGTGAAAATCATATTAATGGGACCACCAGGAGCGGGAAAAGGTACTCAGGCGAACTATATCACAGGAAAATTCAACATACCTCAGATCTCAACTGGAGATATGCTGCGTGCGGCTGTACGAGCCGGAACAGAGTTGGGTGCTATGGCAAAAAAAATCATGGATGCGGGTGATTTAGTCTCCGATGATCTGATTTTACAGTTAGTTAAGGAACGGATCAGTGAATCTGATTGTGCAAAGGGTTATTTATTCGATGGGTTCCCTCGCACTATTGCACAGGCAGATGGTATGAAAAATAATAATATTAATATTGATTATGTGGTTGAACTGGTTGTGCCAGACAAAGAGATTATCTCTCGTATGAGTGGCAGACGTGTGCATGAAGCCTCTGGTCGGACTTATCATGTTGTATTTAACCCACCAACAATTGAAGGAATCGATGATATTACTGGTGAATCTCTTATTCAAAGAAAGGATGACACAGAAGAAACTGTGAAAAAAAGACTGGATGTGTATCACGATCAAACAAAACCTTTAGTGAGTTACTATCAGAACTGGTTATCTTCACATGACAAACTTGCACCAACTTATGTGAGTATTGATGGTGTTGGGGATGTTACAACGATCACTAAATCGATAGCAGCTGCATTAAATTAAATGTGTTTAATTTAGAGTAAAACACATATTTTTTTTAATTTTTTATGATAATTCGATAAAAATAACGTTTAATTCATTAAAACTTTATATTTATTTATAAAAAACGTATAAATAGTTAAAAAAACTATAGAAAAAATAAAAAACATTACTATAATGTCTTCGAGTTTTTTGTTTGTTTAATTAAGTTTTTTTATTTCTTTTAATTGTTGAGCTCAGGGGAATCTAAACCATGGCTAAAGTCAGCAAGAAGTCTAGTAAAAAGAAACGTCGCAGTGCAAAGAAAAAAACAGCAGTAAGAAGAAAGGTTGCTAAAAAAAGAGTAGCTAAGAAAAAGGCCAAAAAGAAAAAGACTAAGAAAAAAACAGCCAAGAGAAAGGCTAAAAAGAAAGTAGCTAAGAAAAAGGCCAAAAAAAAGGCCAAAAAGAAAAAGACTAAGAAGAAAACAGCCAAGAGAAAGGCTAAAAAGAAAGTAGCTAAGAAAAAGGCCAAAAAAAAGGCCAAAAAGAAAAAGACTAAGAAGAAAACAGCCAAGAAAAAGGCTAAAAAGAAAGTAGCCAGAAAAAAGGCCAAGAGAAAAACAGGCAGAAAAAAGGCTTCCAGAAGGAAGGCCAAAAAAAAATAGCAGTTCGTCTTTAGCTTCGACGAAAACGCATTCAGCAAAAAGGCTGGAAGCAAGAGCCAAAATAAAGGCCAGAAAACGTCGAAGAAAAGAACTTGCTAAAAAGCTGGCAAAAAAGGCAAAGTTATAATTTGTCCAGCATGCTCTGCTCTATCAATAATGTCCCATCGTTCTAGATGGGGCTTTTTTTTTGCCAGTTTTAATTTCGATTCAATAATAATCCTCGTATTAAGTTCAAATGCCTAAAAAATCCAAAACAAATACTAAAAAAAGACATAAGAATAATAAAACTACAAAAAAAAATGTACGACTCCGCCGTTTGAAACGATTGTTCATTGTCGTAAGCATCATGGCCTTGATGCTATACACATTATGGCTTGACCACCGAATACGTTTTGAATTTGAAGGCAAACGTTGGAGTTTGCCTGCTAGGGTATTTGCACAAGCCACTGAGTTGTATATAGGTCAGCAAATATCTTTGAGTGATATTGAAGAAGAATTGCAGAACCTGGGTTACCTGAATTCAAAATACCTCGCTCCAGCGGGTCGTTTTCATGTGAAAAATGCCAACACTATTGACATCACGACACGTGATTTTCAATTTTGGGATGGTAACGAGCCTAAACGATCGCTCAGAATTCAGCTGAATAGTCGAACTATCACTCAACTCCTGGATAAAGCTAATCAGGAACAATTATCCATTGCCCGTTTGGAACCAAAATTAATTGGTAAAATTTATCCCGAACACAATGAAGACCGAGTGTTGGTTGATTTCAAAAATCTTCCCCCAACTTTAATTAATGCGATATTAGCTGTAGAAGATCGTAATTTTTATAACCATTATGGTATCGATCCTAAAGGTATTGCACGCGCCATGCTGGCGAACATTAGGCATGGTGCCTTTAAGCAAGGTGGTAGTACATTAACTCAGCAATTAGTTAAGAATTTTTTCCTGACACATGAAAAAACATTACGACGTAAATTCAATGAATTTATTATGGCATTGTTGCTGGAATATCATTACAGCAAGGAAGAAATCTTGATTGCCTATCTTAACGAAGTATATCTAGGACAAAATGGCGCAAGAGCCATACATGGTTTTGGAACTGCGTCTGAATTTTATTTTTCCAAACCTTTAGCAGAATTAAACGAATCAGAAGTAGCCTTATTGGTTGCTTTGGTGAAAGGTGCTTCCTATTATAATCCACGTAAACATCCAAAACGTGCATTAGAACGACGTAATCTTGTGCTCACTGAAATGCAGAATCAGGGCACATTGGATAAAAAACAAATGAGTGTTGCTAAAAAGCGTTGGCTTGGTATTAGCCAGGAACCTGACTGGAGTGGTAAAGAATACTCTGCATTCATAGATTTACTCAGACAACAACTCACGGAGTTTTATTCTGAACAGCAATTACGAACTGAAGGACTGCGAATTTTTACTACCGTCAAGCCGCGCTATCAACGACGTGCTCAATCGGCGGTGAGTAAACGTCTTAAACAATTGGAAGCAAGTCGTGGTCTTGAAAAAAAATCTCTTCAGGCTGGCTTGATCATCACAACAACGGATACAGCTGATGTACAAGCTGTGATAGGCAGTAGAAACTCTCAGGAAGTAGGATTTAATCGCGCAATTGATGCACGGCGCCCGATAGGTTCTTTGATTAAACCCGCAGTGTATTTAACAGCACTTTCTCAGCCAGACAAATATAATGTGTTGACGCCTGTTAATGATAGTTCAGTGAGCCTTAAACAAAAAAACGGTGACGTCTGGCAACCAAAAAACTATGACAATACGCTGCATGGAGTCGTGCCTCTGTATCAGGCATTATCACACTCCTACAATTTAGCTACTGTTAATCTTGGAATGACATTGGGTCTCGACTCCGTTATTTCAACTCTACACAAGCTAGGTATCCAACAAAAAATACCAGCTTATCCCTCACTATTACTTGGTGCACTGGATCTTTCCGTGCTGGAAGTGACACAAATGTATCAAACATTGGCTAGTGGTGGGTTTCAAGTGCCATTAAATACAATACACGCTGTGATGGATAAAGACGGTGAGACATTACAGCGTAAAAAATTGAAGGTACGTAAAACTTTTGATGATAAAGCCGTTTATATGAATCATGCTTTATTGTCGGAAGTCTTTCAAAACGGAACGGCAGCTTCACTTCAAACTCGATTTAAAAACAGTTTGCCGCTTGCTGGAAAAACCGGAACTACTAATGGTTTGAGAGATAGTTGGTTCGCAGCCTACGGTTCCAATTTGCTCGCAGTTACATGGGTTGGTCGTGATGATAATCAGCCTGCAAAACTCAGTGGAGCCAGTGGAGCAATGCAGTTATGGGGGGATGTAATGTCCAGGCTGCCGCTCGAAAAACTGGATTTAACAACACCTGAAGGAATCAGTTGGAGACGGATAAAGACGATCGAACACGGTTGCAATGATACAGTGCGTTTTCCATTCATGAGCCGATATTTGCCAGATGCATCGCTGCTTTGTCAATGAGCCAGGAGTCTGTCGGGCTATGGGGTTCGTAGCGAGGGGAGTGAAAAATCTTTCCACTTTTTCGATATTTTTAGGCGCACTCAAGAGTATTTCTCAATATTTTTTGAAGGTCAATAGTTATTCTATTTAACGAAAAAGAGCGGGAAAATGGGAAGACTTTTCGCCGCCGCAGTAGAATCGTCTATAGTCCGACAGACTCCAAGTGTTACAATCTTGATTATTATGCGAATGACACGTTTTATTATAGGAATGCTCACTACGTCAATGCTATCCGGTTGTGCTTCCAAAGGCGTGCTTGCTCCGGTAGATGATAAAACTGCTGTTGAAGAGCAAATAAGGACTGTTGATAGTCAGCAACAAGCTCCCACTCATGATTCAGAGAAAATAATCGATGATCGAGATGTGGAGAGTGCAGGTAAGGAAGCAGAAAATAGTGATCTTGATATAGATCAACCAGACGCCCTGGTTTTAGCTTTGATCAGTAAAGCGGAACAGCAAATGAGCGAGGGCGATATTGAGAATGCTCTTGCCAGTCTGAAACGTGGTGCAAGGTTAAAACCAAAAGACCCATGGTTATGGCATTCGTTAGCGGTACTACGTTTGCAAAACCAGGAATGGCAAGAGGCTATTTCTTTTGCAGAGAAGTCTATCGCCTTATCCGGCTCTAATAGTTTGTTATTAGCAGGGAACTGGCAGATTGTGACCATGGCTAAACGGGCTCTAGGAGACGTTCCTGGTGCAAAGGAAGCGGAACGAAAGATGGAAAATTATCAGTTGCCTGTAAATTCCTGAAGTTATTCAGTGGCTTTTACTTTCCCACCACGTTTTTCAAGTTCGATTAAGTCTTCTAATAGTCCATTTTTTCCCGGACTTCGAATGATGTCCGTATTTGTCCTGGGTATAATGCGTTCTAAGAATGAATCCGTATCCTGTTGTACTTGTAATTTATCACGAAAGGCCTCATCAGCAAGTCGATCCAGTTCAGTCTGTTCCTCTTCAAGATATTTCAAGAGAATTCTTTGCTGATAGACAACCGAATTAGGGTCGTAATTATTTCTTACTTTGCCATTCGCTAAATAACCTCTCGAAGGTATCATCGAGATGTGTCTTGAGTCCCCATGTTTTTTCACAACGTGGAAGTGCAAGTCCTCAGTATCAGCAGCAGATATAATGCTTGAGTAAAAAAGACAGGATAAAAAAGTGAGCAATAGTGTCTTGTTTGGCATAATTTCACCTTCTGTACAGATAATGTGGAATGCCCTATAAAAAAAAGGGCGAAGTATAAGATGAATACTATAAGAATATCAGTGGTTTGTCTAAACTTCTGGAGGGGTTTTGTGCTTCAAATGATAGGCAAAGGCGATCACCTCTGCTGCAGCAAGGTATAAGGTTTCAGGTATTTCAGCACCCAGGTCGACTTTTGATAAAAAATAGACTAAATCGGACTGTTCCTTGATCGGCACGTCGTTTTCCCGAGCAACTTTCAGAATTTCGTCAGCTACTAAACCTCGGCCTTTGGCCGTTACCGTTGGTGCTTTTTTCCCGTCATAATGGAGTGCAACCGCTTGTTTATTCAAGTCGATGTCATTTTCTTTTTCGTTCATAAATGCAAATCTACCAATGAGTGATTAGCTTGAGAATAGGTTGAAGTTGTCGGTTTCCCTGCAAGACATTGCACACAACCAATCTCCATACCTGTTTTAGCAAGTTGGTTTTTTAAATCGTCAAGGTGATCTTCAATCAATTGCAATGTGTCAGTTTGCTCAGCCCAGATGGAAGTCATAATTTCCTCATTGTAAAGACTGACTTTTGCATGAATTTTTCCCAGGGACTCAAAATCAATGGTTAACTCTATTGTCCACATCCCTTTTTCATCAATATTTGAACCTCGGCTATCTCTGAAAATCGATAGATCAAGATTGTCTATTTGTTTTGAATCCTTGATAGGGATTGTCAGGTTCCAGACCGGCAATTCATTTTTTTCGATTGAAATTGCGCCATTTTGTTGTAGGTTAATTTTAGTCAGAGCCTGTTCGACTTGCCTACCTAATTCTTTGCTATCGAGGAGCTGATTCATATCAATTCCTGCGAATTTATTGTTTTGTGTCGCAGTCATTTGTGATGTTTTTATCAGTTCGTTTGGAACTGTCTGTGTAGTTTTCGATAGCGTAGATCCAATATTGCCAGATATAGAGCTTGTTGTTGGTTGAACTGCTTGTTGTATGTTTGAAGTTCGCGGTGAAGATTGGGTATTACTTATTTTAACCGGTTGATTGAGTAATGGGTTTTCATTTTTTAGTACATTTAAAGCAGTTGCCACTTTTAATAATGCTGCTTTGAAATCATTGGCGGTAAGTAGAGTGTTCCTGCTTCCGCCAGATGGGTTTTCCTGAATCAGCTTTGCTAAATGTGCTTCAAGAAACAGACCTGATTGTTTTATTGCTTGTTTTAAACCGTCTCTTGTCGAAGCTTGTTGTGGGCTACTTAAGGATTGTGAGAGAGTTTGCAAATTTTGTATCAATTTTTGCGGTAGGTTTTTTGCGCTGGCAGGATTTTGTAATACTTCATTCAAGGTTTTCAATAATGGCTCAACTGAGGCCGGCTTTGGTAGAGCTGTTTTTAGTAAGCTATTACGACTGGCTTTTAATATTTGTTGTTCAAGCTGTGCTTGAGTTAGTTTGTCTGACAAATTTACCGCTTTTAAAACGATTGGATCACCAACTTTTTCAACAACCAATTTTAATTTCTGGCCGATCTCGAGTTTCTGTTCTGTGTGTGCCTGTATCCGTTGATTATTGATCAGTAACTCAACTAGATTTTTTCCGAGTTGTGCTTGCACGGATGCATGGAGGCTCTGGCCTGCTAACAGCTTTAAACCTGCACTGTTGGATTCAAGCGCTAACAGCGCCTGATTAACGGTAATATTGGCTAATTCCATAGGTTATTTTAGCGGCTATTTGGCATGAAACTTGACTATTACTTTAGTCAATTGAAACGTATATCACCAAGACAGTTAAACAATAATATGACGCAACTCAAGAGTTGGTTTATACGCCGGGGAAAACAGATAAAAGGCCCATATTTAGAGACATTGATACGCCAATATCTATTGCTCGGACGAATACGTGAAAACGATGAAGTCAGTACGGACAAGGAAAATTGGTTGCCCATAGCAAAACACAAAACGCTATTTCCAGACGTGATGCTGGAGAACCCAAGGGATAAAGATAAAATACTTGCTGAACGGATCAAGCTTGATGAACGTACCAGGGATCGACGTGATAGTAAGGAAGATATGGGGGATGAACGTCGCAAGGCACGTGATCGCCGTCAGCAAGAACCTGAAGATATGGTGGAATATCGTGAACGTCATGCAAGGGTTATGGATAGTATTGTTGAGGCACACAAGCCGCTCAGGAACTATCGGTTATTTGTAATTATTCCGGTGGTATTGATAGTATTAATTGGGTTGGGTTATCTCTTTCAAAGTAGTGTAGATCGGGATAAACCTGATTGTAATGCACAGCCCGGTCCTGATATTAACTGGAATAACTGTTCAAAGCGCGGTGTTAATCTCGCTAATAAAAATCTATCACAGGCAAATTTAAAAAATAGTAAATTACATCAGGCGAATTTCCTGGGTGCAGTATTAACGGCGGCGGATTTGTCTTATGCAGAATTAACAATGGCAGTCCTCGTGAATGCAGAACTCAATGGTGCCAGACTGAAAGGTGCCAATCTGACTGGAGCAGATTTGAGTTATGCAAATCTGGAAAACGCCGATCTGTCTTTTGCTGATTTAACCGACGCAATGATCGGAGGTGTAAATCTGAACAATGCCCATCTGGATAATGCTATATGGTGTCGATAAAAGGATTTGTGCCAGTGGTTCAGTCGGTCGTTGTATTACGGAGTAAAGAAATCTCTGTTCGTATAAGTTCTTGCTGAATTATTCCGAAAACGATTCGGTTTGGTAGGTCCATGCCAACGTGGGTATTTCGTTTGATGTAATGCCAGCTTTTTGTTTTAAGTGAGTTAAAAAGTCTTCAGGTGTAGATAAGTCATCCCATACTGCTGGTAAAAATGTTGCGTGTTTATGATCTTTTTCTATTACTAATCCATCAACATTTTTTTTGAGTTTCATCAGCAATTCTGTTTCATTAGAAAATTCTAGTGGTTGGGGTTTATTGAGTACGGATATGCTGATACTGATTAGATGCAAATTCAGTATGGGTTAAGGGTTCAAACCGTGGGTCTTTAAAGGCGGCTGAGCGGGCGTTATTCATCACACTATTTATCAATGGAGAATGAGCCTCCATATTGCCGACACAACCTCTTAATGCGTGATTAATTTTTAAAGTGACAAAGCTGGCGAGGCATTTTTGCAATTCATGGGGGATTTGTTCAGAGAAATCTTGATGATTATCTCTATTTAATTCGCATTCAATGCTGAATCTGGCAGCTCTCAACAGCTGTTGTTTTAAGGCTTTCGTCTAACATTTACTAACTCATCAGTATGTTTAAATAATGGCGTAAGCGCCATAACCAACAACACGATCTTTTGTCCCAGCGGTGTCGCCAGAATTTCTAACATCCAGGGTCTTTACACTCAAGGAATTTTCATTGGCAAATTGCAGTAAACCGTTCATGGGTCGACAACCACAGGCTTGTTCTGATCCGATTGACTCAATATTAAATGATTCAATCGCTGTCGTAGTTTGTTTGTCCAGCAGTTTGGCCTGATCGTAATGATGAAAATGGCTTAAATCAGAACTGACAATAATTAACGTCTCATCATTCCAGATAGATTTCAGTACATCACTGACATCGGCTGCTGAAACATCGCCGACAACAATCGGGATCAACAGGAATTCATTCAATAGCGTTTGTAAAAAAGGTAGATGCACTTCAAGCGAGTGTTCCTCTTTATGCGTTTCATCAAATTCAAGCACACTATTCATCTTGATCAGTTTCTGTTGTGTCGCTTTATCCAAAGGGATATTGCCGAACGGTGTTGCAAAATAATCAACTGTACTTAACGCCATACCTTTTACATAGACTCTATGCGCTGGTCCCATGAGCACTACGCGTTTGATATTGTCTTTGATCGGTATAATCGTTTGATAGGCATTGGCTGCAATCGTACCGGAATATAATGTAACCGGCATGAGGTGCTATGATGGCTTTTGGTGTGATATGAGTACTTGTTGCTTCAGCCATGAAATTTAAAATCATATTTTCTAATTCACACCGATCTTTTGGATAAAAAGATCCTGCAACGGCCGTAGGTCGAACAGAGTTCCGGTTAAGCATATTATTTAATGAAGTCTCATAAAAAAATTAATGTCGACAAAAGTGAACTATTATGTAAATCATATTAACTATATTTAATTATAAGACCCTTGAGCGTACTTTGCAGTGAATATTGACCAAACTGGCGCTGAGTTTTCCAACACGATACTGGCATGTTTTGAATGATGGTCGCGTGCAATGTGACCCTTTGTCCCAGGGCCTGTAAACTTAAAGAAGGACAACGTGGTTTATGTTTTGTTCGCGCAGCAAAACAACAAGAGATTATATTGACTACCTATGGACGTTCTAGCGGTTTCTGTATTGATCCAATTGAAAAAAAAACCACTGAATCATTTTCTTCCGGGCACGCCGGTTTTATCGTTTGGCACAGCAGGTTGTAATCTTGCCTGTAAATTTTGTCAAAATTGGGGACATCAGTAAATCGCGGGAGATTGATATTCTGGCCGATCAAGCTAGCCCGGAACAATTGGCCCAGGCGGCAAAAGATCTTGGCTGTCGTAGCGTTGCCTTCACCTATAATGACCCAGTCATTTTCATGGAATATGCTATCGATGTTGCTATTGCCTGCCACGAACTGGATATTCAGACCGTTGCGGTAACCGCGGGATACATTTGTGAACAACCACGTGAAGAATTTTTTCAGTATATGGACGCGGCGAATGTTGATCTCAAAGCGTTTACTGAAAACTTTTACCGCAAGGTGGACGGGATCATCCTTAGAAGTGGTTCTGGAAACCTTACGTTATTTAAAGCAGGAAACAAATGTCTGGTTTGAGATAACAAACTTGATCATGTCCTGGTGAAAACGATTCAGAGTCGGAATTACAAAACATGACGCAGTGGGTTGTAGAAAATCTGGGACAGGATGTGCCGATACATTTTTCCGCTTTTCATCCTGACTGGAAAATGACTCAACATCCAAGCACCCCGAAACAAACCTTAAGTCTGGCGCGTGAGATTGCTATTCAAAATGGAATTCATTTTGCTTATACAGGTAATGTGCATGATCATCTTGGCGACAGCACGTTTTTGTCCTGCCTGTGGCGAATTGTTAATAGAACGTGATTGGTATGAGCTAAAACAATGGCTTTTGACAGATAATGGCCTTTGTTGTCATTGTGGTGAGCCACTAGTAGGAGTATTTGACAACAAACCAGGCAATTGGGGCAGTAAACGGCAGGCTGTGAGGCTCTCAGAAGTGTAAAAATCGTTTTTCAACACAATCTTCCAAGAGTCTTGAAAAAGTTGAATACTGACTGTAGTATGCGCCACACGTTGTTGCGGGGTGGAGCAGTCCTGGCAGGCTCGTCGGGCTCATAACCCGAAGGTCGCAGGTTCAAATCCTGCCCCCGCTACCAATAAACGTGACAAGTTAAGAATTTGGTGACGCCCAACGCGCTGTGCGCATGTCGGGCTCGGTTGTTCAACAACTGGCGAAGGTCGCAGGTTCAAATCCTGCCCCCACTACCAATAAACGTGACAAGTTAAGAATTTGGTGACGCCCAACGCGCTGTGCGCATGTCGGGCTCGGTTGTTCAACAACTGGCGAAGGTCGCAGGTTCAAATCCTGCCCCCACTACCAAATAAACGAGTTTATGAAAAAGGCCCTGATTTGGGCCTTTTTCTTAACAGTAATGTGATACAGGAAATGGCTCCTGAAATCTGGCGATAACTGTCTACACTGGTTATACTTTAAGCCGGATAAGTAAGAAATAGTAGTATTTGGAAAGTGGGCCTTGAGCCCATTTTTTGTTTTTAGCCTATACAATTACTATGGCGTAGGGTGATGATCCGACAGAATGAAAGACTAACCGGGCTGATTCAGCCGGTGGTAGAAGGCTTGGGTTATGAGTTGTGGGGGCTTGAATATATGCCGCAGGGTGAAACATCCTTGTTGCGTATCTACATCGATCAGGAACAGGGTATTGGTGTTGAAGATTGTCAGAAAGTGAGTCGGCAATTAGTTGGTGTGATGGATGTAGAGGACCCAATTCCCGGATCTTATAACCTGGAGGTGTCATCACCAGGCATTGATCGAGTGTTATTTTCATTGGATCAATGTGAACGATTTATCGGTTCGGAGGTAAAGTTGCGATTGAACCGCAAACTTGATGGTCGTAGACGATATAGCGGAGTAATTCATTCTGTGACCGACTCAGAATTAGTTATTGTAGAAAATGATGAGACAGTTGCACTTCCTGTCGATGGAATTGAACTAGTAAGATTAACATCGGAAAAAGAGTAGAACTATAGAGAAATATTAATTATGAATAAAGAAATCCTCGCTGTTGTTGATGTGGTATCCAGTGAAAAAGGTGTGAGCAAAGAAATCATCTTTGAAGCTATTGAAGCTGCATTGGCAACCGCTACTAAAAAACGTAATCGAGAAGATATTGAAGCGAGAGTTAGTATTGATCGTGAAACCGGTGACTATAATACCTTCCGTCGTTGGGAAGTGATGGAAGATGACGTAGAGTTGGAATTTCCAACACGCCAGACTCGTTATAGTGACGCCAAGGAAAAAGTTTCCGACATTGAAATAGGTGGTTATACCGAAGAAGACATGGCTTCTGTCGAATTTGGTCGTATTGCAGCACAAACAGCAAAGCAGGTTATTGTGCAAAAAGTACGCGAGGCTGAAAGAAAACAAGTCCTTGAGGCCTATGAAGATCAAGTCGATACCATGGTCAGTGGCATTGTGAAACGGGTAGAACGTGGCAGTGTCATTCTGGATTTAGGACGCAACGCTGAGGCATTGATCCCACGCGATCAAATGATCCCCCGTGAGTTGATAAGAACAGGTGATCGAATTCGTGGTTATCTACAAGAGGTTCGTCCTGAGGCGCGTGGTCCACAACTTTTTTTAAGCCGAACCACAGCCAAACTTCTGATCGAGTTGTTTCAGCTTGAAGTGCCTGAAATCAACGAAGGATTGATAGATATTATTAATGGCGCTCGTGATCCGGGTTCGCGCGCGAAGATCGCAGTAAAGGCCAATGACCCACGAATCGATCCGATTGGAGCCTGTGTCGGGATGCGCGGTTCACGTGTTCAGGCGGTATCCAATGAGCTGGGCGGCGAACGTGTAGATATTATTTTATGGGATGAAAACCCTGCGCAGTTTGTTATTAATGCTATGGCACCGGCAGAGGTGTTATCGATTCTGGCTGATGAAGATGCACACAGTATGGACGTTGCTGTGGCAGAGGATAACCTTTCCCAGGCTATCGGCCGTGGTGGACAGAATGTCAAGTTAGCCAGCGAATTAACGGGCTGGGAACTTAACGTCATGTCAACTGAACAGGCCGAAGAGAAAAATGAAGCAGAAGCGCAAAAAATACAAGCCATGTTCATGGAACACCTGGATGTAGATGAAGAAATCGCCGTTATTCTTGCGCAAGAAGGTTTCTCCAGTGTTGAAGAAGTTGCTTATGTACCAGAAGGCGAAATGCTTAACGTTGAAGAGTTCGATGAAAATCTTGTCAACGAATTACGCGAACGAGCCCGGGATGTGATGCTCACCCGTGCCATTACTAGTGAAGAAAAGCTTAATGAATTTAAACCAGCTGATGATTTGCTTGCCATGGATAAGATGGATGATGGCCTGGCTTATGAGCTTGCCAGCCATGGAATAGTGACTATGGAAGACTTGGCAGATCAATCTGTTGATGAGCTTATGGTCATTGAATCAATGACCGAAGAACGCGCGGGTGAACTGATCATGACTGCGCGTATTCCCTGGTTTGAAGCCGAGCAAAATGATGGAGAAACGACAGATGCCTGAAGTAACGGTAAAACAATTTGCTGAAGTAGTTGGCATCTCAGTCGAAAAACTCCAGGAACAACTGACGGAGGCGGGCTTGTCAGCCCAGAAGCCAGAAGACTTTATCGGCGATGAAGAAAAAACAACGCTGCTTTCGTTTTTGCAGACTAAACGTGGGCACGGCAAAGATGCTAAAAATAAAAAAGTTACCTTAAAACGTAAAACTGTCAGTGAGTTGAAAATGCCAATAGCTTCGGCGGGTCGCAATAAGCTCAGAACAAAAACAGTTAACGTTGAATTTCGTAAGAAACGTACGTATGTACAACGCAGTGTGCTTGAAGAGAGTGCAGCGGCTGAAGAAGCGGAAAAAATAGCCCTTGAAGAAGCAGAACTGGCGCGTGTTAAGGCTGAAGAACAAGCTGAACTTGAAGAAACCAGGGCTAAAGAACAAGCTGAAGAGGCTGAAAAAGCCGCAGCTGAGGAAGCTATTGTAAAAGAAGCGGCTGAAAAAGCGGCGCTTGAAGCAGAACAAATAGCGGCTAAAGCACAAGCTGAAAAAGAAGCTGGGGCGTCAGTTGCTGAACCAAAACAGGCTGCGAAGAAATCCAAAAATGAAAAGAAGAAATCTGGCAATTATGACGGTAAGCACACTCGTTATGGTCGTCAGGAATTGCATGTTGCTTCCGATAAATCCGGAAAACGAAGAAAACGCTCGCGTCCGTCTAGGCGGGTTGTCCAAGATGGAGCTGATAAGCAACACGGTTTTGAAAAACCGACTGCGCCGGTCGTGCGTGAAGTTGATCTGCCTGAAAATATCTCAGTAGCCGAATTGGCTCAGCGCATGTCTGTAAAAGCACCCGAGGTAATTAAATTGCTTATGGGGCTAGGCACCATGGCAACCATCAATCAAATTGTTGACCAGGAAACTGCTTCGATTGTGGTTGAAGAAATGGGGCATAAAGTTCGCTTGATCAATGAAAATGCTGCCGAAGAAGCCTTACTCCAGGCTGCACAATCCGATGTAGATGCCACGACCCGTACACCGGTGGTAACCATTATGGGACATGTTGATCACGGTAAGACTTCATTGCTTGATTATATTCGTAAAAGTCAGGTGGCCGATGGCGAAGCTGGTGGCATTACACAGCATATCGGTTCTTACAGTGTTGAAACGGACAAAGGTAATATCACATTTCTGGATACCCCGGGACACGCGGCGTTTACCGCGATGCGTGCCCGTGGAGCCAAGGTAACGGACATTGTTATTCTGGTGGTCGCTGCTGATGACGGTGTTATGCCGCAAACCGAAGAGGCGGTAAAACACAGCCAGGCCGCGGGTGTACCAATGATAGTTGCCGTTAATAAAATGGACAAAGAAGATGCCAATCCGGAACAGGTCAAACAAGGATTGTCGAAATTTGAGGTTATTTCTGAAGACTGGGGTGGAGACACACAATTTATTCCTGTTTCGGCTAAAACCGGAACGGGCATCGATGAGCTTCTCGAAAGTATATTATTACAAGCCGAACTTTTGGAACTTAAGGCAGTACCCGAAGGTCCTGCAACGGGCATCGTGGTCGAAGCACGTCTTGACAAGGGTCGTGGTCCAGTTACCAGTATATTGGTGCAGAACGGACGTTTAAATAAGGGCGATATCATACTCAGCGGTCACGAATTTGGTCGGGTTCGTGCCATGCTGGATGAAAATGGCAAAGAGATAGACTCTGCGGGTCCATCAACTCCAGTAGAGATCCTGGGTCTTACCGGCACGTCAAATGCGGGTGATGAATTGATTGTCGTAGGCGATGAGAAGAAGGCCAGGGAAATGGCTACCTATCGTCAGGGCAAATATCGTGAAAATAAAATGGCCAAACAACAAGCAACAAAACTAGATGATTTTATGTCACAAATGGGAACAGAGGGTATTGCAACCCTGAATCTTCTGATAAAGGCCGACGTTCGAGGTTCTGCCGAGGCCCTGTCAGATTCCCTGCAAAAACTCAGTAACGAGGAAGTGAAGGTATCGATCATTAACAGTGGTGTTGGTGGTATCACTGAATCAGATATTAATCTGGCTATGACATCACAAGGTATTGTTATCGGTTTTAATGTTCGTGCGGATGCATCAGCACGCAAGATCATTGATGATGAAGGTATTGATTTACGTTATTACAGTATTATTTATGATGTGATCGATGATGTGAAAGCTGCGTTAAGTGGAATGCTTTCACCGGAGATCCGCGAACAAATCGTTGGCATTGCCGAAGTACGCGATGTTTTTCGATCACCAAAATTCGGCGATATTGCCGGTTGTATGGTATCCAGTGGCTTTGTAAAACGCAGCAATCCGATCCGTGTTTTGCGCGATAATGTAGTGATTTACGAAGGCGAACTGGAATCTCTGCGCCGCTTTAAAGATGACGTGAACGAAGTAAAATCGGGCACGGAATGTGGCATCGGTGTGAAGAACTACGATGATGTTAAACCCGGTGATCAAATCGAAGTCTTTGAGCGTGTTGAAATCGCACGTACTATCTAGCCTCACATGCCAAAAGAATTTGCACGAAGTACTCGTGTCGCCGATTTAATCCAGCGTGAACTTGCCGGTTTGATGGAACGAGATCGAGATGGTAGTGAAACCGGTTTGATCACAATCTCCAATGTTGATGTCAGTCCTGATCTTAAAAACGCCAAGATCTATGTCACCCGATTGGGCGAAGACCCAGCAACTGATTTCATGAAAGATTTATCTGATAATGCTGGCCATTATCGACACCATCTTGCAAAACAACTAAATATGCGTGGTGTGCCAAAACTGCATTTTGTTTATGATCACAAACTGGAACGAGCAAATCGTCTGACTGCATTAATCGATAGCTTATCGAATGATGAGCAAGATGAACCTGATAGAGACTAATACCTGTGGGACGCCGTCCTAAAGCCAGAGGCAGAAATGTTCACGGTATATTCCTCCTGGATAAACCCGCAGGACTCACTTCAAATGATTGCCTGCAGCGGATCAAGCGCCTGTTCAATGCTAACCGGGCGGGACATACTGGAAGTCTGGATAAATTAGCCACAGGTCTTTTACCGCTTTGCCTGGGTGAGGCCACAAAGCTTTCTGCTTATTTACTCGATGCGGACAAGGAATATATTGCCGATTGTCAGTTGGGTATCACTACGTCAACAGGTGATACAGCTGGCGATATTTTAGAACAACGCACAATACCTGAGACTAGTTCATCACAATTCGAATCTGCCCTGAAACAATTTCGCGGCTCGATCGAACAGATTCCGCCGATGTATTCAGCACTGAAACACAATGGCCAACGTTTATATAAACTGGCGTATCAAGGCCAGGTGGTCGAGCGAAGATCACGCCCTGTTACTATCCATGAACTTGAGTGTATTCATTTAGAAAACGATCGCTTTACTATCAGGGTGCGTTGTTCTAAAGGGACGTATATTCGTACCCTGGCAGAAGATATTGGTGAAGTACTGGGTTGTGGTGCACACATCCTGTCATTAAGGCGCACATCAGTGGGTTCATTCACGACTGAACAAATGATTGAAATGGACGCGCTGGAAACGCTTGCTGAGCGAGGAGCTGATGTACTCGATGGGTCATTGTTGTCGATGGATAATGCCGTGACTCATCTTCCAATAGTGCATATGGAGACGAATACGGCGGCCTATTTATCACAGGGACAGGCGGTAATAGTGCCGAATGCACCCACAGAAGGTCTGGTACGATTATACGATGCTGATCAGGTTTTTATCGGGATCGGTCATATTCTGGATGATGGCCGAGTCGCTCCCAAACGGTTATTTCAATTTTAGAATATATCAGGTCAGAATTTTAGCAATTTCAGTCCTCAATTCATTCAGAAATATAATTAATATATTCAGTAAAATCAATTGGATATAAATTTATCGATCAATAGATACTGGGAGTGGAGAGGTGTACTGGTCAACTGGAAATTTCTTCAGAAAATTTAGCAGCTTTTTACTTGTTTGACCGAATACTCACGGGTACAATACGCGCGAAATCGACCGAGAGACAGATCAGGAGTTTTAGTAAAAATGGCATTAAATGCTCAAAAGAAGGCAGACATCGTAAAAGAGTATCAAAGAGGTACGGGTGACACAGGATCACCTGAGGTACAAGTTGCAATACTGACAGCTCGTATTACGGATTTATCCGGACACTTTAAGGAAAACAGTAAAGACCATCATTCCCGCCAGGGTTTATTGCGTATGGTTAATCACAGACGTAGCTTGCTCGATTATCTGAAAATCAAAGACCTGGATCGTTATCGTACTCTGATCAGTCGTCTTGGATTGCGTAAGTAATACGACTCCCCACACTTCCGATAATCCGTCTTAATCGTATTTCAATTAAGCATGGACATCGGTGGTATTACTAAAAAAAAATTAATCCAAAATAAAAAGGTGCTCACATGAACGTGGTACGTAAAGAATTCCAATATGGCGACAATACAGTCGTCCTTGAAACAGGGCGTATTGCTCGTCAAGCGTCTGGAGCCGTTCTGGCCAGTATGGGCGATACAGTCGTTCTCGTAAGCTGTGTCGCAAAACCTGACGCCGATGCCAGTCGTGATTTTTTTCCATTGACTGTGGATTATCAGGAAAAGACCTATGCGGCAGGTAAGATCCCGGGTGGTTTCTTCAAGCGTGAAGGTCGCCCAAGTGAAAAAGAAACATTAACCTGTCGTTTGATAGACCGTCCTATAAGACCATTATTCCCCAAAAAATTTACCAACGAAGTTCAGATAGTCGTTTCTGTCATGTCCCTCGATCCGGACATTGACCCTGATCTGATAGCACTGATTGGTGCATCAGCGGCAGTAAGTATCTCAGGCGCTCCATTTAAAGGCCCGATTGGTGCTGCACGAGTCGGTTACGAGGATGGCAACTACATCCTGAACCCAGGTTTCAAACAACGCGAAACATCAGAGCTCGATCTTGTTGTTGCCGGTACCGATACCTCAGTTTTAATGGTGGAATCTGAAGCGAAACAATTATCAGAAGAGACCATGTTGGGTGCTGTTGTATTCGGCCATGAACAATTGCAAGTGGTCATTGAAAACATTCGTGCCTTTGTTGCAGAGGTAGGTACACAGGCCTGGGACTGGACAGCTCCAGTAGCAGATACTGAGCTGGAACAAACGATTGAAAAACAATGTACAGATTTATTGCGTGAAGCTTATGCTATTCGTGACAAACTCAATCGACGTGATCGCTTGAGCGAGATCCGTAGTGGAGTAGTTGAGTCATTGTGTGAAGCGGATGAGCCTAAATGGGCTAAGAGCGCGGTGACTAACGCGATTGAAGAACTTGAAAGCAAGATCGTTCGTGGAGGTATCATTGCTGGTGAACCGCGTATTGATGGTCGTGACGGCAAACAAATTCGCGACATCACGGTCGAGGTTGGTGTTCTACCGAGAACCCACGGTTCAGCATTATTTACACGTGGTGAGACCCAGGCCATTGTCGTAACAACTTTAGGCACCGAAAGGGACTCTCAAATTATTGACGCTCTGGAAGGCAGTTATAAAGAACCGTTTATGTTTCATTATAACTTTCCTCCGTACTGTGTTGGTGAAACCGGGCGTGTAGGCACTCCAAAACGACGTGAGATTGGTCATGGTCGTTTGGCTAAACGCGGCATTCTGGGTGTTATGCCAGATTTAAGTTCCTATCCATACAGCATCAGAGTTGTTTCTGAGATCACTGAATCAAATGGTTCCAGTTCTATGGCATCTGTTTGTGGTAGCAGTCTGGCTTTGATGGACGCGGGTGTCACTATCGACGCACCGGTTGCCGGTATTGCGATGGGTCTGATCAAAGAAGGCGATAAATTTGTTGTGTTGTCAGATATTATGGGTGATGAAGATCATCTGGGGGACATGGATTTTAAAGTTGCCGGTTCTGCAAAGGGTATCAATGCCTTACAGATGGACATCAAGATTGATGGTATCACCAAAGAAATTATGGAAGTCGCATTGGCGCAAGCTAAAGATGGTCGTCTGCATATTCTGGAAATAATGAACGCCGTCATCAGTGAACCACGTGTTGAGATGTCTGAGTATGCCCCTAGAATTACAGTAGTAAAAATTCATCCGGATAAAATCCGTGATGTTATTGGTAAAGGTGGGGCCACAATTCGTTCTATTACTGAAGAAACGGGCGCTACGATTGACATCGATGATGAAGGTAACGTCAAGATTGCTGCGGTTGATAAAGCTGCTGGAGAAGAAGCAAGAAAACGCGTTGAACTCATCACCGCTGATATTGAAGTCGGCAAGATCTACGAAGGACGTGTAGCCAAACTCATGGATTTTGGTGCCTTTGTGAATATTTTACCGGGTAAAGATGGCCTGGTTCATATTTCACAGATTTCAGAAGAACGCGTTGAACAAGTCAGTGATAAACTGAGTGAAGGTGAGTTTGTGAAGGTCAAAGTACTTGAGATCGATAAACAAGGTCGTGTAAGACTCAGTATGAAGGCCGTTAACGAAGAATAACCCTTCAGTCGCTTGTTGATTAAAAAGGGCCTTTACGGCCTTTTTTATTGTCTATCGTTATTGATTCTAACCCTAATGGCACTCACTTAAGAAGAATCATTCTATTAAAATACTTCTATCGTCATTCCGGCGAAGGCCGGAATCCAGTAAGATTAAGCGTAGTTAATGGATATGGATCCCGGCCTTCGCCGGGATGACACAGTTTCTGGCTTAAGTAAGTGCCATTCGATCCTAACCCCATTTTTACCTTCAATCGTTAATAGTGTTATCAGGTTTTGACATTGCCAGCGCTTACTCAATACACTAGCTGTATGGAGAAGGCGTTAAGTGATGAAGTATTAATGACGAAGTATCGGAACGGGGAATATACTGCCTTCGAATCACTTTATTGTCGCCACAAACAGCCTTTATTCCGATTTATGTTAAGGCAATGTCCGAATCAGGCTGTGACTGAGGAGCTTTTTCAGGATGTGTGGATGAAACTGATCGATGCCCGCGAGCGTTATACACCACAGGCAAAATTCACAACTTATCTTTATCAGATTGCACGCAATCGCATCATTGATCATTTTCGTAAACATGCCACTTCAGCTGAATTGAATCAGTCTGTTTTTGATACTGTGTTTGAGAGCCTGGCTGATAGAATTCAACAACAACCTGAACAACAGGTTGAAATGGAACAAACGACCAATATGCTGGTAAGGATTGTAGACACACTTCCTCCAGAGCAGAAAGAAGTTTTTTTACTCAAGGAAGAAGCCGGTATGAGTCTCAGCGAGATCGCAGAATTATTGAATGAAAATGCAGAAACCGTTAAAAGTCGATTACGTTATGCGATTAAAAAGATACGTGAAGGAATGGATATTGTATGAGCCAGTCAGATGATAAAATTCTTGAGGAGTACCTGGAAGGCAATTCTGATATTTCCCGGCGTTATTCTGAGGAAAATCAGGTGACTGTGCCCGATCATCTCGATAGTGCTATTTTATCAGCGGCAAAACTCAAGCTTTCAACAAAAAATAAATTTTCTTTATCGTCGTACTCGTCATCATGGCAAGTACCATTATCAATCGCGGCCGTAATGCTTCTTTCAGTGAGTTTGGTAGTGACGATGTATGATGAATATGGTCAAAGTTATCTTGAAACGCCGTCTACAAAGCCGAGTTCGATTGAAAGTCCAATTGAGATTCTTCAAGAAGAGGAAGTTATGGAAATGGAGATAGAAGTAGAAGGACGGGCCGTGCAATCTGTTGAAGATAATGATTTATATAATGAAGTAGGGGATAACAAAGAAACATCTAAAAAGAGAGATGAGCCAGCGAGAGACAAATCAGCTCCCTATGAATCAATTGATGTAGATGACCAGGCTGCCGATTTTGAAATGGATGGTGTGAACCAACCAAAATTAGAAGCCCCGGCTGCTGTTTCTGTACCTGAGCCAGCTGTGGTAGAAGAACTGGTAGAAGAGCAGGTGCCAGTGCAACGAGTTGATCAGCTGCAAAGAGAAGTTGAAGAACTGAAGAAAACACAGTCGACGTTGGCAAATGAAAATGAAGAATTACAAGATGAAATTGGTGCGCTCGAATCAAAACAAGTTCAAATCAAAGAAAAATTGAACGTGGCAGAGCCAAATAAAAATACTGAAAGTACGATAGATTTACGCTTGAGACAGATTCTTGAGTTATGGGATATGGATAAAAAAACAGAGGCATTTGAACAATTACAACAATTACGTAAAGAATTCCCTGACATCTCATTACAAGATTTACACATCCACCTTCCTGATGAGTTAATAAATCTGCTCTAATTTAACAAAGTTCCTTTCAGTTTTCTGGGTCTGACTTAAGTCTGACCCCTGTCGGCTAACAATAGGCCTGTCATTCCGGCCTACGAGCCGGAATCCAGTTCTTTGGTTTTCTGGGTCAGATTTAAGACTGACCCTTGGCAAGCTCATTAGTCATGGATACTAGCCTTCATTTGAATGAGAAATAACATGTACTAATGTAGAGAAAGAGTGCTCTATTCGTTGATTTTGTTGTAGTATTCGTTTTTTTTATCAATCAAATTATTTCCCATGCGATTAACAGCATCAGAATTTAGAAATTGTAAGCAGAAGGCGGTCACTCTGCTCGGTATGTCGGGTGTCGGCAAGACCAGGCTCGCCTACGGTTTAAGAAATCAACATTGGTTTCATTATTCGGGTGATTATCGCATTGGAACACGCTATCTAGACGAACCGATACTCGATAATATTAAACTTCAAGCAATGCAGGTGCCTTTCTTGCGCGAGTTATTACGTTCAGATTCAATTCATATCAATAATAATATTACCGTTGATAACCTCCAGCCGGTTTCAACCTTTCTTGGCAAGATAGGTGATCCTGAAAAGGGAGGCCTGGGAAAAGAAGAGTTTCAAATACGTCAAGCTTTGCACCATGATGCAGAGATTGCTGTTATGAATGATGTACCAAAATTCATACACAAGGCACACGAGATCTACGGTTACGATCATTTTGTTAATGATGCAGGTGGCAGTCTTTGTGAGCTGGATGACGAAAGCGTTTTGCAGACCCTGGCAGAAAACACATTAATATTGTATATCAAGGCCACCAAAGAAGATGAAGTGGCATTAATTAAGCGGGCCGAATCCGATCCGAAACCTATGTATTACCGTGCTGAATTTCTGGAACAAGAACTTGAAGTTTATATGGAATTGAAACATCTGGAATACGCGGCGTTGATCGAACCGGATGATTTTGTACGCTGGGTGTTTCCGCGTTTGTTTTATTCACGTATCCCGCGTTATGAAGCTATCGCCACTGAACATGGTTACACCGTCAGTACGACAGATATTTCAAATGTAAAAACAGAGACAGATTTTATTGATCTGATCAGTTCTGTTTTGGGTTAGATAGACAAATGCCACTCGTCGCAAATACAAATCTTCCAAGTTTAAAACGTCTCAGTGATGAGGGCGAGACGATTCTCGGAGTGGACCACGCAATTCATCAGGATATTCGTGAGTTGCATATTGGTTTATTAAACATGATGCCTGACAAGGCGTTAGAAGCGACTGAGCGTCAATTTTTTCGTTTGGTGGGTCAAAGCAATCAAATCGCCCAATTTTACGTGCATCCATTTACCTTTGATGATTTGGAACGCTCTAAAGAAGGTCAGTCACATGTGGACCAATATTATCAGAGCGTTGATGAAATTAAGGAGACAGGTCTTGATGCCTTGATCATTACGGGTGCTAATGTCATTGGTCGTGAACTGTCTGTGCAACCTTTCTGGAAACCATTACAGGAAATTGTGGATTGGGCTTATGACAATGTGACATCGACACTGTGTTCCTGTTTAGCAACACATGCCGTTTGTCAGTTTCGATATGGTTTGAATCGCAGGGCATTGCCAGAAAAACGTTGGGGTGTTTATTCACATACCGTGAACAATAGAAATCATCCTCTGGTAAAGGGTGTTAATAATCGGTTTGATGTACCATGCTCACGATTTAATCAAATCGATTCTATCCAGTTTCAGGAAGCGGAATTAAAAGTATTGGTTGAAAGTAAAGAAGCGGGAGTCCATTTGGCGGCCAGTGAAGATGGTTTTCGACTTGTCTTTTTTCAAGGCCATCCTGAATACGATGTGATCAGTTTATTAAAAGAATACAAACGGGAAGTAGGGCGGTTTATTCATGGCGAAACAGAAAACTATCCACCCTTTCCTAAAAATTATTTCAGCATTCAAAGTAAAGGTGTTTTACATGAATACGAAAAGATAATAAGGCAATGTAAAGAGGAGCAGTTAACCGCGCCTGAATTTCCGGAACATCTTATCATCCCGCATTTGTTTAACACCTGGCATGACAGTGCTGAAGCAGTATTGAATAACTGGATAGGCAAGGTTTACCAATTGACTAATGTTGATCGCAAACTGCCTTTTCGTGAGGGCATCGATCCAGCTAATCCACTGAATCTGAAAGATTAGGATTAAAGATTAAGATTAAAGATTAGGATTAGAGAAAGGGAATCATTAGCAGACACGTCATTCCGGCCTCCGAGCCGGAATCCAGTTTTTGGTTTCTTATGGACAAAAAAAAGCCCTCTTAATGAGAGCTTGATAATAAAACAATAATTGAAAGGAACTTATAGAAAGAGCTCTACCAACAGTCATTAACAGCAGCAGCTTCTGTAGGAACGTTTGAGCATCCCTGGCCACCCTGAGTATTGATACATCTGACACCGACAGAATTAACAGATAAATTCCCGCATATATTATCATTTAGTCGAAAGATAAATTGATCACTATCTGATTCTATAATGGCCTGCTCTGGTGTATTTGCTAAGAATGAACGAGCATTGCTAGGCAAAAAGTAATTTATACCTTTCAACCACCAGTTAAGGAACAGAATGATCTTGTTATTATCCTTATGTTTCATATGAGCGTTTTTAATTCATCGGCTTTATTAACGAAATAATAGTGTGCCGCTTTTTAATATTGAGTGATCAAGAAAAGAGTATCCAAAAGCCTATCAGTATTATCAGAATTAATGTCGAGCAGTATAATCTAAGGTTTCTATACAATATATAAGCCTGAGCCGAATTCATATCGATATCAACGACAATACTCGAACGCACAAGAAAGTGTGTGGCAGATGATTGAGTTGGTAGCGTTCGGATATGTTCAAAATCAGCTTCTTTCAGTTTGTCCGAGTCAACCAGTTAATGAAATATATTAGCAATGTTGTTGTCTTGATTATGAAGTTCGATATCCATTCAAATAGTTTACGCTTATTATCAGCTGAATTTTCAATTTGTTATGTTATAAAGATAAGGTTGTTACTGCTATCACACTATCATATTTTTGAGAAATATCTTTATTAACTAACCCATATGGGTGATTCGTTGTTCATTTAATTATGTTATTTATATCACTGAAACAAAATAAAAGTAATATTCTATTTTAATACTAAATAGAGTATAACTTTGTACAGACATGAGGCAATGTCTATGGCAAGAATTTCAGATTGAACATTAACTAATCAAGGAAGTAACAATGCACACTCATAAACACCATCACACACTCAAAACAGTCATTGGTTTATTGGTATTACCACTGATGCTTCTGTTGAGTAGTATCAGTCCTGTTCAAGCTGTAGTGACTGTCACCTATTATCACACCGATGCCCTGGGCTCGGTTGTAGCGGCCTCGAAAAATAAGTAGGGTCAGTAGGGTCAGGTACAACTTTTATTGAGTGTTCGTTAATATGTTAAACTTTGTCACTCAATTGGTTACAAGGAAGCAGCCATGGCGCGTTTACCCCAAGAAGAATAAGTAGGGTCAGGTACGAATGGCACTTACTTAAGCCCGTCTTTCCCGCGCAGGCGGGAATCCAGTTAGACAAGACACACTATATTCACTGGATCCCCGCCTGCGCGGGGATGACAAACAAGAAAAATTTTTGTCTTTGGAGCTTAAGTAAGTGCCATTTGGGTCAGGTACAACTTTTACTGAGTATTATAATATATGTTAAACTTCGTTCCTCAATTGGTTACAAGGAAGCAGCCATGGCGCGTTTACCCCGACTATGTCCTCCCGGAATTCTCCAAAACGTACAATAAATAGAAAATAAGGAATCTAAAGGATCATATCTTGTCTTTTTGTCAGTATATTCCAATCCAGAAATGAGCCTGTAGAGAGGGGTTATATTTCATCATCAAGCCCTGAGTTTTAGTCGCACATGAAGTTGTTTAAAGAGTTGGTTTTTAGCTGAGTTCAATTGTTCAGCCGCTTCATTGTCATTCATTTCGTTAGCAAATGCATCCAGTTGTTTGAAGGTGATCCCTTGTTTCAAATACTGACTGGGTCTTTGTGCTGAGCGAAACTTTTCATAGGGTGTCATCATGTCTTCATAGCGATAACGTTTCCGCTCTTTGCCTTTCTTGTCGGTGATGGTAGAGGGAAAATAACAAGGTCGATGAAAATTAACGTAGCGATAGACCTCGCCTTGATTGAGCCTGGCAAAGTCATCGGCATACTGCTGCGGGATGTGCATATAGCCATAGAGTTTACGCACGACCGAGCCATTCTTGCTCTCAGCCAGGGCATTATCGTTACTGTGCCGAGGTCTTGATTTAGTGAATTCAATACGGAGTTTCTCGAGTAATTGAGCCACGGTATAGTTGATGTATTCACCGCCATTATCGGTGTGAAAGCCCTGTATCTTGAACGGGAAGGCCGCCAATAATTGCTCTAATGCCGGCAGCATGTAGCGTTCACTTATTCGTTCTACCGTGACAATGATCTGAAACTGCGTAACCTCATCAACGGCATTGATGTGATAAACCCCTTTGCGCCTGTCCTGATCGCCCTGATGCACGGAATCAATGCGAATATAGCCCGGTTGATCATTCGGACAGGGTTTTCGCCGTAGACCAATTTTGGCTGCCTTGGGACGGGTTTTCGTCAAGACACAACGTTGTCGTTGGTAAGTCGTACTCTGACGCAAGTTATAAAGATGTGATACGGATATGCCCGCCAGACGCTCATAGTTCGCTTCCTCAAAACGCTCATAGGCGCGTTCACAGAGTTTCTTTATCACCGGGCCACTGGGTTGCTGATGACGTTCATCCATCTCGGCGAGTAAACGGATATCGGCCTTGCTGTACTTTGGTTTGAAGCCATTGCGACGAGCAGTCTTTATCGTGATCCTGCCATTCTTGATGTATTGCCCAATGAGACGTTTCACCTGCGCATGGGAGTAGCCGGTGACTTTCATCAGGTAACGTGTGATGAGACCTTTTTCTGCTTTGCCCAGTGAGAAATAGCGAAATGCCACCAAGGTCTTTTGTACCCACCGATAGCGGTCTTGTTTGCTGTTGGCGACACAAAAGGCCACTGCCTGAGTGCCTTCGAGAAATTGACGGACGGTGTCAATGGTCGTGAGTTGTTCAAGTTTCATGATCGTTTTCATCCTGTGATCATGAACGACTTTAAATGTTATTTCAGGCTCATTTGATGTTGGAAAGTCGCCCCTCGTTCAGGCTCATTTCATATTGGAAAAGACTTTGTCTTGTCTTTTGCTTTAAATCTGGTGTGAGAAAACAAGATAATCAACTGTCTTTAAAAAGCAGATGCTATTTTCAGAAAAGGTTTATCAATAATTGAAGCGGCTCACTTTACATATGCCTCTGTTCCTAACATTGGGCTCGTCAAACACCATGGCATTTAAAATAACTAGGAATTCATATGTGCACGCGACTAAGGCCACCTTCTTGGGTTTGCCTTTTTTAAGATATTCGTATTTAAAGTGGTTCGATTACCATAATTAAAGCGAAAACCACTTAGCTTTTTCTGAATTTCAGAAAATAATTTTCTGACAACCGTTACGATAAAGCAGCTACTTATTTGTCGACCTTAATCATATTTAACGTTAGATTATCAATCTCTTATATTAATTAGCTCAAGAAATTCATTAGATAAATTTGAAAAAGAATCTTAAACTATTTCTCAAAATATCACCCAGATGGGTTATTTTTATTTTTCGATAAGTGTGATATACCTAATAATAATAGTGAAAATAATTATAAATTTACATAGAAAGTATATTTAATAAGTAAAAAGTAATTCATATTTAATATATTACACAACGTATCTAATAGGATAAGGACTAATGGAGACCACTATTGGCTTCACACGAAGCTGTTGCTGCACGTTTGGTTGTAGGAATATTCCTATTGCTTCAACCCACCTTCCTTCATTGGAATGTTCTTTCCTGATATCACCCTTAACCCCACTTTATCTTATCTTTCAAACATCGAAGGAGAACAAAATGCTGAATAAACTAAACCGTATAATGGTCTGTTTGTTGTTAACGTATTCATTTTGCAATGTCTATGCGAATGAATTAGAAAATCAAATAATAAATATTGAAGAAGAACCAGAGATTGTTTTTGATGATAGCGATGGTGATGGAGATGATAATAAACAACAAGTAAAGGAAGCTAAAAAAATAGAATCAACAGAGCAAAAACCAATGGAAATTAGAGCAATTAATTAATTTCAACACTTCAGTACTCGTGTTTATTTGTTTTCGAGGTTATACATCACAGGATAATGGAACAGGAAGATAGCGATGAAACAAAAAATAAAAAAAATTGTATTCATATTTCTTGGAATAATTTCACTTCACATCAACGCAGAAGAAATACGTGATTATTATTCGGAGCCCGGATTACATCCTTTCAAAGAACTAACTTCGGATTTAAATGAAACCATTGATCCGTTTTCCGGAACGCTTCAATTAAGGCATGCCGATCTTACAATCCCTGGCAATGGTGGGATGGATATCTCCATTTCACGTTTCTACACCAATCATCAAGATAACAATGGTCGTAAACCAGGTTATCAAAATATTTATGGTGTGGGTTGGACGATGCACTATGGCAGAATTGTTGTGCCACAGGCACATGCAAGTAAAATATGCAGTCAATCTTCAAACAATGCTTCAACAATAGACAATCCTTCTCTTGAGCATCCTGATGGGGCTCGTGAACTATTATTTCTATCTGATGATAACAGTGGTGATTTAATTACCAAAAGTAATTGGCGTGCTCGTTGTGTGCTGGGCCAATCCGGTATGTTGGTGATATCACCATCTGGCACTGAATATATTATGGATCAGCAATCAACTATAGCGACCAGCTCAAGCGTTATCGAAAATAGTTGGTATACCTCTCAAATAAAAGATGTTCAAGATAATGCCATTCAAATTAGTTATTTGACACATTCAATAGGGTATGTCTATTTTGATGAAGTTATCGGTGGAAAAATAAATGGTACTAGTTTTACTCCTGATGGACGATTAGTTAAATTTACCTATGGACCAAACACCGGCACTGGTTGTTTCCAATTGCAGGATATTAGCTCAAATGGTAGAACCTGGTCGTATACATATGGCACAGGCGTAGTGGATGATGATTCTATGTATATTACATGCCGCTATAATCTAGATAGGGTCAGTCTACCGAATGGACAGTCGTGGGATTATGAGTATTATCCGGCAGCCCATCCTGGGCTAGGGAAATATTCATTAAAGAAGAGTGACATACCCCTATAACGGGACTGTTCAGTACGACTACCAGCATGTTCAATTCGACACAAGTGACCCTTCTAAATTAACGACTTCTGTACTAACAAAAACTGCATCAGGTCCAAACATTACATCTGGCATATGGACGTATAGTTTCGCACCCGGTTCAGAATTAGTACCTGATGAAAATGGAGATTTAGATCTTGCGGATGTTACGACAATTACTTTACCGAATGGCATCGGTACTAAAAAATATATTCATCAAGGTGATACGGTTACAGGGTTCGAAAATGTATGGGCGGCAGGTTTATTATTATCGACTGAAACCCGTAATCAAGATGCTACATTAGCGGAACAAACAATACATTATTGGGGCAAACGTAAAATTTCGGATGAAAGTTATTCCCGCGGAGTTCCAAACCAATCAGACATGGTAAGTAATGCGCCGATACAAACAGAAATCCAAACATGGCGAAGTGGAGGCACTCATAAAACAATGATGTCTCTTCATGATGTCTATGGTAATCCACAAAGGATTGAAGAAACAGCTGGTGTAACTACTATACCTAATAAAATTACCAACATCACTTATTACAATGATCCGGTTAAATGGATCATTGGTAAAAAAGAAGATGAAACGATCACTGGCATTGGAACCATTGATAGACAATTTAACATACTTGGACAACTTGTATCTGAAGATAAATATGGAGTAGAGACAACGTACACCTATACTTCTGATGGAGATCTAGCAATAATTACAGATGCACGATTCAATACAATTACAAAAAGTAATTACAAACGGGGTATAGCACGATTAGAAAATCATCCTGAATCAGTCACCATCTTAAGGACGGTTAATAACTCTGGTACGGTGGCATCCACTACCAATGGTAGAGGCATTACCACCAGCTTTATTTATGATGGTTTGAATCGCTTAACCGATATCGATTATCCAAATCTCCTGAGTTCTGATGTGACTATTGCATGGTCATCAACTGACAAGACGTTGACACGAGGAAATTACGAAGAAATTGTCACTTTTGATGGTTTTGGTCAAGAAACTCAGGTCGATCGAACAGATAAAATATCAAGCGAAACAATCACCAAGACAACGACCTACGATGTACTTGGTCGAAAAATATTCGACTCTTACCCGAACTCTGCAATTGGCGTCACATTTACTTACGACGCCATCGACCGGTTAACACAAGTCGATCACCCTGATGGCGAGTCTCGAAGTTATGTATATGGAACTACTGGTGATAATGTACATGTCTTTGAAACAAATGAACGTGGTCATCAAACAACATACACATTCCGAGCTTATGGACATCCAGATAATGGCAAGGTCCTTCTGTATAAAATTTCACCAGAATCAATCTGCACGTTGATTGATTACAATTTGCTGAATCAAGTCACTCAAATATACCAGGGAGAAATTAATGCAACCGATGGCTTATGTTATGGAAATGCACGTACCTACACGTATGATGTGAACTATTTTCTTAAAGATGAGAATAACCCCGAAACTGGCATCACACTTTATGGACGTGACCCAGTCGGAAATATGAAATCCTCTCAGGTTGGAACCTCTGCAATAACGAATTATACCTACGACAATCTCAATCGTCTGAAATTGACGAATTATCCAGACAATACAGGTAATGATGCACCTGACATAAATTATGTGTATGACGAAAATGACAATCTAAAGCAATTAACAAAAGGTAACACTGACTGGGTCTACACATACGATGAAAATGACAATCTCACTGATGAGACGCTCACCGTCACTGGTGCCAATGCTCAAGTATTTGGATTAACGTATGGCTATGATGCGCTGGATACCCTAAGTACCATCACCTACCCGGATAGTTTTGTGGTGAATTACGCTCCCGATAATCTGGGGCGACCGACTCAAGTTGGTAGCTTTGCAAGTAATGTTATTTATCACCCAAATGGCAACGTAAAATCTTATGACTTGGCGAATGGTCAGACCACCACGATTGATTTAACCCCAACGCGTTTATTTACTGATCGTATTCAAGTCGGGAACGGTAGCAACATTGTCGATTTAGATTACAGTTATGATGAGATCGGTAATGTAAAATCAATTATTGATAGTGCAAACATATATAATAATATTAATTTCCTGGATTACGATGGTGTTGATCGGCTCATTCAGGCTGATGCTGATACATGGGGAGCTGGGATTATTAGTTACAACTATAGAGGCGATATAGTATCTAAATCGATTGGCAATACAACATTGACTTATATCAATGGCCTGAGACTTTTGCAAGTTAATGATCCTGTTACATCTCTAAAGAATAACTATGGCTATGATGTGTATGGTAATACCACATTAGATACCTTTCTACTTGCTAATACACCTTTATCTCAACATCAATATACCTATGATGATGCATCAAACCTAATGAATGCAACAGGAGGACTTCCTACTGGCGAAATAACATTTGATAAAAGCTACATCTATGATGGAAATAGACAACGAACGGTTGAAACTGATAATACGACTGGCATTACTAACCACTCCGTATACAGTAAATTCGGTCAATTATCGTATGAACGAAATGTAGCTGAGTGCAGGTTTACTAATTATATTCGCTTGGGTTCATCTTTAATCGCACGCAGAGATGATTCGTTCCAGATTACCGATACGGATATTGACGGTTTAAATTTGTGTGAAGAACTTCAACAGGGCACTGATCCGAATAATCCGGATACCGATGGCGACGGACTGACTGATGGCAATGAAGTCAACGTTCATACCACAAATCCTTTATTAACGGATACTGATGGCGACGGACTGACCGATGGCAATGAAGTCAACGTTTATACCACAAACCCTTTATTAACCGATACTGACGGTGACGGACTGACCGATGGTAATGAAGTCAACGTTCATACCACAAACCCTTTATTAACGGATACCGATGGCGATGGACTGACCGATGGTAATGAAGTCAACGTTCATACCACAAACCCGCTACTGGCGGATACCGATGGTGATGGCATGGATGATGGATTTGAAATCAATTTTGGATTGGATCCACTGTCAAATGATGCCTTGTTAGATCTTGATAATGATGGCTTGACGAATCTACAAGAATTTCTACTGGGAACAGAGCCAAACAATGTTGATACGGACAATGATCGACTATTCGATGGTTTTGAGGTGAGTAATGGATTAGATCCGCTTGATCCTAGCGACGTTGCGACGCTTTCGGATTCCGATAATGACGGCATCCCCGATCTGGTGGAAATCGATTTGGGTCTTGATCCGAATAATGCGGTTGATGCGTACACTGATCTCGATGGCGATGGCTTCACAAATTTACAGGAGTTTCTAACGACTCATCAAATTGATGATCCGAACTCAAGCCCGGTTCCAGGTGAACTCGCCTGGTCGTATGATCTAGGTTCTAGTGGAGGTTTTGCCATTGCTTCTGACAATACAATATATGTTGGTTCTCAAAATTTATTAGCATTCTCGCCCGATGGGCAGATCAAATGGACATTTTCAGCAGCCACGGGTCATCCTGTAATAGGACTCGATCATACTGTATACGCAACATCTGTTGATGGAAATTTATATGCGGTAAGGCCAGATGGTACTGAGCTGTGGAAAGTTGATATTGGTACTGGATCAACACCGTCTAAACCTGCCATAGCTACTGATGGAACTATATATGTCCAATCAGACTATTCTCTATACTCTATCAACCCTGTAGACGGTTCGATAAATTGGAAGTTCATCGACACACCACATCTTTCTAGATACCTAGTCGTTGGGCAGGGTGGCAATATTTATATGTCAACAGTCGGCGCTTTATACGCGATTGATCCAGCTGGAAATGAACTTTGGTCGATTAATGCTAACGGCATTAATAAGATGGCCATCGGTGCTGATGGAACACTATATGTTCCGATCTGGGGAGTAAGCGGAGCAGCTACACTACAAGCAATAAATCCTACTGATGGCACGATTATTTGGGAGTACATATATGGTCCATTTGGGGTTTCGCCTTCAGCCTCCGCCGCGATCGATGTGGATGGCACAATTTACATTGGCTCACCTTCTGGTTTCGGACCTGCTGCCACCACAAAAAAAATATTTGCCATCAACCAGAATGGCACATTAAAGCAAACCTATAACACGCCTAGTAGTGTCAATTCAACACCAGCCATTGCTGCCGATGGGACAATTATTATTGGTGTTAACGGTAATTCAGCAGTAGGTGAATTCTGGAGTATTAACCCCGGTGACGGTAGTTTGAAATGGTCTTATACCGCAAGACATGTGTCAATTAATTCATCACCTGTTATTGGACGAGATGGCACAGTTTATATTGGTGATAATTTTGGTCGGCTACATGCGTTGGTTGATAATTCAGGTGGATTACGCACTACTGCACCATGGCCAATGAGAGGTCATGATTTATACCAGAGAAGTAATCCTATGGATCTTGGTACTATTCCAACGGTTAGCATCAGCACTCCTGCCGATGGCCTAAGTGTTCCACAAGGAACTATCATCAACTTTACCGGATCAGCGGATGATGTGGAAGATGGTGATTTGAGCGCTTCAATTCAGTGGAATTCGAGTAAAGAGGGTTCTCCAATCGGTACAGGAACTAGCTTCAGTACCAGTACGTTAATAGGAGGTATTCATACCATAACAGCTAGTGTGTCGGACAGTTTTGGTAAACGTAGGAGCTACTACAATTACTGTTACCGTCATTCCAGGGGCTAACAGTCCTCCAACACCTACCCCGGACATAGTAGATTATCAATTAGGCGCACAGTTAATTCCTGATAATGAATTTCTAGTGAATACTTTCATTAATAATTTCCAATATGGAGCAGTTAGTTCCCTATTGCTAGGAGGGCGGAGTGTCGTTATCTGGAATACATCTGATGCTGCAACTGGTGATCCCGATGGTGGTATTGCAGGCCAAATATACGATTCTATTGGGCAACCAGTAGGAACAGAATTTTTGGTAAACACTACTACATTAGATATTCAGAATGTCTCTGGTGTTTCTTCTTTGGAGGATGGTGGGTTTGTAGTTGTTTGGCATAGCAACACATTAGTAGGTAATTCTCAAATCGTTGGACAAAGATTTGATATTAATGGAAGCCCAATAGGGAATGAATTTCCAGCAGGAAGTAATGTTTCTACATACGCTCATGTGGCCGCCTTAAAAGATGGCGGTTTTGTTATTACTTATCAACGTACTATATTCGTTAATAACGGTAGTTTCACGGTACCAAAATATGATGTGGTTGGTACAGTATATAACGCCAATGGAGATTCAATTGGAGGTTTCCAGGCCAATAATGAAGCTACAAAACCAGATCGTTTTACTGTTAACCCAACTGTGCTTAGTACATCAGATGGAGGTTTTATCATTGCTTGGAATTTAGATGATGGACTAAGTTTCAATAACCAATCAGGTGGCACAGCAATACGTAAATATAACGCTAATGGTCAAGCTCTATCTGAACCTATTCAGTTAGTAACTGAACAAGGAAATAATCAATGGAATACAAGTATTAATATTCTGGAGAATGATAATATTGTGTTGGCATGGAATACTTCTACTTTTGGTAGTGTTTCTGGCCAAATATTTGATGTTAATGGGGCGCGTATAGGAAGAGAAAAAATCTTTATATCCGGGTTATCAAAGATAATTACAAGTATTGTTTCGATGAAAGACGGTGGTTTCGTAATTCTCTGGGACGACCCTGATACGAGCACTGGAGATAACAGTTCTACAGGTATTGTCGCCCAACGTTTTCAAGCTAATGGCCTTCCGATTGGCTCAATTTTATTCGTAAATCAATTTACCCAGAACTATCAACGTAACGCTAATGCCATAAGTTTATCAGATGGTCGATTATTTGTTGTATGGGAGAGTGGCGACCCCGCTACGGGTGATGGCAGTTCTTCTGGAATATCAGGCCTATTTTATACATTAGGAGCATTGCCCAATGCTGATACCATGATCGTTGACGTATTGGTTAACGATACGGATCCAGACGCCGATTTTGGTGATATTCCAAGCACATTTACATTGGACAGTGTTTCAGTTCAAGGAGCTAAAGGTTCAGCATCTATTATTAATAATTACTTGTTGTTTGATCCAGGAACTGATTTTGCTGCACTGACCCCGGGTGATACAGATGTTGTAAACATCGACTACACGATGTCTGATGATGAGGGCGCGAGTTCTCCCTCTCTTGTAACAATTAATATCACTTATAATAGTCTACCCCAGGTAATGATTACCGCCCCGGCTAATGGCACGAATGTTGTGCAAGGGACGAGTATTACCTTCACGGGCACCGCCAACGACACCGAGGACGGAGACCTGGGTGCTTTGATTGAATGGACTTCGAACAAAGATGGTGTATTGGGCACGGGCACAAGTGCTAGTATTAACATCAGCACGTTAAGTCCGGACACACATACCATCACAGCCAGTGTCACCGACAGTGGTGGATTAGTTGGCACAAACAGTATTACTGTAATTGTGACCTCGGTGAATAACGCCCCAGTCGGTCTGCCTGTTATCACGGGCACCGCTTCACAAGGTCAGACTTTAACGGCTGATGCCAGTGGTATCAGTGATCTCGATGGTTTAGGGATGTTCGCCTATCAATGGCAGGGTAGTGGTACTGACATTGCTGGTGCGACCAGCAGTACCTATGTCTTAACCCAAAGTGAAGTGGGACAAACCATCACGGTCATCGTCTCTTACACCGATGTCGGTGGCACACTCGAGAATGTACCCTCTGCGGCCACGGCGGTAGTAACCGATACCAACGATGCGCCGGTGGGCTTACCGCTTATCATGGGCACCGCTTCACTAGGTCAGATTTTGACTGCCGATACCAGTGGTATCAGTGATGCGGATGGGTTGGGTGCGGGCGGGTTCAGCTATCAATGGCAGAGCGATGATACTGATATTGTCGGTGCGACAAGCAGTATGTATACCTTGACCCAAACCGAAGTGGGAAAAGTGATCAAGGTAGTAGTTAGTTATGTCGACGGTCTCGGCACTTTAGAAAATGTTCCTTCAGCTGGTACAGCCCAAGTCAATACCAACACCGCACCGGTGATCAATGATAACAGCGTCAGTGTTGCTGAAGACATTGCTATCAATACTTTTGTATACGACGTCGACGATGCCAATACCAGTAATGATACTGATCAGGATGGTGATGCACTGACCTATAGTCTTATAAACTCAGATGGCTTTAACATTACGGCAACAACTGGGGTAATCACTACAGACATAAACGTAGATTTAGATTATGAAGCAGTGACGCAATACGTGTTAACGGTTCAAGCCGATGATGGTAATGGTTTACAGGACACGGCACAGATAACGATTGACGTGACGGCGGTCAATGACAACACGCCGGTTATTACCAGTCTGAATACGGCGAGTGTTGCTGAGAACACGACGGCGGTATTAACGGTGACAGCAACGGACGCGGACTTACCGGGAGACACACTGAGTTACAGTCTGAGTAGTGGTGTTGACCAAGCGCTGTTTACTATCGATCTGAATAACGGCACGTTGAGTTTCATCACCGCACCTGATTTTGAAAATCCAACTGATAATAATACGGATAACATCTATAACGTGGATGTGTCGGTGAGTGATGGGTTGAATGCGACGACACAATCGGTGGCTGTAACAGTGACAGACGTTAATGAGAGCAGCAACACCGTACCAACCGTAATAATTACCGCACCAGTTGATGGCACGAGTGTGGTGGATGGAACGAGCATTAACTTCACAGGCACCGCAAGTGATGCTGAGGACGCAGGGCTTGATGGTTCTTCGATCCAATGGTCATCGGACATCGATGGTTCGATTGGCAGTAGTAGCAGTATTAACGTCAGTGCATTGAGTGTGAACACACATGTCATCACGGCGAGTGTGACGGACAGTGGTAGCTTGGTGGGTACGAGCAGTATTAGCGTGATGGTAACCAGCGGTGGTGGTAGCGTCACAACTTTAGATGTCCCGGTGTCTTCTAGCAGTGATGATGCAGAAGAAAGTATTGCTAGTGGTTCCGTCTATTTAGACAGTAACGATTTAGAGATGATTGACAATTTTGGCACCTTGCAGGTCGTCGGTATGCGATTCACCGGGATAACGGTCCCAGCAGGCGCAACCATCACCAATGCCTACATTCAGTTCCAGGCCGATGAAGTTGACACTGGGAGTGCGTCGTTGTTGGTGCGGGGCGAAGCGGTGGACAATGCTCAAGCGTATACCACGACAAACAGTGATATCTCAGGTCGAGCCCAGACCACGGCATCGGTGGCCTGGATACCGGCGAGCTGGAACGCGGTTGGAGATGTTGGGGTTGCCCAGCAAACGCCGGACTTAGCGGCAGTCATACAGGAGATCGTGAATCGCTCTGGCTGGTCATCGGGGAATGCCTTGGCATTGGTCGTAACCGGCAGCGGTAAACGAGTAGCGGAATCCTATGAAGGCGCTGCAGCACCGTTATTACATTTAGAGTACAGCACCGGCGGTGGTTCGAACACCGCACCAGCGATCAATGATAACAGCGTCAGTGTTGCTGAAGACATTACCGCCAATAGCTTTGTCGACGACGTCGACGATGTCAGTGGCGGTGACACAGACTCGGATGGAGATGCACTGACGTACAGTATCTTAGGTGGTAACACGGGTAATGCGTTTAGCATTGATACGACTACGGGTGTGATCACGACCACAACCCCAACTACTCTGGACTATGAGATCACGACGCAATACGTGTTAACGGTTCAAGCCGATGATGGTAATGGTTTACAGGACACGGCACAGATAACGATTGACGTGACGGCGGTCAATGACAACACGCCGGTTATTACCAGTCTGAATACGGCGAGTGTTGCTGAGAACACGACGGCGGTATTAACGGTGACAGCAACGGACGCGGACTTACCGGGAGACACACTGAGTTACAGTCTGAGTAGTGGTGTTGACCAAGCGCTGTTTACTATCGATCTGAATAACGGCACGTTGAGTTTCATCACCGCACCTGATTTTGAAAATCCAACTGATAATAATACGGATAACATCTATAACGTGGATGTGTCGGTGAGTGATGGGTTGAATGCGACGACACAATCGGTGGCTGTAACAGTGACAGACGTTAATGAGAGCAGCAACACCGTACCAACCGTAATAATTACCGCACCAGTTGATGGCACGAGTGTGGTGGATGGAACGAGCATTAACTTCACAGGCACCGCAAGTGATGCTGAGGACGCAGGGCTTGATGGTTCTTCGATCCAATGGTCATCGGACATCGATGGTTCGATTGGCAGTAGTAGCAGTATTAACGTCAGTGCATTGAGTGTGAACACACATGTCATCACGGCGAGTGTGACGGACAGTGGTAGCTTGGTGGGTACGAGCAGTATTAGCGTGATGGTAACCAGCGGTGGTGGTAGCGTCACAACTTTAGATGTCCCGGTGTCTTCTAGCAGTGATGATGCAGAAGAAAGTATTGCTAGTGGTTCCGTCTATTTAGACAGTAACGATTTAGAGATGATTGACAATTTTGGCACCTTGCAGGTCGTCGGTATGCGATTCACCGGGATAACGGTCCCAGCAGGCGCAACCATCACCAATGCCTACATTCAGTTCCAGGCCGATGAAGTTGACACTGGGAGTGCGTCGTTGTTGGTGCGGGGCGAAGCGGTGGACAATGCTCAAGCGTATACCACGACAAACAGTGATATCTCAGGTCGAGCCCAGACCACGGCATCGGTGGCCTGGATACCGGCGAGCTGGAACGCGGTTGGAGATGTTGGGGTTGCCCAGCAAACGCCGGACTTAGCGGCAGTCATACAGGAGATCGTGAATCGCTCTGGCTGGTCATCGGGGAATGCCTTGGCATTGGTCGTAACCGGCAGCGGTAAACGAGTAGCGGAATCCTATGAAGGCGCTGCAGCACCGTTATTACATGTGGAGTATCAGTAATAAGTAACAATATATTAATGGCAACATTTACTAAGTAGATATTAAGGAAAGAGTCTCATGTACAAACTAGATAATCTCTTAAAATTGATAATTGGTTTATTGGTATTCCCACTGCTTGTTCTGATGAGTAGTATCAGTCCTGTTCAAGCTGTCGTCACCGTCACCTATTACCACACCGATGCTTTAGGTTCAGTGGTAGCCGCCTCGGATGAATCCGGTAGTTTATTATGGACAGAGAGTTACCGGCCGTATGGAGAACGCCAAGAGAATTTCGTCAGCACGGATGAGCACGCACTCTTTTTCACCGGCAAACCGCACGATGACGATACCGGCTTAAGCTATTTTGGTGCGCGTTATTACAATCCGAGCATAGGGCGATTTATGGGAGTGGATCCCGCTGGCTTCCAGGACTCCAATATCCACAGCTTTAACAAGTACGCCTATGCCAATAATAATCCGTATAAGTATGTGGATCCGGATGGTGAGTTACCCATTCTATTATTAGCGTTCGTAGCGTACGACTTTTACAGCAGCTATCAGGAAAGTGGGAACATAGGGGATGCGGCAAAAGCGGCGGCACTGGGTCTTATTAATCCGTTTAAGAAGCTTAAGACGACTGCCAATATTGTTAAAAAGTTTAAGAGGACAAGGGGTTGTTGTTGTTTTGAAAAGGGTACGCCGGTATTGACCGAGAATGGACTCAAAGCCATTGAAGAGATTAATACTGGAGACCTGGTTTATTCGCGTGATCCAGAAACCAACAGCTCCCAACTTAAACCCGTTACAGAATTGTTTCTGACCGAAGGTAAATCGCTTTATGAGATAGTGTTAAAAAACAAAGCGGGTAAGATAGAAACTCTCAAAGTCACAGACAACCATCCTTATTGGGTAAAAGGTAAAGGCTGGGTGGATTCTGCCAAGCTTGTTGCCGGGATGCAGATAGAGAGTTTTGAGAATGGAGAGTTAGAGGTTGTCAGTCTGACGGCGTTAGAACAAGTTGAAGATACGTATAATTTTACAGTTGCGGATTTTAATACCTTCTTTGCCGGGGAAAGTAAGGCGCTGGTGCATAATTGTAAATGTGTTACGGCAAATGGGCAACGAACCGCAAAAGATGGTACGCGACTGGGGCCAAGCGGAAAACCTGTATTCCATAATTCAAATTCTGCAACCCGAAAAAAAGCTATTGATGGAGCTAATGCACAGGGTAGTGGTCGTGTAGTAAAAGATAAAGCTACTAAAAAGCAAGCGCAGCATTATCATGGAGTTAAACAGAATGGTGAGCGCGTCTCTGGACCGAGAAAAACACACTTTAATAAACGAGGAGATAAACCAAAACGCTAAAATTATGGCTGATAGAAATGCATATTATGTTGTTGTTGATGTGTGTCCTGTTCTTGAATCAAATGCATTTAGAGAATATGCGGGGGCAACTGTAGGATGTTGGGTGCGCAATGATTTAGTTAAATCTGAAGATGAAATCCAAAGAATCATTGAAAAGAATCTATCAGATACATCATGGTGTATTTCAAGAATATTACTTACAGAAATTGTCTCGTCTGAAACCTATAAGGATAAACAAGAAGGGCGAGAAATGTTTGAACAGGCTCTTACCGATGAGTTCGTTGCAAATTTTCATCTCAGACGAAGAGAGATTATAGATATAGATAATAATAATTTGCGCAACGTGTTTATTGTTGAATGTTATAAAGGTTTTGTTAATAAATTAAAACGCGATGGAGGCTATTCACTTTACTCAAACAATGATCGTCAATGGGCTAACGGCGTTTCTCCAGATGGAGACGAATTTTTTCCTATTTGGACAAATAAAAATGAAATAAAAAGATGGTTAGAATATTGGCCAGAATATGAAATACGCAAATTAGATACAAAAGAGCTTTGTGATAGTTTATTAACTGATATAAACGAATGTGAAATGTGGGTAGCACTAGGCTTATCTGAAAATATTCTTGTTACATCGCATCCTATAGGATTACAGCGGTCATTGAACAAGCCCGAGATTCTTATTCCAGCATAAATAACGTCAAGTCGATTTTAGAAACACCTCATCACAGGCTAAACAGCTAATGGACAACAAGCATTTTACGATTGACATAGAATAAATAAGGAAGTAACAATGCATATAGATAAACACTCAATCAAAAAAACTCTCGGTCTATTGCTATTACCCCTGTTCCTTCTATTGAGTAGTGTCAGTCCAGTTCAAGCCGTCGTCACCGTCACCTATTACCACACCGATGCCCTGGGTTCAGTGGTAGCCGCCTCGGATGAATCAGGCAACCCTCTTTGGTCAGAGAGTTATCGTCCGTATGGAGAAAGGCAAGAAGGTTTCATCACCACGGATGAGAACGCACTTTTTTACACAGGCAAACCGCACGATGATGATACCGGCTTAAGCTATTTTGGTGCTCGTTATTACAATCCCTCCATAGGACGGTTCATGGGTGTGGACCCCGCTGGCTTCCAGGACTCCAATGTCCATAGCTTTAATAAATATGCCTATGCCAATAATAATCCGTATAAGTTTGTTGATCCGGATGGTGAGTTACCTATTTTATTGTTGGCGTTCGTAGCGTACGACTTTTACAGCAGTTATCAGGAAACCGGGAACATAGGAGATTCGGCAAAAGCAGCGGCACTGGGTCTTATAAATCCGTTTAAGAAGCTTAAGACGACTGCCAATATTGTTAAAAAGTTTAAGAGGACAAAGAAGACAGGTCTACCTAAATCTCCAACCGGTAAAGGTTCGGTTTCACCTAACCAACGTGACCCTAAACGTGTTCTAACAAAGAACGAGAAAGGTGATTTGTTGAATAAACGGGGCGGAAAGTGTGAGGGCTGCGGAAAAGATATTGGTGTTGACGATGCTCGAGGCCATCATATTAAAAGACATGCGGATGGGGGGCAAACTACTTCAAAAAATACGGCGATATTGTGTGATCCTTGTCATAAAAATATCCATAAAAAATGATGACTGATAGAAACACTATGCTGGAGGAAATTCGGTCAAACATAGCCAATGATGGTCACCATATTTATTTGATTATGGGAGGGGTTTCTCCAAGATTTGGTTACACTATTGGTGTCAGTGAAGTTGTTGGATTTGAACTGATTTTGGCTGGTGCTGCGTTTTATTCGGTTGATAATGTTAGCCAGATTATTAACGCTGTTACAGTGAGGCTTAGATCAATAAATACCTGGAAGGATTTAAGAGTTGAGCTTGAATCACTAGGCACTTTTTCGCTTCGCGAAGTGGATTCCTCGTGGGTAAAAAAAATGATGTTTGGAGCATTGGATTTTTACAATGTAAGTGAGATGCCTGCTTTACAGATTGTTCCTGACCAAGCGCACTGGACTGTTGATATTCCAAATCTAACTCAACCGTGGAGTGTGGTTGACGAACCAGCTTGGCGGTGGTTAGATGAAGAGTGGGAATATCCAGTGCCAGAGCAATCAACAGCAGTAACAAATCTCGATGCTCTTAGAGGGGAGTCAGTCACCGAAGCAATGCGTTGGGAGGAAGATCAGTGGGAGTTGTTTGCTGGTGCTGGCCCTGATGTGCCAAAAGAAGAGATTCGAGAGGTATCGCTTGGAACATTGTTAGGTGTTGATCAGTCACTCTACCCTGTGGCTAATTTAGATGTTGGGAAGGGACTTTGGCGAGACCCTGTTGAACTCGAATGGCATCCTTGGGGTTAAGTTCCAACCAACTTTCAAAATGATTCATTCATAAAAGACAAAAACAAGGGGTCACCGTTAAAACCACTATCAGTCTATTGCTATTATCACTGATGCTTGTGCTGAGTGCTATTACTCCAGTCCAAGCCGTCGTCACCGTCACGTATTATCATACCGATGCTCTAGGCTCTGTGGTAGCGGCCTCCGATGAATCAGGCAACCCTCTTTGGTCAGAGAGTTATCGGCCTTATGGAGAAAGGCAAGAGAATTTCGTCAGCACGGATGAGCACGCACTTTTTTACACAGGCAAACCGCACGATGACGATACCGGCTTAAGCTATTTTGGTGCGCGTTATTACAATCCCACCATAGGACGGTTCATGGGTGTGGACCCCGCTGGCTTCCAGGACTCCAATGTCCACAGTTTTAACAAGTACGCCTATGCCAATAATAATCCGTATAAGTATGTCGATCCGGATGGTGAGTTACCCATTCTATTATTAGCGTTCGTAGCGTACGACTTTTACAGCAGCTATCAGGAAAGTGGGAACATAGGGGATGCGGCAAAGGCAGCGGTACTTGGCATAATAAATCCATTTAAGAAAATTAAGACGACTGTCAATATTGCTAAAAAGTTTAAGGTTACAAAGGGGGCAAACTCATCTGCTAATGGGCTTAAGCTCCAAAAACAGCTAGCTTCCCAAGAGCAGTTGGGTCAACTATCTAAAGGTGGCGGCACCGTCATTAGTCAGCCAGCTAAACAAGCAAACCGAATAGCAGCACAGACCGGTCGTAACCCCGCAAATATTCAGAAAGTTAGCTCTAGTGCGAAACCGGTAAAAGATGGAACGCAAATTCAAACTCACTCGTTTAGGGATGCTTCCACGAATGAGCTTATCGAACCTAAAACTATAATTGGTGACTGAGAAAGCTTATAAAACTATGGAAAAAATTAAACGAATCCATTCTGATTGTGATAAACGAATAATCGAAATAGTAAGAGATAGTGATGGCTCTTACTTGCTTCACGAATTTGCACGTAAATATGACTCTGAGGAAGAAGTAACATACGAGATTAGAGTTCTTTCAAATCTAGGCGGAAGGTATGGAGATTTTGAGAGTGCTGTTAAAGAGGCTAAATATTTACTAGGTCTACCAGATAATAAAGTGGGTTGAGCGCATGTATATGGTTTTCCGTTTAATTTCATTATTTATATTAAGTGTTTGTTTTAGCCAAGCTTGGGCTTCAGTTGCGGCTTCAAGCTTTGAGCTTTCATATAGCTACGATGAAAACATAGAATACAGCTATGGCGGTTTTGAAGTAGAAACCAGCGGTATAAGTAGAAAAAATCACATCTATGACGGCAGTTCAAACTTATCACTTTGTTGTAGTGACCAATCTGCCCGCCAGAATAGCCAACAAGCCCGCGAGGGTTATTTTTTTGCCTTTTTGGATGGATTAGTTGTTGCAAAGGGGGGAGGGAAGTCTTTAAAAGACCAGGCTGCTGACCTTATTCCGAAGAATGCAAATAAAAACCGAGTTACTTTGCGTTCTCCTAGCCAGAAGATGGAATTGGATTTAGCTGGTAGGACGCACGGTGATGTTCCAACTCCTCACACTAAGGTTTCCCCTAGAAACTTAAAAGCTCCAAATCAGCCAGCGTTTAATACTAAAAATTCGCCTGTTCGACCTGCAACTCAGCAGGACATTAGGACAGCGCGGAAGTTTCTTGAGCGTCAGAAATGAAAATGGAGAAAAGTTTTGAAATAGGACAAAGCAACGAAATTATTAAGACGGGTAAAGTTTATGATTTGCATAATTTGTACAACTTTGTTGGAGTGATTTTAAAGGGGAATTCACGCCAATTACAGATATTATTTGAACCAAACTCTGAGTATGGAAAGAATCAATTACCAATCTCACTGAATTTTGAAGAAATTGATTATTTGGAGTTTAGCCCTGATTTTGGAGTTCGAGTTGTTTCTGGTTTGGATGAGATGGGTTATAAAAGCCCTGAAGACCGTGATGATGAATGGTTGAAGGGCGAAAAGCATATCACGCCTGAAGATCATCTGTTTTTTAGGTTAGATGAAGGTGATTTTATTCGAGTACATTGCCGAAAAGCAGACCTTGTTGAAGTCGCAAAATTGTGCTTGTAAACTTTCTAAAGTCAAAAAAGAGACTGTAGTGACAACAATCGGGAAAGGAAAATTCACAAAAAAGACAAAGATTATTCCTGGAAAAGGACCTGGCCAATCTAGAGCAGAAATGGAATTTGTTAAGAATAGCAATGGAAAATTAATTCGTTCCCGCAAATTTTCATTTGACCGCGGCAACAAATTTCAACACAAGAAACCAGCCCGCGGAGGGCCTGAGGGACGCAGCCAATGAAAACCAGTGAGCTGGAGAGGGTTCTCTTAGGCACGATAGACCAACAACGTTTCTGCACCATATACCGGACGGAGAAAACCAGACTTCTTTCACGTAAAGATGGAGCTGCGACTTCGGGAGATCTATGTTTGTCATTCGATTCTGACCAGGTGGTTGTTACAGCAGAACAGGTAGCAAAACTTTGTAAGGCAGTTTTTGATGATGAAATCAATCCATCTGATGTACAGTTTCTGGCAACTTTAATTGCGCTCAGTGGGTTTGATTTTGATAATGAGGATACAGAAGATGCTATACACCTACTCTCGACTCCAAATCCAGGGAGTTTGAATAGGGTTCAGGAAGCTGTGCAGATGTTGCATTTAGGATAGATGTATTGATTGGGTACTTGCGATATGTATGTTTATTCTTGGTGGCTATATTTGCTACCCAAGTATAATGGCTACGACAACCCATAAAAATATTTCTCTGAACTTAACTAAAGCCGAGATTGAATATCTTTGTAGTGCAGGCTTTCTGACTTCGCAACAAATTGATGTATTACGGCAAATTAAATGTTCTGATAATTCGAGTATTAGTCTAGCTATCGATGTTGCTGAAGAATTTCGCGATAAATTCACTGAGCAGCTTGCTAAAGCTGGTTTCGATGAAAAGCATGAAGTGACGACCGAGGGAAAAATTCTTGAGGATCTTATCGATCGATTTTACACTGCCTGACTCTTTGTTAAAAAAACTATAAAAAATAAGTTTATGAATAATCATTTAGTGTATTACTTTCAACAAGTAAATGTAAAACCTCTAAAAGGTTCCTCTTTACTAGAAGAGCATAATGATGCAACAGGTGCATATTTAAGTTGTGTGTCTGGTGGGTCTGAGTTATTGTCAAATCTGGTGTTTGACCAATCTGGTGTTTGACCAATTGAATCAAGCGGCGATCTGATTGTTATTTGACACTTCTATACCGTCTTTAAATTGAACACCTTTGATGACCTTGGCGAGGTGATCAAATCCTCTTAGGCGTCGCCATTTACCTTGTGCACATTCTCCAAGCTTAAACATCATATGCAACATGCCGTCACGCGACAGGCAACCCCGTGCTCGTTTTGTCCTGTGACGTATTGTCGCAAAGGTCGATTCAATTGGATTACTGGTTCGAATACTTTGCCAATGTTGTGCCGGGAAGTCATAGAAAGCGAGCAATTCTTCACGGTCTTTTTGTAAACACGTTGTGGCTTTTGGGTATTTGTCGTCATAGGTCTGGATAAAGAGTTCAAAGGCTTTCTCGGCGTTGTGCTTTGTCTCTGCTTGCCAGATGCCATGTAAGGCCTGCTTGGCTTTAGGTTGTGACAATTTCGGTAGGGCGTTCAACACATTCGCCGTTTTATGCACCCAGCATCGTTGATGTCGTGTTTCAGCATAGACTTCGTCCATCGCAGCCCAGAACCCCAATGCGCCATCTCCAATCGCCAGTTGGGGGACGTTCATGCCACGTGATTTGAGCTTGAGCAATACTTCTCGCCAGCTCTGGGTTGATTCACGAACACCATCTTCAATCGCCAGAAAGTGTTTTTGACCTCGCTCATTGACACCAATAATCACCAGGGCGCAGAGCTTGGACTCTTCTGACCTCAGTCCTGAATAGATCCCGTCTGCCCAGATGTAAACCCATTGGTCTTTGTCCAATGGCGTCTCTCGCCATTGTTGGTATTGTTGTCCCCATTCTTGCTTGAGCCGTGAAATCGTATTGGCGGAGAGTCCCTGTGCCTCAGGACCCACCAAGACCGTTAAGGCGGCTTCCATTTCACCTGTGGATATTCCTTTGAGATAAAGCCATGGCAGGGCAGCTTCAATGGATTGTGTCTTGCGTACATACGGTGGCACCAGTGCCGAATGAAAGGTGACGGGTTCTCCTGATTTGGCACGTACTTTGGGGATCTTAACCGTCACCGGCCCAATCCCTGTCAGGAGCTTTCGTTCAGGCAGATAACCATTACGAACAACAGCGGCCTTGCCTTCTGACGTTAAACGCTCGACATGATGTGCAAGCAGTTCTTCCAATTCAACTTGTACGGCTTGATGGATCAATTGCTGTGCTCCGCTTTGTAGCAGTTCAGTTAATGCATCTGTGATGGTGGCTCGATCTTTGAGACCGACAACGTTATTCTTACTCATAGCGGCGTATCCTCTTTTGGTTATTTGATTGATTTCACGAACTTCAAATCAACCAGATACGCCGCTTTTTTTCAACCCCTAAACACCAGATTCAGTTATAACTCGGGATGCTATCTCAGAAGATATTGTTGGTTATGGTGCTTTAAATTTTTATAAATAATAAGGGAGTCGACAGAGCCACCCATTAGAAGAACATAAAAAGGGTCTTATTCATTGCCACAAACCGATTGCACAAACACCACGACACAGGCTAACAGCTAATGGACAATAAGCATTTTACGATTGAAAATAGAATAGTCAGAGAAGTAACCATGCAAATTTATAAACACCTTCAAACACTCAAAACAATCATAGGTCTATTACTGTTACCCCTGCTCCTACTCCTTCTGTTGGGTAGTGTCAGTCCGGCCCAAGCCGTCGTCACCGTCACCTATTATCACACCGACGCCCTGGGTTCTGTGGTAACAGCCTCCGATGAAACAGGCAACCTATTATGGACAGAGAGTTATCGGCCTTATGGAGAACGGCAAGAGAATTTCATCAGCACCGATGAGCACGCACTCTTTTTCACGGGCAAACCCCACGATGACGATACCGGCTTAAGTTATTTTGGTGCGCGTTATTACAATCCGAGCATAGGACGGTTTATGGGGGTCGATCCCGCTGGCTTCCAGGACGCCAATATCCACAGTTTTAACAAATACGCCTATGCCAATAATAATCCGTATAAGTATGTCGATCCGGATGGGGAAAGTGCTCTTTTAGCAGTCGATGCTTTATTAATCGGTCTAGTATTAATAACTGCTTACTCAGTATTACAACCAGATATGGGTACGCCACCAAATTTAGATATAGGATTTATACCAGCCCCTATTGGTTTTGGTCCGATATTTAATAAGGAAGGTGGAAAAGAGAAGAAAGGTCAAACAAGTAGTGAGGTTGGTACATGTCCTAGTTGTGGAGAAAACACATCAAATAAACCAGGTAAGATTGGCAGTGCCCATGGCATATCGGTAAAAGATACAAAAGATAAAATACATGGCATAAAAAATAAAGGCAAAATAGAGGGCAATCCAGATGTTGAAGTATGCAATAGTTGTGGAGAAGTATTTCCTCAAACTGAGGATGGTAAACTGGGTGATAGTATTGGTAATATTGGCGATTGATTTTAAATAATGTTAGAGCTTAAAGTAACATTAAGGATATCTTCAAAAGAGCATACTCTATTGGATCTTGAGAGAATTCTTGGCAAGCCATCGAACGGGTATTCTAAAGGCGATATTTACTCACGCAACAAGATAAAAAGAGAACAATCTTTATGGGCCTTGGAATCTTCGTCATTACCAAATGCAGATTTCGAATCTCATTTGAATGAGATTATTGATTTTTTAGATAACAAGAAAAAAAAACTATCTGATTTAAGAGGCAAATGTGAGTTAGATATATTTTGCATGCTAAGTTCTGATAATGGCCAAGGCGGTGCAGTGCTAAGCTCTCAAGTGATGAAAAAAATATCCCAATATCGCTTAGATATAATCTTAGATGTATATGCAGAATAAAAAGTATATGTAATATGCACATTCAAACTAAAAATCACACACTCAAATCAATCATAGGTCTATTGCTATTACCCCTGCTCCTACTATTGAGTAGTGTCAGTCCAGCCCAAGCAGCAGTCACCGTCACCTATTACCACACCGATGCCCTGGGATCAGTGGTAGCCGCCTCGGATGAATCCGATAGCCTATTATGGACAGAAAGTTACCGGCCGTATGGAGAACGCCAAGAGAATTTCGTCAGCACGGATGAGCACGCACTCTTTTTCACCGGCAAACCGCACGATGACGATACCGGCTTAAGCTATTTTGGTGCGCGTTATTACAATCCGAGCATAGGGCGATTTATGGGAGTGGATCCCGCTGGCTTCCAGGACTCCAATATCCACAGCTTTAACAAGTACGCCTATGCCAATAATAATCCGTATAAATACGTCGATCCGGATGGTGAGTTACCCATTCTATTGTTAGCGTTCGTAGCGTACGACTTTTACAGCAATTATCAGGAAACCGGGAACATAGGAGATGCGGCAAAGGCAGCGGCACTTGGCATAATAAATCCATTTAAGAAAATTAAGACGACTGTCAATATTGCTAAAAAGTTTAAGGTTACAAAGAGTGCAGGGAAAGCAGATCAGTCAAAACTCAAAAGAATTCACTCTGATGAGACATTAAATTCAGGTTCAAATAAATTTGATCTTGAGTCTCAGCGTACTCGAAGCACTCAAGATATTACTGACTCATTAAAGCCGGGGGCATCAGAGCCTTTAAAAGTAAAAGCTGATGGAAGAATCTTTGATGGAAATACAAGAATTAAGGTACTAGAGGAAAGAGGTGTTGATATAAATAGTTTGCCGAGAACGACAATAGATTAAGGACTGTCTATGGATGTTAATGAAACTATGTCTTTATATTGCAACGAAACTGAATCGTGGCAGGTAAAATTTCTTTCTCGTCTTGGTCATCAAATTACAATCTTAGCGAGAGACACCTATGATATTGATAATGACTCCTTGTCAAATCCAACTCAGTTACGCTGTGTAAACGAAATGATGCATCGCATACTTGGGCAACAATTTAAACTTTTACTGGATGATCGTAGCCGTTATCCTGATGATGTTTTTATTAAAATGATTTTTGAAATGGCAGCTACTTGCGATTTTGAAAATTATTTATCTTTAGGAATAAATGATAGTTTTAAGGAGAATGGAAACTCTGCTCAGTTGGGTTAGGACAGTGATGATTTAAGACTTAAAGGAAACCGGCAAACTTAATCAGGGGAAAAAGTGACAGATTTAATTTTGATTGATCCACATAAAAATCACTGTACCTCCCACGGTTTCGTTTTCAGTTGGGTTAAATCCCGGCTGCCGTGGACAACAGTCAGGATATCTACCTGTTCGGGTTTAATGCGATAAATAATCCGGTAATCTTTGTAGAGCAGTTCACGGACATCCTGGCGTTCGGCTTCCGGGACTTGTCGTCCCATCTTGGGTTGGTCGGTTAACGGCTCGGTGGCATCAAAGAGACGTTCAATAAAACGGTAAGCATTTTCCGGTGAATCCTCGGCGATGTAATCCCGAATGGCGGCCATATCGTCCAGTGCCGGATAAGTAGGGTCAGGTACAACTTTTACTGAGTATTATAATATATGTTAAACTTCGTTCCTCAATTGGTTACAAGGAAGCAGCCATGGCGCGTTTACCCCGACTATGCCCTCCAGGGATCCCCCAACATGTTATACAGCGCGGGAATAATAGAAGTATCTGTTTTGCAGATGAGCAAGATTTTTCTGCTTACGCAAATTGGTTAAAAGAATATTCACTGAAATTCCATGTTGCCGTTCATGCAAGGGTGTTATGACGAATCATGTTCATTTGTTGGTGACGCCAACAAACAGAGATGGGTTATCGGAAATGATGCAGGCATTGGGGCGTCGCTATGTCCAATATTTTAATTACCAGTACCGCCGGTCAGGCACGCTTTGGGAGGGTCGCTTTAAATCGAGCCTTGTTCAGTCAGAACGCTATCTTTTACAATGTCACCGTTATATTGAATTAAATCCTGTTCGAGCAGACATGGTTAACGATCCTTCTGGGTACACTTGGTCAAGCTATCGTTGTAATGCGTTAGGTATTAACTCTGAACTTTGTACTCATCATGACGAATACTTGAAATTAGGTAACAGTAAAGTAAAACGGCAGTTGGCCTATAGAGCTTTGTTTAAAGCGCATGTTGATTGTACATTGCTAGAGCAGATACGTGGCTCAGTTAATAAAGGTCTTGCTTTAGGTAATGATCGTTTTAAAGACGAAGTTGAAACGCTCTATGGTCGAAGGGTAAGACCTTCTAAGATGGGGCGGCCAAAGAAAAGTTGTACCTGACCCTACTTATTCAAGAAAGTGATTTGCCTGCGCTTGAATTTCCAGAGCATCTTATCATCCCGCATTTGTTTAACACCTGGCATGACAGTGCTGAAGCAGTATTAAACAACTGGATAGGCAAGGTTTATCAATTGACTAATGTTGATCGCAAACTGCCTTTTCGGGAAGGTATCGATCCCGATAACCCACTGAATCTGGCAAAATAATAACGGACAATAAAAAGCCCTCTTAACGAGGGCTTTAGAATAAAACGATAATTGAAAGAAACTTACAGAAAAAGTTCTACCAGCATCTATTTACATTTGCAGCTTCTGCTGCAACGTCTGAGCATTCCTGGCTGCCCTGGACATTGATACATCTGACACCAACAGAATCGACAGATAAATCTCCGCACTGGGTATCATTTTGTTGTGATGCACTGTCGCGAGTTGTTGTTAGGGTGTAAGCCGTTGGTGTTAGCACAGTGGGTGCTATCGTGTAATGTGGATTGGTGACATTTACCGGTGATTTAGTGATGGGTGGATTTATAGCAACTCCATTTCGATCAACATTGTAAACACCATTCTCAGTAAAAAAACGTTCCATGAACTGAGCTAACTCCTGCGTATCCCCTGCGGCATCTGCTCTGCGAGCTTTCATGATGTAGGTTTGATATGACGGATAGGCAACCGCAGCAATGATGCCAACGATTGCTACGACAATCATCAATTCGATCAAAGTAAAACCCAGACTATGTTTTTTCTTTCGCATTAATATTCCTCTTTGTAATGGTTTACTCATCATCAACAGATCGATCAATCGGAGCCCTGTCCAGAATCCAGACCTCACTGACAGTGTCACCATTCGTATTATAGCCTACTGGTGTATTTGTGTTGAGGTATTCAACCCCAATGCTTTTCCCGCCAGACGTATTATTAATCTCAACATGTGGTGATACACTGAACGCAATATCACCAATGACAATCATGTTGGTCTCAAGATTAAGATCATCGATCATGCCTTCCTGAGTGTAAGGCAAATTTGTCTCTGCATAAAGACTCACATTGAAGCTGAGTAGTATCAATGTTGTTATGAATGATAGAAAAAGTTTCATTGTAGTTTCCTCAATTATGCTAAATATTACTGAAGTTGGCGCCAGGATGTGCGACCTTCAAGTGTATTTTCACCAGCTGCGCCTTGATTGTCTTTGTTGCCTTGCGTATCTTGAGTTAGAATTCCAAGACTACCGTCACTCTTAGTCACTATACCCAGACCACCTTGACTGCCTGATTTTTCCATACCTCCTGGGCCATTGCCACCACCACCAGGTAGTAGGTCATTACTATCAATTATACCATCGCCATTAAAATCAAAGAATGCTCCCGTAGGATTAGCTCCATTGATTATGCCAGCGGCCATAATGAATGACCTTCCACCTGGTTCGCAAGGGTCAACACCGGGTATAAAAGTGAAAAAAAACAACGGTATCACTCAGCGCAAAGGCATCTGCTATAATTCTCTCTCCACTTGCGATATTAAAGTCTATAAACCAGCCTTGGTCAGATGTATAATCAACTATATTCGTTGTTATAGTTCTGGCAGCTGGATTACCCGGAACCGCTGAAACAGTTTGTACTTGAAGATTGTTTCTACCTGCTGGAATTAGAGCACCGTTATCTCTAAGACCATAAAAAGTATTTGTAGGGATTGTGCCTGTAAGAATGTTATCCGAGGTTTCCAGAAATTTACCGGTACCGAAGAGCAATATGAACCCGCCATTTGGATGTAAAGCGATTGAAGGCTTGACAGTAATAGCTTGTGGCGTTATTCCATCAGGTTCAACTGCGGTGTAAAAAGGCACTGGGTTTCCCGCAGAGGTAAACGCAAAATCCCAGGCACTTGCACTCGTACTGGAAACATCAATTTTCCAGAGATTGCCGAGTAGATCGCCTGCGTAGATAAAATCAATGATTCGATCACCATTAGTATCTAATACTAATGGTTCTGACATACCGTTTGTATTAGCAGGGCTGCCAGTAAGTGTGTCAAATCTCTTGATAATTGAACCATCTGAAGCATCAAGTATAAAGAGTTGTGCTTTTTCACCGGTACTGTTGAAACCATTACCCACTACGACTCCCCCATTTGCCATTATTTAACCGAATAACATGGGGTTTATGTTTGATGAAACCCAGCCCTTCATACGCTATTGGATCAATAGGTGTTCCATCGGCACTGTTCTTTTCCCACAATGCTGGATTAGATGCGCTGGCCGGATTGGTAACCTTCAGTGCGAAAATACCACGTCCGCCTTCACCCAATCCACTGACATAGAGTTTTTTCCCAATTTCCGCCTAGATAGGCATCACCTGCATTACCTGGCGAATTGATGAAAAATTTATGTATGTAATTAGGATCAGTCAAAAGATGCAAATTGCTATGAACAGTTTTTGGTACATAAGCAAACGTTTCTGAACCGGAAGTATTAGCACGAAACGCATGAACCATACCCGCATTGGTTCCGACAATGATAAGAGCATCTGTTGGAGTTCCTGCGTAGGCACTAGCTTGACTTGCAAAATAGGCTGGGTAGGTACTTCCTTCGCTTCCTGGCAGGATATTGTAGCCAAAATTGGCTTCTGTGAGTACGAAAGGTGTAGAAGAGACGATATCGCCGAGCAACGTATTTCTGTTACGATATATGCCACCATTTTGTATTTCAAGAGTAGGAACATCGCCTCGGACATAATTGATGACATCAACACCGGGAGGCATTGCGGTCACTGCAGGGGGAACAATGGGCGGTGTCACTGCGGTTTTCAGATCGTTGTCAGTTGTTACAAAATCAATAGGGGTATCTGTACCTGATTTGCTGACGATGGTGAATATATTGCCACGATTCCCTGCATTGAGGCTATTCGCATTCCATAGTGTAGCCCCGATATTACCAGTCAGTGGATCTATCGGAAAAGCTTCTAGAGTGCCAGAATAATCACTTGGATTAAAACCTGCACTATAGATTCTCGAACCCGTACTTAATACTGATGTGCCTATGGCTACTGACGAGCCACTAGCAGCGGTTCTGTTTTCAATATCACCAATCGCATTCGCGAGTGATGTGATCAATTCTTGAGGATCCGACGCATTTAAAAAGACCCCCCGGCCATTAAAGGCTGCATGTCGCATATCATCCAGTGTTGTTGCTGTACCTGACATTGGTTGAGGCCAACCAGTAGGAGGTGGTGCTGGAGTTAGGGGTTCGTGATCAGCTGGGATTGGATTTGCAGGATCGAACTTAGGGAGGGTGCCGGTCAGACCAAATGAGACCGCATAGGTGATCATGCGTTGCTGATTGCTCTCATCAGTAATGAGAATTGCTGGAACACGATCGGTTAATGCCGACAAATCGTTTTTATAAAACTTCATCGCAACGTCAGCCAGTGTCTCAGAGAAGGTATCTGTGTGTGGGCCACCATTAACTTGAACGGTTTTTGTCGTGTTATCAGGGAATATAACATTGTGAGTGGTCGTGGCACCACCATCTTCATTGGCAACACCAGGGTTACTACCATTCCAGAAACCATCTGACATGAGCACGGCGAAGTTCTGTTGGCATTCACCACCCAGGTTAGCAGGTAGGATGGGACTTGCGTCAGTAAAACCTATTGCCGATGGTGCACCAGAGCCATCGGTATCATCAAAATATTGTCCAACGTTGTTTAATAATCTTCTTAATGGTGTGCCATTATTGGAATTAATGCTAAACATCATATCTTCTAATGTTTCCTTGTTAGCAGTAACGGTCATGTCTGTCACTGGCGTACCAATATTATTATGGTTGTGTAGAGATGCAATGCCTAGTCTGTCAGTTGATGAATCAATCAGTTCTGACATAACGCGCTTAAGTACATACTCACGTTTACGGTAGTAACTATACCAGTTGGCAAAGTTAGTTTGCTGTGCAGGACTCATTCCTGAGACAGGCATAAATTGTGCGTAATTTACAGAAGGAACTCCTGAGTTGTCAGCACATTCGCCAGCTTGAAAAATTCCATCGCCGTTATCTGTCCAGGGGATATAACCGGACGGATCACCTCCACCATCGATTGCAGTTAGATCTATCGTGCCACTAGCGATGTTATAGGGTTCTATTCGAGCAGCGGTGATGGGTTGATTTGTAAACGTGTTGCCCGCGCTATCCTCTCCAATCCAGGGAGTGTAATTGTCGAAGGTTAGATTAGGATTATAATACATAACATTATAACCCGCGCAGGACTCAAGTAATTCATCGGTATCCGTATCAGTGGGTGTGATATCAACATTGCCACTGTTTGCAAAACCCCCAGTATTAGGATAGATGGCTACTGTTGCATTTGTTTTTAATACTTCCCAATCCATACTACCGGAATCATCCACTGAGAACATGATGTTGGGTTGGATATTATTACCAAGAAAAAGCGGCGCATTAGGTAATGAAAGTAGCGCATGGGCAGATTGATTTATCCCGAGAGTCAAGGTGATAATGCTAAGTAAAGTGGTTTTGAAAATATTTTTAGAAATAAACATATGTTAGATCCTCCAAAGAGATCTACTATCTAATCGTACTTTCTAGTACGAACGGTAGATTGAACGACTGTGGTAGCCTGGGCGTTTAGTCCTTGACTGCGTGCTGTGATGCGATGAATTTTATGCGAATCGCAATCACTTTTAGTCAATGTGTTGAATTCACAGTTAGGGTTCTCTTGATAATTAGTACTGAATTCAATGATGTAACTTGGCTGAAAATTAGTGTTGAGTGTGGGTGGAATATTAGCTGGATTGGTTGCATACCAATTATTGCCTGGGTTTTTTTGCCAATCCCATACTGGATAAGCAGGATTACTCGGAGCAAGAAAATCATAGAACCCATTTTCTGTTCCCGCTGGTGTTTGATTGGCCGCAATAGTGCCCATATAATTTTCAGCTTCTCTGAGCGCCGCTTCAGCCGTTTGAAAAGAAGCTTGTCTGTTATAGACACTGCCCGTCATTTTTTCCTGTAATGTTGTAGAGGTCATTGAACTGAGACCAATCAATGTCAATACAACCAGCAAGGCAAGACAGGTAATTAATGCTGCGCCTGTTTGATGTAAATTGTTAGTCATTGCTTTCACTAAAAACTCCTAAGATTATTTTAATTGATTGCGTATCGAGACAGTCGAGGAATACACGACACGTAATCTGTTGTCTTGCGGTCCTGGAAGGGCATTTCTATTTTGTCCATTAAAAAAAATTGTTTGGGGTTGAATGGTAATATTATCAGCACTTCTTAGTAGTAGAGAGATGCGAATACTTCGTACAGTAGTCCAATCGAGAACATTATTTGCTGTGACATAGGTTTCCGCGTATTCATCTCCACCAGTATCGGTGCCGTATGTAATTTGCATGTCTTCGATTCCATCTACAATTTCTACATATTGAAAATCTGTCGGATCTTGCATCCCTATGGTGTTATCTGGATTCCAACGAGCCATCCAGATTGCGGGCTCGGCATTTGCTGCTGCAACAGTAGGATCGATTTGACTGGGTGCAATAAAATAAGTATTCGATAATAAGCGGTAAACAAAAGAAGTTGTCTCGTACGTATTGCTGAGCTTCGTTGCAGTATTAGCTGCAGCCGAAAATGTCATATTCTCTACAGGTCCAATATCAGTAACATTCGTATCAATTTGAAAAATATCTGTTCGCGTACAATCAGTAATCATAATGGGATTGTTAGCTTGAAAATTACATTGATTTGGAGCGAATATAGGGACTGTATTATCAGTGTCGAGAACCGTACTAGTTAGAGCTGCCCCACACTGATGAGCACGTTGTATCGTCAGGGTATCCGTTGTATTCTGGGTTAATGCAGCCATATCTGTAGCCATTGTGGTCATACCTGCAGGTCGTAGTGGGAGCCATGCGCCACTCCCTTGAGCATCTGATCCTGCCAGCTCTGCATTATTACCAGTTAGATCCTGCGGAGGTGTTGCATTCGCTATATAATTCATAGTGATATTTTCACGACTCGTACATCCTGAATAACCAATCATACGAATATCTTTTGCAAGAGTTTCCATTACAAACCTGCCGTTTTGTTGCAAGCCAGCTAAGGCCGTTTCGGATCGATAGGTTTGTTGATTACCGATAAACAATTGTATTGCCCCGGCAGTTAATATCAGTCCTATGACCAAGGCAACCATGATTTCGATCAGGGTTAAACCATTTTGATTTGTTATTTTCATTGTCGTATTGAGCCGTGTTCGTCTATTCAAGATTAAATTTGAGAAATAAAGGAAAAATTGATCAAATTATTATTATTTGAGGCATCGCCACCAAGTCTTGATTCATCCCATTGAAGTGTGACGGTACATACCCCAGTAGCAGCGATACAGGCAATGGATGCATCTCCTCCCGGGTTGTTCCCAGGAAGTAATACCCGGACAAAATTGAATATCCAGTCATTGAGATCATCATCGGATAAAATACCACTTACAGCTGGAGGGGCATCGCCGTAATTACGGTCGTAAGCGCCTGCTAAGGCCTGTGTTCGATTTGCGCGCATACGATCCATCATGTCGTAAGCTAAAAAAACAGCCTGACCGCGTGAATAGGCGCCGTGACTTGCCTTCAATGAGGTTGCCTGTAGTGCTGCTAATCCTAATAGACCTATAGACATGATTAATAAGGCAACCAGAACTTCGATCAAGGTAAAGCCAATTTGTTTGTTTAATTGATTATGTGCCATTGTTATCTCACTCAGCATGCTTGGCCATTCGGTGATATTTTGGATGTTCCACCAGAGCCGATATTAATAATACGTTGATAATTTCTGCCACTGCCGTTGCATTTATGAGCACTTAAAGTGAGTGTGATTGCAGCAACGGGCGGAAAAGGACCCAGTTCACCGGAGGGCAAAAAAACCAGTGTCGTTGCAGCACCACTCGATAACGTGCTATTGGTCACGGCCTCATAAACACGGATAACCAGATCACCTGCGTCGAGAAAATCACCGTCATTGTTGTTATCTGTTCTGATTTGCCAGCCCTGTGACCAGTCGGTACCAGCAACTAATGGTGAAACCTGAACGTTTAAACCCTGACTGGCAGCCTCACTGCGGGCGTATTTAAGAGAGCCTAGAATATTGTTCGCTGTGGTTGACGTTCTGTTGCGAATGGTCATGTCCTCAAATGATGGAAAAGCGATTGCTGCCAGTATGGCAATCACAACCATCGTTATGAGGAGTTCCATTAATGTAAAGCCAGAATATTTTTTCATAGTGTTACCTATAGCAGTGGGAATTTTCTTTGTCAGTGTGAATTGGATAAACGGTCTGTTTATCGGGATAAGTGGTGAGTGTAGTCTTCAAACCATGAACTGGTTCACATTTTAGTAGCTTTTAATAATTTCACGATTATCCTGAATAAACAGAAAGAGGTTCGAACGACAGTTACTTAAGCCAGGAACTTCGTCATCCCGGCGAAGGCCGGGATCCATTTGCACCAAGTACGTTTATTTTACTGGATTCCGGCTTGCGCCGGAATGACGATAGCTGCGTTTTCATAGAATGATTCCGCCTAAGTGAGCATCATTCGAATGAGGCTCTTACTTGTGTCAGATTGACGGATAAAATAATATTTTTGATATTTTAAAATTACCAATTGAATAATCAAGCATGACTAAATCGATTCTACTCTTCCCGCTTGCAGCAGTTTTGATATCAATATTCGCTGTATGTTTTCCAGAAATATTAACACCACTTAAAGTGAGTATAGTCCCTTTGCTCGGAGTAGTGATGTTTGGTATGGGAATGAGTTTGACCGCCAGTGATTTTTCAGCAGTCTTGAAACGGCCCCAAGTAATATTGCTTGGTTTGGTATTACAATTCACGTTAATGCCATTGTTTGCCTTTTTATTGGCCAATGGATTTTCCTTGTCGAAAGAGTTAATGGTCGGCCTGGTATTGGTCGGTGCAAGTCCGGGTGGCACGGCGTCTAATGTTATTTGTTATCTGGCTAAAGGGGATGTGGCCTTGTCCATTACACTGACGGCGGCATCTACAATATTGGCTGTGTTTATGACACCATTTTTAACCTGGTTCTATGTCGGTCAGAGTATTGATGTGCCGTTTTTGAATATGGTACTAACCATTTTGAAAATTATTATTGTGCCTGTGTGCCTGTGTGCTTAGGGGTGTTAGTAAATCGCTATCTGGGAAAACAACTGCATTGGTTAAAAGAATTGTTCCCTGTTATATCTATGATGGTCATTGTTTTGATTATTGGAATAATAATCGCATTGAACCAGGTACCGCTTCAGTCGATAGTCATTCCAGTATTCATGGCTGTTGTGTTACATAATGTACTCGGATTAGGTAGTGCCTATGGTTTGGCAAAAGTACTGAGGTATCCAGAAAAAACCTGTAAAACACTGGCAATAGAGGTTGGCATGCAAAACTCAGGTTTGGCCGTGGCTTTAGCTGCTAAATTCTTTCCGGCAATAGCAGCCTTGCCAGGTGCCATTTTCAGTATCTGGCATAATATTTCTGGTGCACTGTTAGCCAGTTATTGGTCTGTCGACAAATATAAAAAAGAATAAAAACATTCAATTCTAAGTGATGTTATCGAACAATAAATTCTATGTTCTTACAGGCCTTGTTATTATTTTTATTATTCACGCCTGTGATCAATCAGAGGGTCATGACTATTTCCCTTTACAGGAAGGAGCTTATTGGCGCTATAACATGGACTATGAAACCATGGATGGCCATTGGCACACGCCCTTTGTTGTAGAAAATTTTCCTGCAATAATAAAAGATAATAAAACAATTTATGTGCGCAGGACGTTAGATGGGCGAAATTATCACTATGAAATAAATGACAAAGGATTACTGATGTCAGGTCATGAGATCACAGTTGATCGTAAAACCAAAAAACATATCAATAAACATTACGTCTTTAAGTTTCCGCTTAAAGTCGGACAAAGCTGGCTTGATCATTCAAAAAGTCGAGTATTAATCAAAACAGGTCCGCCACAAAAAACCGTTTTCAGGATCAGAGCGAATGTGCCAGTCAAGGTGGAAATAGAATCTATCAATGACACCATCGAAGTGCCAGCAGGCAGATTTAAAAACTGTTTACGGTTACATCTAACTGGCAGTGGTTTTTTTGACGCGGGGAATTATGTAGGTCATACCATTGTGATCATTGATGAAACGAACTGGTATGCGCCCGGTGTTGGTCTGGTCAAATCAGTACGCAAGGAATCAACAACGGATAAGGTTGTGTCTCATGGTCAGATAAATCTGGAGTTAGAGGAATTTATTCAATAATTAACCTGAATTCGGGATAAGAATACGATGTATAAATTCTTGTTTAGTAGCTAGCACTCCGAATTCGTCGTTCTGGCCAGGGATTGGCCAGAATCCAGCCACATGGACGTAATAAAATACGCCCAGACTACCCTCCCTGGTACTGGATTGTGGACATTCCCTGTCCACAATGACGGTTTGTTCTTATCCCGAGTTCAGGTTAATTAACGTGTCTTGATGATTCTTTCTTCAGTGACGATCTTGTCTACCAACTGATCGTATTTGTCGGTTGGAATGTCCTCGCTAATTTGTTCTTCAAACGCTAGTGCAATTTTTGACTTAACCTGATTCTTTGTAAACCAGCGATCATAATAACCTGCGCCAAAACCAATACGTTTTCCTGTCTCGGTAAAACCCAGACCTGGTGTCAGGCAGATGTCGTAGTCAATGAGTAAGGGTTCCGCAGAAGCGGGAGTTAATATCCCAAGCTCTGCCGGTACTAATTCATCCATATTCAGGAGTTTGACCGCAATCATTTCATCTTTTTTGAGGATCTTCGGTACAGCCAGGGTTTTACCCTGAGCTAGTAATAATGTGATTAGTTCGTGGGTTTCAACTTCACTGGCATAGGATATATAAATGAAAATGGTCTGCGCGGACTGGATTTCAGCAAGCAGGCTGATTTTCTTGCATATGACCTGTGAATAAGCAGTCCTGTCCTGAAGTGGGATGGCAGCGCGCTGTTTTTTTAATATTTTTCTTAAAGATTGTTTTTTTTCTGTTAACATATTGAAATATAAGTGTTTATTGTAGTTGTCTGGCCGACTTAGAAAGACCTTCTGGAAGTATTCGGTAACACTAATCAACCTATGGAGATAATATGAGTGCGTTATTGGGATTTTCCATGCATTTTGCTTTCATTTTCGACGATTTTCCGTACAATACCGCTTTTTTTCAGGGCAGGAAATTCGTCTGCTTAAACTTAAATTTATTATCTAAGGCAAATATTTAATGGTCACTATTCGTTTATCTCGTACCGGTGCTAAGAAAAAGCCATTTTACCACATTGTGGTTGTGGACAGTCGATGCCCACGTGATGGTCGCAACATCGAAAGAATTGGATTTTTTAACCCATACGCTACTGGTCAGGAAGAACGTGTTCGTCTTGACACGGCTCGAGTTGATTTCTGGGTTGGCCAGGGTGCACAGACCTCAGATCGCGTTGCAAAAATCATTAAAGACCAGGCCGCAGCTGCTTAAACGATTTTTGACTGATTATCCGCGTTAACTCGGATAATAGTTTACGTTTAGACATATCGTATACCCATTATTATTGATCTGGATTTTTTTTATTTGGGTTTATTGATTTGGAGCAGAGCATTCTTTGCAGGAACAAAACGAAACAGATTCAGACGTATCCATCGGCAAAATTGCCGGTGTCTATGGACTAAAAGGTTGGGTTAAGATCCTGTCATTTACCCGACCCAAAGAAAATATTATTGATTACACAACCTGGTATTTGGGTTGTGGTGAGCAACAGATTGAAAAATCGGTGCTTGAATGCAAAGTGCAGGGCAAAGGGTTGATTGCCAGACTGGAAGATGTATCAGACCGTGACCAGGCCATAGGGCTTAAGAACAAAGAAATTTTTGTCAGGCGTACTCAGTTACCCGATCTAGAAGATGGAGAGTATTACTGGCAAGACCTGATCGGATTACAGGTGATTGATCAGGATCAGAAAATACTCGGTAAGGTTTCCAAGATACTCGAAACCGGGGCGAATGATGTATTTGTCGTCAGTGGAAAGAAACGCATATTAATACCCTGGGTTAGTGGAATCTATGTAGAAGAAATCAATCCTGAAGCTGGTCATATTTTGGTTAAATGGCAGGGTGATGAGGACTGAATGCTAAAAATCGGCGTTATCAGTTTATTTCCCGAAATGCTCAAGGCAGTGACAGAATTTGGCATTACCGGGCGAGCAGTGACAAACAATTTGCTGGATGTGAGTAGTTGGAATCCTCGTGATTTTACAGACGATGTACATCGCACAGTGGATGACAGGCCTTATGGCGGTGGGCCGGGCATGATTATGCAGGCAGAGCCATTAAAAGATGCGATAGACTCTGCTAGAAAGATATTACCATCAGCAAAAGTATTGTATTTGAGCCCACAAGGCAGACGTCTCGACCAGGAAGGTGTTACAGAACTGGCTACACAAGATGAGCTAATTTTGCTCTCTGGTCGTTATGAAGGTGTTGATGAACGTCTTATAAACGCGGAAGTCGATGAAGAATGGTCGATTGGCGATTATGTATTAAGTGGTGGTGAATTAGCAGCCATGGTATTGATAGATGCACTGAGCAGAACTTTACCGGGGGCATTGGGACATGATGAATCTGCAAGTCAGGATTCTTTTTTTGAAGGACTCCTGGATTGCCCACATTACACCAGGCCAGAAGTATGGCAGGGTCATGAAGTACCAGAAATTCTACTGAGTGGCAATCACGAAGCGATTCGGAAGTGGCGACTAAAACAGGCATTAGGCCAAACCTGGTTACGTCGCCCAGACTTGTTGGACAACAAGGTGCTGGATCAGGAACAACAGATTTTATTAGACGAATTTAAAGACGAACATTTAAGAAATAATTGAAATATATTTGTGGAGTTAAGGCAATGAGTAACATTATTCAGGAATTAGAAGCAGAACAAATGAACAAAGAGATCCCCGAATTTAGTCCGGGTGATACTGTGGTGGTTCAGGTTCGAGTAAAAGAGGGTGAACGGGAAAGATTACAGGCCTATGAAGGCGTGGTTATTGCCAAGAAAAATCGCGGCCTGAATTCCTCGTTTACCGTTCGCAAAATTTCATACGGTGAAGGTGTTGAGCGTGTATTCCAGACCTATAGCAAAAGCGTAGCTGAAATTCAGGTCAAACGTCGCGGTGATGTGCGTCGCGCAAAACTTTATTACATGCGTGGCTTACAAGGTAAGGCTGCCCGTATTAAGGAAAAAATCAAGACCTCTAAATAAGTCCTTTTCAGCATTCCAGTTTAAGACTACGATAAGTCAAATCGTGGTCTTAAACTTATGAATTCAATTACCCACTCATACACCGCTGTTTATTTCTCACCCGTGGGAACACTGGGTATTCAATTTCAGAAACAGAAATTTAGTCATATTGATTGGCTTGCCAGGAACCTGGATTATTCTATTTCTGAAACAGACAACACATCATTCATCATTCAAACATTGGATAGTTATTTTCAGCATGGAGAATGGGAGGCAACGATTCCAATTGAATGGCAAGGAACAGGGTTTCAACAACGAGTCTGGAAATCTCTGTTAGCAATTCCTTATGGTCAAACGAAAACTTACGGCGAAGTAGCCAAAGAACTCAATACCAGCAGTCGCGCAGTAGGCCAGGCCTGCAAACGAAATCGTATTCCGATTTTGATCCCCTGTCATCGAGTCGTTGCACGTGATCACATTGGCGGTTTTTTTGGCAAGGCCGAACATTCACATATTAAAGAATGGTTACTCAATCATGAGGCAAGACATTGAGTGACACAAAAATTCCAGACGAATCGTTGTCACTAATCGATAACTTCCTGGATGCGCTTTGGATGGAACGTGGTGTAAGTGATAACACCTTATCCGCCTACCGTCATGATTTGAAACATTTCAATCATTGGCTGATCAAACAAGACAAATTTTTGCTTACAACCAGAGAGGATGACATCAGGATCTATCTGGCTTCATTGAACAAGCACTCTGTGCGAACGGTCAGTCGACGTCTTTCTTCACTCAGGCAGTTTTACTATTATTATTTGAGAGAAGGGCGCGTTGAATCCGATCCCACAGCTACGATCGAATCGCCAAAGTTGGGAAGACCCTTGCCCAAATCCTTGACCGAAGAAGAAGTTGATAGTTTACTCAATGCACCGAATCTAGAAGATACTCTGGGACTCAGGGATAAAGCCATGTTAGAGATACTCTACGCAACAGGCGTACGTGTATCAGAATTAGTCGGTTTAAATTTAAGCCAGTTAAATTTACGCCAGGGCGTGATTCGAGTAATGGGCAAGGGCAGCAAAGAACGACTCGTACCACTTGGCGAAGAAGCAATGGATCATCTTGAAATCTATCTCAAGCAATCCAGATCATTGTTATTGAAAGGCAAACCGTGTGAAGCATTATTCCCAAGTCAACGAGGCCAGGCCATGACCCGTCAAACGTTTTGGCACATCATTAAACGCTACACTAAACAAGCTGATATTAGCAAACTACTGTCGCCGCATGTCTTGCGTCATGCCTTTGCCACACATTTATTGAATCACGGAGCAGATTTAAGAGTGGTGCAAATGTTGCTCGGACACAGTGATATCTCAACCACACAAATTTATACCCACGTCGCTAAAGAACGCTTGAAAGATCTACATGCGCAGCATCATCCCAGAGGGTAGAGTCTCAAATTTCTGAAACTTATTTTTTATATTCACCCATTTGGGTGATGTTTTTTCAAACAGATATTGTTAATGTGTCATAGGCATATCGAATGAAAATAGAAAATTTAAACAATGACTGATTTACGCTATCCGAGTAAAGATGGATAAAATAACCATGTCAGTCAAAGATAAAATCATCAATTTAACACCGGACATGGCCGTGACAGTTGAAATGAATAGGGCGAGCGGCGATTCATTGAATTCTTACTCAGCCCGTTATTGAGATACAAGAATGAATCGGTATGTGAACGATAATAATATTAGGTATATGACAATTGATATTAATCTATGACAATAGGCTAATGATGAGCCATATATTAAGTTATAAGCAAAGTGTTGACTAAATGCTTATAACTGATGATAAATAATTAATATTGATTGCGAAATAATCATTGATGTCATAACCTGTAACTATCATAAACCTAAAAGGAAGTAGGCCAATGTCAGAACAACCAAGGAAAGAATCTCCCTGCTCGCTCTACCACATCACCTCCAGCGGCAATCATAATCCCAAATTATTTTCGTTTGATGCGGATCGCAAAGTATTTCTCAAGCTGTTTGAACAAACTTGTAAGAATTATCACTGGCGTGTTTATGCCTGGTGTTTAATGGATAATTATTATCAACTGGTGATTAAAACGACAAGGTCTAATTTAACCCGTGGCATGGGACACCTGACTGGTGTTTATACCCAGATGTTCAACAGAAAACATCAACGTATTGGTGATATTTTCCAAAATGATTATAAGGCGGTTCTTATAGATAAAAATAATCATCTATTAGAAGCTGTTCGCTATGTGTTATTAAATCCTGTTCGATCCAACATGAGTAAAACTGCGGGTCAATATCTGTGGAGCAGTTATTGGCCAATGATTGGAAAAACCATTAAACCTGATTGTTTGGAGAAAGACAGGATATTAAATTTATTTGATAAATGTGTAATAACAGGTCAGAAAAAATTTATTCAATTTATCAGAGAAGGAAAAAATCAACGCTCTGTTTGGGAACACCCGGGGAAACAATTTAAACACTCAATAAATATTGAGTTATCAGACATGCAGGAGGTGCGGCGACATCAATCAATAAAGCCTCACCAATATTATTTATCAAAACAAAGCTATCAAAATTCTGTAATTCATTCAGTCCATAATAGAGGTGGTTTCACACAGAAAGAAATAACTGATTATTTTGGATCGAACTACAGTAATGTCAGCAAAGTCATGAAGAAATACTAAGCATAAATACAAATAAAGTGATTAAAAAATGAATATTTTCAAGATTCAGCACCTGACTCTAAAAATTATACAGGAGGCATTATGAGTGGAATTATTTTATTAATATTTTTGGTGGTATTTGATGTTCAAGCTGCAGGCAATTTGAATATTTCACAAGCACAACAGGATGATGTGCAGTCTGTCATAGCAGTGGCGTGAGCTGCCTAGGGTAGTCATAATGGTGATACAATACTACTGTCGTGTTTAGCGCGTCGTTTACAGTGTTAGTTTCTCAAAGGTTTTTTGTAATATTGCCAGTAATAATATCAAAGAATATTTGAACCTATTTTATAATTATCTGGCTTATTTAGAAGTCAGTTTTTTGAAGCACCATTTAATTCCATGAATGGTAAACTTTCCAATGTAGACAAGGAATGGCATTGGGTCTCTGAGACTAAACCATGCCCCTTCTTCCAGGTTTTTAAATGATTTAATCCAGTCCATGAATTTTAACGTTCCTTCAGTATAGTAATCGTATGAAGAAATAAGATCATAATCTTCAATAATCCAACGACGACCCTCCCTCGGTATAATGTCTGGCTGTGTTTGGCCAGTTAGATCAAGATAAAGACTACGGATAACATCCATATTATTTTCTGCTACGAAAATTCTGAACGCCTGTCCAACTCGGGGATTGATATCAAGAACCTTATATTTATCATCTCTGGGATCCAGGCGATAACCAATATCAAGAATGCCTCTATAGTCAATTGCTTTCATGAGGCGGATGGTTTTTTCTGCAACTCTTTCGTGCCATCGACATTCACCTAATGAGGCACAACCAATATGTACAGGAAACTGACGGACTTTATGTCCTGTGAATGCGGACAGGCAATCGGACTCTTCATTAAAATAGCCGTTAAAAATATAAACTTGATCGTCATCACCGGGAATGAGTTCCTGAAACATTAGATTAGGATCGTCTGGGTTTTCTAGGGCATGGTAGTGTTCTAGTAATTCAGATTCATTTTGAACGACAACCATCTTTTTGCCTGTTCGTTCCATTAATTTGTTTCCATCAATGGCTTTCAGCATTATTGGGTATTGTAATTCTGGAAGCGCTTGATTCACTTCCTCAATGTTTTTTGGAGCAATGACATCGGGTGTTGGAACTTGATGTTCAAGTGCCATTTCAAACATGCTTTGTTTGTTGGAAAGCCTGTCAAGTAAATCACCTGAATTAACAGGAAACATATAATGCTCAGATAATATTTTAGAATTTTCTGCGACGAATACTGACAAGTCGTCAGAGGTTGGGATCAGTATTGTTTTTTCACCAATAATTTTAGACAGCGCTAAAACATAATCCAGATAGTCAGCGGGTTCTGTTGGATTGAAATCCTTGATGAAATATTGTTTAAGATATTTTGACCGTAGTTCTGAATCGGTTTCATTCTCATTTACGCCATAAATTGGTACACCAAGTTGACCAAGTGTACGCATAATGGCAAGAGCACCTAACTTGCAACCGAGTATGAGGACAGGCGTTGTCCAGGTTTTGCCATAATTCTGTATCATAAAAAAAAATTAAAATATTAGTTGTTTAACGTGTGGCATCTTCGAAATGATCATCGACATACTGAGGTACAACCTGTAAATCATCAACATGGTGAAGAATGAACTCAAGATCATGCATTTGACCAGATCGTTTTAAATAATCTGCGCTATCGCCTTCTCTTATCTCTTCAGGATCACAGCCGTCCCATTTATCGATAATTTTATTAGTATATTCATTCTCAGATTTATAACCGAGATTCAATAGTTGTTTACCTACCCAGGCACAACCTATCTGATCTTCAAGACGAAATTGACCACGTGTCCCTGCACCAATAATGGCAATTTTATCGTGTCTTTCCGATACGTGTTTTGCTATAGCTTTGTAGTTTCTTAAGCAAGAGAGATATGTTGCACAATTTTTTATCGCATTCATTACCAAGGGCATGCCTGAAGAGGATACTAATATGAGTGGTCTTCGAGTATTAGTAAAAAAACCAGAGGGAATATTACTGAGAGCCATGACCTGGACAGGGCTGTTGGTGAGGTCAAATCCGTAAGGCACATGCCCACCCATTTCTCCCATAAGTAATGGGTCTTTCAGTTTTTTTGCAAGAATGAAAGCTTCATCTGCACTACCGGCAGGGTATACGTCTCTCCCAAGATACAATGCTGTTGTTGCTGTTGTTGTCGCACGTATAACATCGATTGCGATAATGCAGTAGTCTTCAGGTTGGGGGTTTCTGTTGATTGAGAAGCAATCAATAATAAAGGTTTTACTCATAAGTATTTTATTTTATATCAGCACTTGTTACGTTAGCGCCAGCAGGGCGAAGATTGTCATGCATGAATGCATCTGAATGCAAACCACGTCGGTATATTTCAACGCGAAGGACTTCTTCTAATCTGACATTACAGAGTTCTACTTCTGGGCCATAGTGTCGGATAAAAGCAAACTGGCTGCTTTTGTTGGGTGCTTCAAAAATTAGGTTATCCAGGCCAAAGGCTTCTACAATTGTGTCAGCACCTTGGAGATCCAGGTTGCCATGAGCATCAAACAATCCGACATTTTCGGCACTTTCACGTGCTTCAACCACCAGTTTTTTTGTGCCTGCCCCCAGCCATGCTTTGCCCTGTTCTATAATAGCGACGAGAACTTGTGGTGTGAATGGCCCAGAATGTTTATCACCGATCTCAAAAAGTACATCAAGGCCTCGTTCATTAGCCATTGCAAGTACCTTTTCCGGAGATAAATGTAAATCAATAAAACCTGCACCAGCTTCAATACGTGTAAACCCAAGTCCAGCACAAAGGTTTAGATAATTATCCAGCTGATTGCAGGATGCTGCTACTTCAAATGGTCCGCCGCCTGTACCGACAGGAATTCCATGTTTTTTTGCGACAGCGACTTTGTCTTTGGTTATTTGCTCATTGCATACTTGCCAACAGGCCATTGAGAGTTTGAGTGTGGACATCAAATGTCCACTTTGTTCAATATGTCCTTTGAGGGTCGAAAAATCATAACCTGGATCAAATGCCATGGTTTTAGCGGATATTTCGGGGACACCAATATCTTTAAGATATTGTTTTGTAGAAGATCCGTCAGAAGTATTACTATTCATATGTTAGGTATCCGAAACACTAAGAAAATTAATCACATGGGGCTTATTATTACATAATCTATTTAACAAAGGATAAATTTATATAGATAAAATAGCGGCAGAACTATTTTTTTTGAAATTTAGTAAGTTCATCACACAACGTGGCTGATTGTTTATTTTTATACACAGTAGAAGTTAAAGTGATTTCTTATTATTATATCTTAATATTTAATAACATTAATGAGATACAAATCATTCTTCATGTATTGGAAGAACTGAATATAACTCTTCCAGTGTCGTGAGTCCTTCGGCAACTTTATGCGCGCCGCTATAACGTAGTGATCGCATGTCGTTTTTCAAAGCAGCATCTCGCAATTGAACCAGTTCTACATCCTCAGTGATGAGTTTCTTCATTGCTTTATTCATCGTCATGGCCTCGTATATTCCCATGCGTCCTTTATAACCTGTGTGACGGCATTCATCACAACCAACAGGCTCATATGTGTTTTCGGGGATTTTCAGTTTTAACGGATGACAAAATTGATTCCAGGCAACGGGATCAATTTCTTTTGCTTCTTTACAATGTGGGCATAGGGTTCGTATTAGTCTTTGTGCCAACACACCCAGCATGGTTGTATTGATGAGAAATGGTTGAACTCCAATATCAATCAGACGGGTAATGGCTGCTGGTGCATCATTGGTATGCAAGGTAGAGAGTACTAAATGGCCAGTTAATGCAGCCTGTATAGCCATGTCCGCAGTTTCCCTGTCACGGATTTCGCCAATCATGATGATATCCGGATCCTGGCGTAATAAGGTTCGTACCCCGGAAGCAAAATCCACATCGATATTTTTTTGTACCTGCATTTGATTCAGTCGTTGGTCGACCATTTCGATCGGATCTTCAATCGTACAGACATTTAATTCCGGTTTGGCGAGTAATTTGAGTGCGGAGTACAGTGTCGTAGTTTTACCTGAGCCAGTTGGGCCAGTTACCAGAACGATCCCGTGTGGTTGTTCCGTCATGTGATCCCAGCATTCTTGATCATGGTGGGTAAAACCCAGTTGCTTAAAAGTTTTGAATAGCATGTCCGGGTCAAAGATACGTAACACCATTTTTTCACCAAAGGCGGTGGGCATGGTCGAAAGACGCATTTCGACTTCTTTGCCAGAGGGTGATTTGGTTTTGATACGACCATCCTGCGGTCTTCGACGATCCGTCACATCCATACGCCCCAGTGATTTCAAGCGACTGGTAATGGCGTTCATGATCACCTCGGGAAATTCGTGGACGTTATGCATGATGCCATCTATGCGAAAACGTACCTTGCCTTTGTCTCGTCTGGGTTCAAGATGAATATCACTAGCGCGCTGTTCGAATGCAAACTGTAATAACCAGTCCACCAAGCTGACGACGTGACGATCATTCGCATCCGGCTCGCCCATCTTTCCGACTTCGATTAATTGTTCGAAATTAGTGATCTTGGAAAGGGTTTCACCGGGTTTGTCTGAAACAGCCCCGAGGATTGAGCGGCTCAAGCTAAAGAATTCAACCAGATAACGATCCAGGTCTTTCGGACTAACGACGACTCGTTTAATCGCTAGTTTGGCTATCTTGGACAGTTCTTCTTCCCAGGCATCGACGAAAGGTTCACTGGTTGCTATCGTCAGAACCGTGTCGGAGATGTGTACTGGCAGGATCTTAAGTTTGGCCGCGTAGGCTTGGGAAATGATGTTGGTAACTTTACTGAAATCAATTTTTAGTGGGTCAATACGCAGGTATTCCTGACCGCATTTTTTTGCCAGCCAACGGGTTAATTCTTCGAGTGTCAGCGGGTAGGGTGGTTTGCTATTGCTTTGCCAATTTTGATCGGCAACGGTGATGAGTGGATGTTCAGGTGATTTTTCATTTTGTTCGATCTTGCCAATAAGCTGCATGCTTTGTTGAGAAGTAATAACTTGGTCTCGCTGCAGTTGATCGAGCACATACTCGAGAGTTAGTCTTTGTTGCCCAGAGGGTTGTGAAACTGAATTTAACATTGCTTAATGCTAGCGTGAATTGTCAGGTAATTCCTGTTGTTTTCGGTAAATTGACACAGAACTTTCATTAATTTGGAACGGACAGATCAGATATTTGTCTGATAGAATCGCACGCTTGTGATGTTTCGTGTTTATTTTTGGAGTTATGTATGACGATTAAATCTTGTTTATTAACCCTTTTAACAACATTGACTCTTTCCCTTTGGTGTTTTTCGAGTGCTGCGGAGGATGCTAACATCCAGATTATTACGGACAGTATCTATCAACTTGATCCAAATTTAGTCCCTACCAGTATCAAACCTTCCCCCATCCCAGGAATTTATCAAGTACTGTTTGGTGCGGAAGTTTTTTATGCATCAGAAGACGGGCAATATATTATTCAAGGCGAATTGCTTGATATCAAAAACAAGGAAAATATTTCAGAGACCGAAAAATCCAAAGTTCGTGCCGACACTTTAAAGCATCTCCCGGACAGCGACGTTATTAGTTTCATGCCTGAAAAAACAGAAAATACGATTTATGTCTTCACGGATATCAGCTGTGCTTATTGTCGTAAACTTCATCAAGATGTGCCTGAACTGAATGAAAATGGAGTTGCTATAAAATACCTTGCATACCCACGTACTGGTGTTAATAGTAGTGCTGCTTTTGAATTGGCTGCTGTTTGGTGTTCGGAAGATCGTAATCGAGCTTTAACTGACGCCAAGGCTGGCCTTAGCGTTGATGCGCCAGAATGTGATCACCCGATTGCCGAACAATACGAACTTGGCCTATCATTTGGCATCAAAGGCACGCCGGCAATCTTTTTGGAAAACGGACATATGGTTCCAGGTTATTATCCACCTGAAAGATTAATTAAAATTATTAAAGAAAGTTCTTAAAGGAGGAGAACATTTAGCAATACGTTCATTGGGGCGATATCTGCTTAATGATTGCGGTTACAGTTTTACCTTCACCGTCAATGTTTTCAACTTTGACGGGAATAAAATCCAGTTCTTTCGCATACCATATTGTAAGAGTTTTATCGTTACTGGATTTATGTCGCTCTAGTTTTATCGTCTGGTATGCTCCAATAGGTGTTTCGAGTAATTCCTCTCCAAGATTCTTGAAATAATACGTTTTCAACGTTCCACCATCGGCAACAACAAATTCAGTGATCTCTTCACCACGCTGCAGTTTTTGCATAATGACAACTTCATAGAGTAACTTGTCATAAATATTTTCTTTAAGCGGCATGGTCCAGTTTGAACCTTTGGCTGTTGTGATAATGCGATTATTTTCCCATTCAAACGTGATCTTTATATTTCGTTCCTTGCCTTTCCTGGTTCGCTGATATTGATAATGAAGGGGTTTAAAATCATTGCCGTCCATTTCCCAGGTGGTTTGTTCATGGATGTTATCTTTATAAAATAAAGAAATGAACCCGGTGGTTCTGCTTTCAGAACGAAAGGAATAAATTGCTCCCTGTTTTTTCAATGTTCTTTTTATCTCACCGACAGTCGAGCCATCACGTTTTAGTGTATAGAGGTGCTCAAAATAATCCGGCAAGTTATAGTTCGTAGCGAATGCAGCAGTGTTTGCAAAGCAGAGTAAGACAATGAGAGAGGTGAGAATTTTCGTTAACATACTCTGAATACTGTATTTCCAGGTGTCATGGGTATAAGACAATATGGGTGTGATAGAATTCATTATCTTATTTAAAGAAGCTTTAATTAAAAAAGTATTTAATCGAATTGAGAACTCTATACTCATTTCTCTGGTATTTACTCATACCTTTTCTGGTGTCACGTCTACTTGTCCTCAGCTTCAAGAATCCAGCATATCTGGAACGTATGCCTCAGCGTTTTGGATTTATTCCTAAATTATTAACGCAGGAAAATTTAATCTGGATACACGCTGTCTCCGTTGGCGAAGTGATAGCGACACAAACGATAGTCGATAAAATTAAAAAACACTACCCGGATCACCAACTCGTCATGAGTACCGGGACACCAACTGGTGCTGCGACCGTTGCACGATTATATGGCGAAACGGTTATACATGTATATCAGCCTTATGACATACCCTTTGCGGTCGAGCTTTTTTTACGAAGAATGCAGCCGAAAATTCTTCTGGTCATGGAGACAGAACTTTGGCCAAACCTGTTTCATTATTGCAGGAAAATTTCTGTGCCTGTGGTACTTGTGAATGCACGCTTGTCTCAGCGTTCTGCCAAACGCTATGCGCGTATTCCATCAATCACAAAATCATTATTACAAGACGCCAATACCATTGCTGCACAAACAGATGCCGATGCCCAACGATTAATGGCTATGGGCGCTGAACAACACAAAGTGCTTGTTACTGGCAGTGTTAAATTTGATATCAGTGTGAATGAGGCATTACGTAAAAAAGCTTTACAATTAAAAATCGATTTGTTTGCTGGCAGGCCAGTATGGATAGCGGCAAGCACCCATGAAGGTGAGGAGTCAATGGTTCTTCAGGTTCATCAAGCACTCTTGCAACACTACCCTGACAGTTTATTGATTCTAGCTCCCAGACATCCGGTCAGAAGCTCTGAGATCAGGCAATTGTTGGATCGACTTTCAGTTGAATATGCAACACGCAGTACCATGGATCTTGAGCTGGATGATAAGGCAGTTCTTCTTCTTGATACTATGGGCGAGTTATTACTGTTTTATGGGGTCGCCGATATTGCATTTGTTGCCGGTAGCCTGGTTCCTAATGGTGGCCATAACCCTATAGAACCAGCTTGTTTTGCCAGACCGATTTTAATAGGACCATATGATTTTAATTTCAAGCAAATAGGCCAACAGCTGATTGAACAAGGTGCCGCATTGAGAATTTCAAATGAACAACAGTTTGCTGAAGTCCTGATTGAATTATTCAAGAATGTTGATAAATCCAGTTTAATGGGTCAGAAAGCCAATAATTTTATTCAAGCCAACAGGGGTGCGAGTGCAAAAGTATTGAACATTTTGCAAGGATATCTGGACTAACTCTTACCTTGTCATCAATTTGAGATCAGGAATTTATCCTGAGTTCATGTTTAGTAACTGAAATTTAGTCGCATAGAACTGTATTTCGCTGGATAATTTGTTAGCATCTGCCAACAAAATTTCTATGTGGCTTTATTGAAGATTTACAAATTTGGAGATATTTTAAGATGCGTAAACTAATTACAACATTATTCCTTATGGTTGCATTTATTGGCACAACGGAAGCAAATGAGCCGTTCCCAACTGATGAGACCGTACGTTATGTCATTGGTTGTATGGCTGAAATAGGTGGCCAAACCGAAGAAAATCTTTACACCTGTGTCTGTCGTATTGAGCATATCAGTGATGCAATTACTTATGAAGTATACGATGGTGGCAATATTATGGAACGCTATAGAAAAATGCCGGGTAAGAAAGGTGGTTTTTTTAGAGACAATAAAGAAGGTGATAAAATGTATGAGAAGTTACAGGCTGCAAGAGAAGAAGCGGCTAAGCAATGTCCTACAGTTGTAAGGATTGAAGCTAAAAAATCGTCTGAATAAACTTTTAGAAATTCGCATAAAAAAGGGCCGAAAGGCCCTTTTTTTGTTCTATGGAATATTAAGTTTTAAGAAGATGAACTTACTTCAAGGGTCTCGCTGAATTCATTCTTCTTGGTATCCGTTCCTTTAATCGTGATCACGCCTTCTTCCTCAGGTATAAAAAAGAAACGAAAGGCTGGATCCATGCTGATTGAAAACGTGAGCGATGCTTTCATGATAGGCTTGCCATTGAAATCTACTTCAAGCGTATCGACGAAGTGAGGTGGTGGCATGGTTCTTCCGCCAATTCTCATTGGTTGCATACCGGTAATGCTTGGATGTTTAATTTTTAACTGAACCAGGTTTGGTTTGTTCAATACCAGATCACCAACCGTCTTGATCTTCATCTTGCCAAGATTGGCAATTGAGTCACCAATACTTTTAGGCGGAGGCGCAGAACAGGCACCAGATGCACGAACAAAACTCTTGGTCATATACAACTCACCCGTATCCATCTCAGCGATAGCGCGTACATAGGTGAACTGATCCACGCGTATTCGCATTGCTAAATCGGCTTTTCCGCTCTGAGGTGAAAATTCAAAAATACCCACCAGCGGTGTTGGATTTCTATCAACATAGATATGGATCCGCTTAATGTAATGCTCTCCTGATTGATCAACTTTACTATGAACTGAAATGGGTACAATTGAGGCATCTTCTGCCCGGAACGGCGCTTTGATCTCAATGATATCCTGAGCACTACCCTCAATGATTTCTCGGCCAGGAAAAAGGACAGGGAGCAAATCTTCGTTCCAGATTTTGTCAGAGGCCTTCTGTCTGAAATCCGCAGGCATAACATCGGCGAATGAAGCGCTTGCTATTACTAATGTAGCCAAAGCTACAATCATTTTTGAAATAAAGTGCTGATTTAGTTTCATGATATTAATTCCTGGATCTATTCACTTGATATGATTTCTTGTATAATCTAAAGTTCAATATATAGTGATATTACGATATGTCAATATATATTAATAATTATAGTCTGCTCTGGATAAAGATAGAGGAGGAAATTACACAAGTCAGCCTGGAAATCAGGTGTAAGATTGTAAGATGTTTTTCGATTGCAGATACGATAAAAAAATTCTTCAAACTAACCTGAATTGGGTTATTTCGATTTTTATTTTATCAGTGACTATATGTTATTGCATAGCAGCAATATCATAATGGTAAAATTGCAGGCTATTGTTGCAGCGCAAACAAAAAGCTCTGATTAATTTCTGTTTTTTAATGCTGTTGATAATAAATCTTAAATAGGCTTGCTTATGAATATAAATTTGCCTAGTATTCGATGTCTTAGGTATAATAGTGAAATCAGAACGGGAAGAGAAAAACAGGATTTAACTTTTACTTCCTGCGGGTGATTTAAGGAAAATGACCTGCCTAAGGGACAACCAAAAAAATAACGAAGCGAGAAAAAACTGCCGAATGAAGATTGGTTTTTTAACTCATAAAAAAGCTGGCAATAAGTGCACTCAAACATACACTGCATTGGAACAGTTACATACATCAGCTGTTACTCCACTAGCTCGCATGCCAGTTATTCCACGTCCACACACTGCAGGTTCTCTAACTTTTCTCAATACCATCTTTTTTTCTGGTCGCATATTTCCAAATCGTATTAACAGTTTTTTCTACTCGCTGGTGCTTTTTGATCTCGAGGTGTCAGTGGGTATTTGTACTTCTTAAATGAGATCAACACATGATCAACAATCTAGAGGAGGAGGTCATGAGTAAATTATCTTTTAAATCAGCGTTAATCGCTGCGGTGGCACTGACAGTTCCTATGTCTGCGTCAGCGAACGACGAAGTTCGTTCACTGATCGACAATCCGAACTATTGGGCCTATCCTGGCGGTGACTACAATAACTGGCGTTATACTGAGTTGAAACAAATCAACACAGGCAACGCAAGCAAAGTAGTTACAGCCTGGACATTCTCTACAGGTCGTCTACAAGGTCATGAAGGTGGCCCATTGGTTCTGCCTAGCAGTGCTACTGGTCTGTCTCACGACACCCTGTACATTCATTCATCATTTCCAAATGACGTTTTCGCCATTAACCTGGACGACTTCACCATTGTTTGGGCTTTCGAGCCACAACAAGATGAAGCAGAAACTGTTCCTGTTATGTGTTGCGATATCGTAAACCGTGGTCTTGGTTACAGCATGGGTCAGATTTATCTGCAACAAGCTGATACCTTACTGGTTGCGTTAAGTGCAAAAGACGGTAGCGTTGTCTGGACAGCTGAAAATGGCCGTGAAATTGGCTACGGTCCTGCTGCTGGTGATACCAACACAAATGCTCCACATCCTATGAAAGACAAAATCATGACAGGTTGTTCTGGTGCTGAGTTTGGTGTTCGTTGCTGGATGGCCGCTTTCAATGCGAAAGACGGTTCATTAGCATGGCGTGCTTTCAGCATGGGTCCTGATGCAGACATTCTTTTTGACGCAAATACCACATCTTTGGGTAAAAAAGTCGGTGCAGACTCTTCACTCAATACTTGGTGTGCTAATAGCGACTGGAAGGCTCCTGCTACAGGCCCTAACAGCTGTGACGGCTTGACCGACCAGTGGAAATCAGGTGGTGGTTCTACTTGGGGTTGGTGGCCTGCTGACTTCGACGAAAACCTGATGTATTACGGTTCTGGTAACCCTTCTACCTGGAACCCAGTAGTCCGTCCTGGCGACAACAAATGGTCTATGACCATGTTCGCTCGTGACATCGACACTGGTGTTGCTCGTTGGGTTTATCAAATGACTCCACATGACGAATGGGATTATGACGGTATTAACGAAATGATCCTGGCCGACATGAAAGTCAAAGGTAAAGACCGTAAGGTTCTGGTTCACTTTGACCGTAATGGTTATGGTTACACCATGGATCGTGTATCTGGTGAATTGTTGGTCGCTGAAAAGTATGACCCAGCAGTTAACTGGTCTACACACATTGACATGAAAACTGGTTACCCACAAACCGTGAACAGCAAATCTACCCATTTCCAGGGTGAAGATACTGTTTCTAAGGACGTATGTCCTGCGGCTCTGGGTACAAAAGATCAACAGCCTGCGGCTTATAGCCCACGCACTGGTCTGTTCTATGTTCCTACAAACCACGTTTGTATGACTTATGAACCAGTATCTTATGCAGCTGGTGGTAACCAATATGTAGCAGGTCAAGCGTATGTTAACGCTAACCTGACTATGTATCCTGCTGGTGCTGTATGCCCAGACTGCCCTAACAACAATGCAACCAAAGACAATATGGGTAACTTTATTGCCTGGGATGCTGACAAGGGTAAAATCGTATGGAGCATTGCTGAGCAATGGTCTGTATGGTCTGGCGTTCTGACAACAGCTGGTGACGTAGTTTACTACGGTACCCTGGGTTCATGGGCTAAAGCGGTTGATGCGAAGAGCGGTAAATTACTGTGGAAATTCAAAACTCCATCAGGAATTATCGGTAACTTCAATTCCTGGGCTCATAATGGCAAGCAATACGTTGGTATCCTTTCAGGTATCGGCGGTTGGGCTGGCGCAGTTGTCGCTATCCCAGGCTTAGCTGCTGCTCCAGGTGAAGCTGCACTTGGTGCTGTTGGTGGTTATCGTGCACTGTTGAACCAAGCTAGAAATAGTGGTGTTCTAATGGTGTTCTCACTGCCATAAGCGCTATATAACAAACTAATATTTGTTATAAAGTTGACCCTGGTATCCTTAGGGATACCAGGGTTTTTTTATGTTTAATCGATTGACTTAAACGAGATATACCCAGAACTTCATGAACCAATTTCAGTCCTACCTTATTCATGGGGCGATGCTCATTAAGATTAAAATCTATGATTTAGGGCTGTAAAACTGTGTTAGTATTGCTTTTTTTTAAACCCCAGTTAAATGTTAGGCATCTAATTTTTTCCAGGAAAATATTATGAAATACATTTTAGCGGTATTATCAATGCTGTGTATTGTAAGTAATGCATCATACGCAGAACCTGATTATTCTAATAATATTCTTAAGGTTTGTGCTGATCCCTATATGCTTCCTTTTTCAAATCTTAAAGGAGAGGGTTATGAAAACAAGATAGCAGAGTTGCTTGCAAAAAAAATGGATATGAAGCTCGAGTATGAATTCTTTCCTCAACGAATGGGTTTTATTCGAAATACATTAAAACGAGAAAAAGACAACACGAGTTATTACTGTGATTTGGTGGTTACAGTTCCAGAAAACTTTGAGTTAGCCGCAACAACTGATTCTTATTACACAACAACCTATTCTCTTGCCTATATGAAGGGTGGAAAACTGGATGGCTTAACCGATTCTAATGATTTAAAGAAGATGGTTGACGAAAATGATATCGATCTTAAGTTCGGCATCACTAATCGTGGACCACAACAATTATGGCTGTTTTTTAATGATTTAATGGGATATATGGTGACATATCAAGGAATGCCAGGCGATATTAAGGAGCACCCAGGACAAAAGTTAATGGCTGATTTAGCAGATGGCAAAATTGATGCGACGATTGTATGGGGCCCTACTGCTGCTTTTTATGCGAAAGAGTACGCTGAAAAAGGAGAAGTAGTATTACTAGCGATAGATGATTCAAAAGAAAATGCCGAAGGTAAATTTGAATACAGCATGTCAATGGCTGTTCGTTATGGAGAAAAGGAATGGAAAGAAAAAGTAGATAAAACGATTAAAGATAATATTGATGAAATACACCAAATCTTATCGGATTATGGTGTCCCACTAGTTAATAAATAAAGAATGTAGATTAAGAAATGAATATTAATAAAATTAGTAAGCTATTTGTTACCCTGTTGTTTGCGTGTGTTGCCATAAATGTTATGGCTGGGCCTGTGCCAGGTGGTGAAAAAGAAAAAATGTCCCAGGAAGAAATAGATAAATCCATAGGACGTATGGGTGAAGTGGAGACAATTCCAGAAAATTTTGAATTTTCTGAAATGGAAAATTCTTTATGGAAAACTGACCATCTAAAAAACATAAAAAAACCTTCGCGTCTCTTTTATGGTTTTGTTAAAAGTGGTAGTTATGAAGAAGGCTTCGAGGATTCCGTTTACCTGGATATCTTGACCATTAATGATAATGGTACGAAAAATGTCAAGCTGCAGTTTTTTACAGCAGACAGAAAGCAGAATGTTAAATCAAGCAACGTTACCAATATAGTAGGTAATCCAGTGCTAGGCGTTTATTTACAAGGTGATGTCTATGAAATGGATCGCTTAACAGGTGGTAGTTGGCGCCATTTTATTAAACATATCAAAATTTCATTTCGTGAAGGCTGGAAGGTTGAACCAGTTTCATTTGAATACGGTGGCCAACAATATGAAGGTAAGAAATATATCGTGCAGCCGTTTTTAAATGATGTTAGAAAGCGTCAGTATGAAGATTTTGCACAAAAGCAGTATGAGTTTATTGTGGCAGATGAAATACCTGGCCAACTCTATCAAATACGAACTGTTATTCCGTTAAAAGAAGGCGAGAGTGAACCGCTTATGGAAGAGGTGATGACACTGCAGGAAGTTGTCACTACGACAGGCAGTTAACTTGCACTGAAGCTCTTGTGACAGGATGTAACTCTCTGTTGTGCTAGGATCTTGTCCCGATAACGTTATCTTTAAGCACGATCATCTACTCGCAACCCCGCCGACAGTTTAACTGCGCAATATTTAAACTCCGGAATCTTAGCAAATGGATCCAGTGCATCACTGGTAATGAGATTGGCTGCTGCTTCATTAAAGCTAAATGGCATCATGACTACACCTTCCTGCATATGCTCATCGGCGCGAGAGATAGCTGAAATTTTGCCACGGCGTGACTCTACGTTGAGCATATCGCCACCAGATAGACCCAGAGCCTTGAGGGTCACTGGATTGATCATAATACAGGGTCCAGGCTCAATGGCATCGAGCACCCTTGAATGACGGGTCATGGTGCCGGTATGCCAGTGTTCCAGTTGCCTTCCGGTGACAAAGATAACAGGATAGTCATCGTCAGGTAACTCTGCTGGTTCCACATGTATAGCAGGTACTAATTTTCCTCTTCCATCCTCAGTCGGGAAAACGCCATCCTTGAAGATGATTGGTGTGCCCGGATCACCCACGTTTACTAATGGATAGGTCAGGGAATCTTCTTCCTCCAGCCGATCCCAGGTTATGCCACTCATACTAGGAGTGGCCAGCCGGATCTCATCAAATACTTCCTTGGGATCATTATAATTCCAGCTGAGTCCAATTCGATTCGCCAGTTCCTGAATAATCCAGAGATCCTGTTTGGCGTCGCCTGGTGGGTCGATGGCCTGGCGGCCAAGTTGTACCCGACGATCGGTATTGGTAAAAGTGCCCGTTTTTTCTGGAAATGCAGACGACGGTAAAATTACGTCGGCATAGCTGCAGGTTTCAGTGAAAAAGATGTCCTGGACAACCAGATGGTCCAGCATAGATAGTGCCGCACGAGCATGGTTGAGGTTTGGATCTGACATGGCCGGATTTTCGCCCATGATATACATTCCAGTCAGATCTCCATCGTGTACTGCATGCATGATTTCCACGACAGTTTTTCCCGGAGTAGGATTCAGACTTGTGCCCCATAATTGCTCGAATTTTTCCCTGACTGCATCATTACCGACTTGTTGGTAATCGGGGTATACCATAGGAATGACACCCATATCCGAAGTGCCCTGCACATTATTTTGCCCACGCAAGGGATGTAATCCAGTGCTGGTGCGGCCAATTTGTCCGGTTATAAGTGATAGCGCGATCAGGCAACGGGCATTATCGGTACCGTGTACGTGTTGCGAGATTCCCATACCCCAGAAAATAATTGCTGAATCCGCCGTGGCATAGAGTCTGGCCACAGTTTTGATAATTTCCGGCGGGATGCCACAGATAGGTGCGACTTTTTCCGGTGGAAAATCTTCTATATTTGCCTTGAGTGCCTCAAAACCATGGGTATGTTCATCAATGAATTTTTGGTTGTGTAAATTTTCAGTAATAATGGTGTGCATCATGCCGTTTAATAAAAGTACATCGGTACCTGGACGCAGTTTCAGCAGATGTTCTGCATGCAAATACATTTCCGAACCATAGGGTTCTATCAGGATGAGTTTACTGCCACGATTAGTAGCATTTTTAATGAAGGTCGCTGCGACTGGATGATTATCATTCGGTCTTGAGCCGATGACGATCATCACATCCGCATAAGTGCCATCGGACACCTGGTTAGAAACAGCACCTGAACCTATCCCTTCTAATAACGCGACAACAGATGATGCATGACATAGTCGGGTACAGTGGTCAACGTTATTGGTGCCAAACCCGGTGCGAATCAGTTTCTGAACTAGATACGCTTCTTCATTACTACCCTTGGCACAGCCAAATCCGGCCAGGGCCTGTGAGCCCTTGGATTCACGAATATCCACTAAACCTTTCGCTGCGATGTCCAGTGCTTCTTCCCAGCTGGCTTCGCGAAAATATTTATGCATATCGATCGGATCGATCAGGGCCGGATTTTTTTTAGCACCTATACGGCGTATTAACGGCTTTGTTAGTCGGTCATGATGATGTACGTAATCAAAACCAAAACGGCCTTTGACACATAAACGGCTCTTATTGGCTGGACCGTCACGGCCTTCTATATACTGTATCTGATTATTTTTTACGTTGATGGTTAACAGGCAACCTACACCACAATAGGGACAGGTAGAATCAACTTTCTTGTCGGGTTCAATCAAACCCACATTCTTGGCTGGCATCAAGGCCCCAGTCGGACAGGCCTGTACACATTCACCACAGGCGACACAGGTGCTTTCACCCATGGGTTCAGCCATATCAAAGACGATTTCCGCGTTACTTCCACGAAAGGCCATACCGATCACATCATTGACTTGCTCTTCACGGCAGGCACGAACACAGCGAGTACACTGGATACAGGCATCAAGATTAACTGCCATTGCGGGATGTGAAAAATCCGCTTTAGGTTGTTCACGTTGTTCAAATCGTGGGTTAATTACTCCCAGTTTATCTGCCCAATAATCCAGCTCCGAATTCAGTTTGTATGGGGAACGACCCTGTTGCGGCATGTCGGAGAGCAGCAATTCCAGAATCATTTTTTGGGAATGTTGCGCGCGTTCGTTGTCGCTGGTAACCACCATGTCTTCTGTTGGTTTGCGACAACAGGAGGGTGCAAGTACCCGTTCGCCATTGATTTCGACCATACAGGCACGACAATTACCATCTGGACGATAACCTTCCTTGTAACACAAATGCGGTATTTCGGTACCATTACGTTTGGCCGCCTGGAGGATAGTTTCATCGCCATAGGCTTGAATGGGTTCACCATTTAACGTGAACTGGGTCTTTTTTTCATTCATATATTCTGGATTAGCTGACATTACTCAATACCTTTATTCAAACTCATGGGGGAAGTATTTTATTGCGCAACGCAGCGGGTTGGGTGCTGCCTGACCAAGACCGCAAATAGAAGCATCATCCATGGCTCTGGCTAGTTCTTCAAGTAAATCTTGATCCCAATTTTTTTGTTCCATCAGTTTTGCTGCCTTTGCCGTACCGGCACGGCAGGGTGTACATTGTCCGCAAGATTCCTCTTCAAAGAAACGCATTGCATTCAAGGCCATATTTTTTGCACTGTCTTTATCAGACATGACTACTATTGCAGCCGAACCAATAAAACAACCATGTGGTTGCAAGGTATCAAAGTCTAGTGGTACACCGCCAAGCGATGCTGGCAGAATTCCACCAGAGGCACCACCGGGGAAGTAGCCGTAAAATTCATGTCCTTTGAGCATACCACCACAGTATTCATCAATAAGTTCTTTCATGGTCGTGCCAGCAGGAGCCAGATGAACACCGGGTTTATTGACGCGACCACTGACAGAATAGGATCGTAGACCTTTGCGGTCATGGCGACCTTCGGAGGCAAACCAATCGGCACCTTTTTCAATAATATCTCGGATCCAATGCATGGATTCCATGTTCTGTTCCAAGGTTGGACGACCAAACAGGCCTACCTCTGCAACATAAGGCGGGCGTAATCTGGGCATGCCTTTCTTACCTTCTATGGATTCAATCATGGCTGATTCTTCACCACATATATAGGCACCAGCACCGCGTCTCAGGTATATCGGTGGTAATTCACACGGAGGATTAGCCTTAAGATCGGCCAGTTCTTTTTTCAACATCATGCGACATCCAGCATATTCATCACGTAAATAGATATAAATGGCTGCAGCATCAATGGCCCAGTTTGCAATCAATGTGCCTTCAATGAATCTATGTGGATCCTGTTCCAGGTAATATCTGTCTTTGAAGGTTCCAGGTTCACCTTCGTCAATATTAATGGCGATCATACGCGGAGCTGTTTGTTCCGACAGGATGCGCCACTTGCGTCCAGTGGGAAAACCGGCACCACCCAGACCGCGGAGATTAGAATCTTCCAAGGTTTTTATAATAGATTCTTTATCGTGTTTGCCTTCCACGCAATTTTGTAAAGTCTGATAACCACCATCTTTTTTATAACGTTTATAGTCGATATATTTATCGGGTAGGTCGGCTGCTATTTTCTTTTTCGACAGCGCAGTCTTAACCTTACCAGGATCCGCATTATCTATCGGATTAGTACCAACCACGGCAACAGGTGCAGCATGACACCGACCAACACAGGGCACTGCTCGAACACGAACTTTTTTATGACCGGCTTCTTGAAGATCATGGATAAGATCCTTTGCCCCAAACATTTCGCAGGTGAGTGACTCACAAACGCGAACGGTCACAGGTGGAGGTGGTTCTCCTCCGGGTTTTATCACATCAAAATGATGATAGAAGGTTGCGGTTTCGTAGACTTCAGCCATGGGCAAGCTCATGTCGATAGACAGGGCCAGGATATGGCGGTTAGAAATATGGTGATAGCGATCCTGAATTTTGTGTAAATGCTCGATCAGATAATCGCGACTACGTGGGGCGTCGCCCAATAATTCTCTGATTTCAGATAAGGCTACCCAGGGTGTTGTCCGTCCTTCAACACGGCCTTTCTTTCCACGTGTTCTCTTCATTTGATTTGTTTTCTGGTATTAAGTGTTTGTAATAATAATATTTCACCCTGACCATTTCGGGCGCGATCCCCTGAAAATCGATGGGCTTCAGGTCCGATCTTCCGGAATATGGAAAATTCGTCGCCAATGTTTGCTAACTGAGTGAACAGCAAACGTAAGAACTGCATTTTAAGATTGCCACAACTCATGAATGTAGGACTAATATGTGCTGGTTTTTTTGCCAGAACGAGTGAACCCCGCCGCATTCCGGCACCGGTATTTTTTCCAGCTTTGCCCATGACAATGATTGTACCAGCGTACATACGGCTGCCACAGAAATTATTTGCATTACCATGTATAATAATCATGCCGCGGCGCATACGATCGCCAATTCGGTCCCCAGCATCACCAAAGATGTTAATGAAACCTCTGTTCATACCAAATTTATCTCCCGGCAGGCTAGCGCCAACAAAATCGCCAGCATTACCCTGAATATCAATGCGTCCACCGGTCATGGCATTACCCATCCAGTCACCGACACTACCACTAACGGTAATGTTACCATCGCTCATACCCTGACCTACAAGTTTACCTACATCACCACCAACTTCTATAAGTCCCTGTGACATTTCTTTACCGATGGAGATGACGCGCGATGTCGAATTAGTGATTTTAATATGATTGTGATCTTTGCCAGTTACCTTGAACAGATCTGAGACAGAGGATTTTTGTTTTCCATAAATCAGTTTCAGGGATTTAATTTTATCCAGACTTAAGGAACCAAGGCGATCAGGTGTTAAAGGAGATACATCCAAAGTAAATTCCGGCTTGGATTTGAGGCTAAAAGTTAGCGGAGTCATGCCAGTATTTTCCTCAGGTGAAATAAATGTGGGCCAAGGTTGCCACCATAATTGCCTGCACTGATTCGATAAATTCCTTTTTTGGGGCCATAAGAACAGGCCGTACGTATACCAACCCGCATGGCTTCTGCAATCGATTCTTCACTCAGTCCATCGATAACAATTTCCAGAACTGAGCCGATGTCATCGGAAAGTTCCGAATCAACCTGACCTTTTAGTGTTGGGCAATAGAGTTCATTGGTCGAAGCGGGCAGGGCAGGATACTTAGAACCGACCTTTGAACCGGAACCGACGATGCCACCTGGGAAAGCTGTGATCACATCGGGGACTTTATTGATAGCCTCAACAGCTTTTTCACTGGCCACCAGCACCTGACGTGTCGTTTTCCCAAGGATAAGGAAATTCCCGCCACCGATGGCCTTGGTAACGCCAGTCGTATCTTCACAGATAAATTCTCCATGCATGACCGGGATGCGCCAGAAACGTCGATCGTTGATGACTTTAGAAATCTGGAAACCGTCACCAAAGTAACGTAGGTTTTGACCCATGGGAACGTTTTGTTCGCTGTCTAAAATTCCGGAATAACAGGCTGTTGTCGCCGTGGTCATGATAGTCTGACCAACTCGTACAGGAATCTGTTTAGCAAGCTGCTTGGTGCTCATGGCGAAGATCATGACAGAAATGCCAGGGCGTCCATCGGGTGTTTCGGATGGTTTCAATTCACGTTCTATGTCGGCTTCAATACCGCAGGCAATCACCGATGAAGCGAATCCGCGCAGGGCATTCGCCGCATGATAGGCCCATTTCAGTGTCATGGCTGTGATAATGAGACGCGTGGCCTTCATAGGAAAAGCCTCTGCAAAGGTATCATCGATTTGTACGCCGTTAACTTTCATTCATTAATGCTCACAGGCAGGGTTGTTCGATGACTTTGGGATTGCCATATTCGATGAGTTCATCATTATCTATCTTAAAATTATTCAATTTAACGGTGTGGTAATCGTCAAAGTATCGTTTCAATGAGCGCTCAATGGTTTTGTCATAGCCTGGCTTGACCGTGTGAGTGCTACCATTTACCACCTTGATGATTTTGCCGTCCCTAACGACCAGCTCGCCATCCTTGAAGACATGAGTGGGTTTGGCAAACATCTTTTCGCGGTTTTTCAAATCATCATAAACTGTAATATCAGCAGCTGCGCCGGAACCTATATGGCCTCGATTTCTTAGGCCGAGACTTCTTGCTGGTGCAGCGCGAGTCATAATGGAAATTTCGTAGAGGCTATATTCTCGATCGATGCTACCCAGGGTGCTGTCTGCTGCCGCATCCTTATTGATGGACGAAAGCATGTCGTTTCTGAAACTGCGATCCATCAACAAGCGGATCAAATGGGGGTAGCTGGTAAACGGGGCACCATTAGGGTGATCCGTTGTTAAGAAAATTCTCCAGGGATCATTGACCAGCAAGAACATCTCCAGGCCAATCGCCCATTGCAAGGCATTAACATAATTTTTATCGCGATAGCGAAAGGGTACAACACCGCAACCTGCATCACATTCAATGTCCATGATGACCCATTTCTTGGGATTGGCATGCCAGTGTCCCGCATATTGCATCATGTTGTCGCCGGAGGCAGTTACGGTTTGTCCAAACAATATCTGTCCGACATCGAGTGAAACATTCGGGTTGTCATTAATAGCCTCTGCGATTTCTGCTGCGCCAGATGAAAATTGTCGATCACCTTCCGTTCCATAACTGTGAAATTGAATATGTGTTAAGTGTATAGGCAAACCTTCAGCTGCCTTGATAGTTTCCAGAGTGGTATTTTTGTTTCCGGGCACACCAAGATTGCAGCCGTGTATATGCAGTGGATGTGGTACACCGAGTTCACGGACAGCACGCGCCAGGGCTTTAAGAACCTCTCTTGGGGTGACTCCGTAATGAGAATTTTCATCATCAAGATCAAGCTTGCGTTGATTGAATTTAAAGGCACTAATGCCGCCGGGGTTAACGACTTTGATTGCAATAGCCTGTGTCGCATTAATTATCCAACTGACATAATCACTGATCGCCTCACTCCCTTTGTTAGCCGCCAGCATACGCAGGAAAAAATCATCACTGCCGAGTAAGGCATAGGCGCCTTTGTCTACCATAGGCGTGTCCGCCATTTCCAGATGAGCCTGGCGGGCATTGATAGGGAGCATTGCCGGTTCAAAACAGGCGGTATAGCCCATTTCAGCGTATCGATAGCCAGCAGTCAGTGTTGAGGGTGCGGCATGACCACAACCGGCACGGGTGATGGCAGTTTTCTTTACCAGGTCTTTATTGTGATCCTCAGGCAACATGACACGAGCAATATTCACTTTGCCGCCACCGATGTGGGTGTGGATATCAATGGCGCCCGCCATGACTACTTTGCCACGGAGATCATAGATCTTATCAATTTTTACGCCGGGGTCTGGCTTGCGTGTAATGAAGCCGTTCTGAATATAAATATCACGTTTCTCGGCATTAATACCATGAACCGGATCATATACCGTGCCGCCTGCAAGTTTAATTAACATGGATAATGGTCACCTACATTATTTCATAGAGTGTTGTCAGTACGTCACTGGCACTCGGGACTTCAGTATTGCGAAGTTGTTTTATTGGCATACAGACAACATTATCTGTTCTAAACAATTGCCCTGCATGATCCAGTCCTGGTGTTCCAATGGGAATGAATACGTCTGGTCGATAACTGATGTCTGTATCTGCCCTTGCCATCACAATAGAGGGGATATCTGCTTTTGGTGGTTTGATGTCCGGATTGAAACTGGATATCCAGAGCATGGCATCCACCTCCCTGTTATGTAGAAGATTTGCTGTAGAATATTTATGCGGGTCATATTCCGGTGAACCATTTTTGTAATTCACCCTGAGAGGGAAGCCGCTTTGCCAGGCACACACTTGATTGGCTGTCATGCCGCCATTATTCCCGGCAAGTGAAAAACCGGCAAAACGGGTCATGCGTGTTAGATATTTGATGACCTCACAGAAATTTTGAATGGTGAGTTCTGCATGAGGAATATTTAGCTCGCCCGGTGCCCAGACAAGGACACCATATTTGGCATCTTTCATCTTTTCTGCGAGTTTTCTCAAAACACTCAGTTTTATACCGTGGATATGATCACTATCAATTCTGTCGCCGACGATCAGGGTATGGATAACAGAGATGACTTCACCGATGTTTTCCTGTTTGCATTTAATGTGTGTTGGACGTTTGCCTGTGGGACTCTTGCCAGAACTGGTATCGAGCTTGTCACCAATGTAGATAAGCTCTCTGTTTTTAGTGTTTGATTTGAACAGGGATTTATCATTCCAGATCACCCGTTCATAAAATCTTGGATATTGCCTGGCATCAGTGCCGGCAAAGATAACCAGGTCGGCCCGGTTTTTGATCTCCGCCATGGTGGTCATGATCCAGCCCAGATCCTGCAGGACGTGTGTATTTCTCATGGCACCGTCGCCATGCATATGATCAAGAATGGCTCCGGATTTTTCTGCCAGTTGCATGGTTGCTCGCATACCCGCAACGTCTGTTGCAAGACCTGTGAACAATGGTTGTTTAGAACGCTTCAATATTTTGGCAGCCTCTTCCAGAGCCTTGTCGAGTGTGACAGCATTGCCTTTTATTTTGGGCTTCGCAGAAGGGATATTTTTTTCGAATTCTTTATTGGCGATATGACAAGTATTATTATCCAAGAATAAAGTATTATCCTGATTAGAAACCACGAGATCATCACATAAGATACTGCAAAATGGGCAGGTAGCTTCCTTAATGATTGTGTTACAGAGCTTGTCAGTTGGTTTATCCAATATTATTCCAGATGAATATTTAAGTGTATTAATAAAAACAACATGCAGGAAATTCCGAGAATAAAAAACAGTGTAAGCTAATGTGTTGAGTTATATTTTACGGCTCAAATATTTTCGGAAAAAGTATTGAAAAGTCCTGTGTAAGTTGTCTTATATTTTCTTTTTCTATTGGACGTATGATATACGTCTAAGCTGTTTTGATACAAGCTATTCTTGCTTCTCATTTGGGAACAATTTATGTGGTTTAAAAGGGGGATAAGTGTTCGAAAGGGATCGTCTTTTATTTTATTATCTGAAACATTTCGTCGACATAAGTAAATTTTTCACGGGGCTTATCTTTTGTCGCGCCGCGCTCTACTTCGGCCGAGTCAATTTGTTTCCATTGTGAATAATTTATGTAATTAACCTGGCGTTTGTCGAGTAGTGAATAGATAACATCGCTGTTAGTATTGATCGGTAAGCTGCTGAGTTGATCCAGATCAGATAAGAGGTTGTTTACGGTTTCAACACTACAGGCACGGTTGGTACCAATGATGCCGCTGGGTCCGCGTTTAATCCAACCGGCGGTATATAGCTGGGGTACTATTTTATCATTCTCAGTGATACGTCCGTCAGCGTTTGGAAAGACACCCCAATTGTCATGAAAGGGCACGCCTTTTATTGCAACGCCACGATAACCTATGCTGCGAAACAGAATGCCGGCTGGCAATTCATAAGTTTCGCCGGAACCACGAGCGGATTGTTTGAAGGCATCACCAGTAAGTTGATTTTTTTCCAGTTTGATTTTTTCAAGGCGATCATTGCCTATAATTTCTACTGGGCTGCGTAAAAACTGAAAATGGCATTGCCTGGATCTCCCTCCAGAGGGTCTTGCTGAATACTCGCTGAACTGGTCATAAATTTTCTTGCTTGCGAGATTGGATTTTTCTTCCAGTTCTTTCTGGCTAGCAGGGTTTAGTTTAAGTTCATCAGGGTCAATAACCAAATCACAGTTACCTAACTCACCAAATTCTCTTAATTCTTTGGGTGCAAATTTCGCCTGGGCAGGCCCACGTCTACCGATCACGTATATATCCTTGATCTTGCTATCAGCCAATGCATCAAGCGCGTGCTCTGCAATATCGGTGTGCTTTAATTCATCAACCGTTTTGGAAAGTATGCGGCTGACATCAGCAGCAACATTTCCCTGGCCGATAATGACTGCCGTATCACAGGACAGATCAAATTCACGTTCTCGATAATCAGGATGACCATTATACCAACCAACAAATTCGGTTGCTGTATGACTGCCGGTAAGATCTTCGCCCTTGATGCCTAATCGTCGATCCGATTCCGCGCCACAGGTGAAGATAACGGCATGGTGCGTTTGGCACAGTTCTTCAACAGCTAAATCTTCACCAATAGTGACATTACCAATGAAATTAAAATCATCAGATTGTGCTGTCTTGTCATAAACCAGTATGGCTTGTTTTAATTTAGGATGATCCGGTGCGACTCCACTACGTACCAGTCCGTAGGGCGAAGGCAGTCGCTCAAACAGATTGATCTTAACCTCAATATCGGATTTGATGAGTGCATCAGTTGCATAAAAGCCACTCGGACCGGCGCCAACAATAGCGACTAATAAGGGGTTATCAGGAGATCCCAGCTCATTCATTTCTAATCAATCCTCAACGTTATTATTTGCAGTGTAAAAGAATTCGCTTCACACTTAGAACCCTAGTTCAGCCTTTCTTTCTTCTGCGCCTGGCAAGGGTTCCATTTGACTATCACAAACGGGTAAGTCTGCCGCTTTTTCAGCATTGATCGCGATCCATTTTTCCTGATCTTCGGGATAGTCGGCATCTTCATAAATGGCCTGAACCGGACACTCAGGAAGGCAGGCACTGCAATCGATGCAAACATCAGGATCGATGTACAACATGTCATCATCGTAATGGAAGCATTCAACTGGACAGACCGTGACACAATCCGTAAAGCGGCATTTTTGGCAATTATCGGTAACAAATGTAGGCATAATTTCCCCCTAATGTTTATTAATAATATTTAAGTAAATTCTGATTTGCTCAGAGTGTATCAAGAATTCAGTAACAGGATTTCACCTCGGCTTAACTCGACGGAATCTCCGCACCAGCGATCATACTGGCCGTCAAGATAGTCATCAGTAATCGTTAATCCAAGTTTACGCAAATAGAGTAACAATACCCTGAGAAAATTGGGTTGGTATCGACAGGCATGTTCAAACGTCGGTAACATTTCAGCCTGTTGCATTGAAATGATCGAGCCACGTTTCATGCCAGCACCCGACCGTATACCCATCTCCCCAAGAACAACAATCGTACCGGCCAACATATTCACACCGGTAAAATCACCGGCATTGCCTCCAATAACAATAAGGCCATTGCGCATGGCATTGCCCGCTTCATTGCGTACATTTCCATGGATGAAAATTTCACCTCCGGTAATACCAGCCGGACTTCCACGATAGGCACTGCCCGGCATGTGTCCGGCATTACCTTTAATGGTAATTCGTCCACCACTCATTTCCGGTCCTACCCAATCACCAACATCTCCACTGACTTCAATTTCTCCACCGGACATCTCGGCGCCAAGGTGCGCTCCGACATTTCCTGTGACATGGATCTTTCCCGATGTCATTTCATTACCAATATGCTTAACTCGAGAGAGATCTCCTTCCATTTGAATCTCTCCATTATCCTTTCCAGTCACCTTAAAGAAATCACCAATGCAGACTGCTTCGTTACCATGCATGATGGTTTGTGAAGCCGCCGTTGTCGCATCCATACCCGCCAATGAATCAGGTGTAATACAATAGGCTTCCAGTGGAACGTCTGGTGTCGTTTGTAAAGTTAATTTTAATGACATGCTCTATTCCACCAGTCCGTGTAAGTCGATTTTATATTGCCCAAGATCACCACCATAGTTACCCGCTGAAATTTGTAAGATGCCGGCCTTTGCTGCTGCTTGCATACCTGTTTGCATGGCTTTTTTCACTGCATCTTCATCAAGCCCGTCAATGACAATTTCAAGAACGCATTGCGCCTCTTCTGGCAGGGCAGTTTGTTTACTGACCGAACGCAGGCTAGGGCAATAGGCGTCATTGCTGGAGGCAATTAAAGATTTATATTTTGATCCGACTTTACTACCACTTCGAACCACACCATCGGGGAATGGCAAAATAATATCGTCGAGTTTTCTCATGGCCGCCGTAGCCGCGGTGACTGCTTTCAAAGTCTGGTCAAGATCAGTGCCGATCAAAAGTAAATTGCCGCCGCCGACAGCTTCAGTCACCGAAAAATTTTCATCTACGAGAAATTCACCGTCCATGACCGGAATACGCCAGAGTCGATTAGCACCCAATTTTTTACTCATTTGGTGACCGTCGCCGAAATATCGTAACTGACCACCGACAACCACATTGTTATTTGTATCTAGTCCGTTGAAACAGGCCGTCGTCGGACAGGTCATGACACACTGTCCAACACGTTCCACCAGTCGGGTGCCCATGCTTTTGGCATCCATGGTAAAAAATAAAACGCTGATGCCAGGGCGTAGATCAGGCGTTTCTTCAGACGGGATGATTCGTTCAATTCCTGCTTCACATTTACAACCAATCACTGAAGTGGCAAATCCGGTAACGGAACGCGCTGCGGCAAGGGCCCATTGATCAGTTTCCGCTGTGATGATGATGCGGCTGGCAAACATTTTGAAAGCCTCGGCGAAGGTATCGATGATTTCAGTTTTTTTAATCTTCATCATGGCTTGACCATTGCTATGACTTCATGATCATGCAGGTAATGATCATCCACTGCGTAATTGGCAAACTCAATTGAGTAATAGTCCTCAAAGAACGGCTGGACAATCTCTTCTATACCTTGGTCGTATTCCGGTGTGATGTGCAATACTTTACCGATATGGTCACCGATAAATTCATGGTTAGAAATTATCAATTGACCTGATTTGATGACATAACGCGGTGCGTTAAACATCTCTTCCTTATCTTCCTGATCATCGTAAACAGTGATGTCAGCATCGGCACCAGCTCCAAGGTGACCCTTATTAGGCAGGTTTAATGCGCGTGCAGGGCCTGCTCGGGTAATGATGGCAATCTCATTTAATGTGTACTCACGATCCAGATCCTTGAGGATGGTTTTATCAATTGCTTTTTCATTGACACGATTGATTTCATCATTTCTAAAATGCTTGTCCATAAGAAGACGTATCAGTTTCGGATAATTCATGAAGGAACCACCGTTAGGATGATCCGTGGAAAGCAATATACGCCAGGGATCTTCAGACAATAAAAACAATTCCAACCCGATAGCCCATTGCAAGGCGTGCATATAAACATGTTCCTGATAACTAAAAGGAACAATGCCGCAGCCGCTTTCACATTCCGTATCGGCATTAACCCATTTGCATTTTTTAAAGCCTCTCAATAAATATGCCAGTGGTGCATCGGCGGTCATGATGGTGGATTTACCGAACATCACCTGTCCGACATCGCAGGTTATGTTCGGATGTGCATTGACGTATTCAGCAATTTCCTGAGCGGCAGAGACAGGATTCTTTCCTAACTCGCCGCCGTAGCTATGAAACTGGATATGAGCAATATGCGCCCGCCGATCGCCAGCGGTTTTCATGGTTTCCAGTGTGGTTTTATAGTTACCACTGTGACCGAGATTGTTGCAATGAATATGGGGAGGATGAGGAAAACCCAGTTCATTGACGGCTTCGATGAAAGCATCAATGATGTCACGTGGTGAGAGTTCTGTTTCCGTGCTTTTCTCATCGATATCCGACACGTTCGAATTCTTTTTGCCTTTCCAGGGTTCATCACCACCTGGGTTGACCAGTTTTGCTGTAAAGCCCTTGGTCGAACTGACCCACCAGGCGACGGCTTGTTTAAATTCTTCCTTACGGCCTTCTTTGAGCAGGTTTTGCAGAAAAATATTGTTACCTAATAAAATATAAAAACCTTTATCAATGACCGGCGTGTCGTGTAGTTCTTCCAGTGTGTGTCGAGCACCGATGGGTGTTACTGCCGCTTCCATAGCGGTGGTGTAACCCAGGGTTGCGTATCGATAACCCGTAGCAAATGTGGATGGAACAGTACCTCCAGAGCCTGAGCGTGTGTGCAAGGTGCCCGGGTGCGGATCATGGCGATGGTCTTCAGGCTGTAGCTTGCGAGCTGCGTTGACTTTGGGGCCGGCAATATGACAATGGATATCGACACCACCGGGCATGATGACCATGCCGTTGGCATCGATGGTTGTTGCATCGTCCGAAACAGACTCTACGATTTTCCCGTCTTGAACACAGAGGTCTCGTACTTCTCCATCGATACCGTTTTGCGGGTCATAGACCAGACCGTTGACTATTCGGAAGCTTGTGCTCATCAAGATGTCCTTTGTTCTAGTTATTATTATTGGGTTGTCTTTTTACTGTCAGGTTATTCCTTTCTTGGCGCAGCGACTTTCTGCGTGCCGCCTCCACTGGCGCCGTGTTTTTCAAGGATAAGTGCATGTACCCGTTCTTTTATTGATATCAGAATTTCTTCATCTGTGGGAAATGGGGAATCAAAGGCCGGGCGTAAGGTAATTGGTACATCGTCCATTCTGTAGACGGTGCCACCAGTATTAATACCGTAAGTTGCAGTGGTGAAAGCAACATGAGCCAGCTTGCTGGTACAGGTTTCTTTGGTGTCCAGAGAAATCACCGGAATTTTCCCAAGGTGCTCAATAGCCGCTTTGGGGAAATTTGAAGCGGGATCGCTGGCGATGATCATAGCCGCATCGGCATCACCACGGGATAAAGTGTCAACAGTAGTGAATTCACCGGGATTAAAACGTGGGTAGCCGAGGTTAAAATTCACACCAAACGGATAGCCGGTTTGCCAGGAAACCACATTGTCAGCCCCAGTGACATTGCCATGTCCACGAACCGGTTTGGCAACAAAATGGGTGAATTCATTAAGGTCAGTTGCAAGGGCGAGCAGGGCACCGGAATTAAAATGCCGACCACGGGTCATGGTAAGTCCCATACCGAAAAAGAGCACGCCGTAACGGCAATTTTTCATTTTATCGACAAGATCCTGCATCGTTTCCAGTGGGATGCCGATTTCTTCCTCAATATTGTCAGCCAGTTTTTTGCCTTTCACCAGGGCACGTAAGGCCCAGAGTAATTCAAAATCCTTGCCCGGTTTCACTTGTAAAAAGATGTCTGCAACTGGTGTGCTGGGAGTTTTTCTCACGTCGACAAGAACTACTGTCCGATCTTTTTTACCATTCGGAGTGAACATGCCCTTGGGAGTGACAGCGTAGCGGGTGAAATGTCTCGGGTGTGCTTCGGCTGGATTACCGCCCCAATAAATAACCAGATCAGCGCGATTTTTTACCTCACCTAAGGTCATGGTGCTTTCACCAACGCCCTGAAAGGCCATGCCGGAGGGGCCGTGACAAACAGAGGTGGTGGTATCAATAGTGCCCTTAACGATATCGGTGATAGCGACGGCGACGCGTTGAGCTTCACAAGTGGTGTCGCTAAGGCCGTAGGTAATGGGAAATTTTGCCTTCACTAAGGTTTGAGCAGCCTCTTCAACAGCTTCTTCAACGGTCACTTCTTTGCCATCAATCATGGCGGCAGGTCGGTCTTCAATAGTATGTTCAGCGAACCAGGCACGTCCCAGCACACAGGCATTCTTGGCTTTGGTGATTCTGTGTTCATCGAGATCAACAGTGAGTTCCATGTCATCACAGACACAGCCGCAGAAAGTACAGGTGGCGTGTTTGACTGTTTTAATGTTTTCGCTCATACATATTCTCCACTGGAATAATATTTTTGCTTAAGTGATTTTTTCGACGGTTACGGTGAAATGTTTCGACATAGGCATGCCGGTGCCAGCTGTATCACAGGCCATGAGTTGGCTGGAGGGTGGCCCATAGGGCAGAACCATCATGCCCGTTGGTAGGTCGGTGGCTTTTTTACCCTTGCAGGTAACGACGGATTCACCGATGTCATTGCTGAGACGAATCTTGTCACCGTTATCGAGACCGAGGCGTTCCATATCATCCATGTTCATCTCAACGGTCGAAGTAACTTCAATATACTCTTCTTTGAGCTTTCCCTTGTTAAGGGATGTGCCCTGCTTACTGGAGCGGACAGGTACAAGAAGCATGGTCTCGGTCATATTTTAAATTCTCCTGGGCGCAGGAGTAGCTAAATATTAAAGTTACTTTGCGCAAAATCCAACATCCATTATGAATAATAGCAAAGCACCTCCACCAGCTTTAATACCAAATTATAATAATGTATTAACATTTTAGCAAAGCACCGTCAATTTTCTGTGTATTTTAGTAAATATAACTGACATAAATTACAAATTAGTTGGAATAGGATTTCCGCTATGTGATTTCGATGCCTTGACGTATTATGTTCTGGATCAGATTTGAAGAAATTAGCTGTTTTTAAGGGAAACAAATGAGTAAGGTCAAACACATTAGTGTCAGTGTGAAGGCACCCGCCCGTTTACATATGGGCTTCATGGATATGCACGGTGGTCTGGGTCGAAGTTTTGGTAGCCTTGGACTTTGTCTTGAGAATTTATCTACCCATCTTACAGTGACAGACAGTCACCGCATCAGTGCCAATGGGCCATCATCTGAACGTGCGATCAAATTGGCCGAGATACTTTTCGAAACTCTGAATATTGAAGGCGGCGTCCATATCGAAATCCACGATGCTATTACGGAGCACGTTGGATTAGGTTCAGGTACCCAGTTATGCCTTGCAGTAGGTGTGGCAATTACCCAGCTTAAAAATCTGGAAACACCGTTGAAACATATTGCACGTCTATTAGGTCGCGGTGATCGTTCCGGGATCGGGATCGGTGCATTTCGTTACGGTGGTTTCCTGGTCGATGGGGGGCGCAGCGATGAAACTCATGTGCCGCCGATTATCGCACATTTACCATTCCCGGATGCCTGGTGTATTTTATTAATATTTGATCATGGAATGTCAGGTGTGCATGGTGATTTGGAAAAAAGTGCCTTTCTAAATGCTGAGCCGATGTCGGAACAGGTGTCCGAACATTTGTGCCGTATATTATTGATGCAGGTCTTGCCGTCGTTGGCGGAGCAGGACTGCGAAGGCTTCGGTAAGGGTATTACTATCATTCAGGAACACATCGGTGATTATTTTGCCAAATGGCAAGATGGGCGATATTGCAGTTCAAAGGTTGCAGAGGTTCTTTCCTGGGTGCAGGATCACGGTGCTTCTGGTTGTGGTCAAAGCTCCTGGGGTCCTACAGGATTTGCTATATTTGCCAATGAAACAGAGGTTTATCAAGCACTGAAACAGGCACGAGAAAAATGGTCTGAGTCCAGTGAACTCGAATTCGTGGTTTGTAATGCAAGAAATGCAAGGGCTGAGATAACGAGTACTCAGTCTGGACAGACTGAAAACAGACAAAAGATATAAGTCAATTAAAGAAATCATTACAGGAAAAATAATAATGTCTAAGAAAGATCCCGATTTACTGCATATGTTTAATCCAACTAAAAATGTCAGCCCGTTTGATGTCAACATGGCATATGAGGCAAATTTTGATGGCGTGATCCCCTATACAGAAGTGACCCTGGAGGACATTCATGCCTTGACCCAGGACACAATTTTCTCGCGTGGAACGACTGGCGTAAAACATACCTGTATCTTCCTTGGCGGTCGTGAATTTGGTCTTGCTATGGATATGTTAAATCGTGCCAAGGTCGCTATGGTTCCACCGTTTGAAGTTTCAGTCTTTGCCGATCCAAGCGGAGCGATCACCACTGCAGCTGCAGCCATTGCTGCTATAGAGTCAGTTTTGAAGAAAGAAAAATCAACTGATTTGAATGGCAAAAAACTATATATCTTTGGTGGTACAGGACCTGTGGGTGTGTGTGCTGGGATACTTGCCGATCATTGTGGGGCTGAGGTTTATCTCGCGAGTCATCGCGGTGTAGAAGTAGGGCGTAAAGTCGCTGAAGAATATAATGGGCGTTTTAAAGCGAATATGGACGGGGCTGGTAGTGGTTCGCCAGAAGATGTCGCCGAGATCCTTGGCGAAGCGAATATCATCATCAGTGCTGCCAAGGCGGGGATACGCATCCTGAGCCAGGAACAACTTAATGATGCAGTTAATCTTGATGTTGCTGCCGATATCAACGCCGTGCCGCCACTGGGTATTGAAGGTGTTGACACACATGACAATGGCAAGTTAATTGATTTTACGCCGAACAAGACATTCGGTATTGGTGCCCTTGCAATTGGCGATGTAAAATACAAGGTGCACAAAAGATTGTTTGAAATGATGATTGAATCTGACAAGGCACTGTATCTCGATCACAAAGAAGCCTTCACGGTTGCGCGAGACATCGCTGGTTAATCAACCCTACCTCATTCTATCTATATCAGCCAACGCCCTGGTAGCTTCCGCTTCCAGAGCAGGTATTTCAGTTTACACGATTGACTGCTTTTCTGATCTTGATACTGCTGAAAAATCCCTTGGTTTGTTCCAGCTTCGGATGCAAAATTCTTTTTCTGATTTAGCTGAAATAGAAAAGATCATTCAATCCATTCCTGAAGTAGAATTTGCTGGAGTAGTCATTGGTAGTGGGTTCGAACAAGAGCCTGAATTATTAACAGAGTTGGCCTGTTATTGCAGGATTTATGCAAATTCTCCCGATGTCATCCAGACGTGTTCTGATCCAGAATTATTATTTCCACTACTAAAAAAAAATGACATTATTTTTCCTGATGTCAGATATTCAAAACCAGATGATCAATCTGAATGGTTATTGAAACAGAAGGGTGCCTGTGGTGGAGGGCATATTCGTCGATATGAAAACACTACAGTTATAGATGATCAGCATTACCTGCAACGTTTTTGTCAGGGCGATCATTATTCGGTCAATTTTTTAGCCGCTGGTGGCCAGGTAAATATTATTGGTTGTAACAAAACCTGGTGTAGCCAGCACAGTGTGGATGAATTCAGTTATGGTGGTGCCATCAGTCGGCACATGTTTGAGCCAGGCATTATCCTTCGACTTCAAAATATACTGGATATCCTTACTACTGAGATAGGGCTGGTCGGATTATGTGGTATAGATTTTATTTTGACAGACAATAATAAGGTCGTTTTGCTGGATATTAATCCAAGACCCACAGCAAGTCTGGAGTTGTATGATGATCCATCTGGTGATTTATTTACTACTCATATGCAGGCTTTTGAACAACAGACACTGGGCTCTTTGCCTGTATCCAGTGTTATCAAAGCCCATGAGATCATCTATAGTCAGAAAGAATTTGAAATTCCGACACAATTTACATGGCCAGACTGGGTCATTTGTCGTCCAAAGTCTGGAACCTTGATTAAGACAGGACAACCAGTTTGTACAGTGTTGGCAGAGGGAGTGAATCCAGATGAAATTCTATCTTGTCTAGGGCAAAGAACAGAACAAATTCGACAGAATTTATTAGCTAAAATTTAACCATACGAGAAAAACATGAGAAAGAATATCTTGGCTAGAATGTGACAGATTGTTAGACTGGTTCTAGATATTTTTTCTAAATAATTTATACAGGACTTTCTGTTAATGGCTCAGAGTAAAGATTCAAATTCATCCTTGCAGATCAATAAACTCACCCGACCTATTATCGATGATTTAATTGAAAATGCCGATGCATACCGCCTCGAAATCTCGACAACAGACAATGGTTCAATTGTTATTGATGCTGGTATCAATGCCATCGGCGGGATTGAAGCGGGTCGTTTAATTGGTGAAATTTGTATGGGGGGGCTGGGCACCGTTCGACTTCGGGCCTCCACTAACTTCCCGGCCTGGTCATGGCATGTGGATGTTCATAGCACCAATCCTGTGATTAGTTGCCTGGGTAGCCAATACGCCGGCTGGAGTTTGTCCCATGGAAAAGGCAAGGGCGCGTTTAATGCGCTGGGTTCCGGTCCTGCCCGGGCTCTCGGTAGCAGTGAAGAGTTATATGAAGAGCTGGATTATCGTGATCAATCTGAAACAACCTGTATTGTTATCGAGGCAGATGTGATTCCACCTGTTGAAATTGCCGACAAGATTGCTAAGTCCTGTGGTGTCGCCACATCTGACTTAACCTTGATTATCACGCCAACATCGAGTTTAGCAGGCAGTGTGCAAGTCGTTGCCCGTGTACTGGAAACCGCATTGCATAAGGCACATGCATTAGGCTATGAACTCGACAATATTATGGACGGTGCGGGTAGTGCACCTATTTGCCCGCCGGCCCCGGACTTCCTCACTGCAATGAGCCGGACCAACGATGCTATTTTATTTGCCGGACAGGTGCATTTATTTGTCAATGATTCTGATGACAATATTAAAGAGCTGGCAGAAAAATTACCGTCCAGTGCTTCGAAAGATTATGGCCAACCATTTGGACAAATTTTTAAAGCGGTGAACTACGATTTTTATCAAATTGACCCCATGTTATTTAGTCCGGCACGAGTAACAATATCCTCTTTGAAAACTGGCAGCAGTTATTCTGCAGGCACAATTGATTTTGACGTGTTAGATAAGTCTTTTAGCAATAAGTGTGGCTAATTCTGGCAATGAAATCGCCATTATTACGGACGATCCAGGTTGGCACGGACGTAAACTCAAAGAGGCTTTATTTAAACACGGTTTGAACAGCCGCTATCTCTCATTAACAGACTGCTCTTTTCAGATTAACGATGGCAGACAAATTGTTAGCCTCCCGGATTTTGAAAATAATTTGCCATTGGGCTTGTTTATACGTGGAGTGCCCGGTGGTTCCCTCGAACAAGTTATTTTCCGTTTGAATGTCCTGCACATACTCAAAGATATGGGTATCACTGTGTTTAATAATGGTCGTGCCATCGAAAGAACAGTTGATAAATCTATGACCAGCTATTTGCTGGACAAAGCCGGGATACCAACACCACCAACATGGGTGTTTGAATCAGAAGATAAGGCACTATCCCTGTATGAGTCTGAGACCCGGGCAGGCCGAGAACTGGTATTAAAACCCCTGTTTGGTTCACAAGGTGTTGGTGTTCAAAAAATGACCCAGGAGCTCATAGGACGACATCAGGAAGTCACACAAGGATTGTTCTATATACAACGAATGGTGGATAAAAATGAAGGTGACTGGGAGGATATTCGTGTCCTGGTGATCAATGGCAAAGCCACAAAGGCGATGTTGCGAAAAGGGCAATCCTGGATAACCAATCGAACTCAGGGGGCAGTCTGTCTGCCGCTGACAATGGATACTACAATCCGGCAATTGGCTGAAGAGGCCGCTGCTGCCGTCGACATTGATTATTGCGGTGTCGACCTGATTGTTGATAAACAAGGTGTTTTACAGGTTCTTGAGGTCAATAGTATCCCTGCCTGGTGGGGGTTGCAGAAGGTGGTTGGTGAAGATATCGCTACGCTACTGATTGATGCTTTCGTTAGCAAGATCAATCAATTACAATCTGAAATCCAGAATTCCTGAGATGTCATCCCTGTCTCGTACCAAATTGCTCGAAGAGTTGGTGCTAACGAGTTTTCTGATCGAAGTAAACGCCTTAAAACCCGGTAATGTCCATCGTTATGCTGCGGGGCATAATATGAGTATTAACGATTTTGAAAAAAGTGCCGAGTTAACCAGTCCCATTCTCTGTCAGCATGATTTATCAGTGGGTGAGCGGATTTATAGAGCAGTGGAAGTGACAATGCAGCAAGTTGGTTGCAATACCAATCTCGGCATGTTGTTGTTGTTTGCACCGCTGGTTGCCGCTGTAGAAGAGAGGCAGGCCGGAACTAGACTGGGTCTAAGGCAGCGTCTCAGTATTGTATTGTCCTCGCTGAATGATCAGGATGCACGTTGTATTTTTCAGGCGATTCGTTTGGCGAATCCAGGTGGTTTAGGAGAGAGTGAACGTTACGACGTCAAAGGAATGCCTGAGATCAGTGTGCAAGCCGCCATGGAGGAAGCCCGAAACAGAGATCGAATCGCACTACAATACGTCAGTGGATTTGAGGATATCTTTAGCTATGGCTTAGTCTGGATAAAGGATTATACTCAGCGTTGGAATCAGGTAGAATGGGCCGCTGTTTTATGCTACCTTAATTTATTGAGTCGATTTTGCGACTCGCATGTTGTGCGTAAGCACGGGGAAAAGCGTGCCGAGGAAATAAGAATGAACAGCGAAGGAATCGCAGCGCGTTTCGCAGGGCAAGAACAGCCAGAACGAATGAAACGGCAATTATTGCAATACGATACGCAACTTAAGTCTACGGGGATTAATCCAGGTACAACAGCGGATTTAACCGCGACCAGTATTTTGGCCTATTACCTGAAAAAAAATGACTTATAAATAGTTTTGACGATCTGCAGATTGTATGGACGACTGGGGGTTATCAAAAAAAACCATAGGGCAAAACCCTTTTTTAAACTCAACTAACAGATAGGAAGACAGCTAATGTCAATTTTCTCAAAACTCTTTGGCTTTCTAACTGGAGGAGACACAAAAATGGCAGTAATTGATAGAACTCTAATTGGCGAAGCTTTGGTTGGTGATGGTAATGAAGTTGCTCATATTGACTTGATTATTGGACCACGCGGTAGCGCCGCTGAAACTTCTTTTTGTAACGCACTTACAAATAACAAAGACGGTTTTAGTACGCTGCTTGCTGTTGTCGCTCCAAACCTGGCTTGTAGACCAGATACAATTTTATTCAACAAAGTCACCATTAAAGGTGCCAAGCAAGCAATTCAAATGTTTGGTCCTGCCCAGCGTGGTGTAGCTATGGCAGTTATGGATTGTGTTGAAGATGGCACTATCCCTGCTGACGAAGCAAATGATGTTTTCGTAAGTGTTGGTGTTTTTATTCACTGGCTGGCAGATGATGATTCCAAAATCGAAGAATATAATTACGAAGCAACAAAACTGTCACTCAAACGTGCAGTTGCTCGTGAACCAAAGGCTGCGGAAGTTCTTAGCAAGCGTGGTTCAGCAGATCATCCTTTTGCAGCTAACAATTAATTCGTTGCTGTAAAAAAGATAGATTTGATTTAATACCCCGCTTTGCGGGGTATTTTTTTGCCTGCATTTCGAGAGGATGTTTTATTTATTTTTGGCTCAACTGAATAGATTTATTATGTAAGGCACTGGAAACCAGAGCTCCAGCGACACCTAGTTTTTCTAGTGTATTGAGATCTTTATTATTACGAATGCCACCAGCAATGTAGAGTTTGTGTCTGGTTTCAATTTTTTCCAGTAACATGTGAATCCTTTTTATGTCTACACCACTGTCTGAACCGACTCGGTCAAGGTTCATAAGAATGATTTTTTCTGGCCAGAATGTCGTATCATTGAGTATCTCTAAATCGCCGATAATCCCCTGCATATTGAAATCAAGTGATAAAATAAAGCCAGGATATTTTTGTGAATAATTTTGTAAATCAGCAGAGGAAAAGTTTGTTTCACTACCTAAAACGGGAAAAAATCTTGCGCCATAACTGTTTAATAACTCGGTCAATAAATCAGCAAGGGGAGTGCCTGCATCGAGCCAGATTGAAAGGTCTGGAAAACGATCAAACAAGGTTTTTACAATTTCCAGTTGATTTCCGGTATTTGTGATTGCATTTAAGTCAGCAATATAGACACTATCAAAGCTAAAATCATTGACGAAAATGGAACATATATCTTCAGCCTTTGTGCTTTGTGTGAGTTGTGATTGAATAGCTTGATAGTGTTCGCGTTCACCCTGTTTAGCATGCACAACTTCACCATCTTTTAGATCAATAACCGGGATAAGATGCATATTCATTTTAATGCGTCATATAAATAACAGTGAAAATATTTGTTTGTGAGTTTATCACGTCAGGCGGTTTTATAAATCAGACTCTGCCACCATCGTTGGCAAAAGAAGGCGATCTGATGATCAAAGCCGTGATGAATAATTTGCACGAAATGATTGATGTTGAGGTCTTGTTGACACGTGACGATCGACTTGATGCAATCAATGGATTTAGTCAGGCCAGGGTCATTAAAAATAATGATGATCCTTTTTCAGTTTGGAAAGATTATTTTTTACGTGCCGATGCAACAATTATCATAGCCCCTGAAACAGATAATACATTATTGAATCTGACTGAGCTTGCTGAGCAATGCGAGTGTACAGTTATGGGATGTGCGAAACAGGCAATCGAATTAACCAGCAGTAAATTAAGGACTCAACATGTACTTGAAACATGCAAAATTTTATTACCTAAAACGTATGCTTCTATCCTCGAACTTCCATTCGAAAAACCAGATGGCTGGATTGTTAAACCCGATGATGGAGTGGGTGCAGAGAGTTGTCAGATAATTTCCAGACAATCAGAGTTACAGCAATGGTTGGATCAAAATAGCGAGATAAAATCGTGGTTGGTGCAGGAGTTTATTGTCGGAACTCACGCGAGTTTCATTATGCTTTGTCTACACAGTGATATGCGACTATTGTCTATCAATGAACAAGTTATTGAGATTGAATCATCTGAAATTAAATTAAAACAAATTCATGTGAACGGGTTGCATGATCTTTATGAGAAAATTCATCCAATAGCACTTAATATCGCAAAAAATATTCCTGGTTTATGGGGGCTGATAGGTGTTGATTTTATACAGACAAAAGTTGGCACAGTAATACTTGAAATTAACCCAAGATTTACCACTGCTTTTTGTGGATTGTCACAATCAATCAATTACAATCCAGTCAAGTATTTACTTTCTATGCTGAAAACGAATGAGCTTCCTGAGATGAAACATATTCAAAATACACGAGTCACTGTTGATCTATAAATAATGCAAAACAATGAAAGATTCGTTGTCGGATGGGATATCGGTGGGGCACACCTCAAGCTGGCATGTTTGAGTGATAGTGGTGATGTCCTTGATATTCTTCAATATCCAACACCGGTCTGGAAAGGAATGGAATCACTCAGGCGTGCGATTAATACAGCAATGGAGCACATTCAAAAAAGCCTGAGTGTTAATAACATCCGACATGCGGTGACGATGACAGCTGAACTGGTCGATTTGTTTCCGAACAGACATCAGGGCGTGTTAGAAATTTCCAGTTTGTTGAACCAGATAATCAATGACCAAACAGTTCTTTTCTACGCAGGAGACAATGGTTTCGTTGACGCTGATGAAATTGGAACAGTGACGAACAAGGTTTCTTCGGCAAACTGGCATGCTACTGCTAACTTCGTTGCAAGCAAACTGAGCCATGGAGTTATTCTGGATATGGGCAGCACAACAACAGATATTATTCCCTTTGAGTCAGGCTTAAGCATTCCTGCGGGTTATTCCGATCATGAACGTTTGTACACACAGGAATTGCTCTATACCGGGATGATACGAACACCGGTGATGGCTATCGTGAAACAACTGCCGTATCGCAATAAAGATTATAATATTATGGCCGAGCATTTCGCTACAATGGCAGATGTTTATCGTGTGACAGGACAGTTGAACGAACAGGATGATTATATGGAGTCGGCTGATGGCAAGGAAAAAACAGTGTTAGCCAGTACGCGCAGGTTGGCCAGGTTGATAGGCCTCGATATAAAAGACATTTCGAAATCTGACACGCAAGAATTTAAAACCATGGCTGAATATATTGTTCAACAGCAACTTGAAATGATAGATGCCTGTCTTTTAAATGGATTTTCACGTTTAAATCAAAAAAGTAATGCGGTCCTGGTAGGCGCCGGATGCGGACGTTCTCTAATTTCTTCTGTTGCGGATATACATAATATTGAATACATAGATTTTAACGATTTGCTTATGGTCACAAACGATAAAAAATATCTGGCTGGAAATTGTGCTGCTGCTGTGGCTGTGGCTGATATTGCGAGGAATTTGCCTTGACAATCAAGCTTGCAGAATTGCCTTATTACAATGATTCTTCAGAAATCTTTGCCAATATTGCAGATGAAGAATGGAGTATTTATCTGGATAGCGGATATCCTTATAAAGATAACGGACGTTACGATATATTTTCAGCACGCCCATATATTACTTTGCTCACCTATGGAAATGAGACGGTCCTTAACAAGGATGGAAAAATTATACACAGCGAGGATGATCCCTTTGAATTAGTGCGAGCTCATTTAGGAAATAAACAACAAAACTTTACTGCATTACCATTTTGTGGTGGAGCCATGGGGTATTTTGCCTATGATTTAGGGCGACACATCGAAAAATTACCCCAACAGACAAGACATGATTTACCCATTCCGGATATGGCTATTGGCGTATATGACTGGGCAGTTATAGTGGATCATCAAATGAGACAAAGCTGGATCGTTTCACAAGGCAATCACTGTGCTACCAGTGATCAATGGTTAGATTTGATTAAGTTGTTTGAAAATAAAAGCAATAAAACCTATACGCCATTTAAAGCGACATCAAAATACACTTCTAATCTTGATCAAAAAAAATACGCAAAAGCATTTGATAAAATTAAACAGTATATTGTGGATGGCGATTGCTATCAGGTAAATCTGGCGCAACGTTTTGAAGTCAATGTGGAAGGCGACCCCTGGTCTGCTTATAAGAAATTAAGAGAATTAAATCCTGCGCCATTTGCTTCGTATATGAACATTCCGGATTGTAATATCCTGAGTTCATCACCAGAACGTTTCTTAAAACTCAAGGGGGGGCTGGTTGAAACCAAACCGATCAAGGGAACACGACGACGTTCTGTGTTTGCTTATGAAGACGCTGCCCTGGCACAGGAGCTTCTGGAAAGTGAAAAGGATCGTGCGGAAAATGTCATGATTGTTGACTTGCTCAGAAATGATCTGGGTAAGATCTGTGAAACAGGTTCTATCTCGGTCCCTAAATTATACGCACTTGAAAGTTTCGCCACCGTGCATCACCTGGTAAGTACGGTTGTTGGACGATTGGACAAATCAATTCATGCAATGGATTTATTGCGAGCTTGTTTTCCAGGCGGTTCTATTACAGGTGCGCCGAAATTACGGTCGATGGAAATCATTGAAGAACTTGAACCGCATAGAAGAAATGTTTATTGCGGCAGTATGGGTTACATTGGTTTTGATGGCGATATGGATACTAATATCACCATCAGAACCCTGGTACACCATGATGATAAATTCTATTGCTGGGCCGGTGGCGGCATTGTTGCGGACTCAGAAATGAGATCCGAATATCAGGAATGTTTTGACAAGGCTGAAGCATTACTTAAATTGTTTGAGTATAAAAAAGATTAACATCTACGTCATTAAAGTCGGCGGCAGCCTGATGAAATCCAGCCAGCTTGCGGACTGCTTAAAAATTTTGAAGGAATATGGTCAGGGTAGGGTTGTCATCGTGCCTGGTGGCGGCATCTTTGCAGACCATGTCAGAACAGCACAAACTCAATGGAATTTTAACGATGAAACAGCTCATTGCATGGCGTTATTAGCAATGGAGCAATATGCATACTATTGCCGATCACTTATACCAGAATTTGAAATGGCAACGAATGTTGAGCAAGTTAATTGTCTGTTGAAAGAAAATAAAGTTGTTATTTTTCTACCTTCCCAGTTCATGGCAAAACAACATGCTTTGCCAAATAACTGGAGTTTGACCTCAGATACTATTGCTGCCGTAATATCAAACACGCTAAAAGCAGATGGTCTGGTACTGATTAAATCCCTGGATCAAATACCGGAAGCAGACTCAATTCATGCCTTGGCCGAAGCCGGTGTCGTCGATGGGTTCTTTCCTGAATATTATCAAAAACTATCCTGTAAGTTTCGTTGTTTAGTCGCGAGTGATCTTCTTGAATTGAAAAAAATCATCTCAGGATAAAACGCACTAAAGTCTTCCTAACACACTGTTACTTAAAAGAAAGTATCCTGTAGTGTATGAAGGCCTATTACACTATTGGCAAAGATATTGCGTTGATAATCTCCAAATTATAAAAATATTAATCTCGCTATTAAAGAATCGGGTTTTTATGCCGTTAAGGTCCTTAGTATATAGACAGTTTAATTTTTTAGAAAACGGATAGGCTGAAATTAATCTATTAATGGAAAGTTATTCGGAGAATTAGGTCATGGGTAAATTGATAGAAAAACTCAATCTTAGCAGACAATTTTATCTGCTTGCAGGTATTGCGGTTTTTTGGAATTTTGTTGGGGCATCCTTATTATACTTCTCAGGTAGTGGTGGAGTGACATCTTTATTGTACGTTGAGATTGGGGTTATCGTAGCCTCCATATTGAGTGTTTGCGGATTTGCTTTTGCTCTTGGTAAGTTTAATTCCAACAGGGCTTATATTATCGTTACTGCGATGGGTGCTATGGCCAAAGGTGATTTAACGAAAAAGATCAATATTTCGGGTAAAGACGAATTTGCCTGGATGTGTTGGGAATATACTCAGGCGCGAAAAGGTTTTACTGAAGTGGTTCAAAGCATTAAAGCTAATTCCACTCAATTGGCCGCTGCAGCAGAAGAATTGTCTACCATTACCGAACAAAGTTCCCTGGGTGTCGCGAAACAACAAAGTGAGACACAACAGGTTGCCACAGCCATGAATGAGATGTCCGTAACAGTGCAAGAGGTAGCAAAAAATGCTGCGAGTGCCGCTACCGCGGCACAGGAAGCTGACGAACAAGCCAAGAATGGTCATCAGGTGGTTAGTGATACCGTAGCCACAATCAATTCTTTGGCCAATGAAGTAGCAAACACATCGGAAGTGATTGAAAAACTCAAAGGTGATAGTTTAAGTATTGGTTCTGTACTGGATGTGATCCGTGATATTGCCGAACAAACCAATCTTCTGGCATTGAATGCAGCAATTGAGGCTGCACGAGCGGGTGAACAAGGTCGAGGTTTTGCGGTAGTGGCTGATGAAGTTCGCACATTGGCAAGTCGTACGCAACAGTCAACACAGGAAATCAACGAAATGATCGAACGTTTGCAATCTGGTGCTAATGAAGCGGTGACTGTGATGGAGCAGGGACGTGAAAAAGCGGAGGCCAGTGTTGAGCAAGCCGCAAAAGCAGGCTGTGCGCTCGAAGCTATTACCCAGGTTGTTGATAATATTACCGCAATGAATATGCAAATCGCCAGTGCAGCCGACCAACAGAGCGCAACAGCTGAGGAAATAAATCGTAATATAGTGAATATCAGTGAAGTTGCGGATGAAACCTCAAGTGGTGCACAACAAACAGCCAATGCCAGTGATGAGCTGGCAAGACTGGCGGTAGATTTACAGGAAAAGGTTGATAGTTTTCAAGTATTGGATTGAGTTTTATCAGTTGGTGATTTTTCAGTTTGTAGTTTGAATTGTTCAACGGCCAGGTGGCCAGCTTGTTCACCATAGTCCAGGGCTATCCGATAACAATCAAGAAGTCGATGACCATCTGTTTCTCTCATCGTATTTGACGATTCAATTTTTTCCATCATGCTCCCCCAGCATTAATAAAAAACATCACTAGAACATACCACCTGACATCATGGTATGTTCTGGAATAAGAAGGCCTGGTATCCGGAAGAGGCTGGAGATACCAGGCAATAGCCGAGATCCATCCCGGCTTGTACCCGCTAGGGTAATCAAAGGTTTCATTACATCAATCTTGTTCATCATTACCAATTCAAAGCTCCGCCAGTTTGATATTCAGTGACACGGGTCTCGAAGAAATTTTTCTCTTTGCGAAGATTCGCCTGTTCATCTAACCATGGCAGGGTTTCTTCTGCTCCAGGGAAAGGCGCGCTCAATCCGAGTTGTCCTGCCCTGCGGTTAGCAATAAAACGGAATTGTCCGATGTGTGTTTCAGCGTTATAGCCGAGGATCGGATCTTTCAAAATATAATTGGAGTAGGTTATTTCTGCCGCCTCAGATTCATCCCATAAGGTACGAATAGCCTTTGGATCCAGAGTGATCTTTTCTTCCTGTAGAATTTGTTTAACAACACGGATGCCGAATGAAGCATGCATAACTTCATCACGCATAATGTATTGCAACTGTTCTGCCGTGCCTTTCATCAGACCACGACGTTGTAGGGCAAAGATAGGGCTGAAGCCGTTATAGAACCAGCAACCTTCAAAGATGGCGGCGAAGAAAAGATAGGACAGAACAAAATTTTCAAGTTCATCCCGATCGTGTAAATCAATATCTGAACGAAGTACAGAATTCAGGCGACCATTGGCAAACTGAATCTTTTGATTAATTTCTGGCACGACACGATAGCGGTTGTAGATTTCACTTTGATCAAGACCAATCGTTTCAATGCAATGTTGATAGGTCCAGGTGTGCAAAGCTTCTTCATAGACCTGACGAGCCTGATAGATTTGTAATTCAGGAGCAGACATTTTTTCCATGACCGCCAGGCCGATATTACGCATAGCCAGGATGTCGGATGTCGTTAAATAGGCCAGCACATTTTCATAAACGTGGCGTTCTTCCAACGTCAGTTTATGACGATAGTCATGAACGTCCTGTGCCATATTAATATCAAGTGGTGTCCAGTGATTTTTATTGGCATTGAGAAAGTAATTCCAGGCCCATGGATATTTAAACGGGGCCAGTTGGTTAATATCGGTCAGTCCGTTAATGACCCGTTTATCATCCGGGTTGATCGGATCCAGCCGGCCAATAGTTGATTCTCCCAGGGTAGATTCTCTCAGGGTAGATTTTCCCAGAGGCGATTTTGTTGCTGCTGTTATCGTAGAAGGAATATTAACCGGGATCGGTTCCCTTGCCTCGGTCACTTGTTCAAGGCCTGCCTGAATAATATTGGCTTGCTTGGTTTCTATGGCCGCTACTGGATCATCCCAATCTGACATCATTATTTTAGTCCTCGTTCAGTTTATTCGTATCCGTGCTCTATTGGCACGCATCACAATCCGGGTCGAGAATGGAACAGGCACTGGGTGCGGTATTATCGACTGTTTCAGTACTGTTATTGGTGGCACTTTTCTCCATGTGTGTGGCTCCAAGAGAGCGCAGGTAATAGGTTGTTTTCAGACCACGTATCCAGGCCAGTTTGTACAAGTTATCGAGCTTTTTGCCGCTGGGTTCTGCCATGTACAAATTGAGTGATTGTGCCTGGTCGATCCATTTTTGACGGCGTGATCCACATTCAACTAACCAGCGTGGGTCAATCTCAAAAGCGTTTGCGTAAAGCGCTTTCAAATCATCCGGGATACGATCAATCGGCTGCACACTGCCATCAAAATATTTAAGATCATTGACCATGACCTTATCCCAGAGGTCTTTTTCTTTCAGGTCACGCACCAGATAGGGATTTACCACGGTAAACTCACCGGACAAATTCGATTTCACGAACAAGTTTTGATAGGTCGGTTCAATCGATTGGCTGACCCCGCAAATATTTGAAATAGTTGCTGTTGGTGCAATGGCCATGCAGTTGGAATTCCGCATGCCTATGGCCTTTACCTGACGCCGCAGGCCTTCCCAATCCAGTGTCTGCTCTGTATCAACATCGAGGTAGCTGTTACGACCTTCCTGTAGCAGTCGAATCGAGTCGATAGGCATAATACCCTGACTCCAGAGTGAGCCAGGAAATGTGGTATAGGTACCACGCTCCTTCGCCAGATCACTGGATGCCTTGATAGCGAAATAACTAACGGCTTCCATACTTTTATCCGAAAATTGAATTGCATCTTCAGAGGCGTAGGGAATACGCAGTTTATAGAGGGTATCCTGAAAGCCCATGATACCCAGACCAATGGGGCGGTGTCTGAGGTTAGAACGGCGTGCCTGAGGTACACTGTAAAAATTATAATCAATCACGTTATCCAACATGCGGATTGCGGTATTGATGGTTTTTTCAAGCTTTTCGCTGTTCAGACCATTCCCATCGACGTGCTGTGCCAGATTCACTGATCCAAGATTACAGACCGCGATCTCATCGTCATTAGTATTCAGGGTGATCTCTGTACACAGGTTTGAGGAATGCACAACACCAATATGACGTTGTGGTGAGCGCAGGTTGCAGGGATCTTTGAAAGTGAACCAGGGATGTCCAGTTTCGAACAACATGGATAACATTTTTCGCCACAGATCAACCGCCTTGAGTCGTTTAAAGGCTTTGATCTCACCACGGTCAGCACGGGCTTCGTATTCAATATAGGTCTGTTCGAATTCCGAACCATACAGCTCATGTAATTCCGGTGTTTCATCTGGAGAGAACAGGGTCCAATCTTCTTCCTCACAGACCCGTTTCATAAACAGATCCGGGATCCAGTTAGCGGTATTCATATCGTGGGTACGACGTCGTTCATCGCCAGTGTTCTTACGGAGTTCAAGAAATTCTTCGATATCCAGGTGCCAGGTTTCAAGATAAGCACACATTGCCCCTTTGCGTTTACCGCCCTGATTGACGGCAACTGCCGTGTCATTAGCCACTTTGAGAAATGGCACAACCCCTTGCGATTTACCATTGGTACCCTTGATATGGGCCCCCATACCGCGCACACGGCTCCAGTCGTTGCCCAAACCACCGGCGTGTTTTGACAGCAAGGCATCGTCTTTAATGCCGCTGTATATACCATCCAGATCATCCGGGATGGTGGTTAAATAACAGCTGGAAAGTTGTGGGCGAAGGGTGCCAGAATTGAATAAAGTTGGTGTTGAGCTCATGAAATCGAAAGAAGACAACAATTCATAAAATTCTATCGCACGCGATTCACGATCCATCTCGTTGATCGCCAGACCCATTGCCACGCGCATAAAAAACGCCTGTGGTAACTCAATGCGGGTGCCATCTGAGTGGATAAAATAACGGTCATACAGGGTCTGTAAACCAAGGTAGGTAAACTGACGGTCACGCTCCGGTTTCAAGGCATTGCCGAGGCGTTTCAGATCGTATTTAGTCAGCTCGGTATCGAGAAGACTCAATTCTGCAGCACGGTGAACGTAGTTTTCAAAATAGCTGGGATAACGTTGTGTCATATCCATCTGACCAGGATGGGTAGCCTTACCTTCAACAAAACTCAATGTTTCACGGCGCATACTATCGAGTAACAGATTCGCAGCGGCATAACTGTACTCCGGTTCTTTCTCAATCAGTGTTCGGGCACTCATAACCAGCGCAGCACTGACATCAAGTTCATCAATGCCATCAAACAGATTTCGCTGGACATCATCAAGGATGAGATCCACATCGACGTGTTCGAGTCCTTGGCAGGCCTCGGTAACAATTTTTCTCAAATGTTCGGTATCCAGTACTTGTTTGGAACCATCGATCTGTGTGATGGAAATAGTACTGTCGTTATTACTGTCAGTAGCACTGTCTTCATCACCGGGGTTGCGAAGCTTGGCTCGGTCATTACGGTAGATAACATAGGCGCGTGCAACTTTTTGTTCTCCACCACGCATTAGAGCCAGTTCGACCTGGTCCTGAATGTCCTCAATATGAACAGTTCCACCACCGGGCATACGACGGGTCAGGGCATTGCTAACCTGTTCAGTCAAGGCTTGTACCGTTTCATGAATGCGAGTAGAGGCTGCGGCTGTACCACCTTCCACCTCAAGAAAGGCCTTGGTCATGGCAATATTTATCTTGCCCGGATCAAAGCTCGTGACTTTATTGTTTCGACGTATAACGCGATATTCTCCCAGTAGATGGGAAGTGATATCCACGTTCGTATTTTTTTTATCCAGCGTGGAAACTGATGAGACGCTGGCAGTGGAAACAGTGTCTTCGGATACTTCTTTACCCTCCATTAAACCCCTCCTAGTACTTTTTTATACCGAAATAACGGTTGTCTCTCGTTTCCAAATTGCTTTAAGAACATTCGCAAACGGATTGATTTATTATGACATGTGTAAGATATAGCACCACTAGGTGATGTGGTCAAGATGATATTAAAACACAATATAATGTGGATTGCCCTGTTGATTTGCTTTTGATTAGCTGTGGATAAACTGCGGATAAAAATAGCCAATCCAGGCCCAAAATATGATCTCAAATAGTTTCAGTGACTTAGCGCGAAAAAATCATAAAAACAAAAGGTTGTTTTTTAATCAATTAGCTTCGATATGAAGAGGTTTAAAGAGAAAAGCAGTGTGGTTAGACGGGGAAATAATGAAGAAGAATGTGACTGAGTTCACAAATAGATGATCAATACGATCCAATTTGCTTCAAGAATGGCCGGGCAGAGCTGTTCGTAGAATTGAATATTATTGAATGGTCTTTTCTGATTTTGCTGCTTCCACCGTTTCAATCGAGACCATCAGAACAGAGGTTCTCCCATCTTTGTGTTGTATCGACCGTACCGTCTCCCTGAGTGGTAAGGGGCTGCCATTCTTGGATATTTTTCTGAGCTCCCAGCGGTGCAGCCGATCCCGATCGTCAAGGGATTCTTTGATGTATTGTCGAGCTAGATTGCGATCTTCCGGGTGGTAAAGCGAAATCAGAGGTTTATCAATGAGCTCATTACGTTGATAGCCTAACAGGTAAGCACCAAAGCGATTGACGGTCTGAATATGGCCTCTTTTATCCACATTGAAGTACATAGCCGGTGTGTTGTTGAACAGTTCTTCATAGCGTTGTTCACTGATGTGCAATGCCTTTTCGACTTCAAGGCGGCTGTCCATTTCGGATTCCAGATTAGCTCTGGCCAATTCATAAGCGACTTCGGTATTGATAACGCGTCGTTCGAGCTTTCCTTTTTGTGCCTGTAAGGCATGGTTCATGTCCTTGATTGATAACTGGTTTTCAATACGTGCGATTAACACGGGCAGGGTGCCTGGCTTGATGATGTAATCGTTAGCACCAGCCTCCAGAGCATTGACGATATTTTCCGGGTCTTCGCTAACGGTTAAAATAATCACTGGTAATTCGAGTGGAGAATGCTTTTTTCTAATGACTTCCAGTACATCGATACCACTGTAGTTTGGCATTTTCATATCGAGAAAAACCAGATCGAAGGGTGTGTTGATTGCCAGTAACCGCATTCCTTCTTCAGGATCCTGAACAGTCGTGACTTCGTATTTTTTTGAGGTTAAAAAAATTGAGATGGTATTGCAGATGGTTTTGTCATCATCTACTATCAAAATAGAAGCCGGTTTGGTGCTTTTTTCGAACATAATAAAATCGTATCTGTGTGCAAGTTATTATGTAATTCCAGCTTGTCCTGAGCAGAGATTACCTATGATTGGTCATGATGAACTTTATCTATCACATTACTTAAGAGCATTTATGAAACCAGGCTAAGGAATAGTTGTGATAAAGGGTTGCCGATTTATTCCCATCACTGCTCTTTTCCAGCAATTAAGACCAAACGTTATTATTATTCATTAAAGATGTGAATCAAGAGACTGATTCTATTACAAAAGAACACTTCATACCATAATAACTTAAAGTCAATTCTAAGTTTATTAGAAACAACCAACGCGATAGAAAATTCTAGTATAGATTTGACATTTATTTTGTTAAAAAACACGCATTTTTGAGAAAAGACAAGGTGTTTTGAATGACGAGGGGGCGTTTCATAATAAACGGGTGGCTATGCGGTAATACGATGAAATCAGATGAACCGGTTAGCTGTGCATTTGTAACCGATACCTTACCATCATCAGCACCTGGTATCAGGAGTGAAAGTATCCAGTTAATAGATGTATTGCCAGCAATGATCCCTAGTTCAAAATCAGCATCGGGCAGATTCAGAGGCACGCTATTACTGTCCGTGCCAAGTTGATTAGCAGCTGGGCCATTGATCCAGTGAAAGGGAGGAAACCATTTGAGTTTGTCTACCGCTTCGCTGCCTTGATTAGGCGGACTCAACATGACGATTCGACCGAGATTAGATATTGCATTGTTAGATAGGTAATAACGGATAAGAATACCGCCCATGGAATGTGTGACAAAATGGATATGCCTGGCACCATGACATTGTTCGAGCATTGGCGGGATATATTTGTTACTGAGCACTTCAACACTATATTTCCGTGATGGGTAATCATCATTAATGACCTCATACCCACTATTAACCAATGCTTTCTGCATATCATTCATTGAGTTATGAGTTCTGGCCAGACCGTGAAGTAAGATCACGCATTGATCATTTGTTTTTGCAAAAGTGGAGAGAGGCGACATAAGTAATATCAATATTAGATACTTATGATAGCGTTTTATCATGCAAGCAATTGTTTGGCCGCTTTGAAGTCTGTCTTGCCGCTGCCGAGTTTGGGAATTTCATCGACCACTTTGACATTAGCGGGGAGCATCAACGGGTTACTTTTGATTTCGAGCATGGCTTTTTTGATACTTGCCAATTCAATGTCTTGTGCAATCAATAAGATGATCTTTTCACCTTTCTTTTCATCTGGTAGATTCACTGCAACCAATTCCAGTTCTGGTTGTTCCAACGCCAGACGTACCTGTTCTTCAACAGCAGTCAGGCTGATCATTTCGCCGCCCAGTTTTGCAAAGCGAGAATAGCGATCAACAATGGTTAAAAAGCCATCTTCATCGAGATGACCTTTGTCGCCAGTCTTGTACCAGCGTTGACCATCCAGTTCGACGATGACTTTACTGGTTTTTTCTTCGTCGTTTAAATACCCTAACATCACTTGTGTACCGCCGATAAGAATCAAACCATCTTCACCGGTTGGTAGTTCTTCCAATGTGTCCGGATCAACAATACGCGAGCTACTGCCGGGTAAAGGCATGCCGACCGTTCCGAGTTTGGTGCCTAACTGTAGCTTCCAGTATTGGGTATCAAGATGATCGGGGATATTGACACTGGCAACTGGCGTTGTTTCTGTAGCCCCGTAACCTTCGTAAATATCTTTATTGAATTTCAGTTTAAAGGCTTCGCGTACATCGGTATTGAGTTTTTCCGCACCAGCCACAACGATGCGCAGGGATTCAAGCATCAGAGGATGGACGCGTTTGTTCTTAGTGTATAAACGCAGAAAGGTGGAAGTGCCGCAAAAGATCGTTGCACGATATTTTGCAATCGCTTTGGCAATATTAACGGCATCGGTTGGGTCGGGATGACAGACTACAGGGATGCCTTCGATTAGGGGCATAAACATTGTTACCGTTAGGCCAAAAGCATGAAACAAGGGCAAGCTAGCCATTACGACATCAGTATTTTCGGTGTTTAATACGTCAGAGATCTGTTTCAGGTTGGCCATGATGTTTCGATGACTGAGCATGACACCATTGGGTTCGCCTTCACTGCCACTGGAAAATAAAATCGCTGCAGGACTGTCCAGATCCACTTTTTTACAATAGAACCAACGAACCAGACTTTTTGGCAACAGGCTAACGAGTATCAGTGTGGTTAATAGAGATGCCTTGTTGATTTCATCTTTCATCTCTTCCATGTAATACACATTCCTTCCAGTGAATAAATCGCCAAGAATGATGCCTTTCTTCTCCAGCTTCTGAAGAAATTTTTTCGAGGTATAGATACTGTTTATTTCGGCTTTATTAACTGCTGCGATTAATGCTTCTTTGCTGGCCGTGAAATTTAAATTCACAATAGTTTTGCCACACAACAATGTTGCCATATTGGCAATCACGCCAGCACTTGTAGTAGGTAATAACAGGCCGATGTTCTGTTCCGGGCTATTCTTCTTGATGAGTCTGGAAAACTGTATCGTTGCTGTGGCAAATTTACGATGGCTGATCGCATCCCCAGTGGTATCGACAACCGAGGGTTCGGATTTCATACGTTTAACGGTATCCAGCCAGGCATTGGGTAGTGTCGGTAAACCACTGGTATGGATTTGCCAGGTGGAGATGGAGAGATCAAAGACCTTACGTTTTAAATCTTCCGCTACAGTGTCTATCGGCAGTGGTTGACCGAAGGCGACGATAATGTCCTGTTTAATACCATTAGCGCGCAGGCTTTTTAACTTGTCGCTGGAACGGGAAAACCAACTGCCCCATAGGCCGCGTATGTAAAACGGCAGGATCACGCCACTGGCATTTTCAGCAGCCTTTTCATAACCTCTTTGAAATTCAGATAATTGACCAGAACGACTGATAGTGCCTTCCGGAAACAAACAGACTACATGACCGCGATTCAGTGTTTCAGTGATTGTTTTTAAAGCAGATTTACTCGAGTTTTTTGAGATCGGTACAACACCAAACAGATCGAAAAACCATTTTAAATACCAACGTTGATAAATACTGCGTTCCATGACAAAACGCACCGGGCGAGGGGAGGCCATTTGTACAATGGCCCAGTCAATCCAGCTGATGTGGTTGCCGAGCATCAAGACTCCACCGGTTTCCGGAATATTTTTGAAGCCAATGACTTCCAGAGAGTATTTACGCCCAATAATAACGCTGACCAGAAAACGCAATAGTGATTGTGGTAATTTGTAAACGGTATAAATCGTCCCGATTACTGCAACGAACATTAAAATGTTAAACAAACCGATACTGCCCATCCCCATAAAAGAGAAAGCAACGGTAAGGCCAAGGAAGCTCAGCATCACGGTGTTTTGAATCAGGTTATTGCCTGCCAGGACACGACCCAGTTCATTTTCCTGGGCGTGAAATTGAATCAATGCATTTAAAGGAATGATCAAAATGCCGCCTAAAATACCCCAGGCGAGGAAATTAAACGCCTGTGCGGTGATGCTTTCGAAACTGGGTAAGAAAAATAAGCAGACCGCTATACCGATGGAACCGATAGGCACCAGTCCAGTTTCAATGTGTGTCTTTGAGACTCGACCGGCAATGATCGAACCTAATATGATACCAATCCCTGCGCATGCCATGGCTCCCTGAACCAGACGAGTATCCATAATGCCCATGGTTTCTTTTGCATAAGCCGGAAAGGCGGCAAGCATGACTTGAGAGATAGACCAGAAGATAGCCAAACCAATGATGGATAATAAAATCACCTCACGTTTAATCACGACATGTAAATTGTTTTTTAAATATTTTCCGCTTGTGTACTCATGCCAATTAAATTGCATGTCTTCATTTTCATCTTGCGTTTGAGGCAACGCATAGGCCAACATCAATTCAATGACACTGAACGCAACCAGGCCCCAACCAACTGGTGCTATGGATTGAAGTATTATTGTTTGGCTGTCTCCATATGCGACTCCTTTCAGAAAATGTTCGAATAGGATCGAGAAGACAAAAATACCAGCCAGGATCGCAATAGTAGTGACTGCCTGAACAGCACCATTGGCTGTAGCCAGTTTATCTTTACCAGTCAATTCTTTTATGTAACCGTATTTAGCTGGTGAATAAAACGCGCTTTGCAAAGCCAACATGAAAGTCATGGCAAAGGCTGGCCAGAACAGTCCGAGATAATAAAACAGGGTGATTAACAAGGTTAAAGCAACGGCTAGCCAGGCACTCAAGCGCATGATTTTATTCTTCGGATATTTATCAGAGCAATAACCAGCCGGGGAGATGACCAGAATAAAAGGCAGGAGGATTAAGGCATTGACGATGGCTGTCAGGGTAATTAATTCTGTGCCGTCATAAATTTTAAACACCGTGTTCTGGATTATTATCTTATGTCCGAGATCAACGAAAGCATTAAAAAAAACCATGCTAACGAATGGAAGAAAACCGCGAATTTTAAAAAGCTGTGCCATTTATATATTTCCTTGTATGAAATTAGTGCTATTCCATGAGCCTGAATCATTCAATCAGATTTGTTTTTATTTCTTCGCAAAGGAACATAATTTGTTCTGTTTGTTTTTCAGATAATCCCGTTGCACACAATGCTAATTCGCTGGCTTTCAATGCTTTTTTTGCCAGGACTTTTCCGGTTCTCGTCAGCGTTATTCTTTTTTGGCGTTCGTCATCCTTAACAAAATCTCTGGTTAGATAACAATTTAATTCTAACCGTTTAATTAAAGGACTCAAGGTAGCATTGCTAATCCCGCTAATCTTTGCGATGTCCGTTATTTTAACGTCTTTATATTCCCACAGCACCATCATAACCACATATTGTGGATAGGTGAGGTTTAACGGTTCCAGTAATGGTTTATAGGCTTGCGTGATCGCACGTGATGTTGAATACAGTGCGTAACAGAGTTGTTCACTTAGTTTTGGACCCATTGTATAAATATCTATTTTTTCTATTAAAATAATTATTTTTTCAAAAATGTTTGCATAACAAGTGTAGCGTGCTTATACTATGAATTACAATATTTAGTACACAAAATATATTTGTACTAATAAAAAAATGTGATACCCCATGTTTAAACTATCTTAAGGAGTTTTCTATGCGAATTCTATTACTGGTCTCTTTATTATTTTCTGCGCAGTTATTGTATGCAGGAGGTAGAAATGATTTAGTTAAATTTCCTGCAAATTATAAAACAGATTTCACGCAATACGATACTCGAAACCGTGTGGGGAAACCCCAGGTAGTTGATTTATATGCAAACCAGAACGCACAAAAAGCCGTAAACGGATCAGAATTAGCGGATGATTCAATCATTGTCATGGAAGTGTATAAAGCAGTAATAGATGATAATGGTGAGGTTGTTGTTGACCATTATGGTTTGTATGAAAAAGGTAAGTTTGCTGCCATAGCCGTTATGGAAAAACGCAGTGATTGGGGTAATGCATACCCGGCATCTGAAAGAGCAGGCGATTGGGGTTTTGCAATCTATACGAGTGATGGAAAACCCAAAGATAATGATCTAGATTGTGCTGGCTGTCATCAGCCACTTTCTGATACAGGGTATTTATTCTCATTTTCAAAATTGACTGAGCCAGTAAAATAAACTCTGTTACAAAAGTAATCCACGGCTGAATAATATCTACTATTAGTAGATATTATTCAGTAGTTGGGTTTGGGTAATCGAGAATTTTCCAGGAACAGTGAATTCACGTCGTTGACTTTTAATCAGGCCAATACCTTTGGCGTACCAATCCAGTTGTTCAATATTGATTGTATCAATACCTCTGGTTCTATCGGCAACTGGAATACTTGAGGTTCCCTTGATTAACAAACAATTCTCGTATCTTCCTGTCGGTATGCTTACTCGTTCAACCAGTGATTCAATGTTCATGTTCAGGATCACACTGGTTTCGACAGAAATGAATGATTCACTACCTGCAAAAGATTCGTGTCGGCGTTTTAATAATTTTATATCATCCGATAATTGCCATTGCATTCCAGGTCTTGGGTTCATTGGCATTAGTAAAGTTGAGTCCTGTCCAGGCGTTTTTCCCAAAAACATACTATTGTCTTTTTGAAATAAAAAATATCTCTCACCACCCGCAGTAAAAAAGGGAAAGAGTGTGTTGCCTTCAAATTGTAATGATTTGCCATGATGAATGATGTTTTTGAGTGATAGGACATCATCATTGAAGGTTTGTGAAATCGTGTATTCCTTGGTTAAAACTTTACCCAAAGGCAGATAATCGTGTTGAACCTTGTTATCACAGGCGGCTAGAATCAAAAAGATTAAAATTAGGAAAATCCATGGTTTCATAAATCATTATATACATTGATCTCAATTTATTTCGAATTCGTAATTCCACTCTCATTTACATGAATATAATCCGAAAATAGAGCCAATAATTGGCATATATATCATTGTAAATACAGTTAAATCAGATAATAATATAAAAAAATCTAATAAGAACAAATAGATAGGGTTTATTTCATATTTATTTAAAATAAATGGTAATAAGTTGTTGCGTCGCACAAATAACTGCTCTATACTGCACCGCATCAAAACTTAAACCTTAGGAGAAAAACTATGAATTTTGATATTGAAAAATTAGCAGCACCAACACGCGAACTGAGTCAATTGGCTATCAGCAGCTACGAAAACCTGGCTGAGATTCAAGTTAAAAACATTCTTGAATGCAACCGTCTTGGTATTGAGTCATTGAAAGCTGTTGCAAGCATCAGCAATGCAGAGCAGTTCAAAAGCTACGTAGCCGATCAAACCACTCAATCCAAAGTTATTGTAGAAAACCTGTCTGCAGATGCAAAAGCAGCAAATGAGATTGGTCAAAACTACATCAACGAAGCAAAGAAAGTTGTTGAAACTGCATTTACTGCATAAGGGAACTCTGAACATGCAAGGATGAATTATTCAGAGTCTATGAATAATAATGATCTCCTCTTTAGTACTTTAATGCCGCCTTACAAAGGCGGCTTTTTTTATGTTCTGAGATCAATCTTCATGGAATGATTTTACTGATTTTTGTTCCTTCCAGTGTCAGGTTATACATCAGTCCTTTATTACTAATAATAAAGCCAATGATAGGATCATCATAATTGATTGAGTTGATGTCCACGCCGGCTCCTAACTCAATCAGGGCGACTGAACCATCAACGCCGGCCTCCCACCCATCACTGTTACGAAAATCAGTTAAAGCTGCTTTCGTCAAAAAAACCAGGATAACAGTCTTAACCTGAGCACCTAATTGAAAACCTATCGATGCAGAGACAGTGTTGTAATAAGAAACGGTTTTGTTACCAATTCTAAGGGCACCTTCACCGTATTCACCGCCAATTCCAAAGCCAGCTTTAATGACTTCAGGAAAGACGAGAACACCTTCTGCTTTTTTTAAAAAATCATCGCCTCCAGTCACTTCTTTTTTGAAAAGTGCCAGTGAGGCATTGGTTTTGATATTAATTTCATCGGCCGATGCGGCGGATAATGGATTGGATACAAAGATGAGTAGCAAAGATAATATGAGTGTATTTATGTGTTTCATAGAACTATTCCTGGGATGTGAGTGAAGATCGTAATAATGTTTTGTTATGGACTTAAGCTTGGTAGCAGAATTCAATTAATTCAAACAAAAAATGATCAAAATGAGAAATATTACGGTCTTTTAATTTAATTTACGCTGAAAAACCCAGTTGGAATCATCGGATTCTGATTTGTAAAATTTATAGCCGCCAGTTTTGAACGATTTGATTTGTTCAGCATCAGTCATTTTGTTTTTAATAATGTAGGCACTCATAAGTCCACGGGCCTTCTTGGCAAAAAAACTGATAATTTTGTATTTGCCGTTTTTATAATCCTTAAACACAGGGGTGATGATTCTGGCATTGATTTCAGCGGACTGTATGGATTTGAAGTACTCATTTGAGGCCAGATTTATTAACGTCTGGCTTTTTGATTTTTTTAAATCAGTATTTATTTGTTGGGTTAATTGTGAACCCCAGAATTCATATAAATCTTTACCACGTTTATTTTCAAACTTTGTTTCCATTTCAAGACGATAAGCCTGTATTAGATCCAGTGGGCGTAATACGCCATAGAGGCCGGATAATATTCGTAAATGTTTTTGTGCGAATTTGAAATCCTCATGAGTAAATGAATTCGGATCGAGTCCGGTATAAACATCACCCTTAAAAGCCAGTAAGGCTTGTTTGGCATTTTTTGTTGTGAACGGTGTTTTCCAGTCATTAAAGCGAGTGAAGTTCAAAACACCTAATTTGTCACTAATACACATTAATGATGAAACCTCAGCGGGAGTGTATTTTTTCAGACTTTTGATCAACATTTTCGAATCGTCCAACAATGTTGGTTGCGTATGCGTTTTAGTTATGGCCGGCGTTTCAAAATCTAGTGTCTTGGCTGGAGAAATAATGATAAGCATAAAATAAAAAGTCTCTTTTGTTCAATGGTTAAATAATAAAAGATACTAATCTGAAGCAGTAAAATGTCAAAGTAATACGACGAAAAGGTGAAGTAAATCCTTAATATCTTTAAGCACGGGCAGAAAAAAATTGACCTTTTTGTTTTTGAAATTGAACGGTTAAAAAACGTATGCCGGTGTGAAAATTTGAATCTTCCTTTTGACTATGCGTTACTTCGCCAACGGCTTTAAAATCGCCGGCCTCAATTTTCAGAATCTGTCCGGATTCTATTAATTGCTTCGAATCGATACGAATGCCTGTAGGAGAAATGTCCAGCATGCGAAAACGATGTGTTTTGCCTGGCCAATCATAATAGATGTCTACGGTGTTGATTGATTGTAATCGGTTAATTCCACGTCTTGCCTGATTTAATAAGGTTTCGGGTGGTGCAAACAAGGGGCTATCGCATTCCATACAATGTGGTGCTTCTTGTGGTGAGGGACTTTGGTTGTGCGGTGTTTTGCAAAAACTACAATATTGTGTGATCAGTGGTTTGTAGGCTGATGCTGTCGTTTTTGTGTTATCTGTGTTTGAAATATTATTGCTTTGATAGCTGGCAGTGAGGGCATTTTGTTTTGAGCTTGTCTTTGGTGTAGTTGTTGTCTGTTGTTTTAATAGATTTACAGCCTCAGCGTGGTCACATTTAAGCAGGGCTTGATCGTAAAATTTCTTTTGCTTTGGGTTTGTCAAAACCTGAAATGCTTCCTTCAATATCTTGCTGGCTTTGGGACTGTTTGTTTTCTTTGAGAGTGTTTGGTAACTCGATGAAATTATCGCTTCTGGCGAATCTGTTTGCACATGCAAAACACGATAATAATTTCGTTGATTATTATTTGAAGAAGGTGTTGTTACTGATTTGTTCTTTTTCTCAGAGGTTTGTTTAATATGACCTCGTGAGAGTTGTTTGATGCAGTATTCTTCCAGCAGGACGTTATCATACTCGGCCCGTTTAACTGGATTTCTTAAGGTGTTGTAGGCCATGTTGATCAAGCTGGCATTTCGTTCATCGCCACCCAGATCAGGGTGCATGCGAAGTTTTTGTAACAAGGTTCGATAGTTCGTTTTAATGACATCAGTTGATGCATCAGGTTGAACCTTAAGTATTCGATAATAATTTCGTCGGTTATTCATTTTAAAATATTACGTGTTCTAACTATGCGGTTACAGTAGAAGAGAAATTTTGCTCGGCTGTCAGTCTGTCTTTTGTAAAATAAGTGATAACTTTTCCGACCTGTCGTTTATAAAAGCAAACATTGTGCATGTCGTGCTTGATCACTGCTACTTTCATGCTTTCAAGTACTTGTTCAGACAATGTTTCGTTGTGTACGAAGCGTATTACCCCGTCTTCGCGGTTGAGTTTAATTCCAGTGGATGTTTTTTTACATTCAGCTTCAATGAATTTCGCATAACTGACGTATGCACCTGTAGCACCTGCATCCGATGCAGCGTTGAGCATGGTCTCAACATGTTTTCTTGCAATAACACACGAAAGGCCGATCTGATTTTGTAAGCTGGGGCGTGGCTTTATTTTGCCTTGTAAATTTAAACCAGCGATTTTTGTTGAACCACCTTGCACTATCACGTTTTGTTGGCGCCATTGACCACTTCCCATAAGCGTGTCAATGGCTGATATCATTTGTTTCATATTGGCTCCATAACTTCGGTTGCCGTATGTGCTGGCGATATTGATGAGTCCTTTTTGCACGGGCATTCTATAAATAAAACCGCGCCCAGGCATATCAATACGTCCTGCCTCGACCATTGATTCGATGATGGTGTCGGCATCATTGTTGTCAGCGATGATTGTTAACACTTCCTGTTGCGATTTTTTTGTGATCCGCAGCCAGCCGAGCCGATCACGTAAGCCGCGGCCATGGCAATAATTAATAATGGGGCCATGTGCACCGGTTTGTAAGGCGGCACGTGAAACGACATCGGTTTGTTCTTCACCCAGAATGCAGGTGATAGCACTTAAATTTTCACGTAAATTCAGTGATGCGTTATGCTCTTCTTTTTCTTCGTGCGCATCTAACTCTGACCATAAATGAAAATCTTCCGTATGTATGACTTCGTCACATGGAATAGAATAGACAGCACCTGCTCCTGGTAGATATAAATGCCCTTTGTTGATGACCTGTTCCATGATGAAGTCCACTTCCAGATCGGGAACAAGAAACTGTAAAAAATCTTTTTCCGGACTTAATACAGGTAGAAAAGAATGATACCAACTGTCTCTGACCAGCGTGCCTCGAGCATGCATTAATAGAACATTTTGATCGCCGAGTGTAAAAACTGATTCAATACAGGCTTGCGATGTCTGCTTCGGAAGGATGGCCGTGACAACTGATATATTTTTGTGGGTTAAGAAATCACTCATGTTGATTCTTCCAGCGCGATATCAATGGATGATTGTTTACGTGCCCTTGAAACCAGTAGTCCAACGGTTAAGACGGTAATGATTGGTCCGACAGAAGCCAATGCAAGAATACCAAAGCCATTTATCAATCCAGGAATATTCGCACCTATGCCAAGACCCATTGCCAATACCAGTGGAACTGTAATCGGTCCGGTAGTAACACCGGCACTGTCCCAGGCAAAATTGACAAAATCCTCGGATGATATTGAAGTCAATATCAATAAAATGAGATACGGTGGAATAAGGAAATAGGTCAGAGGAATATTATGCGTGAGCATATAAACCCCAACAGCAATGCCCAGGCCAACGCCTATCGCAACTGATTGCATGAGCAGTCGTTTTCGAAATGAACCGACTGTGATTTGTTCGACTGTGTTACCCAATGCATTCAAGGCAGGCTCGGCCAATGTAGCACCATAGCCGAGTAAAAAGCCAAAAATAACCGCAACAGATTTTCCAACTGCTGTTGATTCAAATAAGGGCTTTGTCACATCGCTCATTCCCCACGGGACAATGTTGGCAAAGGTTCCCGGTACATTGCTGCCAAGTTGAGCCCCAAGCGGTGTTAAGCCCAGTGAGATGCCGAGTACAAATAGTGTCATGCCGATTAAGGCGAAAATAAGCCCTATTTTTAATTCGATGCTTGCGTTGTATTTATCCGGTAATACCCATTTCAATGTCAAAAATAAAAACAAACATAAAGGTACGATGGCACGGATGGCAGAAAAGACTGAGGATTTAATTTCGCTGTAAATATTTTTTTGTGGATCCCATTGAGTGTCCTCTATAACGCGCGCTCGAATATTGGGAATCTTTTCAATGATCAGTGTTGGTTCAACCAGCACAATCCGGCCATTTTCAAGACGAGCCTTACCACCTTCAAAGCGTAATTTATGATCTTTTGGCACAAAACCGTACGCTATAAAATCTGCAAGCTCTTTTTCAGTGAATTCTGCTTTGGGTGTATTTGACTTGTTTAGGTCGATTTTTTCAGTTTGAAAAACATCGATTGGATCGCCCTGATAATTTTCCTCACCGTAATAATCCTTGACTAGAAAATGATATAGACCGAGTGATAACACCAGTAAGATAGGGAACAGGGATGCCAGGGTGACAATACCAAATCCTGCATTATGTGAATCTTCATCACCAACAATTCGGCACACACCGATACCAAGAGCCAGGACCAGTGGTACGGTTACCGGCCCTGTTGTGACGGCTCCACAGTCCCAGGCTAGGCCCAGCAGAGGTTGCAAGATGGCGTTATTGTGCATGGTGACGGTGAATATCAACATTGACAATATCAGTGGAAACAGGAGTGTTTTTAACGACCATCCGTAGAAAAAACGCAAAATTCCCAGTGACACGGCCAGCCCCACTCCAATGCCAACAGCCAGGACTAACTGATCAGAAAAATCATTGAGCATGCTATAGAGCAATGGTGCTTCATGAGCCTGAATACCTACGCCGGCTAAACGAAGTATGCCAATCGCCGGTTCTGCAAAGGTCACGCCTATGCCTAGAAAAAAACCAAAAATGAGGATCGTCATCAGGGAAGTGTTTCGTGGCAGTACAGCACCAATGGTTTCACCGAGAGGCATTAAACCCAGCCTGAGTCCTTCCATAAAAAACATCAGGCCTATCATCACAATCACAACACCAATTCCAATCATTGAGGCATAAACAATGGGTAAGTTCAGAATCAGTGTTTGAAACAACATCAGATAAATAATGATGAACCAGATATTTTTTAACTGCTCAATAAAATTTTCCCGAATATAAGGCAGGAGAATTTTTAGAGAATCGCGAAATCCCAGGTTCAGGGTATTGTTGCTTTTTGCAGTCACAATTTATTATATCGTTTGTTTTAAGCTTTTGTTTAGTAAATAAAAGGAGCAAATATCGTGCAATATTTATGGACTGGTCAAGGTTTATTGCAGGAGAGTTGAAATGAGGGCTTACTAAGCATGATAATATGCGTCTTTTTCTGACAAAGTACGAGAGACGTGCAAGCACAATTCAATCATCAATCAGCTGCCCCAGTTATCGTGGCCGCTCTATATCAATTCAAGGATTTGCCTGATTTTCATGAAATTCGTGAACCCTTGCTGGATTTTTGCATTGCGCAAGAGCTTAAAGGCACTTTATTACTAGCGGAGGAGGGTATTAATGGCACCGTTGCTGGTGATCGTTCAGGAATATCACATCTAAAAGAACACCTGGAACAACAATTAGGGTTTGAGCGCCTTGAGTATAAAGAATCGCTGACGGACGAATTTCCATTTCATCGCATGAAAGTCAAACTGAAAAAAGAAATTGTTACTTTGGGTGTACCCGGAGTGAGTCCTGATAACTTCAGTGGGACACGATTGGAAATGAAACAATGGAATGAAGTGATTAATGATCCTGATGTACTTGTGATCGATACCCGTAATCAATACGAGGTGGATATTGGTACCTTCAAGAATGCTATTTCACCAGAGACACAAAATTTCCGTGAATTTCCTGATTTTGTTGAGAAGAATCTTGATCCGCAAATACATCCGCGAGTTGCGATGTTTTGTACCGGTGGTATTCGTTGTGAAAAAGCATCCTCGTATATGTTGAGTCGTGGTTTCAAAGATGTGTATCAATTGGATGGTGGAATTCTTCGTTATCTGGAAGATGCTAAAGAACAGGATGAAGAGAATCTATGGCAGGGTGATTGTTTCGTTTTTGATTCGAGAGTTTCAGTGGGTCAAGATTTGGCAAAGGGCAATTATCTACAATGCTTTGCTTGTCGCAGACCTATTACTGATGACGATATGCAGTCACCGAAATATCAACAAGGTGTTTCCTGTCCGAATTGTTACGATGAACTGGATGATAATAAACGCGATCGGTTTGCAGAAAGGCAACGTCAAGTTGAGTTAGCAGAAAAACGTGGGACGTTTCACATCGGAATGTCACAGGAACCGAAAGATAGATAGACTTGATTACTGTACAACAATAAAATTTGAAGGAGATAACATGTTAGAAAAAATTGAAGAGGCACTGGAATCGACAATATTCAAGAGTCGTTGGTTGTTGGCACCGTTTTATGTTGGTTTGGTCATAAGTATAATTCTGCTGTTCATCAAATTTGCTCAAGAATTATGGCATATGTCTGTCCATGTTTTTAGCATGGCAGAAAGTGATGTGATCATTGGCATCCTGGCTTTGGTCGATATGTCATTGGTGGGCAGTTTGTTGCTCATGATTATTTTCAGTGGCTATGAAATATTTGTCTCAAAAATTGATGTTGCCGATCACGAAGATAGACCAGACTGGATGGGTAAAGTAGATTTCTCCGGTTTAAAACTGAAAGTGATTGGCGCGATCGTCGCTATTTCAGCGATAGACCTGTTAAAAACGTTCATGAATATACCTGGTGAATTAAGCAATGAAGATACAAATGCTTTGTTGTGGAAGGTTGTGATTCATATGGCGTTTGTATTATCAGGTGTCTTTTTTGCCATCATGGATAAGATAGCAAGCGACACACAAAAACATTAGTGTTAATCAAGAGATTAATTCCGGCTTATATGGGATCCATAAATTCAACAAGTTAATTATTTTCGAACTAAGATAGGGTCATTAAGTCTTAAATACATACTAATTATTTAGAAGAGTATTAAGACTATGAGATGGCAAATTATTGGTGTTCTGGTTCTGTTTTTTCAGGCTTTTGTAGTATCTGCGGCAGAACCATCATGGGATCTATATGCGGAGTTATTGACTGACTACGTCCAAACTTCCAGTCATCATGATACGACATTGAACTGGGTCAATTATTCCCAGCTTAAAAACGATCCAGATTTCTCTTTGCTTGTACAACAAATTGAAAAATTTTCATCTGAAGATCTTAAGACAAAAGAAGAGAAACTCGCATTTTATATCAACACCTATAATATCCTTACTCTAAAAATGGTTGTGGACAACTGGCCGCTAAAAAGCATCAAAGATGCTGGTGGTTTTTTCACATCAGTCTGGGAAAAAAATGCAGGAAAGATCGGCGGCACAATAGTTACCCTGAATGACATTGAACATGAAATTCTTCGTCCAATGGGTGAGCCAAGAATACATATGGCTATAGTCTGTGCCTCTATTAGTTGTCCCGATTTACGAACTGAACCCTACACTGCAGAAAAGCTGAATGAACAATTGACGGATCAAACACGTTTATTCCTGTCGAATTCTCAGAAAGGACTGAAAATTATGGGCAACAGAGCGACAACATCAAAGATATTTGACTGGTTCGAAGAAGATTTTCTGATCGGCTATGAAGGCGTCGAAGATTTTATTAGACAATATTCAGAACTACATTCTGATATAAATCTAAGGACTAATCTGTCTTACGACTGGAAATTAAATGGTGAATAACACATAAATTTAGATAAGAAAGTCACATGAATGAATGCCATCAACATGATGCAGAAGAGGTTAATACTGAACGACTTGCAATTTCAGCAACACTCCATTGTTTAACGGGCTGCGTCATTGGTGAAACAATTGGTTTATGGCTAGGAGTTTCTCTGGGCTGGCAAGCTTTGCAAACGGCTATCGTTGCGACAATCCTGGCGTTTATCACGGGTTTCGCATTGACACTTTTTCCTGCTTTTAAGCAGGGATTAAACTTAAGAGAAACATTCAAAGCTGTCTGGTTAGGCGAGGTTATTTCAATAGGGACTATGGAAGTGGTGATGAACCTGGTGGATTATTGGGCTGGCGGCATGAACGCTGATTCAATCCTGGAGCCGATATTCTGGCTCAGCCTGGGTGCTGCAATCGTCGCCGGGTTTGCTGCAGGTTATCCGGTTAACTACTTCATGTTAAAAAATAACATAAAGCAAAAATGTCATTAGTTTTCATATATTATATAGATCAATATTGAATACTTTATTCGACTCTTTTGGACTCATGATAGTGCTTTTATGAATACTAACCGCCTTGTCTTTTGTTTTTTAATTTCCCTGTTTCCAATCGTGGCACTTGCTGGTGGCGGGTTTCCAGCTAATGTGCAGATTGAAGAAGCCATTCAAATTGAAATTGCACCTGTGATGAATATCCCTGGCACTGTTATCAGCCGCGATGATTCACGTATTTCACTGGAAGTAGAAGGTGCGATCAAAAAAATCCTTGAGGTAGGTGATCGTGTCGAAGAAGGTGATGTCCTGGTTGAAGTTGATGCAACTTTCTATCAACTTGAATTACAGGAATTTGAAACCTCTATTATGCCTATCGAGGCGCAGATGTCTTTTTCAGAACGTGAGGCAAAACGTCTGGAGAAGTTAGCGATGGAAAATAATGCAGCCAAAAACCGACTTGATGAAGTACAAAGCAATTATCAGGAATCTTTGGGTGAACTTAAAATTGCAAAGACAAAAATCAAACAGGCCAAAGATAAAATCAGACGGACCCGAATCCTTGCTCCTTTTTCGGGTGTAATAACAGAACGATTCAAGGCTATCGGTGAATATGCCAGCCCTGGTGATGATGTTATACGTCTCGTCAATCAACAAAATTTAGAAATTCAGGCGCGTGCACCTCAATATACAATTTCTTTTATTCAGGGCCATAATGAACTGCTTGTGTTCGATGAAGAACATAATGCGAATATTGAAACGAAGAGTCAGATACGTACGGTCGTACCGGTTGGCGACAGGGTATCCCGTTTATATGAGTTACGACTAATGTTGAATGATAGTAACTGGATGGCGGGACATTCGGTAAAAGTAGCGATACCCACTGGCCCCAGTAAAAAAGTAATTGCTGTAGTACATGATGCATTAGTCATACGGCGTGATGGTCTCAAGGTGTATCGAATTAATTCTGAGAACATAGCAGAGATGGTGCCAGTCACAACAGGTATAGCCGACAGGAGTCATATAGAAATCATCGGTGATATTAATGCCGGAGATAAAATTGTGATCCGTGGTAATGAACGCTTGCGTCCCGGACAAGAGGTTCAAATACAGGAAAGGACTCAGTAGCTCGTGACCTTAACACGAGCATCGTTGGATAACCCTGTCGCTGTCGTTGTTGCAGTGTTACTGATCACCATATTTGGTTTCATCAGCCTCTCACGTTTGCCGATTCAATTAACTCCCGAAATAGAAGAACCGGGTATCACTATCAATACTACCTGGCGAGCTGCCTCACCGAATGAAGTTGAAGCAGAAATTATAGAACCACAAGAAGATGTGCTGCGTGGGTTGCCGGGGATGACCGAACTACGTTCAATCATTCGACAGGGTAGCGGAGAGATAAGCATTACCTTTGCTGTTGAAGCTGATATGAATCGTGCCTTGCTCGAAGTCATCAATCGACTTAATCAAGTCTCTGATTATCCGGATGACGCAGATGAACCAACCATCAGTTCAGTGGGTTCCGATGCCAGAGCAATAGCCTGGTTCATTATCAAAACAACAGATGATAATGATCGGGATATTAAAACCTACAAGGATTATGTGGAAGAAGTTGTGCAGTCACGTTTTGAAAGGGTTCCAGGTGTTGCACGTTCTGAAGTCTACGGTGGTAGCGATAGAGAGATAAGAATTACCTTCGATCCCTACAAGGTTGCGAATCTTGGCCTGGAGTTGCCAGTAGTCTCAAGGCTTGCTGGCACTTCTAAAGATATATCTGGTGGCTTTAAAGATATCGGCAAACGTGAATACAGCATTCGATTTGCAGGTAAATATGACATCCAACAATTAGGAGAAATGGTTCTCGAATGGCGAGACGGTTTTCCGATATACCTTCGTGATGTCGCCACAGTGGAACAACGGCTTGCTGACAAAAACAGTTTTGTATTAACCAAAGGCTCCGCTTCGATTGCAGTCAACGCCCAACGTGAAACGGGTGTAAATGTATTGGAGGTTATGGACGGATTAAACCTTGCACTAAAAGAATTAAATGAGGGCCCCTTAGCTCGTGCCGGACTAACTATAGAACAAGTCTATGACGAGACCATTTATATTCATCGTTCCATCGAAATGTTACGCAATAACCTGGGGCTGGGCATTGCACTCGCAATCACCGTATTGTTTTTATTCCTGCTCAAGTTCCGCGCGACCATGATGGTTGCTATCTCTATACCTATTTGTTTGCTGGCCAGTTTTACGGTCATGGATATGACAGGACGCACATTAAATATTATTTCACTGGCTGGATTGGCTTTCGCCGTTGGTATGGTGCTCGATGCTTCGATCGTTATTCTCGAGAATATTGTGCGGCTGAGAGAAAAAGGTAATGCACCGCATGATGCGTCTGAATCGGGTACGAAACAGGTATGGGGTGCATTACTGGCTTCCACCGCGACAACAGTTGCTATCTTTTTACCCGTTGTTTTTTTAAAAGAAGAATCAGGACAATTGTTTGCTGATCTGGCTATTACCATTGCGGCAGCAATTTCCGTGTCATTGTTATCAGCCATCACGGTTGTTCCTGCAGCAGCAAAACTTTTTTTTAAAGAGAAAAAATTTAGTGATCCCTATGCGCCGACATGGGATCGCTTGACTGCTTCGATAATGTTTATTACCAATAGCTCCATTAGACGATGGTTGTGGATAGGTGTATTAATTTCTGTTCCATTATTATTGGCCTATCAATTAAAACCCAAGGCTGACTATTTGCCAGACGGTAACCGTAATCTTGTATTTGCGTTTATATTGCCGCCACCGGGTGCAAACATCGATCAAATTGAACGTGAGATGGGTAATCGTGTTGCAATGAAGATGCAACCTTATATTGATGGTGAAGCAGAGCCAGCAGTCAAACATTATTTTTTTGTAGCATTTTCTCGTGGTGTTTTTATGGGTGCACGTGCTGTGCATGATGAAGATTCGGCTAAGCTGGTGACGTTGATCGATTCCGTCGTACAGGGTATTCCCGATACCATTGCCTTTGCACGACAGGCTTCATTATTTAGTGGCTTTGGTTCTGGTAGAACGATTGACATCAATATACAGGGACGCGACATTGAGGCCATACTCAAGGCAGCGCTGAATGCTTTTGTATTACTACCGGAAAAAATACCGGGAACAAATACTCGTCCCAGACCGGGTCTGGAACTCGCTCAACCAGAATTAAGATTAATACCGAATGAAAGGCGTATTGCTGAAGCCGGTTGGGACAGGGCGATTATTGCCCGAATTTCACAGACCATGGGCGATGGTTTATTTGTTGGCGATTATTTTGATGGAGAACAAACACTCGACATCATCTTACGAGCAGCCGATTGGCATACACCTGAAGAACTCAAGGCATTACCGTTGGCGACTCCGAATGCTGGCATCTTGCCCTTTGGAGAGTTGGTGAATGTTATGCGGACAGCAGGGCCAGAAGAAATTCGTCGTATTAATAGAAGAAGAACGGTAACACTGGAAGTAACACCGCCACCAGAGGTTTCACTGGAAGATGCACTCGATATTATTAAAACAGAAATAGAACCAGAAATTTTAAATCATTTACCCAGTGATGGCGCAATTGAATATGGTGGTACGGCGGATAAACTAAAAATAGCATTAAAAAGTATGAGTGGTAGCTTTATTCTTGCAATCGCAATTTTATATTTGTTAATGAGCGCCTTGTTTCGATCCTTTCTAGATAGTCTGTTGGTTATGTTAGCGATCCCGCTTGCCACAGTCGGTGGTGTACTCGCACTCAATCTGATCAGTCTTGTCACATTTCAACCGATGGATTTATTAACCATGATCGGTTTTATTATTTTGTTGGGGTTGGTGGTGAACAATGCGATCTTACTCGTTCATCAGGCACGCTCAGCGGAACGAGAAGGTAAATCAAGAAAAGAGGCAGTACAACTTGCCGTGAGGTTACGACTTCGACCGATCATGATGAGCACTCTGACCAGTATATTTGGCATGTTGCCATTATTGCTGGTTCCGGGTGCTGGAACAGAATTGTATCGTGGACTGGCAGGGGTGATTGTCGGAGGAATGATCGTGAGCACAATCTTTACACTTATACTATTACCCAGCTTATTAAGAGTGGGGGAGCAGCGTGTTATTGCAAAATCATAAGGAAGTTCTGATTAAGTTAAGTTTGTCATCTTGAGAGTAGCGAGAAATCTTATAATCTATTCGTTAACATAAATCTGGAACTATCATGCCTTTCACACCTGTTCACATGGGGCCAGGAATATTGATTAAAGCATTATTGCAAGGAAGCTTTAGCCTGATGGTGTTTGGTTGGGCACAAATAGTCATGGATATTCAGCCTTTGATTGTCATCATAACCGGTGAAGGACATTTGCACGGTTTTTCTCATACCTACATTGGTGCTACCTTGTTAGCAATAGTCGCTGCTTTATCTGGAAAGTATTTATCTGAGCTTGGATTGAAAATTCTTGGCATCAGTAATAATAACAAAGCAATAAAGATTACCTGGGTAGTTGTTTTTATTAGCGCTTTTATCGGCACATACAGTCATGTCGTTTTGGATAGTATAATGCATAGTGACCTGGAACCGTTTTATCCATGGTTAGCCTCAAATAATCTGCTGGGCTTATTAAACATCGATCAATTACATAAGTTCTGTTTGTACAGTGGTCTCCTTGGCGCTGGTATTTATTACCTGGTGCAAGTCACTATTGCGTGGAGAAAGTTATAGATAAACAACAAAAAGGTAACAGATTTGTTTTTTATAGTAGGGTTAGTGAAAAATAAATCTGAAATATTTTTTAGCTGACAACAACTGTCGAGACATAACACGATAAATTATAAAACTGAAAATGTTCGTATTAAAAAAACATATTAAGTTGTAGAACATTACTTGACCCATACGGGCATACTGAAACCTGATGTTGAAATCACGTTGTAATTCACAATAAATATTGAGAATAAAAGTTGGATAAACAATTACACGCACACGTCTTATCAAATGGTCATTTATCATTCGAGTTTGAAGAGACTAATGATAAACTAAAAACTCAGCAGAAACGTTTTGAAAAAATAATTCATGATTTTTTTCAATCTGATCCCGTCTCGGCACTTTTCTATTTAGGGACTTGTGACCAATGTTCCCCTCTTTCTCCCATGTTGGATTTTTGGCGGCATTTTTCGCATGAATATATTGAGGTTCTGCGTTTGCATCCAGATGTTGAGCGTTTAAGGCATGAGCTATTAATACCGGTTGAAGCAGTCGTGTTAAACAATCTAACCAGGCAAACTCCCTTTATCCAAGGGGCCGAATATTTAACAATGAAACTGCTGGAAGATTACTGGGAAAAACTGCATGTTTTTTTTCAGACCGAAATCAAATCGTACTCAGGAAAGGTTGAGGATTTTTTCCATCAATATGCCCCGGAGTTACATCTGGCTGGTCGCATCTATTTTCATTTAGTCGAAAATAAGGATGACGAGGATTACCCTTTTGCTTTTCTGGCAACTTATGCCCACGTGATTAATGAGATGGGGGAAAGCCAACACAAGCCGTTACAATATGCTCTGACAGAGTATGACGATGATCAAAAGAAAATGTTGGAACTATTATCGACCGTCTCCAACGCCGCCCGTGAAAGTACGTTAATCGCCGGACTGCTAGAGTCGGGTGAACTATTTCATCCGCTGATGTGGACATCAGGCGATGCCTTCATTTTCCTGAATGAGGTCACGACGTATGAAGCGGCTGGGATCCTCTGTCGCATCCCTGATTGGTGGAAGAAAAAAAGGTCCTCACCGCGTTTAAGTATTAGCGTGGGTGACAAAAAGCCATCACTGGTGGGAATGGAATCTCTGGTTGATTTTAAAGCCAGGCTTGTTTTGGGGGAGTCACCGTTGTCTTTAGCGGAGGCGAAACAATTGCTTTCTCAAACAGAGGGGCTGGCCTATATCAAAGGCAAGTGGGTAACGCTTGATAAGGCAAAATTAAAAGAGACCATTTCCTCACTGGAAAAAGCGAATAAATTGATGGAAGAACAGGGCGTCTCACTTTCGGATGCGCTACGATTTTTGATGTCGCCGCAGGATTATGCCGACATGGGTGAGTCCTTGGCGGACGATATAGACGTTAGTTGTGGACGATGGTTAGGATCCGTTCTTGAAAAGATGCGCAATCCTCAATTGATCCGATCAGTGACCCCAGCGAAGGATTTTAAGGCGGTATTAAGGCCCTATCAACAGAAAGGACTCGATTGGCTTTTTCTCATGCACTCGCTGGGTTTTGGTGCTTGCCTGGCCGATGACATGGGTCTTGGCAAGACGATCCAGGTGCTGGCATTTCTTAAGACTCTGGTGAACAAGGACAAAGCGTTGCCAACGAATCTACTTGTTTTGCCGGCAACGCTGCTGACGAACTGGGCCGATGAAATAAAACGCTTTGCACCTTCCTTACGCTTTATGTTGGCTCACCCCAGTGTTGGCGATGCCAAGCTTTTAAAGAAATTTGATGAGAAGAAAATCGATAAATTTGATCTGATCATCACCACCTATGGGATGAGCAAACGTTATGAATGGATACAGTCGTACAACTGGAACTACATTATTTTAGATGAAGCGCAGACCATCAAGAACCCTGGCGCGGCGCAAACCAGGGCGGTTAAAAAACTGAAGAGCCAGAACCGCCTCATATTGACGGGCACGCCTATCGAAAATCGCTTGTCCGATCTTTGGTCGTTATTTGATTTTCTAAATCCAGGGCTTTTGGGCAGTAGCAAGCAGTTTTCAAAGTTAAATAAAAAGCTGAATGGGAATGTAGACGGGTATACATCACTACGGAAGGTGATCAGTCCCTACATATTGAGGCGACTTAAAACAGACAAGACTATCATTTCAGATCTGCCGGACAAGGTTGAATACGACAGTTACGCCGGTTTAAGTAAAACCCAGCTTGTTCTCTACCAGGAACTGGTAGATCGGCTCCAGGATTCACTGGAAGTAGCAGAAGGCATACAAAGGAGGGGGCTGGTGCTGGCTTCGCTGATGAAATTCAAACAGATATGCAATCATCCGGATCAATATTTAGGACAGAATGTCTTTAACGAAAACGACAGTGGAAAGTTCTTGAAGCTCAGAGAAATTTGCGAAGCCATTTTTGAGAAACGAGAAAAGATCCTCATCTTCACACAGTTTAAAGAGATGACCGAGCCGCTGAATGAATTTTTACAGGGCATTTTTAGCCGCAAGGGTCTGGTTTTGCATGGTGGTACGCCGGTTAAAAAACGCAAACAATTAGTCGCAGACTTTCAAAGCGACGACTATGTCCCCTATTTCATATTGTCTGTCAAAGCGGGTGGTATAGGACTCAATTTAACGGCGGCCAATCACGTTGTCCATTTCGACCGATGGTGGAATCCTGCCGTTGAAAGTCAGGCCACTGATCGGGCGTTTCGTATTGGCCAGCATAAAAATGTTATTGTGCATAAATTCATTACCCAGGGAACAGTAGAAGAAAAAATTGCTAAAATGATTGAACAAAAAAAACAACTTTCCGAAGACGTCATTGGCAGTACGGGAGAGCAATGGATCACGGAAATGAACAATGATGATTTAATCAACTTATTTAAAATGGAGACGAGTCCAATATGAGTTTATATTTATGAGTTGGGGCTACTACCCTCCCTATGTCTCGGTAGCGGAAAAGAAAATAAAGGCTGAAAAAAAACTAAAACAGTTAAGAAAAAAATACCCTGATATTCAACCCATCGTCATTGAAGGAAAGACATTGGCAATAACTTGGTGGGGCAAAGCCTGGAATGCCAATCTAAAGAAATACGCGGACTACAGTAACCGTATTGGGCGAGGCCGGAGTTATGTGAAGCAGGGAGCTGTATTGGATCTCAAATTGACCAAAGGTAAAATTGAGTCGCTAGTATTAGGATCAGAAACACAACCCTATTTCATTCAGATCAAGGTAGGCAAATTATCAACAAAGAAATGGGACACCATAAAAAAAGCTGCCAAAGATAAGATAGAGTCATTACAAGAATTATTAGACGGAAAATTTCCCAAAGAATTAGAGGAGATCTTTACCGCAAAAGGCGCAGGACTTTTTCCCAGCCCTAAAGAGATCAAGCTGGACTGCTCCTGTCCCGATTGGGCAACCATGTGTAAACACGTGACCGCCACACTCTATGGTATCGGTGTCAGATTAGATCAGAACCCCGCATTATTTTTTACCCTGAGAGGAGTCAATATTGATGATCTCGTTGGTTCTGCGCTTAAAAAGCGTAAGGAAGAATTGCTTCAGTCTATCTCGAACAAGAAGAAAGGTCCGCGTGTTATTGAGGGAGGCGAGGACAAACTTTCAGCCCTGTTTGACATCGATTTTGCAGAATCGAAACCCATAGCAGCTGAGGAAAAATCTGTGAAGAAAAAGACAAAGAAAAAAACGACAAAGAAAAAAATAAAAAAAATTGCCAAAAAAACAGCTAAAAAAACACCAGCCAGGAAAGCGAATAAAAAGAAAACCGCTAAAAAGAAATTAAGCAAAAATCCAGCCAGAAGACATCAAGGAAAAAGGCTACAAAAAAGAAACGCAGTCGGTAAGATCCGTAACATTCTGATTGTTGATGTTATTATTCCTTTTTGTTTTTTTGTTCGGTAGCTTTTTTGACTATTGTGAACCGGGCCTGATATTTTTTTCCAGGAGTGATTTATTTGATAGACCGTGCCAGCGAGATCCTTAGAACCACCTTCGGTTATGATCAGTTTCGTAGATCCCAACAAACGATCATCGAACAGGTGTTGCAAGGCAATGACGCCCTGGTATTAATGCCAACCGGTGGCGGTAAATCGCTGTGTTATCAGATCCCGGCAATGATTCGGCAAGGCACGGGCATCGTTGTGTCACCGCTGATTGCACTTATGCAGGATCAAGTGGCTGCCTTAACGCAACTCGGTGTGAAAGCGGCCTTTATTAATTCTACTCTGGAAGTAGATGAAGTTCGTGCTGTTGAAGGGCGGTTGTTGAAGAATGATCTCGACATACTTTATGTGGCCCCGGAACGTTTATTAATGGAGCAGATGTTGCAGCTTCTTGATCGATGTCATGCCGAACATCAGCTGGCCCTGTTTGCCATTGATGAAGCCCATTGTGTGTCACAATGGGGGCACGATTTTCGTCCTGAATACCAGCAATTAAAATTGCTCCATGAACGCTATCCCGAAGTGCCACGGATTGCACTGACCGCAACGGCTGATCAGCGTACCCGTATTGAGATCATCAGTCAGTTAAAGCTGGAACAGGCGGCTGTTTTCATCCGCAGCTTTGATCGGACGAATATTCGCTATGCGATTTCAGATGGTCAAAATCCAAAACAACGACTCTGGACATTCCTGCAAAACGAACACCTGGATGATGCGGGGATAGTCTATTGCCTGTCACGTAAAAAAGTTGAGGCCATTGCTGAATGGTTAACGGATCAGGGGCTAGTCGCATTGCCTTACCATGCTGGTTTGCCTGCCGAGGTGCGCCAGAAAAACCAGCAACGTTTTCTGCGTGAAGAAAGCGTGATCATTGTTGCCACCATAGCCTTTGGCATGGGGATTGATAAACCGGATGTGCGTTTTGTCGCACATCTAAATTTGCCGAAAAGTATTGAAGCCTATTACCAGGAAACCGGTCGCGCCGGTCGTAATGGCGAACCCGCTGACGCCTGGATGAGCTATGGACTCCAGGATGTGATCACGTTGAAACAATTCGTACAGGAATCTAATGCCAATGAAATGCAAAAGCGCGTCGAGCATTATAAACTGGAATCCATGCTCGGTTTATGTGAATTGATCAGTTGCCGCCGTCACGCCTTGTTGACGTATTTTGGCGAAGAGCCAAAAGAACATTGCGGAAATTGTGATAATTGCCAGAATCCGCCGGAAAAATGGGATGCGACAGAGGCAACGCAAATGGCCTTATCCTGCGTTTATCGAACCGAGCAGCGCTTTGGTGTGAATTACATTGTTGATATTTTGTTAGGCAAAACAGACGAACGCGTACAACGTAATGGCCATGATCGGCTCAGCACCTTTGGTATCGGTAAGGCACTTTCGTGAGTGAATGGCGAACCCTTTTTCGGCAGATCATTGCGCTCGGCTATCTTGATGTGAATGTGGAACGCTATGGCGCGTTGCAACTTACGCAGCAATGTCGTCCCTTGTTGCGCGGTGAAGAAACATTAGAACTGCGTAAACAATTAAAAGAACAGAAGACAGAGAAAAAAACCAAACAAAAAGGCACGATACGCGTACAAGACGAAGCCTTATGGCAAGCCCTTCGCCAGCTCCGTAGTCGCCTGGCGGAAGAAGCCGGTGTCCCACCCTATGTCATTTTTCATGACGCTACTTTGCAGGAAATGCTTAAACAAAGACCGGGTACAGAGAATGAACTGGGACGAATATCTGGCGTTGGCGATCAGAAACTCAGCCGTTACGGAAAAATATTTATCGAAGAGATATCTCTCTATCCACTGCCGGAATTACTGGATAATCAGCTCAGTACAACGGTGAATGAAACCCTGATCCTCTTCGAACAGGGAAAAAATATTCAGCAGATAGCAACGACACGTGATCTGAACACAACCACTGTCTATACACATTTTGCCGATGCGATTGAAACAGGACTGCTGATGTGAAAGCGGTACTCAATATTGAGGACAAAGAGTATGAACAAATTATTTTCACCATGGAAGCACTGGATGAAGAACAAAAGGGCCGATTGAAGCCAGTCTACGAGGCGTTGGACGAAGAATATGATTACGGTTTACTAAAGTGTGTACAAGCCTCTATCAAAGGTGATCTGGGTTAACCGTAATTATTCATGAGTATATAAAAACCGTGGTCTGACACAAAGACACAAAAAGTGCCGGAGTGATTAAAATTAAATCATTCCGACACCATTTATTCTCCCTAAAATCAAATACTGGATTTCCGCCTACACGAAAAAGACGGTAAGCTGGCGTATATTCTATTCAGGATCTAACACCCTGTTGACATAGTTATCATTCATGATAATCTTTCGAAATGTCATGGAAGATCACATTTTTCAATAAAAAAATAGAAGAGGAGACACTCTTATTTCCCGATGGAATTCTCGCGAACCTGCTGCATATATTTGGAATGATTGAAGAATTTGGCTCGACTATTGGTAAGCCCCACACGGCGCCGATGAGAGATGGACTCTTTGAGATTCGAGCCAAGGATAAGAAGGCATTGGTCGTTCTCTTTTCTGCACGCTGAAAGGAAAAGAGATCGTCATTCTGCATTCCTTCATCAAAAAAACACAGAAGACCTCGAAGAGAGAACTCGACAAAGCTCTTGGAAGGTTGAAGGAACTAAGGTAATGGCCAGACCAAGCTTAAAATCATTTAAAGAGAAAGCACTTAAACAACCAGGAGTGCAAAAAATTTATGATGAACTCTCCTCCGCATACGAATTGAGAAGAAAGCTTGTTTCTTTACGTCAGAAAGCCGGCCTAACCCAGGAACAAGTTGCTGAAAAATTACGTACCAACAAGAGTAACATTTCTCGCCTTGAAAGTGTGAACGCCACAAATTCTCCGAAATTATCAACAATTACTGATTACGCAGAAGCGATCGGATACGATATTAAAATCAAATTTGTATCAAAGAAGAAAAGAGAACGTAAAAAATATTCAGTACTAAAGTAGATCGATCAGGAAAATAAATCTGTCTCCTTTATCGAAAAAAAAGTATTATTATACTGACACTCATTATTTATTTTGATGTGGCG
>CBDFNQ010000028.1:0-154218 GCA_965250225.1 Gammaproteobacteria bacterium
TGAAGGATGTATTTACTTTGTTGCTTTCGTTAAACAACGATAAACAATAAGGTAGCTCTTCCTGATAACGCTCGTCTAAGGTTCCCCGTGGTTGTCAATGCGCGTTATCAGGAAAAGCAATCTAAATGATATTACCCCCAACCCCTAAGGGGCTTATGTGCGGCACTTAACATAACGCGGGTTATGTAAAATACGCTGCTAAAATAAAACAGCGACTAAGGTAGCGTGCTTCGCATAACCAACGTTATGTGTAAATGCCGCAGTCGCTAACGCTCCAAAAGGAAGAATGATTATATTACCCGCCCACCCATTGTCTGCAAAAAAATACTCCAGCCTCGCATACTGCCGCGAGTCTTCCGTTTTATTTTTTAGCAGCCAATCCCTGTAAAAGATAAAAGCAAAAGCAAAAGCAAAAGCTAAAAACAAAACAGTACATTGGCTTTGTTTGTCTCTGTGCTGCCCCGTAAAAACGCCACTCTCATCTGTTTGCCTTTAAAGGTTAGCACCGTACTCACAACGTCAAGGATATATACCCAAGATCGATGAAAGAGCTTGATGTTTATGAATTAAGAGATCAGTCTATCACCTATGAGCAAGATTGAATTAACCGCAGAAAACAAATTGAAATTAGAAGCACGACATAAGCAAGTGCGAGATATCCGGGAAGGTGATCGTATCAAAGCCGTATTACTGAATTCTGAAGGGTGGAGCACAACGATGATAGCGCAAGCCTTGCGCAAACATGAAACCTGTATACTTCGTCACTTGAAGGACTATACCGGAGAGCAGAAATTGCACTGTGCAAACGGCGGTTCCGAGGAGAAATTAAGCAAGCGACAATGTGACGAATTACTCGCACATCTGACAGCACATCTATATCAACATAACCACCAAATTGTGGCTTACATCAAGACCCGTTATGGGGTTGACTACACGGTATCGGGTTTACATAAATGGTTGCATCGTCAAGGATTTGTTTATAAACAACCCAAAGGGATCCCCGCCAAAGCCGATGTTGAACAACAACATGCCTTTATCAAGCAGTATGACGTATTGAAAGCAAACGTCGGTGCTGATGAGCCTATTTTGTTTGGTGATGGCGTGCATCCGACACAGTCGACGAAATTGAGTCACGGTTGGATAAAGAGAGGGACAAATAAGCTTATCAAAACAACCGCGAGTCGCACACGGATTAACCTATTAGGTGCGATTGAACTCAATGCCTTGTCAAACACGGTGACAGAAACCTATGACACGATTAATGCCGACAGCATTGTTGATTTTCTATCCAAATTACGAGCGCAATACGTTGATGCAAACACCCTTCACTGGATAGTTGATGGGGCGGGTTATCATAAGGCGGCGAGTGTTAAAGAAAAGGCAAACGAACTTAATATTAAGATACACATCCTGCCGCCTTATAGTCCTAATTTGAATCCGATAGAACGTTTATGGAAAGTGATGAACGAACACGTCCGTAATAACCACTATTTCCATTCGGCCAAGGAATTTCGTGAGCAAATCGATGACTTTTTCAAAAACACTTTACCGGATATCGCGGACTCATTGAACGATAGAATTAATGATAACTTTCAGATCATCGATCCTGCAACTTGAAGTTGATTGAGTATATAAATGACTTCAATTAAATAATTTAAAGGATGAAGTCATCCTTGACGTTGCTCCGCTCGATGCTCTTTCAAATAAGGCAAACAGACAAGAACGGCTTGTCTGTGTTTTACCTGAAGGAGAAAGAATAATGAATGATATTAATCCGTGGGAAATCGAAAAAATAATTGAAGTTGCCAACTGTTTACAGAAACACGGCAGCAGTGCGGGCAGTATGGGTGAAGTAATCGCGGCAGCGTTTGTCTTGAATAAACCCGAATACTTACCTGATATGTACAGCGATATGGTGGAAGCCTGAAATCATGGGGTCAGACTCGTTGAAATAATATTATTCCGGTGAATTCACCAATGAGTGAAAGGTGCCGGAGTGATTTAATTTTAACCACTCCGGTTTTTTATGGTTTAGTCATTCTCTTTAGAAAATAATACGGGACGTTACCCTTAATAAAAAACAGCAACAAAAAAAGCCCCGTTCATCTAGTTGAACGGGGCTTTTTTAATGGGCTTTATTGACGATGATAAAGTTCAAAGCGTAGCGCGTGAATGACGGTCTCCATCAAATAAAACAGACCACTGGTGGCTTGTTCAGATAAGACCAATTGATCTTGTTCACAATTAGCCGAGAGTTCCTGCAAAGTCGCCATGGCATCATGGACATTATGCAAAGTATCAATCTGTAAATAGCCAATCAGCGGATTATGATGCGGCGGGAAAGTCGTTTTGAAATACTTCTTAGAATATTGTTTTTCACGATCTGCCTGATTCTTTTTAGCCATTGACCGTCCCTCCCAGCGGCAAGCCGCGAATGAGAGACGAATTGATATAAGATTGTGTAGAATGATCTGTAGTCATAATAACCTCTTCTGTAGGTTGTTTTGATTAGCTGGACCTTGGTGTTAACGCACCTTGGTTCAGCGCCTATTATTTACGTATTTAAAAACTCCTCAGTTGATATGCCTGACTGTTTCAGAATAGCTTTCAATGTCCCTTCCGGCATATCACCGGGATGGTTGGGGATCGTGGTATAAAGATCCGTTGTCGTGTTGTACCAGATCTCGTGAGAGCCAGCCGCTTGTCGATCAAACACAAACCCCAACTTCTTGAGCCGTTTGATGATTTGCCGATATTTAAATCCGGCTAACCGACCCATTAACCGCTGACCACCAGCGGGTAATCGAAAGAATCCTCAGTGTGTTTCAATGTGGGATGCCCTTGTCGTTCCGTCTGGGCTTCCATGAGCTTCTTGGCCACGTCACGGGCGATCTCTAAGGTTTCTGTCACCGTACGTCCCTGAGCCACCAGACCGGGTATATCCTCAGTGGTGGCGAGATACACACCCTCTGGTAACTTCTCAATATGTAAATTAACAATCTGTTCCATTGCTTTACTCTCTTGGTTAGACGGCTTTATTCCAGCGCCGTGATTCATATTTAATAATCATTCCTTCGACCAATTCCTTGATAATCGTTCGCTGTTCAGGCTCCAGGCGGGAGACCGCTTCAAACTGTAATTTAAGATCATCATCCGGTCCGCGTTCGTCTTTATCGAAGACCAGCATATCGGCACTGACACTCAATGCAATCGCCAGTTTGCGAATGACATCCAGAGTGGGCTGGGAATCTCCAGCCTCATAACGTCGGATCTGTGCAACGTGAACCCCGGCCATCTCAGCCAGAGCTTGCTGGGTAAAGCCTTTCTCTTTGCGGAGCGTGGCGAGGCGATCTTGGAAATCCATAGCAAGTAAAATAAGTTGTTGAGACATAGCCACTATAACCCCTTCAATATGAACGCTTGTTGAAAAATAGCATATATGCGATTATTAAGATAGCTTTATTATGTATTGACAGGTTTTTAACGGAGACTCGAATATGGCTCGATTCACAGATCAGCAGATAGACCGACTCAAGCAAGACATCTCCCTGCAACGCTTGATCGAATCACAGAGTATTAAACTCAAGAAACACGGCAAAGACCTAATCGGTTTATGTCCCTTCCACGATGATCACGATCCATCCTTAGTGATAACTCCCGATAAAAACTTATGGCATTGCCTGGGTGCCTGTCAGTGTGGTGGTTCAGTGATTGATTGGGTAATGAAAAGCGAAGGTGTGAGTTTTAGGCACGCGACTGAGTTACTGAGGAATGATTACCATCCTTCTTTAGTTGCATCATCTTCCAAACCGCTTACCGGTGCGCAACCTCCTGGCGCACCGGTATACCGTGCGTCCCTGCACATAAAACGTTCCCGAACAAAAAAAATAGTTACCCCATTCCAACGTGATACCGATGATCAAAAATTATTAAACCAGGTGATCGATTATTATCACCAAACCTTAAAGCAAAGTCCGGAAGCCCAAGCTTATTTAGAAAAACGCGGATTAATCCATCCCGAACTGATTGATACATTCAAGTTAGGCTTTGCCAATCGATCATTAGGTTATCGTCTACCACGTAAAGAAACCAAAGACGGTGCAGCAATAAGAGGACAATTACAACGCATTGGTTTATTACGTGAGACCGGAGTTATAACTGAATCTGGTGTTTAGGGGTTGAAAAAAAGCGGCGTATCTGGTTGATTTGAAGTTCGTGAAATCAATCAAATAACCAAAAGAGGATACGCCGCTATGAGTAAGAATAACGTTGTCGGTCTCAAAGATCGAGCCACCATCACAGATGCATTAACTGAACTGCTACAAAGCGGAGCACAGCAATTGATCCATCAAGCCGTACAAGTTGAATTGGAAGAACTGCTTGCACATCATGTCGAGCGTTTAACGTCAGAAGGCAAGGCCGCTGTTGTTCGTAATGGTTATCTGCCTGAACGAAAGCTCCTGACAGGGATTGGGCCGGTGACGGTTAAGATCCCCAAAGTACGTGCCAAATCAGGAGAACCCGTCACCTTTCATTCGGCACTGGTGCCACCGTATGTACGCAAGACACAATCCATTGAAGCTGCCCTGCCATGGCTTTATCTCAAAGGAATATCCACAGGTGAAATGGAAGCCGCCTTAACGGTCTTGGTGGGTCCTGAGGCACAGGGACTCTCCGCCAATACGATTTCACGGCTCAAGCAAGAATGGGGACAACAATACCAACAATGGCGAGAGACGCCATTGGACAAAGACCAATGGGTTTACATCTGGGCAGACGGGATCTATTCAGGACTGAGGTCAGAAGAGTCCAAGCTCTGCGCCCTGGTGATTATTGGTGTCAATGAGCGAGGTCAAAAACACTTTCTGGCGATTGAAGATGGTGTTCGTGAATCAACCCAGAGCTGGCGAGAAGTATTGCTCAAGCTCAAATCACGTGGCATGAACGTCCCCCAACTGGCGATTGGAGATGGCGCATTGGGGTTCTGGGCTGCGATGGACGAAGTCTATGCTGAAACACGACATCAACGATGCTGGGTGCATAAAACGGCGAATGTGTTGAACGCCCTACCGAAATTGTCACAACCTAAAGCCAAGCAGGCCTTACATGGCATCTGGCAAGCAGAGACAAAGCACAACGCCGAGAAAGCCTTTGAACTCTTTATCCAGACCTATGACGACAAATACCCAAAAGCCACAACGTGTTTACAAAAAGACCGTGAAGAATTGCTCGCTTTCTATGACTTCCCGGCACAACATTGGCAAAGTATTCGAACCAGTAATCCAATTGAATCGACCTTTGCGACAATACGTCACAGGACAAAACGAGCACGGGGTTGCCTGTCGCGTGACGGCATGTTGCATATGATGTTTAAGCTTGGAGAATGTGCACAAGGTAAATGGCGACGCCTAAGAGGATTTGATCACCTCGCCAAGGTCATCAAAGGTGTTCAATTTAAAGACGGTATAGAAGTGTCAAATAACAATCAGATCGCCGCTTGATTCAATTGGTCAAACACCAGATTTGACAATAACTCGTGAGACCGGCCACGAACACTTTAATGGTTCACTTGTGATCCCTGTCTTTGGTGACCAAGGTAATGTGACCGAAGTCTATGGCAGAAAGATAACCAAGAAACTCAGACCAGGGACACCACATCATTTATATTTACCGGGATCGCATCAAGGTATTTTTAATTTAGCCGCATTGAAAAACAATAATGAGATCATATTATGTGAATCGTTAATCGATGCGTTAACGTTCTGGTGTGCTGGTTATACCAATGTCACAACGAGCTACGGTATAGAAGGTTTTACTAAAGAACACATCAGCGCATTTAAACAATACAACGTTGAAAGAATATTGATTGCATACGATAGAGATGAAGCGGGAAACAAAGCTGCAGAGAAATTAGCAAAACAATTAATTAAATCCGGACTAGATTGTTATCGACTTCACTTCCCGAAAGGCAGTGATGCAAATCAATATGCATTAGATGTGACACCGGCCAATAAAAGTTTAGGGGTAGTAATTAGAAGTGCCGAATGGATGGGAAATAATAAACCTGAAAAAAAGATCACAACACAAGCAATTGAAGAGACGCATTCTAAAGTTACAACAGGACAAACAGACATTGTTCCTTTAGCTGCCGAACAATCGCCCCCTGATATTGAATTACCTGCCTCAGCTGTACCACCATCCCCGGTTGAACTCACAGAAGCTAAAGTATCAGAAGTCGCTCCTGTGCATCCCTGCACCCGCGACACTCGGACATCCTGTCCAGCGCAGCAAATTAATATTGAATATGGTAATCGAGCTTATCGTGTTCGTGGCTTACAAAAAAATACCAGCTACGAAGTATTAAAAGTCAATGTACTGGTAAAAGTGAATGACGCGATCCACGTCGATACCTTTGATTTATACAATGCCAAACAACGGCAAGCCTTTGCGCGGGTCGCAGCAAGTGAATGTGATGTAGAAGAAAAAACAATCCAGAGAGACTTAGGACAATTGTTATTGCAGTTAGAAGCCTTGCAAGACAAAGCGATACAAGCCGCATTAAAACCGAATGAACCCACCGGCTACACAATGGACGAGCAAGAACGGGAAAGCGCATTAACCTTATTACGTGATGTTAACCTGGTGCAACGGATTACTGATGATATTAGCAAGGCCGGATTAATTGGAGAACCAACCAATGCCTTAATGGGTTATCTAGCTACCGTCTCACGTAAACTCAAAACACCGTTAGCCATCATTATACAAAGTACATCCGCCGCCGGTAAAAGTGCGTTAATGGATGCGGTATTAAAACTGGTCCCGCAAGAAGATCGGGTACATTACTCAGCAATGACGGGGCAATCCTTGTTCTATCTGGGTGAAACCGATCTAAAACATAAAATCCTGGGCATTGCCGAAGAAGAAGGGGTACGGCAAGCGGCCTATGCCTTAAAGCTGTTACAAAGTGAAGGAGAATTAACAATAGCCTCAACCGGCAAAGATCCGCAAAGCGGTAAACTCATTACCGAAGAATACCGTGTTGAAGGGCCGATAATGTTGTTCTTAACCACAACAGCAATCGACATCGATGAAGAATTAATGAATCGCTGTGTTGTACTCACCATAAACGAGATCACGTGAACAAACGGCAGCGATACAAGACCAGACAACGGCAGGCCAGAACCTTATCCGGCTTGCTTAGCTAGCAATAAATCAGAACAACTAATCCAACAACACCAGAACGCACAACGATTGTTACGACCGTTAGCGGTCGTCGAATCCTTATGCCGAACAACTGGCCTTTGCAGACAGTAGAACAAGAACCCGCCGCGATCACGAAAAGTATTTAACCCTGATTGAATCGATAGCATTACTACATCAATACCAACGCGATATAAAAACCGTTAATAGTGATGGTAAAGAATATTGAATATATAGAAGTCACTAAAAAAGATATTGCATTAGCAAATGAATTAGCCCACGAAATCTTAGGCCGTTCCCTGGATGAATTACCGCCACCCACGCGCAATCTTATTACAGACCTTACTGTTATTACCCTGTTGTCCGATAAAATGAAAAGACGACGGCCTTAAGGCAACGTGAAGTCCGTTTTACGCGCACGAGCAAGTCAGAGAGAGTGCAGGCTTGTCGGACAAACAAGTGCGCGTCCATCTCGAACGCCTGGTAGTGCTGGAATATGTCTTTGCCCATCACGGCAGGAACGGCCAACGGTATGTTTATGAATTGGTGTTCGATGGTGAATTAGAAAACGGATCACCACAGTTACCGGGCTTGATTGATGTGGAACAGTTAAAGGATAGCACTACGACGGCCAACCTCGTGGCCTCAAGTGATGACCCCGTGCCCGACTCGTGGCCTGTTAGTGGTCAGCTAGGGGCTACCTTGTCAAAGGATAAAAATGCAGTAAAACCCAGTAATGATAAGGGATTAAACAATAATAATGACACCACCGCTGAAATGGACTTATTAACGGTGAAAAAATCTGGGAAGGAGTCGTACTCCACTTCTTTAGTTGCTGAGCGATAACAATGCCGTATGTCGAACGTCCCATTGAAATACCCAGCGATCCGCGATCATTACACGCCTATGTCTTGGCCTACATTGAACATCTGAAGACACAGCACTATGCCGTGCAGAGTGTGCAATACAAATACGCTTCATTAATCTGGTTTATTGAATGGTGCGAGGAACGCGGGATAGATCGAATAGAAGCGATCACCCGGCCTATATTACAACGCTATCAACGGCACTTATATTATGCTGTAGGTCGCGGGTGACAAACCGTTATCGATAGCAAGTCAACGCAATCGATTAACAGCCGTGCGCACCTGGTTCCGGTTCTTAATGCGCGAGAATTTAATTTTATACAACCCGGCCAGTGAACTGGAATTACCGAAGCCGGAGTATCGTTTACCGAAACACACGTTAACGAGTGAGGAAGCCGAATGTGTCTTAACACAACCTGACATTGATACCGATGCCGGATTAAGAGATCGCGCCATACTGGAAGTGCTTTACTCCACCGGCATCCGCCGAATGGAAATGATCAACTTAATGAAACACGATATGAATACCGCCGCCGGTATCCTTGCGATCAGACAAGGCAAAGGCAGACGTGATCGCTTTGTACCGATAGGTGAACGTGCGTTACTCTGGATACAAAAGTATGTAGAAGACATCCGACCACAACACACCTTACCTCGGAGTCCTGACAATATATTTTTAGATGAAACTGGACAACGACTCGATCCGCATCGCATTAGTCGTGCGGTAAAAAAATACGTCAAGCAATCGAATGTTGATAAGACAGGTTCGTGTCATTTGTTTCGACACACGATGGCCACGTTGATGTTAGAGAACGGCGCAGACATTCGATTCATACAACAGATGTTAGGTCACTCGCAATTATCAACCACAGAAATCTATACGCACGTTGCAATACACAAATTAAAAGAAATCCATACCTTGACACATCCAGGGAAACTAAAATCACGTACTGATGACAATCATAACGATGACGATGCAATAGACATATTACTCGACACATTAATAGCAGAGAGTGAAGAGGACGATGTATAGGAATACAAGTGTCGCGGGTGCAGGACGCACAGGAGCGACTATTGACACAGTGGAATAGATGGACGCATCGAGACATCTTGCCGCGCGTCACAAAGCTTGCGTTTGTCTTCTCATCTTCCCTACGGGTGTTCAGCCAGGCAAGCTTTGCGCCGCGCTGCTTCAGGAATGAATTTATCTTCATCGTCTTTGTTTAACATCAAAAACATAAGGAGCAACACATCCCGCAAAAAACGCGGGAAGTATTGCGGTATTAATAAATGCCAGCAACAGAGAGGCAATCATCAAAAATAATATTGTGTGCCTTACTGTTGCTGGCAAAAAGAGCAATAAGGTGGCTGTCCCTGATAACGCTGATCTAAGGTTCCCCGGGGTTGTCTATGCGCGTTAGCAGGGAAAGCAATCTAAAAGACACGACCCCCACTTGCCCCTAAGGGGCTATCGGCGGCCAAGTAACATAATGCGAAATTATGCGCTATGAATCGTAATCAAAATAACAGCAGCTAAAGAACGATTCACAGTCCACTACCGTCGCATAATTAAGCATTATGTGTAAATGGCCGCGTCGCTAACGCTCCATAAGGAAGAATTAAATAATACCCACCCGGTCATCAACTAAAAACGGCTCGCACTGCGTTGCTCGTTTCCGTTTTTAGTTGCTGTCCTTCCCACCCTGCAAAAGCTAAAAGCAGCAGCTAAATAATGAAATGATACGTTGCGCATCAAACCACGCCATCGCTAGGCAGTACGCGGCTTCTAGGCTATAGTGCGCGTTATGGAAAGCGCATTGCGAATCAAAAAACCGCATCAAGGAAAAAATTTACATCCTCGCCGAAGGCACCAGGGAAAACAGTCCGTAAGTCGTGGAAGGCGTTGGGGAAAATCTAATCGAAGCTACGACGGCACGTCAGGAGTACCAGAGTTTAAAAATGGCGCATTGACAGGTGCGTTTTCGAGGTTATTTAATGATGTTGCAACAGATAAGCGAATCCTTCTAAAAGTGCATGACGAAATTTTCCAATACACAAATCAGTAAAGCACTCAAAAATGAAGCAAAACGCTTTGATATTATGTTTAACTCGGATTTCACCGAAGAAATGGCTCCAGACGGGTTTCGTAGATTTAGGAACAGCCACTACTAGTTTGGCTAGACTTGGATTGGCTGATAAATTACGAGAAATAGTTATAGATAAAGTGTTAATCAATAATAATATAGAAAGCATCAATTCACCGCCATCCCTCAAAAATCCGCTAGTTGCAAAAGAGGTCTTCGGATTATTTAGAACAGCAGCTGATGTAAATTTTACATACAGCTGCAAAACAATATGTGATCTGGTGAGGATTAATGTTAAGTTTCCAGACTAAAATAATATTAATTGCCAGTTTGATTTTTGGAGGCTGCTCTTCTTCTAGTTTAGAAGAATATCGTCATATTGAGTTTGCCTCATGTTCTTGGGGCATTCCATCTTCATATCAGCTAATTGGGAACATAAATGATAACGAATTTAAATTCCGAAAAGAATTGTATGTATCAGACGCTACGACGAAAAATATCCTTGTGGAATTTAATAGAGAGAAAAGTACTAAAGATTCTTTTATACCACTTAAGGACTTAACCAAAAACTTTCGAATGTCTGAATCAAAAGAATATTTATTAGTAGAATATAGAATATTAATTCGTACGACTGGGCAAGTGATTGATGAGGGCCGGAAAATAATTGTTCTTGTCGAAAAGAAAACGGGACATTCAGTCACGCTGGCAGCTTTAGAAATAGAAAGTGTTGTCTCCGGATGTGAAATCCCAATAGAATAAAAGGGGTCGGTGACAGATGAGAATGATTCTTGTTAGTTATTGACCTTTCGCCCCCTTATTATTTTCGTTCCGTCGTGCTATTGCAATTAAATGTAATTACATTATAATTACCTCATTGTTCGTTTATCACATGAGGTTGCTATATGGCATATTTAGTTAAAATTGGTAATTCTCAAGGGATAAGAATACCTAAGCCACTTATACAACAAGCTCATCTTGAAGGAAAAGAACTTGATATACAGGTAGTCAATCAAGGCATTCTGGTTACTCCCAGCAAAAAGCCAAGAGAAGATTGGAAAAAGTCTATTGAAACTATTCTTGTAAGCAATGGTTTGGAAACAACAGACAATGAGTGGTTAGATGCCACATTAACGTCAGGTGATGACCTGGAGTGGTAATGACATCAGCTAGCCGTTTTCAAGTTTGGCTTTGTCAGCTTAAATCCAACGAAAGGCAAAGAAATAAACAAAACAAGACCTTGTGTTGTCATTTCACCAAATGAAATGACAGCATTATCAACGGTTCTTGTTGCACCTATGACCACCAAAGGTTTTGATTTTCCATGTAGAATCAAGTGCAAATTTAAAAATAAAAATGGGTTAATACTCTTAGATCAAATCAGAGCTGTTGATAAAATCAGGTTGGTAAAAAAATTAGGCTCAATTGATGAAGATACTCAAATAGAGTTATGCAACGCTCTACAGGAGTTATTTGCATATTAAAAAATAAAACGTTTAAAAGGGGTCGGTAACAGATGAGAATATTTCTCGTTTTATGATATCGTCACGATACTGAAATAAATTACCATCAAGATCCCAGGGAAGGAAGATGCCAAGACGAAGAGCAAAAGGTGCCGGAGTGATTTAATTTTAACCAGATGTCTGTCAGCGTGGTCGCGCTCATGTTTCTTTTCACTCGCGACATTCGTGCTTCCTGCACATCGTTTTTTTTCTGCAATTGTAAATTATTTCAAAACTGTTTAGAGTAAACACTTCCTCTATATAGCAAAAGGAGCTTGCTGCGATGTCACGTCGACCACGGATGTATCTTCCAGGTATTCCAGCTCATATCGTTCAACGCGGTAATAATCGAGAGCCGTGTTTCTTTCAGGTCGATGATTATCGCTATTACTTGCAGTGCTTGAAAGAGGCTTTTGCTCGTTATCGTATTCAATGTCACGCGTATGTGTTAATGACGAATCATGTGTACTTGTTATTAACACCAACGGATGAAACGGGGATATCCAACGCCATGTCGTTAATTGGCAAGAATTACGTTATGTATATCAATAAGACCTATCGGCGCAGTGGCACACTTTGGGAAGGACGGCATAAATCCAGTTTGATTGATGTCGATCATTATCTGTTTCATTGTTATCGATACATTGAAATGAATCCTGTCCGTGCAGGGATGACTAATATGCCAGATGAATATCAATGGAGTAGTTATGCTTATCATGCATGGGGAAAGGCGAATGGCCTGATACAAGATCATGAATTGTATCTTGCATTGGGGACTGATAATGAGCAGAGACACTATGTGTACCGTGAATTCTTTCGAGTGGATTTATCTGATGAGGATATTCACACGATCAACCATGCCTTCTATTACAATTACCCCTTGGGCAATGAGCGTTTCAAGGAATCGATTGAGATAACATTACAAAGGCAGATAGGTTTCGATAAACGTGGAAGACCAAAGGCATCAACTGGTCAAAATTAAATCACTCCGGCACCTTTATACCGTCAACTGGTCAAAATTAAATCACTCCGGCACCTTTATACCGCCTTTATTAACCAAGCATAATAGCCACTCCGTGATACGGTCAATACCCGTGCCATAGCCGACACTGCGAATTCGTAGAGGGTGTCTGGGAGCAGCAGACGCAGCTTGTAGCTCGGTATGATTTTAATCATCGCTCCGATCTAAACAATTATGGGATATTTCCTAAACGAGGACTCATCCCAAAGTCCGAATTACTAGAGATGTACGTGCAACTTACAAAAACTCCTTTTGGTGGTTTTTACAGTGGATCTTCATGGAACGAACATTTAGCTGATTATATAACTTATTACCACATTGAAAAGATGCTAAACGGAACAGTGACAGTTGAATTACTTCGTTCAGGGAATGTAATTGATCGCTACGAGCCTGTCAAAACGACTGCGGCCCGACAGATAGCAAATACTATTCAGGTATTCTATGATTAAGTACCCGCATAACAATACTTGCAACGCTGGCAATTTTAAGCGTTGCCTGATATACAACAACACTTTAAATCGCAGGTTCACTCTGCGATATACCGCATGAAACAAAGACCCGATGCGAAGTCGTTTGGGAGTTATGACGATCTCTCCGCCCACTATGCGCGCGGGAAAGATTACGAGGTTGCGATCGAAACGCGCCCCGATTCTCCAATAGTGGTAATTGCACCGCATGCGGGAATGATCGAGAATGGCACATCTGAGATTGCACGTGCTATTGTGGAAAATGATTTTAATATCTACCTTTTTGAGGGGGTGGTGAAAAGCGGAAATTACCGCGCTCTTCATCTCACAAGTCACTATTTCAACGAACCAGATTGCGTCGAGTTCGTTCTTGTCAAACGGTCGTTGTAGTTCATGGTTGTCGTGGGCGCGCGAAGGAAATTCTTCTTGGTGGTAGGGATTTAGAACTTAAGGAAAAATTCTTCGAGTCATTCACTCGGCATGGAATTGCAGCACGGAAAGAAGGCCACAATTTTCCCGCGTTTCGGTCAGACAACATTTGCAATCGTGGGGCAGGTGAAAAAGGAGTTCAGTTTGAGTTTACGACGGCGCTTAGAGGCTCCGAGGCTGAGGGTCCGGTGGTCAAAGCTATCCGAGAAACTCTACTGGCAATTGCAAATCCACCGCTGAGCTAAATCATTATTTCAGGCTCTTCACTTCAAAACCCTCATCATCAAACAACTTTAACAAACCATTTTCACCGGGCAGGTGTAAAGCACCGATGGCGACAAAGGTTTTACCTTTTTTAAAATAAGGCAGTATCCGTTCAAGTATTTTATTATTCCGGTCATAGACCATGGTTTGCATATATCTTTCGAATAATGCTTCATCCTGGTGAGGCTGATCATTAAATTTAACAATTCCGAGCATGTCATCGTGCATGTGCATGTCGACTAAATTTTTCGTCTCGGCAATAATTTTTTGGCGGTTACAGATGGTATCGGCCAGAATGATCAATTGATCGAACAGTGGTATGCTGGAAAAAGAATCGATCAGTTCTTCCATGGTTTCGATCCCGATAATGTCTAAATTACGGGAGCTGGCAAAATTCATTAACACCTGATCCAGTGTCAGGGCTCGTACTAGTTTTGGTGCACCAATCGTACTGAACGCTGCCCAGGGTTTGATGCGCTTTGCATCTTCTTTTTGATAGCCATAATCGGTTAATTGATATCCAAGCAAATTGATCAACTCTGGATCAAGTTGTCCTTCCAGTGAGTCACCATTTTCATAAAACATGGCATTTTGAAAAACAGCATTGCTTTCCTGGTTAACTATGATCTCCATCAAATAAAAACGGCTCTGGAGAATGGCAAGCCGGACTTGAGGTGGAAAACGTGTCGCCAGTTGTTCTTGTGTGTGGATTGAGCCGTAAATAGTATTTGTCATGCCATCCTTCGACACTTTCCAGATTAAACCATCAGCATAGGGATAATTTTGATAATTTTTATCGAGAGGAGCCTGTTCCTGTCTGTAGGGTGTGCATTGTTCTTGCAATTCGGCTTCGCCTGCGATGAGTGCAGTGGGAATAAAGAACAGACAGGCTAGTAGAAAATAGTTATTATTCATACATATATACTATATTGCTGGAAGCAGAATAAAAAGAAATCGGCTTCATTTTTTACCTTAATCTAATGAATACTTCTGACAAATCGTACTCTTTAATGTTCCTGTCTTTTATAGGCCGCGCTATTTTTATCTGTGCGTTTTTATCCACGCTACAAGGCTGTTCCATGCACCAATACAAAGAAGAGCCCGTAGATACGGATGCTTTATTAACTACCATTAGTTCCTGGACAATTGATAATCCAGAATTAAACCGCTTTCTTCTGGACAATGGGTTAACCAATGAGGCAGTAAACAGCCGGATATTTTCCATCGAACGTTTGTATCTCACCGGTTTGTTTTATGACCCGGAAATGCAAGTCGCCTATAAAAAATGGCGAAAGACAAGAGTTGTTAGCGAGCATACTGATTACAGAATAAACCCAGAGTTGTCCATACCGTTTGAGCATCACAGTGATACATCTGGTGGCCAATCGGAATGGACCATAGGTGCAGTGCTAAGTTTTATTTATGAGCGCAAGGGTAAGCGAGAAGCAAGGCAGGCTGATGCAGAGGTTGATTTACTCAATGCACGGCTGGCATTAATACAACGGGCGCATACTCAATATGATAATTTTGTTGAACACTATCATAAATACATAATTAGTCAGACCAAATTAACCGAAATCAAAAATGAGATTGAAGTACTTGAGGAACTACTTGCCCAGTTGCAGAATCAATATGAATTGGGAGAGGTGAGTCAGTTTGAGATCAGTACGATAAAACTGGAGTTACAACAGCGTGCATTTGAATCAAGCTTGCAAGAGAATCGGTTACAAGGTCAGAAAGACAGTATGCTTGCCATAACTCATGTCGATCATACGAATTATGGGAGAATGGAGATAGAATATATTCATCCACTGGGTTATACGCGAGAGCTGTATCAGAATAGCAGCTTGATAAATGAGGATATCGCATCGTTACAATCTGAATTACTGGACACACATTTATCTTTGGCTCGACAATTAAATAATTATGCACAGGCCGAAGCAAGATTAAGACTGGAAATTGAAAAACAATATCCGGACATCGTGCTTTCTCCCGGCTTTATATTTGATCAGTCCGATAATATCTGGACATTGGGCGCTGCATGGATATTACCTTTGTTTTCGAATTCGAAACAGAATCTAGAAATACTCAAGGCGCTTGAAGAACGCAGGATCAAACAACAGGAAATTTTGGCCTTACAAAAAAAATTATTGAATCTGCTCTTTCAACGATACCAGTCGGTTAATCGACAAGCTCGGACGATTACGGTTAGTGATGAGATTGTATCGACAGTGGGACAACAGGCAGATTCCTTACAAAAACAGATTGAACTTGGCGGTATAGACAGGCTTGCTTTGCTGAGAAATCGTATCGAATTCTATAAGGCCAGACAAGCACAGATAGAAATCTATTATGAAGCGATGAATGCAATGCAGGAATTCGAGCACATGGTGCATAATGACCACGCCAAGTTAAACATAAGGCAAGCAGTTACATCCTGGATGGCAACTATAAAAGAAAAGAATGCTCATGAACCTGTTTATTAAAATTTTATTATTTTTAATTGTCGTTCTATTGGTGCTGTTTCTGATCGAGCGAACAACTAGTTTGGATCTTGGCCTACTAAATGAACAAGTGAGTCCAGGTCATGAAGAAAGAGACAATGACGGTGGCGACCAGGATAAGGTTCGTATAATTGATGGTTATAAAGCGGTTGAGCTTGATGGCGATGTAGTTGAAGCAGCAGGTATCAAATATGAAAAATTAACCGCCGTAACATTCAAACCAGAATTTCCAGCTTATGCTGAAGCCATTGACATAGCGCCGTTGGTTTTGCTGAAAACGAAATACAACAATTTACTGGCTGAGAAAAATATTCTGCAAAACAATTTGCACAGCCTCAATCAGATATACAAACGTGCAGAGGCCTTACACAAGAATAAAAGTCTTTCTACCCGTGAACTGGAACAAAACCGTGCTGATCGAGATCTCAAATCATCTGAATTAAGTGCGCTGACTACCCGCATGGAGAATCTTGCTTACGAAATAAAATCAAACTGGGGTAATGAAATCAGCGGTCTTGTTCTGACGAGTGACAAACAGGAAACGTTTACTCAACTGGCAACGCACCAGGCATCATTAATATTAATATCACTTTTAAAAGATCAATCCTTGAGTAGTGAACAACAAACTGTATTCGTTAGTAGTAACAATCAACACGATTCAGCTTTAGTGGCTACTTATCTGGATCGGGCAAACCAGATCAGTAATCCTTTGTACGGCGAAAGTTATATATATGTTGTGGAGTCAAAAAAATTCAGGCCCGGTGTGCGCTTGTTTGCCTGGATAGAAGAAGAGGGCGAGAATTTGTCTGGTCTGGTGATCCCTGACAGTGCAATTATCTGGTATGCCAGTGAACCCTGGATATATATAAAACTAGAAGATGATTTATTTGTGCGCAAGCCTGTTGGTAAAGCAAGAAAACTTTCTGATGGTTGGTTGATAGACGAAACTTTATTTCATAATGTGCAGGTTGTCACCCAAGGTGGACAAACATTATTGTCAGAGGAATTTAAGTGGGCTATACCTGATGAAGAAGACGACTAACTGAGCATGTCGCACGCATGTTATTTTTTCCTCATACTTCGTTAAAAATGTGCTCGTATTGTCATTTATTAATTATAAACTCCTCACCTGCGCGCATTTTTACCTCGTCTTATGTACAGGACGTACGGTATTCCGATTTTGCAGGACGACTATATGGATGTAGTCGGTTGATAATGTCTGGAACAGATTGTCTAGCAAAAATCGGTGAGAAAAAGATTCCAATCCGTGCAACCCACTCAGACTATTTTCGGGTTTATTAAATTATGCTTTCAACACTGGTACGTTTTTCCATTAATTACCGTGGTGTGGTGATTACTTGTGCAATACTACTCATGTTTTATAGTGTCTATCGTTTGTCCCGTGCTGGTCTCGATATCTTTCCTGAATTTTCTCCTAATTTAATCGTTGTGCAAACAGAAGCGCCTGGATATTCAACTGATCAGGTTGAGATACTGGTAACACGTCCGATTGAAACGGCATTATCAGGCATGATTGGTATTGACCATGTGCGTTCCGAATCTATTCAGGGTCTATCCATCGTTAATATCTATTTTGAAGAAGACACAGACATCTATCGTAATCGGCAACTTGTTTCAGAACGTCTAACGGGTTTATCTGGCTTATTACCAGAAGGCGTCGGACCTGCTGTTCCAGTACCCATGGCATCTTCTTCGGCAACTATTCTTACCATGGGCGTAACTTCTAACAGTAAGGATTTGATGGAGTTACGAAGCATTGTTGATTGGAACCTGGTGCCAACTATATTGAGCGTACCTGGTGTGGCAGACGTCAACGTGTTTGGTGGTGAGGTAAAACAATTACAAATTCAGATCGATGAAAAAAAACTTGAACAATACAGCCTTGGCATCAATGAAATTACTGAGGCGGCAAAACAGGCGACCGGAATTTACGGAGCTGGATTCATTGAAAACATCAATCAACGATTAACCCTTAGCTTGACTGATTTACCTGAAGATATAAATGAATTGAAAAGGGTTGTTGTCAAACATATCGATGGCGTCAGTATAACATTGGGTGATGTTGCTACGATTGAATATGGTGCTAAACCTGCGTTTGGTAAAGCGGCGATCCTTGGTGAAGAAGGGGTGGTGTTGATGGTGATTGGTCAATATGGCGCCAATACTCTGAATGTTTCTAATGCCGTTGAAGAAGCGATTAATGGACTGGATAAAATTTTCGCTGCAAATGAGATCAAACTACATCCAACATTATTTCGGCCAGCTAATTATATAGAACGATCCGTGTCCAGCATTACCGGACATTTATTCATCGGTGGTCTGTTTGTTATCGCAGTGCTGGTAGTATTCCTGTTTAATTTCAGAACGGCGTTTATTTCGGTGATGGCAATCCCCTTATCATTATTAACCGCTGTGTTAGTTTTGTTAGAAATGGGTATTAATCTGAATATTATGGTGATTGGAGGATTGGCGATTGCACTAGGTGAGGTGGTCGATGATGCAATCATTGATACCGAAAATATTTTCAGACGTTTACGACAAAATAAATTGTTACCAAAGCCTTTGCCGATGAAAGAAGTCGTCTATAACGCATCAATGGAAGTCAGAGGCTCTGTTGTTTATGCGAGTTTCATTGTGGCTCTGGTGTTTGTGCCATTATTGAATCTAACCGGTATTACTGGCCGCCTGTTTCAACCGCTGGGCACTGCTTACATATTATCTATTATGATGTCACTGCTGGTTGCGCTTACCGTCACACCAGCACTGTGCTACATACTTTTAGCCAAAAATAGATTAAGAAATATCGAACCGCCTATTATTAAATTGATACAACCTTACTATGGTAAGGCATTAACACTGATATCGCGTTCGCCCTATTTGGTATTCACCGTTACCATTTTATTCTGTCTGGCAGGTCTGTCGGTGTTACCCAATGTTGGCGGTCAATTTATTCCAAATCTGAGAGAAGGCCATTACATAGCACATACCTCGAGCATCTCTGGAACCTCATTGAAGGAATCAATACGTGTTGGTAATCAATTAACGAAAACATTTTTAGAAGTACCGGGTGTGGTTTCTGTTTCTTTCTGGTCTGGCAGGGCAGAACGTGGAGCCGATACCTTTGGTAGTCATTATAGCGAACATGAGATCGATCTTGAAAATACATTAAGTGGTGGTGAACAACAGATTGTGCTGGATGAAATTCGTAAAACATTAAATGACTTTCCCGGTTTACGTTTTGAAGTACATAATTTTTTATCTGAACGTATACACGAAACCATCTCCGGGTATACCACACCGATTGTTGTCAATATATATGGCAAAGATCTCGATGCTATGGATAGAAAGGCAACGGAAGTGGCTGCGTTAATGAAAACCATTGAAGGTGCAAGTGGTGTTCAGGTGCAGTCATCATCAGCAACACCATTATTGCAAATCGCATTAAAACTGGAAAAATTAAAACAATACGGTCTTGCTCCACTAGAAATTGTTAATACGATTAAAACGTCGTTTGAAGGTTTGTCGGTAGCGAAAGTTCAGGAAGACAATCGTATCTTTGACGTGTCTGTTATCTTACCAGAGATTAAACGTCAGACTCCGGAAGATGTGTTGCAACTACCGATTAAAACGCCTGGCGGCCTGATCCTGCCGTTAAAAGAATTTGCCGACATACGTCAACAGAGCGGTCGTTATAATATTTTGCATCAGGATGGGCAACGACTGCAGAGTATCACCAGTAATGTGGTTGGTCGTGACATTGTCGGATTTATGAATGAACTGGAAGAGACCGTATTGGCTAAAGTGCAATTCAGTGCAGAGCTTTATCCTGAGTTCACGGGTGCAGCGATTGAACAGGCAAAGGCAAAAGAGGAATTAATCATTCTTTCTTCTCTGGTTATGGCTGTCGTTTTAATGCTTATATACATTGCAACCGGAAGTTTTAGAAATGTGATGTTAATGCTTGTGAATTTACCGTTTGCATTGGTCGGTGGTGTTATTGCTGTCTTGCTTACGGGTAGTAATTTATCAGTGGGTTCTCTGGTCGGTTTTGTCACACTCTTTGGAATCACGATACGCAATTCAATTATGCTGGTTTCCCATTATCAATATCTGGTGGAGGAGGAAGGTCTTCCATGGAATCTGGATGTAGCCATTCAGGGAGCGCAGGAACGCCTGCCTTCAATATTGATGACTGCGTTAGTCACAGCATTAGCTATGTTACCAATCGCTATAGGTAGTGATAACCCAGGTCGTGAAATCATGGGGCCGATGGCAGCCATCATTGTCGGTGGTCTAGCTTCTTCGACCATATTAAATCTGCTGATCATGCCTTCCATGATGTTAAATTTCGGTTTTTTTGCAGAAACCAATGACTAATTGATGAATTTCCTGTTAGAAATAATCATTATTCCATTGAAAAATGACCGTTTTTCAATGCTCTAAAATTAGTGCTACAGAAAATGTCAATTTCATCACATTTCGTGCAAATTGATTAAAAAAGTCATAAAATACCCTACAAGTGACGGCACAAGTCACAACTTGATTTAGAGGGCATATCAAAAGACCCTGCACCTGCTTTTAGGTATATTTTTTTATTATCAATAGAAATATCGGGCGCTGATTTATCGTTCATGGAGACGATATGAGCACAGCAACAGCTTTTGATAAGACCTTTTCTGAATTTGAGTTTCACCCGGTTATTGATGCCCCGTGTGAGACCAGCCATCATCGCCTGGATGATATTGTTTTAAGATTGGGGCGTGGAAAAAAACTGTTTGCCGGTCTTTCAATTGATGAACGTCTTCAGTTAATAGATTCATTTCAGAAAGGTTATCTTAACGTTGCAAAACGCAGCGTGCAGGCAAGCTGTGCCGCAAAAGGCATCGAGTTTGGCACCCCTACAGAAGGGGAAGAATGGGCTTCAGGGCCTTTATGTGTGATCCGACACTTACGCCTATTAAAAGAGTCGCTTGAACAAATCAAGAAGACCGGCACTACCACAATCAACAAGCCAGTACATCTGACAACCCAACAACTCAGTATTCCTGTCTTCCCAAATAGTTTGGTCGATAGCTGCCTGTTTAAAGATGTAAATGTCGAGATGCGATTGCAAAAACACGTCACTAAAGCCGATCTTGAAGAAAATCGCGCCTCTTTTTATCGAAAGAAAAATCATGGTGGCAAACTGGTTCTTATTCTAGGGGCAGGTAATCTGGCATCCATTCCAATCATGGATGTTTTGACCAAGATGTTTAATGAGGGTAAGAGCTGTATTCTCAAAATGAATCCGGTCAACGCCTACCTCGGGATGTTCATTGAAGAGGCATTCAGAGAAGCGATTGAAAAAGATTTCCTTGCCGTTGTGTATGGCAGAGTAGAAGAAGCCAAATATTTATTAAAGCATAAAGAAGTTGACGAAGTTCATATCACAGGTTCAAACAAAACACATGATTATATATTCTGGGGCCCTCCAGGCCCGGAACGCGCTGAGCGAATGGCACGCAATAACCCTGTTATTAATAAGGAGAGTACGTCAGCATTGGGTAATGTCTCGCCGGTTATTATCTATCCGGGCGAATACACACAACAGGAACTGGAATATCAGGCAGAAGACATTGCTGGCGCTTTAGGTTTTAATTCTGGATTTATGTGCTCGGTTCCGGTGTCTTTGGTTACCTGGAATAACTGGCCACAGCGTGATTTATTTCTAAATTTACTTGAACAAAAAATACAGAAGCTTGAAAAACGGCGCGCATACTATCCTGGTGCTTATGAGCGTTGGGAAACTGCTAATACAAGCGGTATGAGTTTTAAGTTATTGGGTGAAACAAAAAATCATACTACCCCCTGGATTTTTGCCAGAGGCCTGAAAGAAAATAATCATGATATGCAACTGTTCAAACAAGAACCATTTTGCTCTGTATTGGCGGAAACCGTGATCGATGCTGAAAACACTGCAGATTATCTTGAAAAGGCTGTGAATTTTGTCAACGAGAAACTTTGGGGCACCTTAACAGCAAGTTTGATTATCGATCCTAGATCAGAAACAAAATCAGCTATTGCAACACAGCTTGAAAAAGCGATTAATGAACTGGAATACGGAACAATCGCCATTAACTCTTCTTTTACTGCACTCAGTTTTATGACCGCGACAGCAGCGTGGGGCGCCTATCCAGGTTCTGTTCTCAGCAATATTCAAAGTGGTAATGGTTGGCTGCACAATACGACCATGATTGAGGATGTCGAAAAGATGGTCGCGCGGTTTCCTATCAAAAGCTCACGTAAACCATTTTACTTTCCGAGTCACAAGAAAAAATTACAGCTGGTACAAAAGTTGATTGATCATGAAATTAATCAAAAATGGAATAAAGTGCCATTGATTTTATTGGATATGGTGTTTGCTTAATTATTAAAGATATTGCTATTTTATAGTTACTGTAATGACGTTATAGTAACTCTATGGTTGACGACACAATACGTTTTTATTTTAGTTTCCGTAGTCCTTATTCCTGCCTGGGCTTATTTCGTTTCTACCATTTCTTACCAAAACTAGGTGTTCAATATCAATTAATTCCCCTAGTACCTCCAAAAGAATTTACTGAAAAGCCAATAGCCGCGCCTGACAAACTACAATACATCATTACGGATGTTGCTCGTATTTTTAAGGCATACGGTCTGCCGATAAAGATGCCCGATCCCTTTGATGTAGATTGGGGAATTCCTCACACAGCATTTGTTTATGCTGACCAGCAAAATAAAGGATTGAAATTTGCATATCAGGCATATATGGCACGTTATTGTGAAGGTAAAAATCTTGCTGAAGAGTCGGCATTAATCGAAATAGCGGTTAAATGTGAACTTGACCCTGATGCCTTGCTTTCGGCACTCACTCAACGGAAATTTCAAAAAGAATTATTACGATCAAGAAGAACAATGACAGAAGATGCAATATTTGGTGTTCCAACCTTCGTTTATCATGACGACAAATACTGGGGTAATGATCGTTTTGACTGGTTGGTGCGGCAGGTCTACCAGGATCAGGGAAAAACAGTCACTGATTTGAGTATCGATCCCATGTCAAAAGTCTTCTAGTTTTTTACTCATTTCCACATTAGAATAGTAATTGCTAATTTCATCTAATCAAAAGTTAGGAAGACTGAAATTCCACAATTATATTATGGCCATACACGTATTAATCATTGATGATTCGGAAGAGTATCGTGCTCTTATAAAAATCTGGCTCAGAAAAGAGATCGAAGACATTGAAATTGTAGAATACGATGTTAAAAGCCTGGGAAAACCAAATGGGACTTTTGACTGGTCACCGTACGATGTTTTGCTGCTGGATTATAATCTTGGGAATAATGAAGATGGTCTGGAATGGCTTAAAGAATTTGGCACTGTAGATGGTTTCCCACCAACGGTTGTTTTGACTGCGGAAGGTGATGAGTACGTGGCAGTGAGGGCCGTGAAGTTAGGTGCCTGTGATTATATCAATAAAAAAGATGTTACTGGCAAACGTCTTGTGGAGATGCTTTCGACCGCAATTGAATATACCCCAAGAAAACGTGCACATCATGATCAGCAAGTCGAGGATGCCAGTCAAATGCTCGAGGAGTTTCGCAGTGAGGACAATGGATCAAGTATGGATATGGAGTACAAGTTCGTCAGCAGAATAGGTGGCGGACTGACTTCAGATGTGTTTTTGGCAGAGAGAAATGCTGACAAACAAAGTGTTGTATTAAAAATTCTCAATGTTTCCAACGTTAAAAGTGAAATTTATGTAAAACGTTTTATCCAGGAGGCTAAATTATTAGCTGAAATGAATAACCCGTTTGTGGCCAGGATTTTTGATTATGGTGTGACCAATAATCAATATGTTTATATTGTTATGGAATTTTTCCCCCGTGGTGATATGAAGCAACGTCTTGAGCTGAAATTTGATGCTGAAATCGCTACCTTATATATCAATCATCTCATTCACGGTCTTGCAGCGATACATAAAGTCGGAATCATCCATCGCGACATCAAGCCAGCAAACATAATGTTTCGAGGAGATGATAGTCTGGCATTGGCTGATTTTGGCATCTCAAAAAAATTAAGTGAAAATGATGAACTTACAGCTGTTGGGCAAGTATTGGGAACACCTCATTATATGAGTCCTGAGCAGGGTCAGGGTAAACCCACAGATGAACGATCGGATATTTATAGTACGGGTATTATGTACTTTGAATTATTAACGAAGCAAAAACCGTTTGTTGGCAATTCTCCTTCGGCATTAATTTATCAACATGTCCATTCTGAGATACCAAAACTACCTAAAGACTTGCATAAATATCAAAGCATTATCGACAAGGCGATGGCCAAGGATCCGAATGATCGTTATCAGTCTGCCGAGGAATTAATTGAGGTCATTAATCTGGCTGAAGAAGGAACCTTTAGTTAGGGAATTTCTGATTCATTCTGAACGAAGTAGATTGTGTCCTAAAATTTTCAGATTCAAGATGCGAATCGCACGTAATAGTCAGCTATTGCGAAGATTTGCAACGTAGAAACTGGGTATTTTAGGTTCAAGATACGAGTTCATGAATGAATCAGAGATTCCCATAAATCAGGAATCCTGGGTAATTTTGTTTTTATCTTTTAATTGCTGTAGCCACCACCTTGCATGTTCTCTGGTTTTTTTGTAAGACAACGCTTTTGTGAATGAATCCCTGGACAATTCCTGATCATTTAATTCATAAAAAGCAATACCTGTTAACAACAGAGCCTGTGCTGTTTGTTCTTTATTATCATGCGATATTACTTGCGATAAATGTTCAATAGCCTTTTCCCATTGGCTTGATTCATAATAAAGTTGTCCCAGACGGAAAAATAATTCCGGGTCTCGATCTGTTTCAGTGATTTTCTCAAGTGCAGAGATGGCTTTTGTTTTTTCATGAGCAAGCATCCAGCTATTGGCAAGGAGTTCAAGATTCGATTTGGATGTTGTCAATTTGCCTTTTTGAATTTCTTTTTCTAACAACATCGCCGCCTTAATGGGTATATCAAGATAAAGATACGTATTGGCAAGACTGATAATTTGTTGCTTGTCAAGAAATCCTTTTTTATAGGCAAGTTCATTTATAGCCAAAGATCTTTTATCTTGTTTGGCTAACTGGTACGCTGCCATCAGTTGCATCCAGTTTTGTTTTTTTGTCGGTTCCAGACGTACTAGTTTTTCAAATATGTTTGCTGCATTGCTGTATTGTTTAGTTTGAATATAGGCGGAAGCCAGTAATTCGTACCAATTCATTGGTACTTTATTTGTTTTTGATATGGCATTGTTCAAATGCGGTATCATTTTATTGTAGTCATTTAGATGATAAAAAATAGTTGCAGCAAGGAGGTGTGCATCGGCATTTGGATCTGGTTCATACTCAAGCCATTTTTCCAGATATTTCAAGGCTTCTTTATAAGATTCGTCGAAAGCTAAAAGACGTGCGATATTCAATTCAAGTTCATGCTGAATGTTTTTCGGAAGTTTGTTAATTTCTGCAGCATTTATAAAAGCTTGTCTGGCATTTTTTGTATCATTGGTCTGGTAATAAGCATGTCCAAGCATCTGATAGGTGACGGCCAGGTCATACGGTTTATCCTGAATTTGTTTTAATAAGATTTTTAATATTTTAATGGCGTCACGAGGCTGGTCATTTGTCATCAATTGTTGGGATTCATTGATGATCTGATAGCTTGATTCAGATAATGTTTGTTCCTGCCCAGCTGCATTGATTTCAATGCTAAACAATGAATGAGAAACAAATAAGACAGAAATGATGAATGTAATTTTCATTGTTAAATATTATTTTAATTTGAAAATTTACAGTTTGTCTGGTACGAACTTCTCTAGCTTCGCCATTTTCGATCTCAGGATTAAATTGCCATTTGGTAATGACTTTTAATACCGCGCGATCAAACATTTCTGGTGGATCGGATTTGACTATGACAGGGTCTTTAACAGTACCGTCTTTTGTAATGGTAAGTTCAACGATAACCACACCTTCTATGCCAGAACGTAAGGCACGTCTGGGATAGGCTGGAGGGATCTTAATCGTTGGTATTAAGTTAGTTAGCACCTCTGGTTTTGATAGTGGTTGTGCAGCTGTAGGTTTCGTAGATTTAATAAAATCTCCTATGAATGGTGTGCCATTAATGTTCATAGGTATATCCAGGCCTGGCATGCTGATCTCAAGTGGGGTTACATCAGGTTTGCTGATGTCAGGTTGAATCATATCCGGTGGAGGAGGTGCTTCATCGGGTGGAGGTGGTTCTTCAACTTCTTCTTGGATAATTTTATCAGGTGATTCCATCTGTTCTTTGAAGCGAATGAAATCGACAAAATTAATAGCTTCAATGATTGGTGGGCGAAATTGTTCATTGGTGACTAATTGCATAATAAAATAAAAAATTAGAAAATTAGCGACCAGGGCGCAAGCTACGAAAGCAGGTAGTCGCGGAACTCTTTCTGTCATGTCCTTTAACATTGCGTAATGTTTATTCTTTTTTTTGCTGCGATTGAGACGTTACTGACACCTGCAAGTCGAACCTGATCGAGCACATCAACGGTAATACCAGTATCGGCTTTTTTTATCCGCCATAATGATAACCGTGCCTTCCGGGTTTTTGTGCCGTTAGGCGTTCTATATGTGCGCGAATGGAACGTAACTCAACTTGTCTGTTATCGATCCAGACTTCACCGACTTCGTTTATACCAATGATTAACGTTCCCTGTTCCTGCCGTACAGCCGTTTGTGCGGAAGGCCGGTTGACTTCAATGCCGGACTCTTTGGTAAATGAAGCGGTGACCAGAAAAAAGATCAACAGGATGAAGACCATGTCTATCAATGGTGTTAAATTAATATTTGAGCTAACGTTATCTTCTGTTGTATGACGATTTCGCATAGGTGTTTATCAGTGAGTTAATAAATCTCTGGTTTCATCCAGCTGGATTTGCGCGCGACGTTTCAGGTCAGTGCTAAAATACAAGCCTACTATTGATGTAACCAGGCCGGCTGTGGTTGGTAATAATGCCTGTGAGATGCCATCTGCTATGCCACGGGCGTTACCCGTACCAAAGACATTGATCACTTCAAAGATTGCGATCATTCCGGTGACGGTGCCGAGCAGGCCGAGCAATGGTAATACAGCAATTAATGCGTTGATAGGGATCATGTTGTGTTTTGTATTCATACTGATGTCAGCAAGAAATCCTTCGCGAAGTTTCATTGAATGCCAGGAAATTTTATTAGTACGTTGTTCCCAACGACGAATGATCACGTCCAGTTGTTTTTTGTAGCCGTAAATAAAAAAAAAAGTAGCGTTCAATGATTAAGATCCAGAGTAAAATTGAGGTGAATAAAATGACTATCAGGACAGTGCCTCCCTGATCAAAAAAATCTCTGAAGTTGTTTATCCAATCAAGCATTAGACTGTTTTCTACGGTTCGTTTCTGCTAACTGGGCGATAAAACCTTTGCTTTTTTCATCAAGGATCTGGATCACATTATTGCTTTTGCTCGATACAAAACTGTGTAATAGTAATAATGGAATAGCAACGACCAATCCCATGACAGTTGTCACCAGGGCTTGGGAAATGCCACTGGACATAGTTCGAGGATCACCCGTTCCAAACAAGGTGATTGATTGAAATGTTTCAATAATCCCCGTGACGGTACCCAACAAGCCAAGCAGCGGGGCTATGGCTGCCAGTAATGACAGGATGCTCATACCGCGTTGTAATGCGGGCAATTCTTTTAGAATTGCTTCATCCATTTTGAATTCCAGTGTTTCAGTATCGATGTCCGGGTTCTTGACATAGACTTCCATGATTCGACCGAGGGGGTTATTGTCTGGTGTTTTATGACTGAGTTGAGTTTGTACTTTTTTTATTTGTCTGAGTCAGTCTGAGTAGCCGGATGATTGCTATCAACAAACCAACAATGCCAACAACAATAATAATATAACCTATCAATCCTCCCTGTTCGATGCGCTCAAAGATGTTGGGTTCTTGCACTAACAACGCCAGCATCTCGCCACGTGTGGGATCGAGTGCAATCGGGTATAGGTCAGAAGGTTGCCCAGCAGATAATTTTTCATGCTTTGCATTTTCAAGATCGCTGGCCATAGTCTGAAATCTTGCTGTGGGTTGTCGTCCCGGTTCCACTAGTTTGCCAGTCTCAGGTAGAAAACGTAGATAATGACCGTTTGAGTAGGTATTAAAAACACCCACACGCGTTACTGATTGTTCAACCTCTTCGCCAGTATTAAGGATAATATTTGCCGGGAAGCTGACAACCTTTGCAGATTCTGCCATTTCATCCAGCACCAATAGCCACAGATCTTCCAGTTCCTTGATCGACGGTAATTCCTTGCTACCAGCTAATTTATCTATCCCTTCATCTCTACCGGGTTTTTGTGCAGTGACGATCGATGTATCAATAATGCTATCAACTTCATTGGCAATTTGACGTACGACACCATGCAATTCATCGAGTGAACCAATTCGTTGTTTTAAAATATTCTCCTGGGTTTTTATCGCGACTTCGTTTTCATCATAGCGGGATCGTAATCGTTTGCTACGAGCTTCTTCATTGACATATTTTGTTTTTGCTTCATTCAAAACTACAGATTGTTTATCTTTGGCAGATTTGAATGTTTCAACACGTTGTAGTAATTCCTTTTTTTCCAGCAGGCGTTCTTTTTTAACTTGCTTAACCAATTCATCAAGACTCATTGCATTGTCTTGAGAAAATAAGGGTTGTGATAAAATTAATGCGAAAACAAGGTGTGAGTGTACGCAGGATCATTGTATTTTCTCCGGCGCTTTGACAGGAATTCTAAACAGATCAGGCGGTGCCTGGTTGCGTGCTATCTTAAGACCTTTCTGCACACCACTATGATAGGACTTATCAAGTGCAGCCCATCTTTTCTCCCCTGCATGCCATTGACCAATGGCCTTCTTATCCAGGGTGGAATAGATCAATGTTAATCGGCCTATACGTAATATATCAACGGTTTGTGATTTATCGTTAATGAGGATCGTATCTTCATAGGCCTCAATCGTTCGGCCATATTCCATCTCAATTTGATAGGCCTCCATGACACGACGAAACTTATCGGGCAGTGTCACGTCAGGTCTGTCCATCATTTCTTTAATAAGTAGCAGACGCTCCTGTCTCTCTTTTGTTAAAAAAGGAAAATCAAGAGAAATAAATACCTCCAGAACTTCAATCATTCGTAGCATCAACGGCACAATGTCCCGTTGCGTACTTTCGATATACCCCATTTGTCTTTCTATCGAGATCAATGAGTTTTGTTGGTTCTCGATCAGAACTTCAAGTTGATTGTTATAACGGGTTAAACTGTCAGTCGAATGCAGAAGTGTTTTGTATTCTTGCTGCATATCACGAGTGTTATTTGCAAGAGAGTCGATTGTTTGCTGGGTTTGAATATTATTTTTCTGTGATTCCAGCGTGTTATCAACCGCTGATTTCAACGCATCATCTGCGGTCACAACGAAACTGAAAAATATCAACGAGATAATGACTAGAGTCGAAATAACAGGTTTGTATATCATTGGTAATCCTTGATCAATTTACAGTAAAACGGTTTTAGTATCCTTGAATGAGTGTATGGAAATTATCGGGAAATTTGACCGGGAGTTTTTCCTGAATATTGCACACACTCTTAAATTGTGTGTTCAAGTCGAATTATAATCTACAGCAACAATCAGAATAACTAGAAAACTTTGTGGAGAAATTAATGTTGGTATTGGATTGTCTCGGTAGAAAACGGTTGTTGTTTGCTATTTTGTTCTTTCAAAGTGCAAAACATTATTGCTCAAACAGATGGTTTGGCAGATGGTCTGGCAGATAGCCAGACAGACGAACTTGAGGATGTAACGGTGATTGGAGTCACACCGACCCATGGGGTAGGCCTGCCTGAAAATCAAATTCCTTTTAATGTGCAATCTGCCACCAGTGCTGATCTGGAAGAATCTCAAAGTTTCGATCTGACCGATTACATCAATCGTAATCTGGGAAGCGTGACGCTGAATGATGCCCAGAACAATCCATTGCAATCAGATGTTCAATATAGAGGTTTCACACTCTCTCCCTTATTAGGTTTGCCACAGGGTTTATCCGTATTTCAAAACGGTGTGCGTATCAATGAACCTTTCGGTGACTCAATAAACTTTGATCTGCTGCCTGAATCTTCCATCGGCAGTATTAATCTGGTCGGTGGTGCGAATCCCTTATTTGGTTTGAATACCCTTGGTGGTGCGTTAACTGTGAGAACCAAAAATGGTTTTACACATGAAGGACACAGTCTTGAAACCTATGGTGGTTCGTTTGGACGTTTTGTGACCACTGTTGAAAGTGGCGCGAATAATGGACAGTGGGGTTATTTCGTTACGGGAAATTATTTTGACGAGGATGGTTGGCGTGACGCGTCTGAATCCGATGCTCTGAATTTTTTCAGTACTGTGGGATACCGTGATCAGGACACAACCCTGGATATTGGCATTAATCATGGCGATACCGATCTGGTTGGAAATGGATCAACCCCTGTCGAGCTTGAAGCCCTGGATAGAGAAGCCGTATTTACCTCTCCTGATCAGACAAAAAATAATTTGACGATGGTGATAGCCGAAGGGACGCATTGGTTAAATGAGTCAACCCAGTTATCGGGCAATGTTTTTTATCGTAATAATGAAACAGACTCTTTCAATGGTGATGGCACTGAATATGAGGACTGTGCATTAAACGGCGGCCCTGCTGGTTTTTTGTGTGAAGAAGGCGACACTGTCCCGATCGATGATCAAAACGGCAATACGGTTGCTGTAGTAAATGCGAATGGCACAGAAAGAAATGCTCTGAATAATATTAGTGATCGTGAACAGGAAGGATTTGGTGGTTCTTTGCAATCAACTTTTCTCAGTGATTTATTTGGTAGAGAAAATCAATTTATTATTGGTAGTGCCTATCAACAAGGGCTGATTGATTTTACCTCTATTGTTGAAGTGGCGACCTTAGTCTGTGAATTTAATGGTGATGATTGCACCTTGCCTGGAGCTGATCGCAGTACAGTAGCCTCTGGTTTGTTTATCCCTGAAGAGGGCACAAAGATAAAGGCACATAATCGTACATGGTCAATTTATCTAACGGACACAATTTCAGTGACCGATCAACTTAATCTCACTTTGTCTGGACGTTATAATAATTCACATATTGTTTTAGGTGACCGCAGCAATCAGAATACTTTAGTTGAACCGAGTAGTCCCCAAGATTTGAATGGTGAACATGATTTCCAACGTTTTAACCCGGCAGTGGGTTTGACCTACACTTTCTTGGGTGGCACGAATGTGTTCGGTAGTTACAGTGAATCTTCACGTGCACCGACACCTATTGAATTACTCTGTGCGGATGAGAGTGCTCCCTGTACCTTGCCAAACGCATTCCTTGCTGATCCACCATTGGAACAAGTTGTCACTAAAAGTTTTGAAGGAGGTTTCCGTGGCGTGTTCAATGATATTGATTACTCTATAGCCGGTTTTCACAGTACCAATACTGACGATATTATTTTTACCAGCACCGGTGGCATAGGTTCGAATGAAGGCTTTTTTAGAAATGTGGGCGACACACAACGGGTCGGTGTTGAATTAGGGCTGTCGGGAGAAATTAACAGGCTGAACTGGTTTATGAATTACAGCTTTGTGGGTGCAACATTTGAAACAGCATTCCAGGCTGCCAGTGCCAATCATCCGTTGGCAGATGCCAATGGTGAAATTGCAGTGCAAGCTGGCGATAATATTCCTGGTGTTCCACAACATTCATTAAAGCTAGGTGGATTATTTAGCGTGACCAATCAATTAGATATTGGGGCGAACATGCTCTTTAATTCTGAACAATACATTAGAGGTGATGAAGCAAATTTACTGGATGCGATAGATAGTTACGTTGTTGTTAGCCTGAATGGAACATACAAAGTGAATAGTCGTTTCACTGTATTTGCTCGGATTAATAATTTATTCGATACCGATTATGAAACGTTTGGATTGCTTGGTGAGCCTGGTGAAGTATTTGATGGCTCGGGCGCAACACCTGCCTTTACTAACCCACGTTTTATTGGTGTCGGTGCACCTATCTCCGGTTTTGTTGGGATCAAAATTTTACTCTAACAATAATTTCTCTCTCCTCTCTCTAATGAACGGGCCATATTGTCCCGTTCTTTTTATTCAGAATTCTTTATACTGTATTTTGTTAAATCCCAGGGACTTCTGATTAATTTGTCCAGAGCTTCTCTAAATGAGTTTTTATATGAGCCTACGATTACGATTAAGTTTGTTAATCACATTGGTATTTTTACTAATACTGGTAGCAACGGGCTATGTAGTAATAGAAAATGCACGCCGGGCAATCGAAGATGAAATTCATTCCAGTGCGCAACTGACATTACAGTTGATTGAAATTGCATTTGCTAGTGTTGAGGAAAAACAGGCGGATAAAAAAATCAGTTTGGTTGAGGAAATCTCAGAACTGGAAAGCTCACGACATTTAACGATTGATCTGATCCGTCATAGCAACTCACGCCATGCGCCATTTTTTCCTGAACGAGCCATTTTAGCAGATGCACCAGACTGGTTTGTGCAACGAGTAAAACCCGTTCCTATTGAATTTAGAAGAACATTGCCCACACCGAATCTACCCATAGAACTGGTTATCAAGGCAAACCCTTCGGATGAAATTACCGAGGCCTGGAATGAAACAAAAGGGGTGCTCATTTTGTTAACCTTATTTGTGTTAATTGCCATAACATTGGTTTATTACACATTAGGTCGCGGCCTGAAACCGATCGATAATATCCTACATGCCCTGGAAGAGATAGAACAAGGTAACTATCAATTGCGTCTACCAGATTTTAATTTACCTGAATTAAGCAAGATATCTCAAAAATTTAATCATATGGCTGCGGTCATGCAAAAAAGCCGTGATGAAAATCGTGCCCTGACTCAACGATCTTTAGCTATTCAGGAACAGGAAAGGCAAGATTTGGCCTATGCTTTACACGATGAACTGGGGCAATCGATCACTGCAGTGAAAGCTGTTGCAGCATCAATTAAATCGCAGGATCAGTCGGTGACTGAAATCAACAAGAGTGTGGATGCGATCATTGATGTATCCGATCAAATGTATGATGTTGCGCGTACTATGATACAGCGTTTGCGACCATCCGTGTTAGATGAACTGGGAATTGTTCGGGCATTACAGGAAATGATTGATGACTGGAATGTTCATCATGGTGATCTGTTTTGTCATTTTAATTTTTTCGGTCAGTTAGATAAACTTGGTGATACCATAAATATTATGCTTTACAGAATTGTGCAGGAAAGTTTGACGAATGTGGCAAAGCATGCAGAAGCAGATAGTGTTCATATAAATATACATCGAACTCTGGATATTAAAACTAATAATGATTCTCAAAGTAAAGAAACCGGGGCAGGAGAGATCACATTATTCATTGAAGACAATGGTATTGGTTTTGACACAAACAAAACATCACAGGGTCTGGGTTTATTAGGGATGAGAGAGCGCGTGGAATCATTAGGTGGTGAAATCTCCATAGATAGTTCTGAAGACAATGGTGTGGAAATCAAAGTGACAATTCCTTGTGAACAATAATGAAATATTATTATGAATAGAGTTATCTCATGAATAAAGAAATGGAAAAAATAAAAGTATTACTAGTGGATGATCACGCGGTTGTCAGAGCTGGTTACGAAATGTTGTTAAAAAATTCCACTGACATAGAAGTGTTGGTACAAGCGGAAAGTGGTGAGCAGGCGATCAAGGCTTATATCGAACACCAACCTGATGTCATCGTTATGGATCTGTCTTTACCTGGTATCGGTGGACTTGAAGCGATCCGTCGCATTATAGCGCGTGACTCTACGGCCAGGATTTTAGTCTTCAGTATGCATGATGATACGATATTTGTTGAACAAGCTTTGCAGGCAGGTGCCAAAGGTTATATCCCTAAAAGCAGTTCGCCGGATGCACTGGCGGATGGAATTCGAGCAATCTATAAAGGCGAAACATACGTTGATGCAAATATTGCTGAACGTATTGCTAGCAGTAAAGTTAGAGGTGAAAACACACCATTCAGTAATCTATCAACACGCGAGTTTGAGATATTTTGTTTGCTTGCAAAAGGACTTAACACCAGTGAGATAGCCAAGTGTTTATCAATCAGCTATAAAACCGTTGCAAACTACAGCACACAGATAAAAAATAAATTAGACGTGTCTACCGTTGCGGAGTTAGCACGTATGGCGATTCGATATAAAATTATAGATGCCTGATGCTTGCTTGGCTTCATACCAACACGACTTTCGCCGGTATGGCGGAGTTCTCATTATCATTTTTCGTCTTTCCGGCCTCCGAGCCGGAATCCACCGGCATTAGCCGGAATAATGGATGTATTGTTTCGAACAATCCTTGTCCATTATTCTATTCCTATTACAATTGGATTCTGGTCGCAGCTTGTCCTCGAAGTGTTTAGTCCAGAGCCAGAAATGAGCGATAGTGTTACAATAACGAAAGCATAGACAAAAAGTATCTTTGGAATTTAATCGTCAATAACAACACCCCAGGGGAAACTTCCAACTTCGATCGTTTTGATGTTGCTATTGGTGGCAGTATCAATCATTGAAACTGTACCGCTTACGCCATCTGTTGTGAAAATGTGAGAACCATCTTTACTCATGGCAAGTCCCCAGATACGTTTGCCAACCGGAATGGTGCTGATTACTTCCATACTATCGGCATCCATGACAATAACCTGGTTCGCACGACCACCCGCAACATAAAGTGTTTTTTCGTCTTTACTCAATAACACATCTTTGGGTTTGGCCTTTTCGTCACCAATAGAACCCACCGCTAATACCTTATAGGTTTCCATATCTACCTTTTTAACTTCACCACTGATCTCCGAAGTGGAGTATGCGATATTTCCCGCTTTGGTAAAGGTGACTGCTCGTGGTCGAGCACCGACCAGAATATTTCCAACGATCTTGTGCGATGGCACCTCGATCACATGCAACATGTTGGTGGATTCACTGGTGACAATAACTTTGGTTCCGTCTGGTGAGACAGCAACGCCTTCTGGTTCAAGCCCCACCTTGATTTCCGCCAACAGTTCACCGGTTTTAGGATTATAGACAGTCGCCTTGGCATCATCTTCATTTGAAATATAAATATTTCCATTGGGGTGTACAGCAAAGGTCTCCGGATCAGAACCAGATTCAAATTTGCGTAATATTTCGAGGGTTTCAGGATCAACCACAGCAATGGAATTTTCTTCACTGACGGCAACGTACAATTCCGAACCATCCGGCGCTAATCCAATGCCGCGTGGCCGATCACCAATATCGATCGTTGCTTCGACTTGGAATGTTTCGCCATTAATGACACTGACTGTATCCGACTTTTCATTGGTTACGAAAATACGGCCAGTCGGTTCCGCCTGGATATTAGTGATACTCAGGCCTAAGGCAAGGGCCGCAGTCATCATGTGTTGTTTCATGTGTTTTTCCTCGTGAAATTATTTAATAATTTTTACTTTAAGCAATCTGTTAGTCCCAGACTTTCTACCGTGGGTGGCTTTGCGATTCCGCGTACTGGTGCCTCGGCGATTGTTTTACCATTTTCAACAATGAGTACTGGTTGTCTCAGCTGGCCGGTATTACGAAAATCCATATTGATACCTTTCTGACCATCAAAGCTAAGATTTGTTTTTAGAAACTCTAACATGTCTCCTGCATTGGTCAGATTTTCACGCGCCACGGTGTCTGAAACCATTTTTATCGCAGCCCAGCCAGCCCATGCCTCATCATTCATTTCTGACTTCTGGGCTTTCTTGAAGCGTTTGTTTAAATCACGTGCGGCAAACTTTACAAAATCTACATTCCAGGCTTGGGCGCTGGCATTAGAATCTGGCTTTTTTTGTTGCCACTGAGCCAGTGCATCGGCTTTCATCTGGGCACTGGGAAGAATATGCAGTTGGTTCGCACTGCAGCCAATGCGTAGATCGTCGTCATCAAGCGTGATATTCAGGATTGCCGTGTTCGGCATTTTGCTGCCAATGGTTTCCAGCGAGTTTTTATTGCCCGCGGCAATCACCGCTATGACAGAACTGGGGATAGCATTATCAAGATCACCAACATTGCCTACAAGGACATCGTAATGTTGGCCGAGGAACTGTCCTTGTAGATTCGCCTCACTGAGTCCTTGCTGAACACCCTGGTAGGCGGAACCGTTTGTATCACCTATGTACAAAAACGTGACATCGATGTTTTCAGCATAACTCATTGAATTAGATAGAAATAAAAGACTGATAGCCAGTGTTTTTATTGTATGTTTCCCGACTTGTTTCATGGATGTTCCTTGCTGATTTAATGTGATAATGATTCCTATTCTAACATCATAGACAATCGATAAAGGGTGGAAGTTTGTGTGATTATTTCCTGAATACTGACTTAAGCTACATCGGTGTCATGCTTGAAAAGCACTTACTTAAGGTAAAAACCGTTAGAAAATACAGCTTTCACCACGAAGAGCACGGAGGACGCAGAGAAAAATAGACTGGAAAACAAGACACTCTCTTAATCTCTGTGCTTCCAGTGAGCTCAGTGCCGATCGGCTTTTTACGAGAATATCTCGTTAAGTTAAGTGCCATTAGTGTCAGACTTAAGCCTGACACTTAACATGCCTTTCTGTTGTATTAATACAACACAATACTATTTTACCTATCCATCACAGATAAAAATGATGAAAAATTCGATCTTAATCTTTATTATTAGATTTCTTAAGTTAACCCTATGAATAGAGTGAAAAATTCAATATTGTAATAATCTTTTGTTGTAAAATAACAACGTTATTTGGAATGTTTCAACAAATTTGTTGTAAAAAAGTAGAAAAATGTTGCGAGAGCATAAAAAATTGTGTATCTTGCTTGGGTCTTATTATTTTTTAAGTCACTCGTGAGTGATCTCAATAAGTACTAACTCGCAATTGGGGGGAAGTCTGGGGGAGATCGAATATTTAAAATCTCTAGAGTTATTTTAGTTTTTCCTGAGGAGGAAATGATGAAATCAAATAAACTTTTAAAAGGTGCATGCGTTGCCGCAGTGGCAGCAATGTTACCTCTATCACAAGCAGCCAATGCTGAGGTTAATATCTCAGGCTGGATTAATGAAGGTATTACTTTCTATGATGACGGTGTCAATAGCGATGCAGTACAGGTTACTGATAACGGTACTACTTTGGGTAGTCGTATCACACTGTCTGGCTCAACTGCACTGCCAAACAGTGGTTTGACAGCGGGCTTTGAAACCATCTTGGAACCAAGATCTTCAGACCCAGCTAATGTGTTAGGCCTTGGTTCTACTGGCGCATTCAACAGCGATACAAACGGTCAAGCTATTGGCGTGTTAGGTTCTAGCGTTAATGTTGGTGGTGCCTTTGGTAAGATCACTGTTGGCCTGCAAAGTATGCCGACTGATAACATTGCGGTTCTGGCTGATCCTTCATTGACCTTATGGTCTTCTATCTCTCCAGTATTCCGTGGCAATGGTGCTACCATCCAGGGTTTGGGTGCTGGCGCAACAAACACTACATGGGGTTCTTTCCTGCAGTGTTTGACCGTACCTGGTCTGGGTATTGGTATTGACTGTAACGGTATCTATCGTAATGGTGTTCGTTATGACTTGCCTGCTTTTGGTCCTGTCAGCGTTGCCGTTGGTGCTGCGAACGATGATGTTTATGATGTCGCAGTGAAATATAGTGGCCAACTGGGTCGTATGACCGCTAATGTACACGGTGGTTATGCCATTAACCAGGGCGGTGGTGGTTCAAACGCTGGTGGTTCTGAGTCTGAAACCTTTCAAATTCAAGCGGGTTTGCTGGATCCAGTGACCGGTCTGTTCGGTTCTATCGCCTTCCAAACGGAAGAAGCTGATGGTGTTGCTGTTGGCGCACTTACAGGTGATGATACCGATGCATACTGGTTCAAAGGTGGTATCAAGAAAGGCTTCAACAGCTTGGGCGATACGGCAATTACCTTTAACTATGGTATGTACAATGACCAGTTTGGTGCTGGCGGTAACGGCATCACCGGTTCTGAAGTAGAACGTATCGGTGTTTCTGTTGACCAGTATTTTGGTAGCAGCTTGATCCTCTACGGTGTCTATGAGCAACTGGATCTGGATGTCGACGGTGCTGGTACCGCTGCTTTTTATAGTGGCGCACAAGAGCTGGATGTCTTTACTCTTGGTTTGACCTACTTCTTCTAAGATTTATTTAGAAGATAGTTATGATACAAAGGTGTCAGGCTTAAACCTGATATCCTATAAAAAAGACCTCTTCGGAGGTCTTTTTTTTGTCCATCATACCTACCGGCGCGACCGCCAAGGAAGGTGAGAGAGTAGGAAATGAAGGAACAATCTCCTGCTACAGCCGGTATCCAGTATGAGACATCAAGCTTATGCCTGACACCAGGAACCGTGATAGTCTTTGCGTCTAGATATTGACATTGCGGCTCTTAGAGCTACAATAGCTATAAATTTAACAGTGTTAGAGATCAGTAGAGATGAAAACATTGGGTGCCCGAGAAGCAAAAGAAAACTTTGGTAGTCTTATAGACACGGTCCAACGTGAACCTGTGACTATCCTGAAAAACGGACGTCCTTCTGCGGTCGTCGTCTCACCAGAAGATTATGCTCGAATGGGAGGCAGTCGTCAGCGTATTATGGACTTGCAGAAACAAATAGCGGAGCAAGCAGAAGGCAGTGGATTAACGGCAGACATTTTAGCTGCCATAGTGAATGAGCGATAAACCTCGCATCATCATTGATACCAATATCCTGATTAGTAGTATGGCATTTATGGAGAGCGTCCCACAACAGGCTGTAAACAGGGCTCTGGAATTAGGTGTATTACTTTTTACACTGGCTACTTTGGAGGAATTTAAAGAGGTTATATTACGTCCAAAGTTCGACAAATATATTGAGCGTGATCTTCGAATAGCCTATTTTTTTGAAATTTCCACCTCATCCTTGATGGTGAAACCTAAAGCCTGTTCACACGTTTGCCGTGACTTAAATGATCAAAAATTTCTGGAAGCATATCAAGGTGGAGAGGCCGAGTATTTGATTAGTGGTGATCAGGATTTATTGATTTTGAAAAATGACGCGTTACAAGTGTTAAGTCTCGATGAGTTTTTATCCGTGGTTAAAGAGAGATGATCATAACACTCTGTAAAAGACCTCTTTTTAGATCTTTTTTTCATTCGTTATTTAAATGTTGTAAACTTCCTGAGCTCTATAGACTCTAATCTGCTCAAGACGAAAAACTATTATTATTATGAAAATGCTTAAAATTCAATTCATTACTTTGTTTATTATCAGTCAGTTATTGTTATCAAGTAATACTTTTGCCCTCGATTTATTTGGTGAAGATGAAGATGTTATTTGGGAAGTCGGCAAGAACGTTTATTTTAAATACGCTGAGCAAGATGATTCTAAATTTGGTAAGAATGATCATCCTGCCAAGTTAGACGTAAAAGACATCAGTCTGGCACTGGAATCTCTGGAAATCTGGCAAAAGGAGACAGTTGGTTCCGATGAAGAACCAGAGTTCGTCTTTACCTTTAAACAATCGCGATATCTTGGAGAATATCTTGCCAAAGGGCTGAGAAATGCAAAACCTGAACAGGACATCATTTTTGCATTGGATAAAAAGAGTGATCGATTGTTTGGCTTAAAGACAGACACGTTTTATGTCGCAGGTCGTGCATTTTATAAAGAGGGTAAGTTGAGTATTATCTTGGGTGACTATGATCGACCACGTTTAGAAGGTTATGAAGCCGCCTATGATCCAACACATGTCGGTATTGTGAAATATCAATTTAATCATGGTTCTCGTTCTGGCAATTTTCTTGGGACACCTTTTGATAAAGCGGTTATTAAAATACCAGGTGTTGAAAATAAAAAATTCAAGAAAAGCAGACGCGACTGGTTTGTGATTGATGTGAAACTCGCAGCAGAAAGTTATATAGCAATAAAACAAGCAAGAGAAAATCCAGTCACACAAAGAGATAAACAATTTGAAATTGAATCGGCAAAGTTAGCCAAAGAACGACGCGAGATGCGTCTGGAATTGGCCAGAATACGAAAACAAATGAAAGAATCCGACGGTACAAATGGTCAACAAGGTCTATCTATTGAAGAGAGACTGAAAAAACTAGACGGATTAAAGCAGCAGGATTTAATATCTGAAAGTGAATATGATCAGCAGAGAAATAAAATTTTAGAAGAACTTTAAATATTAACATTTTAGACAGGCTTAAGCCTGTCATCGTAGAAGTAATAGGATGATGATACTTAATCAGGGAGAAATATTATGTCAATGATGATAAGTGAGCTATATGATGCTTTGAAATCTGCCGGTGCAGATGAGGACAAAGCCAGAGATGCCGCGTCTGCGGTCGCTAGGTTTGATGACAGATTTAATAAAATTGAAGCTGAGTTTATGTTGCTTAAATGGATGGTTGCATTTAATTTGGCATTCACTATGGCAGTTCTATGGAAAATTTTCAGTTAAAATAATCGGGTAAATGATCGGGCTTAAGCCTGACCCCACAGAAATCTTTTGCAAGCCCTTAATATGAGAACCTTGTATCCAGAGCTCGAACCTAATTTTCATTCGTTCTTAGAAACACAATCCAACGATAAAATCTATCTTGAAGAATGTGGTAACCCAGAAGGGATCCCCGTGATTTTTCTTCATGGCGGCCCAGGTTCTGGTTGTAATGAAAATCATCGCCGTTATTTTAATCCTGAAAAATATAGAATCATTATCTTTGACCAAAGAGGGTGTAACCGTTCGACTCCACAGGGTGGTATAAGGTTTAATACAACCCAGGATATTCTTTCCGATATGGAAGCCATCCGTAAACAATTAAAAATTATCAAATGGGTTGTTTTTGGCGGCTCGTGGGGTTCAACACTTGCTTTACTTTACGCAGAGCAATGTCCAAAAAATATTTCTGGTATTATTTTGCGCGGAAGTTTTTTGGCGCGGCAAACGGATCTTGACTGGTTCTTAAGTAAAGGCGTTGGTAAAATCTTTCCTGATTACTGGAATGAATTTTCTCAATCATTTTCAGATTTTCAATTTGAAAATCCAATCAAGACCATTTCAAATCTAATGTTTTCAGATGATCGTGAGCAACAACTCAAGGTTTCAATTGCCTGGGCAACGTGGGCAGGTCGTATAGTGACATCCAACATTACTTCTCAATATAGACTGGAAGTTGATGATGAAGATAAATTAATCAATGAAACTCGAATTGAAATGCATTATGCATTGAATCGCTATTTTATTTCTAAAAATCAGATCCTCGAGAATATTGATAAAATCCCTGATGTACAGATTAGTATTATTCATGGCAGAAAAGATCTTACCTGCTTGCCAGAGTCTTCCTGGTTGTTACACAAGGAAATAGTAGGTTCGGATTTAACAATTGTTTCAGATGCCGGGCATTTGGCCAGTGAACCCGCTATGATTGATGCACTGATAGCAGCAACGGATAAAATGGCTAAATTATTATCATGATAAATCATTATAAAAAACCATTGCTTATGGGAATTCTAAACGCAACCCCAGATAGTTTTTCTGATGGTGGCCTACATAATGAATTTGATTCGGCGATTTCACATGTTCGATCGATGATTGAACAAGGTGCAGATATGGTCGATGTCGGTGGTGAATCAACGCGGCCAGGTTCAGAAAGAGTTAGTGTTGAAGAACAGCTGGATAGAACGATTGATATTATCGCTGAGTGTCGTAAACAAGTTCCACAACAGATTGAAATCAGTATTGATACAACGAGAGCACCCGTAGCTGAAAAAGCACTCAATGTTGGTGCTACAATTATCAATGATGTTTCTGCTGGTAGCGAAGACCCTGAAATATTTTCTCTGGCTGCGGAACGTAAAATACCGATTTGTCTCATGCATATGCAAGGCAGTCCTGGAAACATGCAGGATAATCCAACTTATGACGATGTTGTTGAAGATATAAAGCGGTACTTACTGGAAAGAGTTGAAATAGCCATCAAGGCCGGAGTTGAAAAAGAACGGGTCATTCTTGACCCGGGTATTGGCTTTGGAAAAACTCGCGATCACAATCTCCAGCTTCTAAACAATCTGAATGTGTTTGTAGAGACTGGATTTAATATATTATTGGGTACGAGTCGCAAGCGTTTTATGGGGACTCTTTGTAATGTTACTGAAGCTGATGAATTGGTATCAGCAACCTGTGCAACAACAGCTTTAGGTGTACAGGCAGGTGTCCGTATCTTTCGTGTACATGATGTTAAAGAAAACCGCCAGGCAGCCGATGTTGCATATGCTATTTTAAATCAATGAGTTATAAATATTCTTGCCTATTTTATACAAATTGACTACAGTTAATGTCATCTTATTACAATGTAATTCAATTTAATTATGACACAAATTACTGCCAGGCTACCTGAAGAATTAATGCAATCACTTGATGCCGTAGTGCTCGCAAGTGGGCGTCCACGATCTGAATTGATCCGTAAAGCGATCGAAGCTTACGTGGAAGATTACAAGGATCTGTCTTTGGCATTGGATCGACTCAGAGATCCATCTGATCCTGTTTTAGATTGGGAAGACGTAAAACGTGAATTACTTGCTGAAAATTAAAGCCAGTGCAAAGAAATCTCTTCAAAAAATAGATAAACAAGATCGTACTCGTTTGATCAAGGCGATTGATGAACTTCTTGAACATCCGTATAAAGGTAGTCAGTTGAAAGGTGAACTGACTGGTCTAAGAAGAATTAGAGTCGGTCCATATCGAATTATCTATGAAATACAAAAACACGAACTGATAATACTTGTCCTTAGAGTAGGGTATCGTAAAGAAATTTATCGATTTTAAATTAAAAGTTTTAAATTATTTCTTCTGAAGCTATTTTTTTCGAGTTCTTCATGTTCCTGAATAGGACCGGTTTCTCCTCAAGTTCAGGTGTGCCGGCAATTCTGCCAATACCATCTACGGTATCAACCAATTCCTGATGGTGAGGTGATTTACTACAGACTGGGTCGGCATTGGTTGCATCACCTGTGAGCATAAAAGCCTGACATCGACAGCCACCTAAATCCTTTTCTTTTTCGGGGCAAGTCCTGCAAGGTTCTTTCATCCATTTCAGACCACGAAATTTATTGAAGTCAGGTGATTCATTCCATATCCAGTCAATACTATGATCCTGTACGCTGGGCAATTCCAGTCCGGGTAATTGACGGGCAGCATGACAAGGCAGGGCGAGACCATCAGGCGTGATAGTAAGAAAAATAGCTCCCCATCCATCCATACATTTTTTCGGTCTGTCTTCAAAGTAGTCAGGAATGACATAATAAATCTTCATTTTGCCCTTTAGTTTTTCCTGATATTCTTTTGCCACCGTTTCGGCATTTGCTAACTGTTCTCGAGTAGGGATGAGATAGTTTTTGTTATGAAAGGCCCAACCATAATACTGTGTCGTTGCTAACTCAACGTAGTCCGCATCAAGTGATACGGCAAGATCCAGAATTTCTTTCACATAAGGTTCATTCTGACGATGTAAAACAAAACAGAGTACCATGGGGTAACCATGTTTTTTGACGGCTCGGGCCATTTCCAGTTTGTGTTCGAAGGCATCCGTTCCCGCAATAAAATTATTCAGATCGGCACTACTGGCCTGGAAACTAACCTGTATATGATCAAGTCCTGCTTCTTTGAATGCCTTGACTCTTTTTTCGTCCATGCCAATACCTGAGGTAATCAGGTTTGTGTAGAAGCCCAGTTGTCTCGCTTCAGCGATTAACTCTTCCAGGTCGGGACGTGTTAGAGGCTCACCACCGGAAAATCCCAACTGCGTTGAGCCCATCTTGCGGGCTTCACGCATAACCCGTATCCAGTCTTCGGTGCTGAGCTCATTTTTATATTTTGCCATGTCCACAGGGTTAGAGCAGTAAGGGCACTGCAGTGGACAAGCATAAGTGAGTTCTGCCAGTAGCCAGAGTGGAGGATTTATTTTATTTGTATTGGACCCAGCCGTTTTCATGGGCAACCTCCAGGAATTTTTTTACATCATTATCAAGTTCAGTATCAGGATATTGTTTCTGCAATTGTCTGATAATTGCAGTGACATTATTTTTTCCATCGCATAATTTTAAAATTTCTGCTGAGCTTTGTCCCAGCTTCACCATGCCTTCCGGATACAATACGACGTGGCAATCCTGTACTTCTTCCCATTGGAGTCGATGTGTTGAAGCTATTTCCGGAACGACATCTAGTGTCAATTTTTCATTTACATCATCATTCAGCATCTTATTTTCTTACTCAGTCAACATTATGATAAGGCGGTTTATTCTCAATATACGCCATCCACATACAATCACACATGGTCCAAAGGACATTCAGCTTAAATTGTAGAACATCTAGCATCATTTCCTGTTGCTCACGTGTTTTATAATAATCCAGAGTTATTTCAAGACCTCGTTCTACATCACGGCGCGCTTCTGTAAGACGTTTACTGAAGTAACGGAAACCTTTTTCCTGGTCTATCCAGGGGTATTTATCCGGCCAGTTATCGATTCGATCCTGATGGATCGTCGGTGCAAATAATTCAGTTAAAGAGGAACTGGCTGAAACCTGCCAGGGTTGTTGTTTGGCAAAATTGATGTAGGCATCAATGGCAAACTTAACACCTGGTAAAAGATGTTTATGTGACAAGAGTTCATCTCGAGGCAAGCCGACAGCATCTCCAAGTTCCAACCAGGCTTCGATACCTCCAGTATCTTCTTCGTTGCCATCGTGATCGATTATACGTTGTATCCAGTGACGACGAACTTCACGATCCCAGCAGTTGGACATGACCGCAGCATCTTTTACCGGGATGGCAACCTGATAATAAAAACGATTGGCAACCCAGCCTTGTACAGCTTCTTTATCAAGTTCGCCATTATTCATCATGATGTGGAACTCATGATTTCTATGATAGTACTTACCCTTGTCACGTAGTTTTTGTTCGAATTCTTCTTTTGACCAGGGTGTATCTACTTCAGTACTCATATTTCTATTTCTCCGACTAATTAAATGATTATGTCCATGCCATCGTAGGACACTTCAATTCCTGCCTCTTTCAGTTTCGCATGTTCATTTGATTCTTCATCAAGGATGGGATTGGTATTGTTGATGTGGATTAAAATTTTACGTGGTTTATTAATACTGCTAAGTATTTCCATAATCCCACCTTTTCCGGATTGATCCAGATGCCCCATTTCTTTGGCCCGTTTGTCACTGATTCCTTCATTAGACATTTCATCATCTGTCCATACAGTGCCGTCAATCAGTACACAATCAGCATTTTCCATATATTTCACGACATGATCTTCAATTTCCCCCAGACCTGGGGCATAAAATAAATTTTTACCTGTAGATGTATCTTCTACACGGTAACCAACATTGTCTCCGGCTACGGTATTATGTCTATGTGGTGAAAAGGGGGGCGCTTCACTTTTTAAAGGAACAGCTGTAAATATAAGGTTGTCCGCTTTAGGGATTGTAAAAGGTGTTTGATCTGTATCGACTTCGTGCCAGTTTACTCCTCGAAAGTGACTTAAAATATTAAAAATTGGGTATCCAGTTGTCATATCTTCGTGAACTGCTGCCGTACAGTATATGTCCCAGGGTTCGATATGTTCTCGCATAATAATCAAACCGGTGGTGTGATCAATCTGGGCATCACAAAGAATAATACTACAGATCCCGGTATCTCGGACTTGTCGTGCAGGTTGCAGCGGTGGGAAAGATTCAATTTGTGCACGGATATCCGGTGAGGCATTAAATAATACCCAGTCCTCACCGTTGCCGCTGATAGTGATGGAAGATTGAGTTCGTGCTGAGCTTTTGATTTCCCCTGAGCGCAGACGTTTACAGTTATTGCAGTTGCAATTCCACTGGGGAAAACCACCTCCTGCGCCTGTACCTAATAGTCGTATGTGCATTAAATTGTTCGTACTCGTTATTGATATTGTTGAAAATCAGGGCAAAATGCACCGAAAATAATGGATGACAGAGCCAGAACCATGCCAGCGGAATTTCGACATCGAAATCTTAAGCTGGTAAAATTAAAAAGTATATTATAATTAGTAAGTTATGAAATATACCCCTTGCCTCAATAGACATTGTAACGTACTTTGTCCTTCCGTTATGAACGTTTTCCTGTGTGTCTTGAACCACTAAATTGGTTGAAATAAACCAATATGACGAAATTTTCAAATGTCTGATCACATACTATTTTTAACTGGCAAGCTTGCTGAAAAGCGACTTAACCGGGTTCTTGAATCCATGGAAACGTCTGATTTTAGCTATGAAGTCAGAAACATCGGTGTCAGTGTCGCTGCGTTAATGACAACTGATATGATCAAACGCCGTTTAAAAGAGATGAATGATGTGGATCGGATCATTGTTCCCGGTTTATGTCGAGGTGATCTGGAATTGCTCTCAAGCGATATCGGAATTCCGGTTTTACGTGGTACGGTTGATCTGAAAGACTTACCAACGTTTTTTGGACAGGATTGTAAACCGATCGATTTGAGTCGATATGATACTAAGATATTCGCCGAGATCGTCGATGCGCCAATGCAGGATATTGAATTCATTTTACAGCGCGCAGAAAAATACAGACGGGATGGTGCTGATGTTATTGATGTTGGTTGTCTTCCGGACACACCCTTTCCACATTTAGAAGAGTCGATCCAGGCTCTAAAACACGCTGGTTTTACAGTCAGTGTTGATTCACTCGAAGAAGATGATTTACTTCGCGGCGGTAAAGCCGGGGCTGATTATTTATTGAGTTTAAAAGAAAGCACGGCCTGGATAGCAGATAAGGTTGATTCCATACCGATCCTGATCCCGAACAAACACGAAGACATGGATTCGCTGTATCGTGTCATTGAACAGTTTGCTAAAGATGATCGTCCTTTTCTGGCAGATCCTATCCTTGATCCTATCCATTTTGGTTTCACAAAATCAATCGTCCGTTATCATGAACTACGACAACAATGTCCTGATATTGAAATCATGATGGGGATTGGTAATTTAACCGAGTTGACCGAGGCAGATACGAGCGGTATTAATGCCATGCTATTCGGATTAATATCCGAGATGCACGTGACTGCAGTATTGGCAACAGAAGTCAGTCCACATGCACGGTCTGCAATCCGTGAGGCAGATAAAGCCAGGCGCATGATGTTCGCTGCAAGAGAAGAAGAGAGTTTGCCAAAAGGTCTGGATAATTCTTTGTTGACCACACACGCACGCAAACCTTTCCCCTACAGTGCAGATGAAATTAGGGAACTGTCAACAGAGGTGAAGGATCCGAATTTTCGTGTACAGATATCGGAAGAAGGTATCCATGTTTATAATCGTGATGGACTAGTTTCGGAGGTTGACCCTTTTACCTTATTTCCTCAGCTGGATATCTTGCATGACGATGCGCCGCATGCATTTTATATGGGGGTTGAGCTGGCCAAGGCACAAATTGCCTGGCAACTCGGCAAGCGTTATAACCAGGATGAAGAGCTGGAATGGGGCGCTGCCTTACCAGAAAAAACCGATTCTGAACAAGATGCTTTATCAAAGGCTGCACATAATATTAAACAACGTAAGAAAGGATTATTCAAAGAAGAGGGTTCTACTGTCAAAATGAGTAAAGAACAACGCAAGAAGAAAACCAAGGCAAAGAAAACCAAATCAATGAAGAAACCAAAAACATGATCCATGAATTAATTGTCACCAGTTTGAATGAAGATGGTAGTGTACACATCGCTCCCATGGGCATACGCGAAGAGGATGGGTTAATTGTTATAGCACCGTTTAAACCATCAACATCATTGGAAAATATTAAACGCGAACAATCTGTTGTCATTAACATGACAGATAATGTAAAAATCTTTGCCGGTTGTTTAACCGGGCGAAAAGATTGGGAAACAGTTCCGGCAGTAAAGATTAAAGGTCAATATTTAAAAGAGACATTGACCCATAGGGAACTTGAGGTTGTGCGTTTTGAAGAAAATGAAGTAAGGCCACAATTTTTCTGTAAAGTTATTCATGAAAAAACTCACAAACCGTTTTCTGGTTTTAATCGTGCACAGTCTGCTGTGTTGGAAACAGCTATTCTTGCGAGTAGATTACATATGCTCCCTGTAGAAAAAATTAATACGGAAATTGAATATCATAAAATTGCCATTGAAAAAACAGCTGGTGAAAACGAGCTCGAAGCATGGGGTTGGCTAATGGATAAGATTGAACAGTTTAAAAAAAATAATCAGGAAAAAGATTTCGCATGAGTGGGATGTTAGCCAGTGTTCGTTCCCTTGAAGAGGCACATATTGTTTTTAATGCCGGTGCAGATATTATTGATCTTAAAGAACCTGAGTCTGGTGCACTGGGTGCGGTTAGTTATGATGTTGCTAAAACAGTCGTCAAGGACTTTAAAAATAAAATTCTGATCAGCGCTACTATAGGTGATTTGCCTATCGATGCAGATATCATTGATAAAGCTATCAGAAAAATGGCCGTAACGAATGTGGATATTATTAAAGTGGGCATCTTTAGCAATTCCTTAACAACAGAATTTTTAAATTGTTTTCAGAAACACACAAAAAAAGGTGTGAAAATCGTCCTGGTATTTTTTGCTGATCAAGCTATAGACATTGGACCTGTTTTTAAATCCATAGATTCTAATATCATTTACGGTGTCATGCTGGATACTGCAGATAAACATTCTGGCCCGCTTTTAAAACACAGAACATTAAAGCAACTTAGTTCCTTCATTAATTTAGCCAAGGGTAAAAATTTAATCTCTGGACTAGCAGGTTCATTACGATCACAAGATATATCAATCATTTTGCCATTACAGGCAGATTATTTGGGTTTTCGAGGAGCCCTTTGTGATCAATCACAACGCACCTCTTTTTTGGATGAATTATCAGTCTACAGGATTCGTTCAAAAATACCGGATAGCAGTCTAAACTTAGTAGAGAGCAATATTGAACTTACATAAGTTCGGGAGAGGAAAACAATGGCACAATGGCGAAAGAAAGAAAAAGACGCAACCTATAGTGAGGAAGAAATAGAGGCCCGTTTAAAAGATGAATTGCCAAACTGGTATTACGAGGGCAGTTGGATCCGTCGAAAATACAAAACCAGTGGATGGAAAGGAACGTTAATGGTTGTGAATACAGTAGGGCATCTGGCAGAAGCCGCCTGGCATCACCCTGACCTAACGGTTTCCTATGCCTTCGTTATTGTGAAATTAATGAATCATGCAGCGAAAGGTATTACAGATAAAGATTTTGAACTCGCTAAAAAAATTGAAGATGTTGTTCAATGGCGACCGGGGACAGAAGAGGGCAGTGCTCTGGATGGCACGCCGGATGATCCAAGATTTAAATATATTAAGTACGATTGATTAAATTATTCCTGCTGAGACAATTCAAATACGTCGTCATTCCCGCGTAGGCGGGAATCCAGTGCGCGGCTAAGAATAGGTACATTTATTGGAGACCAGGGATGGCTAAACAAAATGCTGTGTATATCCTTACCAGTAAACGAAATAGTACTTTGTATATCGGTGTCACCAGCAATCTTGTTCAGCGTATCTGGCAACATCGGAATAAGCAGACTGATGGTTTTAGTCAGAAGCATAACGTGAAGCAACTGGTTTACTTCGAGCTACACCAGAAAATAGAGTATGCTATCCTTCGGGAAAAACAGCTGAAGAAGTGGAATCGAAAATGGAAATTACGCTTGATTGAGAAACATAATCCTCAATGGATAGATCTATGGGAGCAGATCATTCAGTAGATACTAGCACTATCGCAACTGGATTCCCGCCTACACGGGAATGACGAAGGAGAATTTGTGGATGTCTGCCATTGTCATCTTTCAGACTGTAAGATCAGGTTAAATTCTGTTTTGAGAAATTACTAGATCAGGCCTGAGCTATTACATCTGGTTTTTCTGCATTAGTTCCTATTTACTTTTCCCTTCTGGTGTTGGTTAGAATCGGTAATTGAGATCGAATCTTTCGGTCATTCTGGATCGGCTGAGTCATTTCTGCCATAAGTCTATTATTATCTTATTGCTTGAGTTTCTTCTCTTGCCGGGTTTTATAATCCTGTAGATGCCAACGTACAAAATCGTGTCTCATTGCATCTCGAATGAAGGCGGCGGCATTGGAAACATCAAATTCCTCTAGTCTGCTGAGGGCGTCACCATCCAGCACGGCTAATAAGGCACACATATCCTGGGCGGGTTCTTCATCAGCGAGGAAGATGAGTTCGATTAATAATTCGAAGAGGTCGATTGTTTTGTGTTGTTCCAGTAGTGGAGTGAGTTCGTCAAGTAGCTGGTGGCTCCGCATTGGCAGGCTGTGTTTGTGTGTTTCTAATTGTTGCCGGAGATAGGTTTGTAAGGTTTCGCAGTGGATGTGCATGGAGGGTAGTGCATCATCGGTCGACGGATTGACCTCGTATTCATCGGTATCTTCAGCTATGTCAAGTGCCGAAGAACGGGAATCAAGGGGGAAAAGATAAGAGATATTTTTAAAGTCGACAGTGTTTGCCGTACAATCGTGTGTAGTCATGATCAACTCCTGATGATAAGTTGGTTATGATTAGCTCGTCCTTGGTGTTACATGCACCTTGGATGGGCGTCTAATTTTAAAGAGCGCTTCTTAAATTATTTCCAGGATTTGTTTAAGAAAAGTGCCTTTAAATATAATGGATACAACGGATGTTATTATATAACGTTGGAGATCTGCATACAATAAATTTTGTCTATTATCTAAGCCACAGATTAAGAAAATATAGACGGTTGCACTAGTTAACCTCAGCTCGGGATAAGAGACGAATTTTATAAATTCGAAGAAACTGCCGTCATTCCGGCAGTTTTTAAGCCGGAATCCAGTTAATAAACACGAGTTTTTCACTAAAAAGGTTTGGAATAACGAACATATTACTCTGTATTTTTTATCCCGAGTTTAGGTTAGTTAAGTTGAGTCCATGCATTAAATTTAAGTTGAATTATTATTGTTTAAGATGAATATGCTAAATAAAACCAGTCACAGAGAAGCTTATTATCAATACTTGTCAATTGTAAATAAGTTGTATGAATTAGAGGAAAAGGCAGGGATTAAACAGCAAACTATCCACTGTAAGGATAATGAGGAAATCAGAGATTCTTATTTCAATATTGAAGATCTTGATTTGCGTAAAAAATTAATAAAATTTAGACGACAATATGATCGACTAAATAACGAATATCAGCCAGAAGGTATCTCATCTACACGTAATTCCAGTGCCAATTCTACCAACAAATATATACGTATAATACATGATCATCTCCGTCAGGTTCTGTGCTGGATCATTGCAATGTGTTTGGCTATTGCATTTGTTTATATCGGTAATCAGAATCTGGAATTTACTAGCGTTTTGTACGTTGCAATTATTGGCATTTTTATGGGTATGTTTTTTATAGAAAAAACGCGTATATGGGCGGCAACAAAACCAAAGATTAAATCCAGGATGAAACGCAAAAAAGAAAATAACGCGGATGATTATCAGGATATATTTAGCCTGAAAGAGGAAGAATCCGGTTTGCAAAATGTTCCTCTGGATTAGAGAATAAAAAACGACTTTTCAATCAAATACCACCCGCTTTGCGAGCGGTATTTGATTACAAATTATTTGGCCATTGAATAGAACTATGAATTACACGTAATAAATATACCGTTTCACCGATGATTTGATAGGGAATGATATAAGGTATATCGGTAATGATTAACTCTCGTGTTTTAGGATGGCGACCCGGTCTACCAATTGCCGGGTGTTTGGATAATTGTGTTTCAGCAGAATTGATGATTTTTAATATCGTTGTTATTGCGGCCCTGGGATTATCTTCTCTTATATATTCTTCAATATGATTTAAGTCCTGGTTGGCTTTCTCAGTCCATTGAACGCGCAAGTTTATTCTCCCAATCCTTTTTGAGTTCTTCGTGTGAAATGATACGGCCTTCTTTTATGTCATCCATGCCAGCCTCAACAGCTTTTAGGTACCATTCTTCATATTCAAGATATTGATCAACGGCCTGATTAATCAGCCAACCACGGGATCGATTCGTAGTTTTCGCTAATTTATCAATACGTTGTAGCTTTTCTTCCCCCATTCTTACGGAGGCTACTTTTCCGGTCATTGTGGTTACCTGTAGTATTATGTATACAAGGTAATACTAGACTGTTTGAATAAATTTTCAAGGGTTCGAGAGAGTAAAGATTCAGTGATTTCGTTAATCATGATTCCTAACAAATAAAATGGATGTCTATTAAATAGTCAGTCGTGAAAAACCCATAACATATTGAATATCATATAAATAATTGATATTTTAGTGGTTTGGAATTGCAAGATTTTGTATAATAAGCCTCTAATTTCTTGCAATTCCAAACAACAAAATGACACCGAAAAAGACTGATTACTCGCCTAAATCAAGAGGGTCAGAGTACTTGAAAAAAAGTTCTGTAAATCATTTTATAATTTTGTCTTACTTGTAATGATTCATTTTCAAGTACTCTGACCCTCTTGATTTGCTCTCTTGATTTGCTCTCTTGATTTGCTCTCTTGATTTGCTCTTGATTTGCTCTTGATTTCTGCTCTTGATTTCTGCTCTTGATTTCTGCTCTTGATTTCTGCTCTTGATTTCTGCTCTTGATTTCTGCTCTTGATTTATATTTGTAAACAGTTGGTAATTTATTTAAATAGAGATTATATTTTATATATCCGCAGGGAAGGATAAGGTGGATAAGGATCCAGAAGGATCAATTCTCTTTTCCTTTCCTGAGTAAATAATAATTAAATCTCTGGCTATAGAGAGAACAATATGGATATTTACCAATATCATATTGGGGGAATACTATATCTCAATGCGACGTTCCGAATCAAAACGGAGCAAGCACCACTCGTCTTAATTGTTTTCACCTTTTAAAAATTATCACGAAACCGAAACAAAGGATTTGTGATGCCAAGAAAGCAAAGGATCATCCTACCCGGTTACCCCGTACATATCTTTCAACGCGGTCATAATCGGTTAGACACGTTTTATGCTGACGAAGATTATCGTTTCTATCTTGATGCCCTCAATAAAGCCAGCAAACAATATAGTTGTGTGGTTCATGCCTAGTATAAGATCCGCTATCTTGAACGAATCTATTTTATCATTCTTGGCCTTGCCACCATAGAATGGCTTTCATGTACAAGGCATGCCCTAGTATGAAATCCACACCGATATCATCACAGAAGTCCGATGCCCAGTACCAACAGTGCATACACTCAACACCGACGACGACATTACCGATATAGGGTTCAAGTAAGTCATTGAGTTTATCCGGTGTTGCTGATATTTCTTTATGACAACAGATCTTTCCTTCCTGGTCGATGATACAAACGTATAGTGAACGGGCGTGTAAATCGATTCCGCAGTAATACGGGTGTGTGTTATTGTAGAAGTTCATTGAGCTTTCTCCGGTTGGTTTAGGTGCCATCCACTTTAGCTCATCGCTAAACTGGAGGGGACGGCTCAATGAGTATCAATGCCATTAACGCGGACAAATTTTCCGCAGAGCGCGGCGTTAAATGTCAAAGGAGAGAGTATGAAAAAGTTCGAAGCTGTATTTGTTAGTGATACCTATAAATCCAAATGCTTTGCATATATATCACTAGCTAAAAATATGCATGATATGCTAAACGTTGGGGTTTTATATAATAAGAAAAAGGAAGAAACTCAAGGAGACTCGGGAAGTTATAGCCTCGAGCAAAAGATATTAAAAACAGAACCTGAATGTCTAAAATGGGCTGAGCAATTTGCATCAGATTTTTTTGAATGCAACGTTTCATTTAAACAAGAAGATCCCACTTAACAAGTTACGGCAGCAGAAAAATCTTCCACTCGCGCTCCAGTTTTTCTGTTGCGTAAAACGTTATAGAGAAAGCAAATGAATACTAATTTTTATGTTTTTGAAGTGTTCCCATGGAATAGTAATTTTGAGACAGGGAACTCAATAATTGATGAACATCATAAAGTGCTAGTCTCTTTGTTGAACAAGTTGGCCATTACTCTAATAAATCAAGATAAAGCAGAAATAGATTCAACGTTTGAAGAGTTAACTGCATATGCAAATAAGCATTTTGCTTATGAGGAGGAAATCTGGAGTAACTACTTCACTGATGACCCATGGCTTTTATCACATAATAAAACTCATTCTTCTTTCCTTCCATCTGTGATGGACATCAAAAAACAGGCTGCAGACAAACCATTACCAGACATAATAGAAAACGTAGTTCACTTTCTAGTAAAGTGGCTAATATTTCATATCATTGATACGGACAAGCGTATGGTATTAGTGATGAATGCTCTAGAGTCTGGAGCAACAATCGATGAGGCTAAACACTTAGCAGAAGAGAAAATGACGGGGTCTAAACTAATTCTAATTGATGCAATACTTAAAATGTATGAAGGATTGTCTTCCAGGACTCTTTCTTTAATGAGAGAGATGAAGGCAAAGAAAGAGGCCGAGGAACAGCTTAATGAGGCAAATAATAAATTGGAAGCACTGATTATTACAGATCCGCTAACTTGCTTGTTCAATAGAAGACACTTTGACAATACTTTTGAATTATTGAAACGTAAGGCAATGCGAGATAAAAAAATATTATGTTTCATGCTTATAGATATAGATTATTTCAAAAATATTAATGATTATTATGGTCATTTGATCGGTGATCAGGCTCTCGAACAGCTTGGTTCTTGTCTGCTTGAACTTTGCCGTCGCCCTGAAGATATGGCATTTCGGATCGGCGGAGACGAGTTTAGCGTTTTAACAATAAATAAAGGTAAAAAACATGCTTTCCAATTTGCTGAAAAAATTAGAATGGCAATTGAGGATTTAAAGGTTACTAATAAACAAAGTGAGGCAAGCGACTATATGACCGTTTCCATTGGTGTCATTCATAAAATCCCTTGTATTAAAGATAATCAAGATGAATTCATTAAAGTTGCAGATAAAAGGCTTTATAAGGCTAAAACTTTAGGTAGAAACAAAGTTGTAATATCTCACTAATATATCAATATAATCAGCTCGACCCTGTAAATATTTCTGTGTAACGGCCAAGTTTAAATGTAATCCGTTAGTCGGTATTCGAACTCAATGATAAATCGATTGAGTGCAAGTCGGAGTATTTCAAGATAGTTGTCGCGTAAACGTAAAAAATAGTTAAGCCGCCCTCTTAACCGTAGATGTATATTCATTGGCTTTATCAGGGTTTAATAACACCTCCTGAACAGGTTCCCAATTCCTTGTGTTACCTGACCAACGCTGCGGATATTTTGCTTTGGCTGCCTGATAAACTTGATGGCGTTTCGCCAGAATTGTTTTATCGTTTCCCGCGTGGCGTTGTGCCGGCGTCACAAATTTAATCGCACTATGAAGATGCTCATGGTTATACCAGCTGACAAAACCTGAGAAATCAAGAGGGTCAGAGCCTGAGGTATCCCCACGAATCTCAAGATAGCCATTGATGTTTTCGTAAGAGACATTGGAATTCTTGTTCAGCCATACTGATATGTTTATCAGGCAACAAGACCCTTGTATTCTGAATCATATGTAAGCCGATAAAGAGTACAGATAACACCCGTTTGTGTCTCACGGAATTCGCCTGAAATTGATAGTGTTGCTCACTAAGCACTGTGGCCAATCCTAATAACCATAGAACCATCATAGCGAGACTCGCCAACAACAATAAAATTTGTAAGCGCATGACCGAAGCCGTGCGATGATAGGTCAAACTTAAACCAAATCGATGGCTCTTCACATCACGGAAACTCTCTTCTATTTGCATCCTTAATCGGTAAAGGCGAGTAATTTTTTTGGCGAACTTGGCAGTAACGGGTAATGAGGTGGCGAGTAACCAGGGTTCACGTTGTGCTTTCGCATTTTTACGACTATGGCTATTTTTTGCAGTTTCACCTAGACGATTCTTGTGTTTACGTCCTTTCAATTTACCTTTGTAAACGACGAACTGACAATGAATTTTGTTACGTACCGTGAGTACGCCTTCTCCCAGATGTTTGGGAGCTGCTGAAGCCCATTGGTAACATCGTTTCGCATCAAACCAACGTCCACCTGACGTCCAGCGCATATCATGACGATTACGTACACGTCCCACCCAATCCCAGCCTATCGATTCCACCAATTGAAACCAGGTCGTTCTAAACCCCGCATCGGTGATTAATATTGGTCGGCAGCTGTTCGGCAAGAGCAGTTTAAACTGATGGAGAAATTGCTCATGTGTTTTTAACTTCTCTTTGGTCTTAATCGTATGCACTTCCTCATACAAGGTGATTGCACGGCCTTCAGAGGCAATGGCTGCGCGCAGGACAAAGTGTTGTTTGTACTCATCCATATCCGACCAATCAATCAGTATTATCGGACGTATTTGTGTCCCCACCAATTGATGACATAACGCACGATAGACTTCAATGCTCTCCTGATGAAGATGCTGATTGGATAACAGGCGATCTGCTCGTTTAATATTGTGTTTATGGCTGGTTTGGCTGTCTATGGAACGCCCCAAGTCGGTTACCGTTAAACGTTGTCCTCTCAATGCAGCCAGCACATTGGCTTCGACCGAGGCACGTCGAGTTTGATGCATATCGGGACAAGTATTCTGTATCAATTTGTGTAACACTTTCTGTGCCTGCATGATGAAATACTCCTAATGTTGACCAAGTTTCACAACTCGATCTGATCGGAATTCATCATGTAGGTTCACATCACTATGCTGTTTTTTTATAAACCGTTGTTTTTGATCGACTTTTTATAATTATTCGTGGGGATACCTCAGGGTCAGAGTACTTGAAAAATAAATTAAAGGACATTCAATCTATATAAAATAATGACAAAGGACTTGATATACCAAGATACCCAAGGATAACCCTAGCCGGGATACCTAGTACATATTATTCAAAATGTTAATAGTCGATCAATGAAGTTTCATGCTGACGATGATTACCGATTTTATCTTGATGCAATCAATGGAAGAAATAGATGTTGCTCTAAATAAAGATTAAGTGTTGGGTAATGATAAATTAGAAAGATCATACTGATTTTGATACAAAGGATAATAACTTTCTAATAAGATGGAGATAGAATAAGTGAATCATTCAAGTGGACGTTACTATAAAATTATTTGCAGAATCCTTTTCAAGCACTCTGTCCCCTTGAATTTCTTTTTCTATCTCCACCATCCATGGCGGTCGTAATAAAAGACTATTCTCAGTCACTAGTCTCTGGGTCATATCCTAAGTTTGGCATCAACCAACGTTCTACCTGTGTTCTACTCATTGCTTTCCTATGAGAATAGTCTTCGACCTGATCTCTATTGATCTTGCCCAATCCAAAGTAACGTGAATCAGGATGTGAGAAATAAAAGCCACTGACGGCGGCTGTCGGATACATAGCAAAACTTTCAGTAATGGTAATTTCAGTATTCTTTTCAACGTTGAGTAATTTCCAGAGCAATCCTTTCTCGGTATGATCCGGGCAGGCAGGATAACCGGGGGCAGGCCGGATGCCTTGATATTTTTCTGCGATGAGTGCGTCATTGTCTAGGCCTTCGTCCAGTGTGTATCCCCAGAATTCTTTTCTGATTCTTTGATGTAATCGTTCAGCAAAGGCCTCGGCAAAACGATCGGCGAGTGCCTTTAATATAATCGCGCTGTAATCGTCGTGGTCGTCTTCAAATTGTTTAATGCGATCTTCCATACCAAAGCCTGTGGCGACAGCAAAGGCACCGATATAATCTTTTACATGGGTTTCTTCCGGCGCAAGAAAATCCGCCAATGCATAATTGGCTTGGCCCGGTGGTTTTTGCGTTTGTTGTCTTAATGAATGTAATGTTGTTAACAAGCCATCCCTTTTTTCGCTGGTATAGACATCTATGTCATCGTGGCCAATGGAGTTAGCTGGAAATAAACCGAATACGCCTTTTGCGGCAAACCATTTTTCTGAAACAATCTTTTCCAGCATGTCCTTTGCATCTTCAAAGAGTTTTGTTGCTTCCTTACCAACAATTTTATCTTCTAGTATGCGTGGGTATTTTCCGGCGAGTTCCCAGGCGATAAAGAACGGTGTCCAGTCTATGCATTCGGCTAACTCATCCAGGGGATAATCGTCGAACACGGCGATACCCAATTCTTTTGGTACGGGTGGTGTGTACTTTTTCCAATCCGCTTGAAATCGATTTGCTCTTGCCTGTTCAATCGTCAACCATTTTATTTTCGATTGTTTGCCTTTGTGTCGTTCACGCACGGTGTCGTATTCAGTTTTTATTTCTTTAACGAAATCCTCTTTCATATCAACACTGAGTAACTTCGTTGAAACGCCAACCGCACGGGATGCATCTTTTACATGCACTACTGTTTGTTCATAACCGGGATCAATTTTCACAGCCGTATGGGCGCGTGATGTTGTTGCTCCGCCGATCATGATGGGTAGAATAAAATTCTGCCGTTGCATTTCTTTGGCAACGTGTACCATTTCATCCAGTGACGGTGTAATGAGCCCGCTTAAGCCGATTATGTCGGCTTTTTGTTCGCGAGCGGTATCGAGTATCTTTTGCGCAGGCACCATGACACCGAGATCAATGATTTCAAAATTATTACATTGCAAAACAACACCGACAATATTCTTACCGATATCGTGCACGTCGCCTTTAACCGTTGCCATGATGATCTTGCCGTTACTCTTAATTTCCCCTTCGCCTTTCTCAGCTTCAATGAAGGGCAAGAGATAGGCAACGGCCTTTTTCATGACACGCGCGCTTTTAACGACTTGTGGCAGAAACATCTTGCCGGCACCAAACAGATCGCCAACGACATTCATGCCATCCATTAACGGACCTTCAATCACGTGTATCGGTTTGTCTGCCTGCTGACGTACTTCTTCGGTATCTTCTTCGATGAATTCTGCAATACCTTTTACCAGTGCATGTGTCAGCCGTTCACCAATGGTGCCTTTACGCCATTCAAGATCCACTTTCTTTTCTTTGGTCGCGCCGGGTTTGACTGATTCGGCGAATTCAACGAGGTTATCCGTTGCATCATCGCTGCAGTTTAATAACACGTCTTCAATGTTGTGCAATAAGTCTTTTGGTATTTCGTCATAAATGCCTAATTGGCCGGCATTGACTATGCCCATGTCCATACCCGCCTGGATGCCGTGATACAGAAAGGCAGAATGCATCGCTTCGCGAACCGGGTTATTACCACGGAACGAAAACGAGACGTTACTGAGTCCACCACTCACCAGTGCATGAGGAAGATGTTCTTTTATTAAACGCGTTGCTTCAAAGAAGGACACGGCATAGTTATTATGTTCTTCCATGCCTGTGGCAACCGTCAGGATATTTGGATCAAAGATGATGTCTTCCGGTGGAAAGCCAACTTCATTCACCAAAATATCATATGAGCGCTTACAGACCTCAAAACGACGATCAGTGGTATCGGCCTGACCCTGTTCATCAAACGCCATGACCACCACAGCAGCGCCATAGCGTTTTACTAATTTGGCCTGCTTGATAAATTTTTCTTCGCCTTCCTTGAGGCTGATGGAATTAACAATGCCTTTACCCTGGACACAACGCAGACCGGCTTCGATGACACTCCATTTAGAAGAGTCAATCATGATTGGCACGCGGCTGATGTCCGGCTCCGAGGCGATCAGTTTCAGGAACTCGGCCATTAATTCCTCGGATTCGAGCATGCCTTCATCCATACAGACATCGATAATTTGTGCGCCGTTTTCAACCTGTTGACGAGCGACTTCGAGTGCTGCTTCCAGATCCTCTTCTTCCTTGACGAGTTTCAAAAATCGTGGAGAACCGGCGACATTGGTGCGTTCGCCGACATTGACAAAATTTAATTCCGATGTGATACCAAATGGCTCCAGACCACTGAGTCTTTGAACGATCGGCAAATCCGGGATCTTTCTCGGCGCGAGTCCCTTTACCACCTCGGCCATAACGCGAATATGATCGGGTGTGGTGCCACAGCAACCACCGACGATATTTAAAAAGCCGGATTCTGCCCACTCCTTTATATGCTCTGCCATGGGCTCTGGGTCGAGGTCGTATTCACCGAATTCATTCGGCAATCCGGCATTCGGATGTGCTGAAATATGCGTTTGCGAAAAGCTAGAAAGTTCTTCAATATATTGACGTAAGTCTTTGGGACCTAAAGCACAATTAAGTCCAATACTGATGGGATTTGAATGTCGGACTGAATTCCAGAAGGCCTCGCTGGTTTGCCCGGTTAAGGTGCGGCCAGAAGCATCGGTAATGGTGCCGGAGATCATGATCGGCAGGCGTACATCGTGCTCATCGAAATATTGGTCAATGGCGAACAGGGCGGCCTTGGCATTTAGGGTATCGAATATGGTTTCGACCAGTAACAGATCAGAACCACCATCAACCAGGCCTCGAATGGCTTCTGTATAGGCCTCGACGAGTTCCATGTAGGTAATATTTCGAAAGCCAGGATTATTCACATCGGGTGAGATCGAACAGGTGCGGTTGGTCGGACCCATCACTCCTGCGACGAATTTCAGATTTCCTTCGGCCGCTCCTGCGCTTCCTGCGCCCGCGGCATTTGTACTTCCATGTACATCATTTTTCTTTTCATATCTATCAGCGACTTCACGAGCGAGTTTTGCACCTTCCTTGTTCAATTCATAGACCAGATCTTCCATCTGGTAATCTGCCATTGCAATCGAGGTGGAGTTGAAGGTGTTGGTCTCGACAATATCCGCACCGGCATCGAAATACGCAGTATGGATAGCGCGCAGAATATCGGGTTGGGTTAGGGTCAATAGATCATTATTCCCCTGTACGTCACAGGGATGATCCGCAAATCGTTCACCACGATAATCCGCTTCCTCTAGTTTATAGGACTGGATCATGGTACCCATGGCGCCATCCAGGATCAGGATGCGTTCTTCGAGAAGTTTTTTTATCAGGTCTGTTTTGTCTGTCATGTCGCTAAAGTTTTAAGTATTGCAAAAGAAGCGATTGAACATTCATGAAGGGTTCCTCGCTTCGCTTATTGTGTTTATTAACAATTAAGCGAGCGCGGTTATCAAATCTATGGTCTGAGCCTGGCGGATCATAAACTTTCAGAACCGTCGCAACGCTCCTCAGACAACGAGCTGGATTATATTCTTGATACTCTCCTGTTTCCAGTAAAGAAGGGCTGAATTGACAATGAATAAATATCCTATTAGATTCGCAACCTCATACCTCAGGTGCCCTGATTTCAATCGAATGATGGGGTAAACGGGAATTCGGTGTGTTTGTCAGATTGTTGACAACAAATCCGAAGCTGCCCCCGCAACGGTAAGTGAGATAAGTTCTGTTACCCAGCCACTGTGCCCAGGAATATACATGGACATGGGAAGGCGATAGAACCGATGCATTGCATTTCTCATGAGCCCGGATACCGGCCTGACGTTTAATAAACTACGCTGCGGACGGCAGTTAAGGTCGATTTATGGAAGACAGATCATTCTGTGATCCATCATATTGCCTTTCTGATCTCCCAGTTTACATACAATCAAGCGGTGTGGCGGGCACCCTGGGGAATTTTTAATGTTAAGAGTAATTTGTCGATATCTTATTTTATTATTTATCTCGAATAGTGCCATTGGATCTGATACCAAAGAACTGGAAACACTTGTTGTCAGTGCAACGCGTTGGGAAACGTTGGGTACACCGACAGCAACCAGTGTAAGCACAATAACACGAGATCAAATTATTGAATCTGGTGCAATAAATATTATAGATGTATTAAAGGGTCAAGGAGGAATACAGGTTCAGGATCTATTTGGAGATGGTAGCCGATCTACTATATCAATGCGTGGATTTGGAAATAACGGTGGTTCCAATACACTTATATTAGTTGATGGTAGGCGTTTGAATAATACGGATTTAAAAACACCAGATTTAAGTTTTATTTCATTAAAGGATGTTGAACGAATAGAAATCATCCAAGGAAGTGCATCTGTTTTATATGGTGATCATGCAGTTGGTGGAGCAATAAACATCATAACCCAAAAAACAGATAAGCTGAATATTGGTGGGGAAGCTGGTTACGGTAGTTACAATCATCAATACCAACAATTAAATGCATCAAATCGATTTGAAAATGGTGTAGGTGTACGCCTATCAGTTGAAAGACGTTTGTCTGATAATTTTCGTAATCAAAATGCACTCGATAATGACAATTTTTTTTCAAACATAAGTTACGAATGGGAACGCGGTGATATTTTTGTTGAATATATCCACACTGATGAAGACCTGCAAACACCCGGTGCAATTTTTCAGCAACAAATCGCTGTTTCACGTAAATCAATAGGACCATTCAGTGTAGGCGATTTTAATGACACTGTTTCCGACACAGGACGAATAGGCAGTTCATTTTCATTGACCCCAAACTGGTCGTTTGCTGTTGAATATACTCATCGTAATGAAGATATCGATGGCTTAATTTCTAATACTGAATTTAATCAACATAGATTGGCTCGTTCATTCAACCCTCGCCTGCGAGGTAATATTTCTTTAGGTAAACAAAATCTCCAACTTGTTGTTGGAGCTGATATAGAAAACACGGAATATAAAATAATCTCAGGTGTCGGTGACACAATCAATGATCAGGAGATGAATGCTGTTTATTCACTTATGACCTGGAAAATAAATCATCAGGTTTCATTGGTTGGAGGTGTACGCTATGCAGAGATGGAAAATGACAGTTTTAAGCGTGATCCTTTTACTGCCTTTCCATTAGCTATGGATACCTTTGTTCGTAAAGTCAATGAGGATGAACAAACTGCTAATTCGTTCGGTATTTTATTTACACCAACTGATAGATGGCGTTTGTTTGCCAAACGTGAAACGACTTTTCGCTTTCCTCTGGCTGACGAACTTACAGGAACGGTTGTTTTGTTTGACGATCTTGAAACTCAGACAGGAAGATCTTATGAAGCAGGGATTGAATGGCAAAATTACTCAATACATACCAAGCTGGTTGGGTATAAACTGGATCTGGATGATGAAATTGCTTTTGATCCATTACTGAACTTTGGTGTTGGAGCTAATATAAATTTCGATCCAACAGAACGATTGGGTCTAATTTATGAACTGAATATATCACCCATTGATGATTTGGATATTGGTGTTCAATATTCATATGTCGATGCCAGTTTTGATAGCGGGCAATTTTCCGGCAATCAAATACCAATGGTGGCTGAACATCAGTTACATTTAAATTCAGCCTATCGTTTCTGGCCAAACTGGAGCTTGTACGGGGAAATATTTATAATAAGTGGCAGAGTTGCTGCTGGTGATCTTGATGATGCTTTCTCAAATTTGCTAGGTTATAGTATAGGAAATATTAATCTTAGATATGACAATGATAGTTTTTCACTTTCTGCGAAATTGAATAATATTTTAGATAAAGAATACAGTAGCTCTGCTGCTACAGGATTTAGTCCGTTTCTTCCTGGCTTTGGAGGAACAGACACAGGCTTTTTTCCAGCTCCAGAACGTAATTTTATGTTAAGTTTGAGTTATAATTATGATTAATTTATCACGGGGTAGATAAGCATGATACAAATAAAAGGCAATTCTGTTTTTTTATATGGCCTGATTATTCTGGTGGTATTATCACGACTCATCCCACATCCGCTCAATTTTACCCCTGTAGGTGCGCTCGGTCTTTTTGCGGGGGCCTATATAATTGATAAAAGAGCATGGTTGTTGCCTCTTTGCGCCTTGCTATTGAGTGATTTTGTTATAGGATTTTATGAACCAGTTGCCATGTTGTTTGTATATCTTGGATTTGTCTTGAGTGTTTTTATTGGGCGATTGATTTTGTTTGAAAAACGCACAGCATTAAGGCTTGGTGGGGCAGCCATCACTTCAGCCACTCTATTCTTCATTGTGTCAAATTTCGGAACATGGTTAACAGGCATACTTTATCCTATGTCATTCAGTGGATTGATTGAATGTTATATTGCTGCGATACCGTTTTTTGGTAATACCCTTGCGGGGAATCTCATTTATAGCCTGATTGCTTTCGGACTGTTTGAATATTATCGATCATATAAAGCGGGTGTTGATAAGCTGCTAACAAATTGAGTAATATTTAAATGTCAAATAGACTGACCAAAATTTACACCAAAACCGGTGATGGTGGTACAACAGGTTTGGCCGATGGTTCACGTGTGAGTAAGGATTCTTTGCGTGTTGATGTGATAGGGGAGCTGGACGAATTAAATAGCGTGATCGGTGTTTTAATGGTCAATCAATTGCCCGATGATATCGATAGTTATTTATTAAATATTCAACACGGGCTATTCGATATCGGTGGGGAATTGGCAATACCGGGTAATGCAAAGATTCATCCCGGACTCATTGAGAATATAGAAGAAATCATCAAAACCTATAACAGTGAATTGCCACCATTGAAAGAATTCATATTGCCTGGTGGAAATATATCCGGAGCAGTTTGTCATATGGCACGCAGCGTTTGTCGACGACTGGAAAGAAAGCTTGTGATGCTTTCTAAAGATGAATACGTTAATCCTTATACTCTTAGTTATATGAATCGTTTATCGGATCTGCTCTTTGTTTTTGCCAGGACATTAGTTTTACATAAAGGAGATAAGGAAATTTACTGGAAGAGCGAACGATTAAAAAAATTAATATAAGACTATTTTGTTAGTTTCATCACTCGTCCTTCGCGTTGCATATCGAGTTTGTTTAAAAAAGAGTTGCCGAGCAAGACGACCGTAGGAGAGTCACTGTCGTGTACACTGCCTTTCACATCTCGCAATTCAATATCGCCAACTTTCACTCTTTTCAAATTCATAATATAGATGGTAGATAGGCCGTTTGCTGTTTGTGATTGTGATTTTTCACCTTCCAGTTTGTAATTCAAACCAATTCGTTTTGCCACATTACGATTCATGGATACAAATGTTGCGCCAGTGTCGAGAACAAACTCAACCTGAAATCCATTTATACTGCCGCCTAGAAAATACATGCCACGTGAATTTGGCGCCAGTATCAAGGTTGTTTTTTTCGTTGTGTTTTTGAAGACATTACTAATATGTGAACCAAGCTTTAATGTCCGTTGTTCACCGTTAATCTCTATTACAGCCTGGTCACTGTTTGCCGAGATCAGCAATACCCCTTCCGGGCTGCGTTTACCCTTTTTAATAAGTCTTTGTTTGCCATCGATATTGAACATTGCTTGATCTTTGAATAAAGCAACGACACCTATCTTCTCGACGGCATAGACAATATTTGGTGATAATAGTAGAGAAAACAGCAATAGCCATTTTGGTTTTGATAAAAACATACTGCGCATTGTGACATCCTGTTTCAATCTAAGGAACCTCTGTATCATCCGATACTTGAAAAGGTAAAGTATAAGCAGTTACTGGTCAATACATTCAATAGACCTTCTTTGTAGTATTTTCGTTCGATCCCAATGCGTTATTGCCCATTGTAAAATTTCTTTCGTTGACGCTTTTACTAATGTCACATCGGGGTTTTGCTGTAAAAGAATCAAAGTCTCTAATAATAATTTTGCAGACTGTGTTGTGTCTACTGGTCTGGCGTGGGTTTGTTTGCTTAATTTATCACCGTTTGCATCAACAGCAATGGGCAAGTGGACATAATCTGGAGTGTGAAGGGCCAGTACCTGTTGCAGATAAATCTGTCTTGGTGTCGAATCAAGCAGATCATAACCACGTATGATATCTGTAATGCCTGCATCAGCGTCATCAACAACCGTTGCAAGGTGATAACTCATTATTTTATCTGCTCGGTGCACAATAAAATCCCCGACCTCTTCTTCCAGCTTTGAGTATATTCACCTTGCAAGCCATCATTCAATGTGATTGTTTCCCGAGTCGTTAAAACACGTAAGCAATGCTGTTGAGTGACTTCAATGTTATGACGACAGGTTCCAGGATACGGCCCATGCGTTAAATTTTTTCGTGAACAGGTACAAGGATAAGTCAATTTTTTTTCTATTAACTCTGTAAGAGTAGATTGATAGCGGTTTTGATTATTTTGTTGGTAAACGATATCGCCGTCCCATTCAAAACCGATGGTTTCCAGCGCTTTGAGTATTTCAATGGAGAATTCGGGTTTGCAGCGTAGATGATCAATATCATCCATACGAATAAACCATTTGCCATTATGATGCCTGGCATCTAGATAGCTGCCGAGTGCTGCTATTAACGATCCAAAATGTAACGGTCCAGTCGGAGAGGGAGCGAATCTGCCTCGGTATAATTTTTTTTCTTTGGCTGGATTGCCAGTGGAAATCATCTATTCCCACTCATCATGAGAATAGCTGATGTTCTTGCTTGAGTACGGAATAGTTGAAAATAAATATCTGTGTAAATAATTTAACGTGCGCGATCGTCATGGTCACTGAATTGTTTTTTTCTCAATTCTCGGCGCTCTTGTGCTTCTATACAGAGGGTAGCTACCGGTCTGGCTTCAAGACGTTTCAGGCCGATTTCTTCTCCGGTCTCATCACAATAACCATAAGAACCGTCACCAATCCTGTTCAAGGCAGCATTGATTTTTAACACCAGCTTTCTTTCCCTGTCACGGGTACGAAGTTCCAGACCAAATTCTTCTTCTTGTGTTGCACGGTCAGCCGGGTCAGGAAAATTACTGGCATCCTCTTTCATGTGCTCGACTGTACGACCAACTTCATCGATAAGCTCTTGCTTCCAGTCGAGTAATATTTCACGAAAATGCTCAAGCTGAGCGTCGTTCATATAATCTTCATTCTTTTTCGCTTTATATGGAACGAAGTCCTTGCTGGGACCATCCGTTTTAACGCCTGTCTTTCTGGAAACAGTTTTTTTCTTTGCTGTTTTCTTGGTCACGGCTTTCTTTGCTGTTTTCTTGGCAACATTTTTTTTGGCGACCTTTTTCTTGGTCACGGCTTTCTTTGCTATTTTCTTAGCTACTTTTTTCTTTGCCGTTTTTTTCTTTTCGGCCATGGTTTTAGTTCCTTAAATATGAGCTGATAAAAATCAAGCCGACATTTTTACCAGAAAGGATTAACAGAGGCAAACGGGAATTAGCTTTTTTGTTCATTCTTTTTAAATTCATTGACCCAGAGTTTTGTTGCGCCACAGACAGCGACTGGCATAACAATGAAATTTATCACTGGAATTAAGGCCATAAGCATAGTGGCACTACCAAATCCGAGTGCCAGACGTCTGTGTTGTTTGATGATTAATCGTTCTTGTTTAAATGTCATGCCATGGTTAGACATTGGAAAATCAAGGTACTCCAGAGCCAGCATCCAGGCACCGAAAAGTATCCACAGTAGCTGCAATCCGGGAATAAATAACAAAATTAATAATGGAATTGCACGCACGAGAAAATAGAGAAATTTGCTGATTTCTGAGGCTATGGCTTTAATAATTTCCTTGCTGAGAGGCACGCTGGAGCTTGTGATTTTTTTACCATCTAAATGTGATTCTACTGTTTCGGCAAGAAAACCATTGAATGGGGCGGCAATCAGATTCGCAAGAATAGAAAAAGTGAAGAAAACAATAGTCATAGTCACCAGTATAAATAAAGGCCAGAGTAACCATTCTAGCCATTGCCACCAACCACTAAAATCCTTCATAAAATCATCCAGTTGATGAATACCAAACAGGATGGCACAGGAGAATAATATAATGTTTACTAAAGTGGGTATTAGCACGTATTTTCTGATGCCAGGTTTGCTGATCAAAGCAAAACCGGAAAAGAGATACGAAAACCCACGAATAAACTCATTCATAAACCGTACTCAGGGTAGTTCAACACGTGCCGGAGGCTGCCAATGGGTTTGTTTATGTTCTGCTACCACAGTGGTATAGATCCCTCCACGGACATTAAACTTGGCGCTGACACGGAGAAATTTAGGCGACATTACAGTAACCAGATCTGCCAGGATTTCGTTGGTTACAGCCTCATGAAAGGCTCCCTGGTCACGAAAATGCCAGATATACATTTTTAGAGCCTTGAGTTCGACACAGAGTTCATCTGGCACATAGGCAATCTCTATTGTGGCGAAGTCCGGCTGGCCAGTTTTAGGGCACAAACAGGTGAATTCAGGCACAGTAATGCGAATGGTGTAGTCATTTTCTGGTGCAGGATTGGCAAAGGTTTCTAAAATACCAGGTGCAGCTATCGGCATGTTTAATTACTCAATATTTTTAAGCGGCGAACCATAGCACAAAAATGCTGGGCAGACTTTAGCAGACTTAATAAATTGGATTAATTAGTTAATAAAAATTTAATATATTCATATATTTAAAGCTATTATTTAATGTAAATAATAGTTTTAAGTTTCGCTTGTATGAAGCGATTTAACTCTGCTATTGTTACGCCCTATGCGCTTACGCAAGATCAAGTTGTCCGGCTTTAAATCCTTCGTAGATCCGACCACCCTGACTGTCCCTGGACAGCTAGTCGGTATTGTCGGGCCGAATGGTTGTGGCAAATCCAATATAATCGACGCTGTTACCTGGGTTATGGGCGAATCTTCGGCCAAACACCTTCGCGGTGATTCGCTGACCGATGTGATTTTTAATGGTTCGACTAACCGACAACCCGTTAGTCAAGCTTCGGTAGAGCTGCTGTTTGACAACAGCGAGAAAAAAATCACTGGCGAATTTGCCAGCTACAATGAAATTTCCATCAAGCGCAAAATCAATCGGGAAGCCATATCCACCTATTACCTCAACGGTACTCGTTGTCGAAGACGTGATATCACTGCGTTATTCCTCGGAACGGGTTTAGGTCCAAGAAGCTATTCCATCATTGAACAAGGCATGATTTCACGCTTGATCGAGGCCAAACCTGAAGAGCTACGCGTTTTTATTGAAGAAGCTGCCGGGATATCCAAGTACAGAGAACGACGTCGTGAAACTGAAAATCGTATCCGTCATGCCAAAGAAAACATCGCTCGTTTGAATGACATTCAGGAAGAACTGGAAAAACAACTGTCACATCTTCATCGCCAGGCCAAAGCAGCTGAGCGTTATAAGTTATTAAAAGTTGATGAACGCAAATACGAATCCGAATTACTGGCATTGAACTGGAAAGAATTAGAAGAAAAAAGTAATAAAGAACAATTACTAACAAGAGAAAGCGAAACTAAAGTTGAAAAAGCAATTGCAGATTTGCGTCAACGAGAGAGCGATATTGAAAAACAACGCAGCGGTTTGTCTGATGCCAATGAACATTTTAACCAACGACAAACGTCTTTCTATCAAGTCGGTGGTGATATCTCAAAATTAGAACAGACCATCAAGCATACTCAGGAACGGATTGAGGCGAGTAAGAATGATTTGCAGCTGGCTGAAACACAGACAGTCGAACTGGAACAGCAATACAGGCAGGATCAAGAAAGACTGAAACAATTGTCTGAAGAATCTGTCAATCTTCAACCAGAACTATTAGGTTCGCGCTCCGAAAGTGATAAGGCCTATGAAGGTTTGAATCTGGCTGAACAGGCAATGCAAAGTTGGCAGACCGAATGGGATACGTTTAATGAGCAATCTGCCAATTATATTCAAAGACTACAGGTAAATCGAACACGCAGTGAATACCTTGAGGGTGCCCAGGAAGAACAAACGTATCGGTTTCAGAGCCTGACTGAAGAATATGAGAGCATCGACCCTTCAGTTATCAAGCAATCACTGACTGAGAAAAAAACAGCCATTGAACAGGCCAACACTGAATTCGAACATACCAAAACACTCATGGACAAGGAACAACAAGCCCTCAGTCAGCTGACCGAACAACATCAGACAATGTTGGACGAACAGGCCAAACAACGTGAAGAGAAACAACGTTACGCTGCTCGTTTAGAGAGTTTGAAGGCATTACAGGAAAGTGCCTACGGTGAAGATGACCCGACAATCAAAACCTGGTTGCAGGACAACCAGTTAGATACTGCAGCCAGACTTGCTCAGCAACTCGATATAGACAACGAATGGGCCGCAGCCTTTGAAGTTGTTCTGTCTGATCATTTGCAAGCCGTCTGCGTAAATGATTTGGAAACTGCGGCGAATAACTTATCGCAATTTAACTCCGGTAGCCTGGAATTGATGCAGATCAATAGTGACACATTTACTCCGCAAGAAAGACAGTGGCCGAGTTTGTCCGAAAAAATTACATCACCAGAATCAGTAAAATCAATCGTTGCAGATATTTTCATTGCCAATAATCTATCTGCTGCACTTGAGATACGTCCTTTACTAGTCGCTGGCCAGTCAGTGGTGAGTAAAGATGGTATCTGGTTAGGAAGGAACTGGGTACGGATTATCCGGGCAAAAGGTCAGGATGCCAGTTTGATTTCACGGGAACAGGAAATTCAGAAATTGAATCAACAGCTTGAATCTTTATCTCAAGGGCTGGTGTCACTGGAGAATGATTTGTCTAACAGCAAACGTGAGCTGGACATTAAATCGAATAATATTGATGAACTCAGAAATAATGCACAAAGACAACAAACCGTTGTATCGGAACTAAAAGGCCAGTTGGTAGCGAGTGAATCTCAGCTCGACCAGTTATCCAGCCGTTCAGAAAAGATCAATGAACAACTTGAAGAACTTGAGCACAATCGCAATCGTGAAAAGGATGAGCTGCAACGGCTTGGAGCAGAATTGGTGGAAACAGAGACACTAACGGGCGCCATGGATCAACAGAAATCTCAATTGATGTTAATGCGAGATCAGTATCGGGAATCTTTGAATACCGCCAGGACTGCCTGGCAAACAACACATGAGCAAAGTCATGGGATAGCACTACAACTTGAGGCAATAACCTCGCAAAACGCTTCTCTTGAACAGGCTGTCAAACGTAATGAAATGCAACTGGAACATGTTCGCCATCGTCGTCAGGAGTTGAGCAAACTGATTGGTGAATCCACTGAACCATTAGTCACCATGCAAACTGAACTGGATGGTAAGCTGTCTGATAAAGTTAATGCTGAGAAGACGTTAACGGAAGCGCGCGTGGCGGTGCAAACAATTGAGTCTGAGATTCGCAAACTGGAAGAACAACGGACACAGAATGAACAAGTTGTGTTGAGTCGTCGTGAGGAACTTGAAAAGGTGCGGATGACAGCACAAGAAACCCGGATACGTCGGGAGGCCATCGAGGAGCAATTTGAGTCTGCCGATCAGGAACTCAAAACAGTTCTGGAAGAATTACCAGAACAGGCAGTTCAGAAGGAATGGCAAGAACAACTTGAATCCATTACCCGTAAGATCCAGCGTTTGGGCGCAATCAATCTGGCAGCCATTGATGAGCATTCACAGTTATCGGAACGTAAAAACTATCTGGATAGTCAGCAAGCAGATATTAATGAGGCGCTGGAAACACTGGAAACGGCGATCCGAAAAATTGATCAGGAAACAAAATCTCGATTCAAGGAAACCTTCGATAATTTAAATACCAATCTGAAAGAAACTTTCCCGCAAATTTTTGGTGGAGGTAGTGCCTATCTGGAATTGACCAGTCAAGATTTACTGGAAACTGGCATTACTGTGATGGCGCGGCCACCGGGCAAACGCAATACCACCATCCATTTATTATCAGGTGGTGAAAAGGCATTAACCGCTGTAGCGTTAGTATTCTCAATTTTCAAACTGAATCCTGCGCCTTTTTGCATACTCGATGAGGTTGATGCGCCGCTTGATGATGCCAACACTGAACGATTTAGTGAATTGGTTAAGTCCATGTCTGATGAAGTGCAATTTATTGTGATTACACATAATAAAATTACTATGGAGATAGCACAGCAATTACTTGGTGTGACCATGCACGAGCCGGGTGTCTCCCGCCTTGTCAGCGTGGATGTGGATGCTGCCGTCGAGATGGCAGCTAGCGCCTAACATTTCTTTTGACGGAAAATGCTTCCTTTCTTAATTGGAGGAAAAATTCGTGCAAGGTGGTAATTTCATAAATGGATAGCTTACGCTGGGTTTTGTTAACAATCGGTGCATTAATCGTTCTGGGAATTTATCTCTGGGATTTTTACGCGAATAAACGCAAACCTAAACGCCATACCGAAGTTATTTTCAACCCCGATCCAGATTCTGAACTTCCTATGACAGCTTTCGATGATGAACCACGTGATTATATCGATGCTATTTCAGGTTTGAATAAAATTCTCCACGAAGAGGAAAACAATAAGAAAGAAAAATCTGACAGCCAAACGGTGATTCGAAGAGGAAAAATTTCCAGAAAATACAATGTGGATGATGATTTCTTTGGTAAGCCCTTAGTGAATGATGTGCTTGAAGGAGAGGAGCTTCCGCCAGAAGATGAGATATTGATCCTACGAGTTATTGCAAAGGAAGGTAAAGTATTCGAGGGGCTAAAATTATTAACGGCCACCAAAAATGTTGAGATGAAATTCGGTAATATGAATATTTTTCATCATTATGGTGTTGGGCAAATGAAGAGCGACAAACCTTTATTCAGTTTGGCCAACATGTTTGAGCCTGGCGAATTTAATTTACAGGAAATGGATTCGTTTACTACCAAAGGTGTGGTTATTTATATGTCTTTACCAACGAGTGTCGATGCTATTCCTGGTTTTGAATTAATGTTAAGCACCTGCCAACGTCTTGCCGATGAGCTTGGGGGAGAGTTAAGAGGCATGACGAATGAAGCACTTGATGATCATGTCATACAGTCGATGCGTGAAAAAGCCCAACGTTTTGCAAATACTTAAAAAATCTAAAAGCCTGTTGAATGACAACAAAAAATATTAGACAAGAGATTCAACAGCTCAGAGAAACTATCGAACAATATAATTATCAATATTATGTTCTCGACGATCCTGCAGTTCCCGATATTGAATATGATCGCCTTTTTCTGAAATTACAGAAACTTGAATCACAATCTCCCAAATTAATCACTTCTGATTCACCGACCCAACGGGTTGGTGCCGGGCCACTTGATTCGTTTGCTGAAGTGGAACACCTGATCCCCATGTTGTCACTGGCCAACGCATTTAATGAAAAGGATATCAATGCCTTTGATAAACGTCTTCGGGAAAAGTTAAATACAGATACAAACGAATACGTTGCTGAAACAAAACTTGACGGCTTGGCAATTAGTCTTTTGTACGAGAAGGGCAAGTTAGTTCGTGCGGCAACACGCGGTGATGGTCGGGTTGGTGAAGATGTCAGCATGAATGTCCGTACTATTAACAGCATCCCACTTGGTTTGTTAGGGAATGCTTACCCTGTTTTATTAGAAGTGCGTGGGGAAGTGTTTATGAAGCGTTCGGGTTTCAAAAGACTAAATCAAACGCAGGCTCGCAATGATGAAAAATTATTTGCTAATCCCAGAAATGCAGCGGCAGGTAGTTTGCGTCAATTAGATCCAGGTGTGACGGCAAAAAGACCTTTGAGTTTTTATGCCTACAGCGTCGGACAGGTTGAAGGAGACGTGATGCCAAATACGCATCTTGAAACCCTGGGGCAATTAAAACAGTGGGGTTTGCCTGTTTCATCTGAAACTCGTTTATGCAAAGGATTGGAAAGCTGTTTAGATTTTTATCAAGTGATTACTAAAAAACGTAATAAGCTCGATTATGAAATTGATGGTGTGGTTTATAAGATCAATGATTACGCACAACAAACTGTTTTAGGGTTTGTTTCAAGAGCGCCACGTTGGGCTATTGCTTATAAATTTCCACCTGAAGAAGAAATTACTAAGGTGCTTGATATCGAGGTGCAAGTTGGACGCACAGGTGCGTTGACACCGGTTGCACGACTGGAGCCCGTGTTTGTCGGCGGTGTCACGGTGACGAATGCTACTTTGCATAATATAGATGAAGTAGAGCGTAAAGATGTTCGCATCAATGACACTGTCATCATACGCAGGGCAGGTGATGTAATTCCGGAAGTAGTAAAAGTTATTATTGAAAAAAGACCATCAAATACCCGGCCATTTGTAATGCCAGATATATGTCCTGTCTGTGGTTCGGATGTAAGTCGAATTGAAGGCGAGGCAACACATCGTTGCAATAACGATTTACATTGTCCGGCTCAACGTATCCAGGCGATTATTCATTTTGCTTCCAGACGTGCTTTGAATGTTGATGGCCTGGGTGACAAGTTAGTTGAACAATTAATTCAATCAGGCTTAGTGGAAACAATTGCTGATCTATATCAACTAGACGTTGATGATGTTAGTAATTTAGAGCGCATGGGTGAAAAGTCTGCGGAGAATTTAATCCTTGCCCTTGAAAAAAGTAAACAAACATCACTTGCACGTTTTATTTATGCACTGGGAATACGTGAAGTGGGTGAGGCCACTTCAATGTCTCTTGCGTTTCATTTTGGAAATCTTGATGCCATTCGAACAAAAAGACAGGAAGAGCTCGAAACTGTTGTGGATGTTGGGCCAATCGTTGCGGGACATATTGTTGAATTTTTCCGTGAGCAGCACATTCAGGAAATTATTGAACGTTTGATAAAAGCAGGAGTTCATTGGTCTGATGAAAACGTACAACAACATATTCAAGCATTATCTGGAAAAACATTTGTCATCACCGGAACATTGGAAACCATGGGTCGCCACGAAGCAAAAAATAGCTTGATTGCATTAGGTGCAAAGGTAAGTAGTAGTGTGTCGAAAAAAACCAATTATCTTATCGCAGGTGTAAATGCTGGGAGTAAACTAGACAAGGCTTCTGAATTAGGCATTACTGTTTTAACAGAAGATGAATTTATTGCTTTGTTAAATAGTAACGATTGAGAACAAGCTTAAGCCAGTCCTCGAAAAAATAAGAATGACTTCAGTCCGATACCAAGGACGATTTACTCTGCGATAATAACCCGATTTCTGCCTTCCGATTTTGCTTTATAAAGTGCTTTGTCTGCACGTTGTAATAGTGCATCTTTCGTCCCAGCAGAATTTTGTGTGGCCACACCAATACTCGCAGTAACTCGTATGTCGTGATTTTGATGTGGGCAATGCATTTTTTCAACTGCTTCTCGAATACGGTTTGCGAGCAACAAGGCACCATCTTCCTGGGTATTCCTTAACAAAATGAGAAATTCTTCACCGCCGTATCGAAATATAATATCACTTCGACGAACACAAGCTTTCATGGATTCAGCAAGGGATTTCAGGACAGCATCACCTGCGATGTGTCCATAGGTGTCATTAATATTTTTAAATTTATCAAGATCGAGCATTAATACAGACAATGATAGATTGTGTCTATTTGCAAAATCGAGTTCCTGATCCAGGGCGTTGTCCATCGCAGCACGATTATTTAAATCGGTCAGTGGATCACGGTAGGCGGTTTCAACAGCGCGTTTATACAATAAAGAATTGCGTACAGGATAAAGCAGCGCAGCGATTAAGGCCTCGAGTTGATTCAGTTCTTCTTTTGTAAAAGGTTTAGCTCGGTAAAAACTCACTTCTCCCAGGTTTTTTTTCAGTAATACCAGTTTGTAACTGTAGCTGTGAAGATCATTTTTACCAAAATCGATACTAATATTTTCATTCAGATTTTTATAACTAAAACCATCGTGAGGGATAAAGGCACTGACTTCATCATCATAGAGCTCGAGCAGCTTACGCAGGTCGAGTGTACTTTGTAGCGTATTTGCCAGTCCTAAAAAATGTTGCTCCTCATTCATGCTATGTCTCTGAGCATTCGCCTGACTTTGGTTGTTCTGTTGTGCAGATAATTCATTGATAGCTTGTACATTCAACGTATTATTGGCTGATGGTTGCATAATTTATATTCCATAAATATTCAGATGTTTATGGAATATGCAATATAAATGCCATTGTAAATATTATATAAAACATATACTTATATAAAACACTTTGGGTTCTGCGTCAAGTTATCACTCATTAAGACACCAAATTCTGTCATATTTTCTTACGGGATTTCAGTAATCTCTTTAAAATCATATACTTATATTCTATCAGGGTATGATTTACGTATCATGACTGGTTGCGAGCATGGTATCAACGCCATTTTGTGCCTTATCCTGATCTGGGAAATCCAGGGTAAAATGCAGTCCTCGGCTTTCTTTGCGTAACATGGCGGACTGAACGATTAAACCGGCTATGCATATTAAGTTACGGAGCTCGATCAAATCCTGATTTAATCTAAAATTACCATAATATTCATGGACTTCCGAGCGTAATAAATCAATCCTATGGCATGCACGCTGAAGTCGTTTTGTAGTTCTGACAATTCCAACATAATCCCACATGAAACGACGAATTTCGTCCCAGTTGTGTGAGACCACGACCTCTTCATCTGAGTCCGTCACCTGTGATTCATCCCATTCAGGCAATTCTGCAGGTGCTTCAATCTGATCCAGTTGGCCACAGATATCATCGTAAGCGGCATGGGCAAAGACGACACATTCTAGCAAGGAATTGCTCGCCATCCGATTAGCTCCATGTAAACCGGAGCAACTGACCTCACCAATGGCGTACAGGCCCTCAATATCGGTTTTGCCTTGTAGATTAATCGTCACGCCTCCACAAGTGTAATGGGCTGCAGGAACCACAGGAATGGCCTCTTTGGCCAGGTCAAAGCCATATTCCAGACAGCGTTGATAGATGGTTGGAAAATGTTCGGTAATAAATTCTTTGGGTTTATGGCTGATATCCAGATAGACGCAGTCACTACCCAGACGTTTCATTTCATGATCGATTGCCCGTGCCACGATGTCGCGAGGCGCTAATTCAGCTCTTTCATCAAAGCGTTCCATAAAAGTTTCACCATTTGCCAGGCGCAATTTCGCACCTTCCCCACGCAAAGCCTCTGAGATCAAGAATGATTTCGCTTCGGGATGATACAAACAGGTAGGGTGAAACTGAATAAATTCCATATTGCCGATGCGACAGCCAGCACGCCAGGCCATTGCAATGCCATCGCCGGTACTGACATCTGGATTACTGGTATACAAATAGACTTTACCGGCACCCCCTGAAGCCAGGACGACGAATTTTGAACGAAATACTTCAACAGTATCTTTCTTTTGATTATAGACATAGGCACCCAGGCAACGATTATGTCCCTGTTTTAATTTAGCCCCCGTGATTAAATCAACCGCTGTGCAATGCTCAAAGACACTAATGTTTGGATGCGAGCGTGCAAGCTGATCCAGAGTGGTTTCTATCTCACGACCCGTGGAATCGGCAGCGTGGATGATCCGGCGGTGACTATGACCACCTTCTTGATGCAAATGATAATCATTATTTCCATCTGATTGTGATGATTTAGTGAATTCGACCCCTAGATTGATCAACCAATCAATATTCTTCTTGCCATTTTCGACCACAAAACGCACAACGTCTTCTTTACACAGTCCAGCACCGGCCTCCAATGTGTCTTTTACATGAGAATCAACGGAATCAAATTTGTCCATAACAGCCGACACGCCACCCTGGGCGTACAGTGTGGCGCCTTCTGTCAGAGTGCTTTTGGACAAAACGGCGACTTTTGCGTGTTTTGCCAGATGCAGGGCCAGACTCAGACCCGCAGCACCGCTGCCTACGATAAGGATGTCATGAACGTATTGGTGACTCATCGGACTTAATGTATGATTCCTGACTTTTCGTGTAAGTAATTGATCGGCGCTGCTTAAAATAACAATATATATCAGCCTGTTAAATCGGCTAAATTTGCGCACAGTCTAGGCCATAATGGTCATAACACACAATAAACAGATAAAGGATTGGCCCTAATGGGCGAAAAAGTAACTGACAAACAACTCGTAGAAAGGGTACAACAAGGCGACAAAAAGGCATTCGATCTGCTGGTATTAAAGTACCAACAGAGAATAGTGAATCTGGTAACGCGTTTTGTACGGAACCCAAGTGATGCTTTGGATGTCACACAAGAAGCTTTCATTAAAGCCTATCGTGCATTGCCAAGATTTCGTGGCGATAGTGCGTTTTATACCTGGATGTACAGGATTGCAGTTAACACGGCGAAAAATCATCTGGCTCAACAGTCCAGAAGACCATTTGAGGCCGAACAAGATATATCTGAAGCGGAACAATTTGAGGGTGAGAGTGCTCTAAAAGAGTATGCCACACCTGAGCGTTTGTTAATGCGTGATCAAATTCAGGACGTAGTGGTGAAAACGATTGATAATTTACCTGAAGATTTGAAAATGGCGATTACATTACGTGAACTGGAAGGCCTGAGTTATGAAGATATTGCGACCGTTATGGAGTGCCCCATTGGCACTGTACGTTCGAGGATATTCAGGGCTCGAGAAGCAATAGATAAAGAACTGAAACCACTAATTGATTACCGATAAGAGAGAAGAGATGAATATTGACAAGCAAGAATCGATTTCAGCATTGATGGATGACGAATATTCCTCCGATGATGTTGCGTTGTTGAACAATGATGAATCAAAGCAGACATGGCAACGTTATCATTTGATCCGTGATTCCCTGCAGGGGAATCTTCCTGGTACCGTGGATCTGGATCTCCACCAAAGGATTCATGATGCGATTGCCCAAGAATCGATCATGATGAAACCGACTGTATTAGCTCCTAAAGCAAGATCATCCATGCCGTATCTTAAACCGGTGGCCGGATTTGCCATCGCTGCTTCAGTAACAGCCGCTGTGTTGTTAGGTGTACAAAGTTTTCAGGGAAATGACACACAAAATGCTGTCGTCCCTGTGGTTGCCGAACAGGTTATTTCGAATGAGCTCATTCGACCCGTCACTTTAACTAGCAGTCAATTACCCCAAGTCATAAACACTCCAGAGAGTCTCAGTGCCAAAGCCAGAATGAATCGTTATATGATGAACTATAATGAGCTTCGAGCTAACAGTGCGGTACAAGGCATGGCCCCTTATGTGAGAATGATAGGGTATGAGTCGGAATAGTTTCAGACACAGCCAGGCAAGAATTCGTTTTACCCGGCGTTTCTTTTATGCGCTAACCATTGCTGTCTTTTCTCCAACCAGTATAGCTGCTGATAGTTCTACAGACGCACAGCAACTGATTAACCAGATGTCTCGTGCGGCACATGAGTTGAATTATGATGGCATTTTTGTCTATAATCGTGGCACCCGAATGGATACCATGCGTTTGATTCATCGATCTGATAAGGACGGAGAGCATGAACGCCTGGTTTCAATGAGCGGAAATGCAAGAGAAATAATTCGTGATGATCAAGGTGTCACGTGTTTCTTTCCTGAAAATCAGGAAGTTCTTGTTGAAAAAACTAAACCCAGAAAATTCTTCTCAGGACAATTGCCTGAACCGATTGAAACGATATCCGCATTTTATAATTTTGTCGTCGCAGCTGAGGGTCGGGTTGCTGGACGTGAGGCATGGGTGGTCAATGTGGTACCAAAAGATCCATACCGCTATGGTTATCAACTCTGGATCGACAAGCGGTCTAAATTATTATTGAAATCGATATTAAAAACACAAATCGGTGTTACGATTGAGCAACTGATGTTTACACAATTGGAACTACTGGATTCTATCCCTGATGAGTCACTGGAATCAGAACTTTCTGGCAACAATTATACCTGGCATGAACACGAATACGATGATGTGTCGACTGACCAGATAAAATCGGAATGGATGGTTAACTGGATGCCGAACGGGTTTAGTATGAGTGAACATGAGCAACAGATGATTGGCAGCAAGAAAATGCCAATGAACCATATGATATATTCTGATGGACTGGCCATGGTTTCCGTTTTTATCGAGAAGCTGGATCACCAGCCTGGCTTTATACCGGGTCCATCACAGATGGGTGGTGTCAATACTTTTTCATTCTTTACTGATGGTTACCAGGTAACTGTCGTGGGTGAAGTGCCCAAGACTACTGTTCAACAAATGGCTGTTTCAGTTGTCCATCAAATAAACTGATCGTTTTTCAATTTCGAACACTCTACAATTCTTTCCATAAACCTTAATTGTTATCCTGGAGCATTTATGAAAAAGGGCTATTTTCCATTTGGCTTTAATTATGTACTGTCATCATTGTTAGCTGCCTGTTTAATCAGTGCGACAGTATCTGCTCGTTCATTACCCGATTTTACACCGTTGGTTGAAAACAATGCGCAAGCGGTTGTTAATATCAGTACAACCGTGAAGAACGAAGCAGGCAATGGGATAGCTCCACAATTTAATTTACCGGACATCCCGGAAGACAGTCCGTTTTATGATTTTTTCCGTAAATTTTTTGAAGAGATGCCACAAAACCAGGGTTCACCTGAACCCTTCAGAAAACGCTCATCCCTCGGTTCTGGTTTTATTTTGTCCAAAGATGGATATGTGATCACCAATAACCATGTAGTGGAAAATGCTGATGAAATCATCGTTCGTTTAAATGATCGTCGTGAATTTGAAGCAGAACTTGTTGGCAGGGATAAAAAAAGTGACATAGCTGTACTGAAGATTGATGGTAACCATTTGCCAGTAGTCAAAATAGGCGATTCTGATCGTATGAAAGTAGGCGAATGGGTTTTGGCAATCGGATCACCATTCGGTTTTGATCATTCAGTGACCGCAGGCATTGTCAGTGCGATTGGGCGTAGTCTACCAAACGAAAACTATGTGCCCTTTATTCAGACTGATGTCGCGATTAATCCGGGCAATTCTGGTGGCCCATTGTTTAATCTCGATGGAGAAGTGATTGGTGTGAATTCACAAATCTACAGCCGTACCGGTGGTTTCATGGGACTTTCTTTTGCAGTTCCGGTTAATGTGATGATGGATGTGTATCGCCAGCTCAGGGATCAAGGTCAGGTAAGTCGTGGCTGGTTGGGTGTGTTGATTCAGGATGTGAATGCTGAACTTGCCGAATCGTTCGGTATGGAACGGCCAATGGGAGCTTTGGTTGCTAAAGTGATAGAAGATAGCCCGGCGGAGAAAGCGGGTTTTGAAGTTGGTGATATTGTTGTGAAATACAATGGTGAAGATATCGGTTTTTCTTCGGATCTACCTCCGATGGTGGGTATCAGCAAAGTTGGAGATGTAACTCCTGTTGAAGTGATACGAGGAGGCAAGCGGAAGACCTTGCGCGTCACAATAGCCCAATTGCCCGATGACGGTTCCTCTGTAGCAGGCTCTCCTTCATCAGCACCTGATAAAATAGTCAATAATTCACTCAAACTGCGTGTCAAAGACATCAACGATGAACAAAGAAAAGAACTGAAACTTGATGCTCATGGGGTGATAGTCGAAGAGGTAATTGCGGGCCCGGCAAGGAATGCTGGTGTGCAAAGAGGTGATGTCATCCTGCTTGTGAATAACATCAAGGTGAATGATACAAAACACTTTAAGGAGCTAACCACTGATTTGCCGACCGGAAAATCTATTCCCATCCTGATTCAGAGAAGAGGTGGCCCAATATTTCTGGCAATGAAGATCGAGGATAATGATTCATAAAAAAAATTGATAAATTCATTTTTTGTTATTCATAACTAGCGAGAAAAGACATGAGTAACATAAATAGTGAATTTATTTTTATACTCTACGTTCGTGATAAGTGTCACCTTTGTGAGCAAATGCTGGTCGAGCTTGAAGCTAACCTTGTCAATCAGAAGTATCATGTTGAGGTAATTGATATTGATACGGATCCTGAACTGCAACGTCAGCACGCTGGTCAAATTCCTGTTTTAACCTACCAGGGCACAGTTCTGTGTGAATACTTCTTCGATTCAAAGGTGCTCGAATCCATACTGATTTCTGCCAGATAGAATACTAATCAAACATTATGTTTATGTGTTGCAGGATATCAGCTAGAATCGCCGCATTTTGGCAGACAGCCTCCTAAGTGTATCTCAGTTTTTATGCAGAATATTCGAAATTTTTCAATTATTGCCCATATTGATCATGGTAAATCTACATTAGCCGATCGGTTTATTCAGACCTGTGGTGGTTTGTCTGATCGTGAAATGTCCGCACAGGTTCTAGATTCTATGGACATTGAGCGCGAACGCGGTATTACTATTAAGGCTCAGAGTGTCACTCTCAATTATATGGCATCGGATGGCACTGATTACCAGCTCAATATGATTGATACTCCAGGGCATGTTGATTTTAGTTATGAGGTATCACGTTCTTTGGCTGCCTGTGAAGGCGCATTATTGGTTGTTGATGCGGCTCAGGGTGTCGAAGCGCAAAGTGTGGCGAACTGTTTTACCGCTATTGAATATGATCTGGAGGTCTTGCCCGTATTAAATAAAATTGACCTGCCTGCAGCCGATCCCGATAGAGTATCTGATGAGATAGAAGAGATCATTGGTCTGGACACCAAAGAGACGATTCAGGTTAGTGCTAAAATGGGTACCGGCATAAAGGAATTACTGGAACAAATTGTGAGCGTGTTCCCTGCGCCAAAAGGCGATCCGGATGCACCATTGAAGGCATTGATCATTGATTCCTGGTTTGATAATTACCTGGGCGTGGTTTCACTGGTACGAATAGTTGATGGTGTCTTACCAATTCGAAAAAAAATGCGTGTCATGACGACGGGCCGTGATTATGAAGTCACTGAAGTGGGTGTCTTCACACCCAAAAGGGTGTCACGAAAAGAATTGTTAACTGGTGAAGTCGGTTATGTTGTTGGTAGCATTAAAGAAATTGATGCTGTCCCAGTGGGAGATACCCTTACGCTCGCAGAAAATCCTGCAGAGGAACCTGTGCCAGGATTTGAGCATGTCAAACCGCGTGTGTTTGCTGGTTTATACCCGATTGATTCCAGTGATTATGAAGCCTTTCGCGAGGCTCTGGCAAAATTAAAACTCAATGATGCCGCGATGCATTTTGAACCGGAAACCTCTCAGGCATTGGGTTTTGGTTTTCGATGTGGCTTTCTTGGTATGCTGCATATGGAGATCGTTCAAGAACGCCTGGAGCGTGAATACGACTTGAGTTTGATCACAACGGCACCGACCGTTGTATATGAAGTGTTGAGTACGGCAAATGAGACTATTTATGTCGATAATCCGGCTAAATTACCGACTACCGATAAGATAAGCGAAATTCGTGAGCCAATTGTTAGAACCGATATACTTGTGCCACAGGAATATATTGGCAATGTGATCACTCTGTGTATCGAAAAACGAGGAGTACAAAGAAAATTACATTACTTAGGCAAGCAAATTTCATTAACCTTTGAACTTCCGATGAGTGAGATGGTGTTGGATTTTTTTGACCGTCTAAAATCAGTCAGTCGTGGATATGCCTCGTTTGATTATCATTTCATTCGTTTTGAACCAGCAAAACTGGTAAAACTGGATATCCAGATCAATGGTGAACGAGTCGATGCCTTATCGTCTATTGTGCATCAGGATCAAGTGCAAACTCGGGGCCGAGACCTGGCGGAGAAGATGAAAGAATTTATCCCCAGACAGATGTTTGAAGTTGCAGTTCAAGCCTCGGTCGGTTCAAAGATTGTTGCGCGACAAACTGTAAAAGCAATGCGCAAAAATGTGACGGCAAAATGTTATGGTGGTGATATTACCCGTAAGCGTAAATTGCTGGAAAAACAAAAAGCTGGGAAAAAAAGAATGAAACAATTTGGCTCAGTGGAAATACCACAGGAGGCCTTCATGGCAATATTACACGTAGGAAAAGATAAATGAATTTTGATTTTTCAGCTTTTTTAGTTTTATTAACCTTTCTCAGTGGCGCAATCTGGTTATTTGATATTCTGTTTCTTGCGTCTTCTCGCAAAACAAAATTGGCAGAAGGTTCTGAACCAACCAATGTGGCTGAACCCTGGCCAGTCGAATTTGCCCGCTCGTTTTTCCCGGTTTTTCTGATAGTACTCATTTTACGTTCTTTTATTGTTGAACCATTTCGCATTCCGAGTGCGTCTATGATGCCAACCCTGTTAATTGGTGATTTCATACTGGTGAATAAATACGATTACGGGATACGTCTTCCTGTATTGAACAAGAAAATCATAGAGAAAGAGAGGCCGAAAAGAGGTGATATCGTTGTATTTCGTTATCCAGGTGATCAAAAAACGCCGTATATAAAACGTGTTGTGGGTCTGCCTGGTGATCGTCTTGTTTATCAGGATAAGACCCTGACTATCAATGGTAAGGTTATGGCAGAGGTGGAACTTGGGGAATATATTGGTCAGGATTCCACTAGTTTAATGATGATGGGCTCTATGGTTTTTGAGGAGGATCTGGACGGTGTGAAACATCAGATCCTGGAGGTATCCGGCAGAACCTCTAAAAATGCCGATGTCGTTGTCCCAAAAGGTCATTATTTCGTCCTCGGAGATAATCGTGATAATAGTGGAGATAGTCGTTTTTGGGGGTTTGTGCCCGACGAAAATCTGATGGGCAGGGCGTTTTTGATCTGGATGAGTTGGCGTTCTGAGAGTTTTTGGGACATTACAAGCTGGCAGGTTGAGTGGAATAGAATTGGTACAATGCTAAACTAGACTGGCCTGAAACATAGGAGTGACTCTTTAATGAATAAAAACAAACGATCAACACAATCTGGTTTAACCTTTATGGGTTTCATCTTCATAATCATGATACTGGTTTTGGTAGGTGCTTTAGTACTTAGAATATATCCGCTTTACTACGAAAAATTTCAAGTCATCAATTCAATGAAAACCGTCTCTGCGCGGCCAGATGCATCGACATTGACGGCAGGACAGGTTCGTACTTATTTCTTGAAAAATATCGAGATTACGAACATTAGAAGATTTGATGGCACGGTCAAAGAGCATGTGAAGGTCTTAAAAGGCAAAAAAGGCGAACCCAATAAGATTCGTGTTAGATACAATGCAGAGAATGTATTTTTTCGAGATTTATTTTTTACCCTGAAATTTGATGAGACCATGCCGTTAGGCACAACAGCAGGTGATGACTGATACGACTGACAAGTTATGTCAGGCGATCAGCCATCAATTTATAGACCCTGGTTTACTCAGTCTGGCTTTAACACATCGGAGTGTTGGCCAGGAGAATAATGAGCGTCTTGAATATCTTGGCGATGCACTGTTGGGAGCGGTGATTGCTGAAGCAATATATCATCAATTTCCAACTGCGCCGGAAGGCGAGCTTACCAGACTCAGGGCCAATCTGGTTAAAAAGGAGACGCTCGCTAAATTGGCAAGGACACTGGAGATTGGCAGATGCATTCATCTGGGTTCTGGTGAATTGAAAAGCGGTGGCTGGCGAAGAGATTCTATATTATCGAATACATTCGAAGCTATTATCGGTGCAGTCTACCTGGATTCGGATTATGATACCTGTCGAAAATGTCTGCTGGAGATTTATCACGAAATGCTTGGGCAGATATCACCAGATAATCTGTCCAAAGATCCAAAAACCCAATTGCAGGAATATCTGCAAGCGAGAAAGATTTCCTTGCCAGTGTATACCGTCGTCAAGGAAGAAGGTCTGGCACATTCCCGAGAGTTTACCGTAGAGTGCAAGGTTGAAAACATGGGTGACCCTATTTGTGCTACAGGACGAAGCAAACGTAGTGCGGAACAATTTTCAGCACAGGAAACACTGAATCTATTACAGTCTGAAAATTCGTGAACGATGTAAAAAATACGAATAAAAAATCGACAGTCCGTTGTGGACATGTTGCTATTATTGGCCGTGCAAATGTTGGCAAATCAACATTATTGAATCGTTTGATAGGTCAAAAGCTCAGCATTACAACGCGTAAACCACAAACCACACGTCATCATTTGATCGGCATTAAAAATACTGATAGCGCGCAAATTATTTATATTGATACGCCGGGTATACAGAAATCACCTAAGACTGCCATCAATCGCTACATGAATCGTGAGGCGTTGAATGTTATAGATGGTGTTGATGTCCTGGTTTTTATGATCGAGGCGATGAAGTGGACTGAAGAAGACAAAATGGTTTTACAAAAAATCAGCCATGTTTCTACTGACGTGATCCTAGTTGTCAATAAAGTGGATAAAATTAATGATAAAAAGAAGTTGTTGCCCTTCATTGAAGATTTAAAACAATCTTTGGAATGTTCACATATTATCCCAATGAGCGCTCTCTCTATTGATGATGTAGAGAGTCTTGAATCAAAAATTACAGACAATTTGCCAATTGCTGAAAAAATCTATGGTGACGATCAAATCACTAATAGAGGCTCGCGTTTTTTTGCAGCAGAATTTATTCGTGAAAAATTGACGCAGAAACTGGGGGATGAGTTGCCCTATCAATCAACTGTAACGATTGATAGTTTTAAGGAGAAAAAAAAGATTCTTCACATTCATGCAACCATATGGGTGGAACGCTCAGGACAGAAAGCCATTATCATTGGCAAGAATGGTGCTATCCTGAAGTCGGTTGGTGAGCAATCGAGAAAAGACATGGAAACGATGTTTGGTCAAAAAGTATTTCTCGAAACCTGGGTCAAGGTTAAAGGTAAATGGACAGACGATGAAAAGGCCCTGAGACAATTCGAGTACGATGTTTGACCAGCGATATAAATCTCACCAATGAAAACGGAGCTTCATCCCTGTTTTATTCTACATCAGCGTCCCTATCGCGAAACTAGTTTGTTACTGGATGTGCTTTCTTCTGATTATGGTCGGGTTGATCTGGTGGCACGTGGTATACGAACAAAAAATAAACGTAACGAACAGGCTTTGTTACAACCCTACCAGAAAATTATGCTTTCCTGGTCTGGCAGGGGCAGCATGGGAACTTTAAATAAGGTTGAATCTATTTGTCCGGTTGATATGTTAAAAGGCTCGTTAGTTATGACTGGTTTTTATATCAATGAATTGATTGTGCGTTTATTGCATAAGAACGAACCACATATTGAATTGTTTGAGGCGTATGAAGTTGTATTAATCTCGTTAAGGAATGCTGAAAACGAACAATCTGTACTGAGGCGGTTTGAAATACAATTATTGCAGGCGCTAGGCTATGGTTTAGTACTTGACCATGATGTTGATAATGATTCCCCGATTGAACAGGACAAAGACTACTATTATTGCCTGGATAATGGTCCGAGTGAAACGCCACCGAAACACGGTGAGTATGTCTTATTAAGCGGAAAAACTTTGTTGTCACTTCAAAACGATCAGTTCGAATCGGAAGATTCCTTGAAACAAGCAAGAGTTCTCATGCGCACAATGCTAAAGAGTTTTCTTGGCTCCAAACCATTAAGTAGTCGACAGTTGTACAAATCGTATTTGAATGTTTGAAAATCATAGAGACCTCTGCATATTTCATTTTTTCTGACAAGGTGGTACGACCCCAAGGATGGAGGAGGTGGAGCGACGCTTGGAGCAAAAGCCGAGAACAACGCAGGAAGCCATAGCCGAAATCCAGTCATGATAACAAGAGGTTTTCCTCGATAGGATGAAAAACACTGGCGGCATCAATGAGAGAGTTAGCGGTGAGTGATGACACACCATACACTTCAGCACTAATAGCATAATCCTTTTTTATTTTTTCCAGTAACAGGTCAAAATCTCCGTCACCCGATAATAAAATAATAGTGTCAACATCCTTTGCTGTTTCCATAACATCAATGGCAATGCCGACATCCCAATCACCTTTGGCAGAACCGTCACTGCGTTGTATGTAAGGTTTAAGTCTGATTGTGAAACCGATGTGTTTTAGTGCATCCTGAAATTTTAGTTGTTTATCATCACCACGATGAATGGCATATGCGGTTGCAGAAAGAATATCTCCTTCAGAACTGATACGCTTCCAGAACTCTCGATAATTAAATTGACGACCATAGGCTTGTCGAGTGGTGTAATAAATATTTTGCACATCGACAAAAATAGCAATTGTTTTCATAACTATATTTTTATGAAATATCAGTCGTATTCTTTAAACAACATGGCTTGTTGTTAAACTTGAGAGTTTCACGTGGTTGTCGAGTTTATTGTTTCTTTTGCTTGAGTTGTTATTACCAGAGCTATTCGATTTGCTATTTCGTCCACGCGTTCTTTGTTCGTTTGAATTTCTCCTCTGACCTTTTCTATGGTTAGATTTTTTTACCTGTTGTTTGTTGCGTGTGGGTTTATTGGAAATGGATTGCGGTACGACATGTTCTGGTTCGAAGCCTTCAATCTCTTCACGTTCGATCTTACGTTTGATGAGTCGTTCGATATCTTGCAATTGTTTGATCTCATCGGCACTGACCAGGGAGATGGCACTGCCGCTAGCACCTGCGCGACCCGTTCGACCAATACGATGAATGTAATCTTCTGGCACATTCGGCAGATCGAAGTTAACGACATGAGATAGTTGATCAATGTCTATTCCCCTGGCTGCGATATCGGTTGCCACCAGCACTTGAATCTTATTCTGTTTAAATCTAGCCAACGCTTTAGTCCGCTGAGCCTGACTTTTATTACCGTGTATGGCCGCAGCATGAATATTGTCACGCGACAGTCGCTTTACCAATTTATCCGCACCATGTTTGGTACGGCTGAAAACTAATACCTGGTACCAGTTTTCCTGTCGTATCAGATGACTCAGTAATTCTACTTTGCGTGCCTTATCTACTGGATGGATCGTTTGGGAAATAGTCTCAACAGTAGAATTGCGTGGGGAGACACTGATTTCAACGGGATCATGGATAATGCCTTTGGCGAGTTGTCGAATGTCTTTGGAGAAGGTTGCAGAGAACATCAGATTCTGTCGCTGTTTCGGTAACAGGGACATGATCTTTTTAATATCGTGTATAAATCCCATATCCAACATGCGGTCGGCTTCATCCAATACCAGAATCTCAATATCATTAAAGCGAATAGCATTTTGTTGATAGAGATCGAGTAGACGACCCGGTGTTGCAACTAATACATCGACACCACGGCGTAGTTTCATCATCTGCGGATTGATTTTGACACCACCAAAGACAACGGCAGAATGCAGTTTCATATATTTACCATAAGTGACCACGCTTTCCTGCACCTGAGCTGCGAGTTCCCGCGTAGGTGTTAATACTAATGCGCGGGTACGGTTGCTTTTTACGGGTGGTTTGTTGCTGAGTCGTTGTAACAGGGGCAGGGTAAAACCGGCTGTCTTTCCCGTACCGGTTTGTGCTGCGGCCATAACATCGTGGCCTTCTAATATAGCGGGGATGGCCTGTGCCTGGATGGGTGTTGGGCTGGTATAGCCAGTTGCGCGCACGGCGCGCAGTAATTCTTCGGATAATCCGAGTGTTTCAAATTTCATTCAATATTTTCCTAAAATTCCAAGATTATGCCTCCGCACGGCTTGCTGTTTCGAGCAAAAAATCTGTGTGGATGGCTTGTGTTTCTAGCGAAGTAAAATCGGCCATTAACCTTTACGCGATATCGCTGAGGTTAGGCATGGAGATAGCTTTGCCGTTATGTGCGGCATGCAATAATTGGCTCTCTTAAGGGAGTAGCAGTTGGACTCGATGTGGGGACTTTTATGAAAAAGCAGCACAAGGGGGGCGAACTAACAACTAAAGATGACGCTCTGGACACCCTACGGTGCCACAGATGCGCGCACTTTAACACACTATGGCGGTAAAACATCAGTTTTTTTTATGAGGGGGCGGAAATAAAATATCCTCTAGATTATGTTGGAGGTGTGACAAAGGAAAGTAAAAGCAATCGTACGACACTGTTGATAAATATGGACGTACTTCATGTGTAGGAGCCCGGATTTGATTTGACAATTACACGTTTTATACAAGTATCTGTTAGTTTAGATTTGAGCTAAATTTTTTCTGCCTAAACCGATTTCCCATCTAGAAAATTTATAAAATGCTTTCTATTAATTTAAAACAGGGTTTGATGAACTTGCTGCATCGTAGTAATCATCATTGATTGCTTCAAACGAATTTGAATAGTGGTTATCCATATCCATTAATAAATCATCCAGGATGATTAATGCGTTTTCATAGGCAAATAAATTAAGTTCAAATTTGTTCATGTCACTTCTCCTAAGTTAGTGCTATTGCAGATTTAAGTCAAATATCGCAAATACAATGCCAAAAAGAAATTAATGAGTTGAAATATTAATAAAAACAATAAGATATATTTGTTAGGTAATAATTTTTTATAGTTTATTTAGTCATTGAATGCTGTCTTAGCATTAAAAATTCCGTCTTGATTCGCATATTGCAAATATCCAATTGCAAACTGCAAAAATCACATGTTTTACATGCCCAGTTTATTAGAAAAATTAACATAAGCTATTGATATTTCTATTGATAGTTGTCTTGGCATCGTGCTTGCTGATATTAGGGCATAACTAACTATTAACAAAGAGGACTAAATGAAAGTAACACGCGAAAAACCAAGTCAACGTCGACACCACCGGGTTAATGCAGCCCTGCGGATTAATGTTAACGGTGAAACCTATACCGCAATGGATTGGGGGCTGGGTGGGTTCGCGTTGGACGGTTGGAAAGATGCGTCCTTGCAGGCAGGTGATAATTTTTCCTGTAATTTTTGTTTACCCTTCCAGGGGTTTGATATCCGCTTTGATCTAGATGCCGAAGTTGTGCGTATTAGCGATGACGAACGACTTGCTGCCAAATTTGTTTCACTTGATAACCGGCAAAAGGAGTTGATGACTTACTTCATCGATGAACTGGTTCGTGGTTCCATGATGAGTATTGACGATACCTTATTACGAATTGATTCACCGGTGACCCCGGTATCGACCAAACCTGATCCCAGTCCTGCCAGTGAGATCCCTAAATCACGTTGGTCGCTAAAATTAATCACCATGACAGCAATTTATCTCAGCGGTGGGATGAGCTTACTTGTTTATATTGTGTTTACCCTCTATGCCAATTATTTTAGCCTGGAAGTGGATTCCGGTGTCGTAACTGCACCGATTGAAAAGATTGTTTCGACAACGGATGGTCAAATCAGAAAGGTATCTATCGGTATTGATGAATTTGTTACGAAGGGTTACAAGTTGATTACGATTGAAGATTCCAAGGTTGAACGGGATATTGAACTGGCCAAGGTTAATATTGAGCGCACCCGTTCTGAGGTAGAACTAAAACAACAGGAACTTTCTATCGAGCGGGACAAGCTGGATGACTATCGTTACGTCACAATCAATATGATCGATGAATTAAATGCGAGTATCGATTCTTTAACTAAACAAAAGTTTTATGCGAAGAAAGATGTTGCACGTTTTAATAAACTGATCCGGGATGATTATGTCCCACATCAACAGTTGGATGGTGCCAAATCGTTGTTAGCCAAGATTGAAGGTGAGCTGGCTAGGAAAAAACTCGAACTTAAAAAATACCAGACACTACTGAAGAAGATTAATGCCGGTCGCTATTTTACCGGTGAACGTTTTGAAGGCAGATCAAAAGAACTTGAGGCAGAGGTTAATCAGTTAAAAGAAGAAGTCGCCTTGACGACACGTGAATTGGTCGCCTTGTATGAACATAAAGAACGACTAACGATTCAAGCACCTAGCAATGGTCGTTTGGTTGATATGTTAAAAACGGTGGGCAGTAGTACCAAACGTGGTGAAGCGATTGCCCTGTTTGAGCGGGAAGAGAATCGAGTTATCGAAGTTTTCTTGACCCAGGATGAAGTGATCGATATTCGTATGGGTAATAAAGCACGGGCTTATTTTCCATCAAAAGATATTATCGTTAATACCTTTATTAAGAAGATTGATCGTACTGAAGGTTATATCGATGAAATTGAGAGTCGTTATAACTGGCGTGGAGTTGAAGATCGTACCGCTAAAGTGACTTTAGAGATCCTGGGTTATAACGATGCCGAGATTCGTGAACAGTTTACCCCTGGTTTACCTGTTGTTGTCATTTTCCCGAATATTCAAACCGGTGTAGTCGGTAACTTTATTAATTCTATTCGTTCTCAAACGGGGAGTGTGAAAAAAATAGAAACGCCTGAGGAGAAGATCGGTGGTATCTACTTATAACAAACCTTCATCATTAGTCAGCGGCGATCCTGTTCGGGAAACACCGGACAAGTGGACTATGAATTCACTGTACAAACTGTTTTTCTACTTCGGTTGTTGTTTTATCGCGTTGAATGAATTGCCAAATACGATCTGGCAGCCGGAGTTGCGTCAATTTACCTTAATCATCGGCATACTCGGTATCTGGCGTTATTCATGGTGGTTTGTGCATGCCGTACGCGCGGAGATCTATCAACGTTTAGTCTTCCCGAAAAAACGTGACCAGGCCGAACAACTCTGGCAACAAGGTTGGCGACCGCCTCATGTGCATTTCATGATGACCACGTTTAAGGAAGTGAGAGATACAACAGAAAAGGTCGTTCAAAGCATTATCAATGAAGCGCGTTTTTCCGGTGCGCCGGTGACCTTGTGGTTGGGTTCGGGCGATCCTTATGACGAAAACATTATCATCCGTTATCTGCAACAACATGCACAGGATGTGGATATTGAATTGGTTATGATCCGGCAGAATGTTTCCGGTAAACGCATGGCGATTGGACTTGTTTTACGCGCGATGAGTCGGCGCGGTATTCATAAAGATGATCTGATCGTGTTTATGGATGGCGATGCAATTTTAGCGCAGGGTATTTTGCAGAAGTGTTGTCCTCTATTTGAGATGGACCCGGAGTTGCAAGCACTAACAACTGACGAAGAAGTGATTTGTTTCGGACCCAGGTGGGTCGAAATTTGGTTAAAGATGCGATTTGCACAACGACGTCTGGCAATGCAATCTCATGCACTTTCTAACAAAGTCTTAACCCTGACTGGCCGGATGTCTGTGTTTCGGGCCAAGCATTTAACCCGGCTTGAATTTATTCGTATGCTGGAAGCTGATCATTTGTCGCATTGGCTCTGGGGCAAGTTTCGTTTTCTGTCAGGCGATGACAAGAGCACCTGGTATTACATGCTGACCCAGGACGCAAAGATGCTTTATGTACCCGATGCTCTGGTTTATACCGTTGAAGAGATCACTGGTTCCGGTATTGAACGCATGACACAAAACTTCCGGCGTTGGTCCGGCAACATGTTACGTAACGGGACACGTTGTATCTTACTGGGGCCGCGTAAGGTGGGTTTGTTTATTTGGTGGTGTGTTGTTGATCAACGTATTGCGATGTGGACCATGCTGGTCAGTCCAATTGTTGCGTTGAACGTGAGTTTATTACATACCTCTTCTTATATCTTGTCCTATTTGGTCTGGATTGCAATCTCCAGAATGTTGTTGTCCTTATTTTTATATCGGTATTGTGATCGAATCTATTTGTCGTTTCCTTTTATTCTTTATGTTAATCAATTGCTCAACGCTTCGGTCAAGGTGTATTGCATCTTTCGTTTATCCAAACAGCGTTGGACCAACCGCGGCGATCAATCGGCCGGCTTTGATGACAGTATCAAAGAGAGATTACGTAACGTAATGGCGAGTTACATAACCAGTGTATGGGTGAGCGCATTAGTGTTTGCGACAGCCATCTATACCACGCTCATTAATTTGCCATCATCGTTCTCGATAGCAACCTTACTGAGTTACTTATAACGTTTATTTTAACTAAAACAGGAGAAAAGAAATGTCTACGACAATCAAACCAATTACAGGCACGAGTCAGGATGATGTGCTTCAAGGTGGAAATGCACATGAAGTGCTATCGGGTCGAGCGGGTGATGACTCCATCTATGCTGGCAACGGTCAGGATGAAGGCTGGGGTGGATCGGGCGACGATCTTATCCTGGGTCAAAAAGGCAATGATATCCTCTATGGTGGTGGTGGCCCGAGTTATATCAATCTGGCTGCAGTGACCATTACTGAGGACTATCAAGGTCAGGTTATCTTTGAAGGTGAATCGGCAGGTTACCGTAACTCCTTAGGCAGTTATAAGGTTGATGCCAATGGCAATATTTATGATGTGCAATTCCATTTTACCAATGCCAGCCTACAAGGGTCTGGTGGTGATCTGGTTGGCGGTCTGAGTTCGAGTTCCTTAGATCTGAATGCCGGTGATCAAGTTGGATTTTTCATCGTCGCCAATGGTTATTCCTATAACAGTGCTTATAACGGTATGGACTTTGATACCGGTTCTTTGGCGTTTCGTAATGCCGATGGTTCACAGGCCAGTCTACAATCGAGTAATCCTTCGTTGTGGTATGTGAGTGCGAGTGGTGATGAGCAACAACTTAACTACCATACATATCATACTGCCGCAGGTCTGGAGAATGATGATTACGGTCTGAACCCGGATGGTATTGCTCATACCGTTGGCTTACTGCATCCCGATTCCGGTCTTTTAACCTTGGGTTTCGAAGATCTGTATAACGGTGGAGATCTTGATTTTGATGATTCCGTTTTTACTATTGATATAGGTCAGTCGAATGCTCAGGTGTTAGATCCGAATGCGCCTGCTGCTTCTGGTGGTGGTGATGGTGCGCAGGGTAATGCCGGATCGGGTAACGATCAGGTTGATGTATCGGAAAACGATGAGCTTTACGGTGGTGCCGGTAACGACTATGTGTACGGTCGTGCGGGTAACGATCTGCTTTACGGTAACAATGGTACAGATTCCGTTTACGGTGGTTCCGGTGCCGATCAGCTTTCTGGTCAGAGTGGTAGCGATCAGTTGGATGGCGGTAGCGGTGATGACAATCTGGACGGTGGCAGTGGTGCTGATGTACTCGAAGGTAATTCGGGTAATGATAACCTGGCCGGCGGATCCGGTAATGACACCTTAAACGGTGGTTCCGGTGATGATGTCATTGTCTCTGGTACTGGTAGAGATAATGTCGATGGTGGTTCAGGTAGCGATACCATTAGTTATGCCGATACCAGTAGTGCCGTTAAGATCGATCTGCACAACAAGAAAGTCACCGGTGGTGATTCCGACACCATTCTTTCCATTGAAAACGCCATTGGTAGTGCCTTTGATGACACCTTCCGTGGTGATAAACGCGATAACACACTCAATGCCGGTGACGGTGATGATGTATTACGCGGTGGAACGGGTGCAGATACCTTAACTGGTGGCGATGGTGCGGATACCTTCTTATGGCGTCGTAAGGACATGGATGATGACCTTGATTCAATTCTTGATTTTGTACTTGCTGATGACACATTGCAGTTTGATGTGAGTTCATCACTTGCCAATCTTGATGTTGATCAATGGATTAACTTTACGACCGATGGCACCAACACATCACTGAAAGCAGACTTTGATGCAGACGGTGATTTTTCTAATGCCACAACATTTGTAGAACTGGATAACGTTAGCATTAATTCGTTAACGGATATTCAGATTTCTGTGGTGTAAACCATATGGACACTCTGAAAATGCACTTTTTCCGCGATAGCAGTCTTACCGATTTTTGCTCCTGTAAAATCGGTATACCGTACGTCCTGTACGTAAGTTCCGTGTCAAATGACCACCATGGATGGGGGGAATGCAGTTTTTGCAGGAGCAAAAAACTGCCCTCAGATATTATCTATATACTCCGGTTCTCGGTTTTGGCCTCCTGCGTCGCTCTACCACCTACATATATGGACCCACTCCGTTTGCAAGACACTTTGACATTGATGTGAGAGGAAATCATTGCTCTCATATATCCGGCCTGTTTGTGGAAGCTTTTGTCTTCCTGGCCCTGATGGTTATTTGCGCTCACACTCCTCATCATCCTTACGGCCTATTCAATGGCCAATGCAGGTGGCAGGTTCTGAGTGAGCTGGTCTGACCACTCTTATCATCAAATCAAATTATCTTTCGCAACTGAAGCAAGGGGTTTATCTCTTATTCAATTCATTTGTTCTGTTCATGCGACCACGCGATACGTCTCTCCTTTTGCCATAATGACCCAGGCCATGCGTGCCATCTTGTTGGCAACAGCAACACAGGCTTTATTGTGCCCTCTGCGTACTAACAGCTCTTGCGCCCATAAACTAAAGCGATCCGTCTTCTTCGCCGAGTGTCGTAGTACCGCCCGAGCACCGTGAATATACAGTGTCCTCAGATAGGCATTACCGCGTTTACTGATCCCCAGCAAGACTGTCTTGCCGCCACTCGAATGCTGTCCCGGCACCAAGCCTAACCACGCTGAAAAATGACGACCATTGACAAACTCTTTACCGTTGCCTGCCGCAGCAAAGGTCGCACTGGCGGTGAGTGGCCCAATGCCTAATACTTCATCCAAGCGCTGGCACACCTCGTTGTCCTGATTAAGGGAATTTATCCGTTGACTACATTGCTTAAGCTGTTGGTCGAGCGTCCGTAATTCGTCAAGCTGTTCGGCAAAACATTCTCGAGCCAGGCTGCTTAAGCCATTGTCCGCGTCTTCCAGCACCTCAGGTAAACTCTTACGTACAGCAGCCACGCCTTGATTGATGACGAGTCCGTACTCCGCTAATAACCCACGTATCTGATCCACCAAGGCATTACGTTCTTTTTTGATACGTTCGCGGTGGCGATGAAAATTCTGAATATCTTGCTGTTCAATCGATTTAATCGGCACAAAACGCATGTTGGGCCGTTGCGCTGCTTCTGCGATGCCCTCGGCATCGTTATAGTCGTTCTTGTTGCCCTTCACAAAGGGTTTAACATATTGGGGGGCGATGAGTTTTACACGATGTCCCAAGGCAATAAATTCTCTTGCCCAATAATGCGCGCCACCACAAGCCTCCATCACGATCAGACAGGATTCTATATTCGCCACTGTTGACAAGAGTTGTTTTCGCTTGAGTTGTTTCTTTCTCACTAACCGTCCTGTTTTGTTAACTGCGTAAAGGTGAAAAACTGATTTCGCCTAAAGCGCCTACTGTTGGTGCTATATCTAACCCGATTGTTGTAATCTTCATTGGTGATCCACTCCGCTTTTGTTTAAATGGTTGTTATTAATTTCCATTTTGGCCCATTATGAGGCCGATTAAAAAGTGGAGTGGGTCCATACCATTATCCATGCAGTCGTGCGCGAGACACTTCCTTACTCTCACGAAAAAATTACTACTTTCAGAGGCGTCCATTTCAAATGGAAATGGATCATTATTTATTCCATTCGGTTTGATGGGGACTTGGGCCTTGTACCTTGGACGCTTCACTTTAAAGCATAGTGTCGACTATGGATTTATTGCCAAGCGCTCAACATGCCTGGTCCAATTTTTCCTAAATTCCGAATCCTCCATAAAGTTTGCGGTTCTTCAGGAGAAAATCTGATGAGTATTTGGCAACAGCTTCGCTCTTCAGTGCAACGGACGACCCAGCTTGTGCTGGGTCTGTCCCTTGTTACTAATCTGGCGATGCTGGCATTACCTTTATACAGTTTACAAATCTTTGATCGCGTTTTAACCAGTTCCAGTATTGAAACACTGTGGATGTTATTAAGCGGTGTGGCGATTGTTGGTGTGACCGCGATTTGTTTTGAACACCTGCGTCGTAATGCCTTAAGCGAATTGAGCTTTTATTTGGAAGAACAAATCTTCCCTACTTTAATCGAGCGCATGAACCTGCCCGGCTTCATATCCAACAAACAGGAATTGCTTGAAGAATATAATTTTACCCAGAAACAAATTCAGGGTGCGTCAGCACTGGTGTTTGTCGATGCCTTAATGATGCCGTTGTTTGTGGCGATCACATATTTTATCCATCCAATATTGGGGCTATTTACCCTGGGTGTTAATGCACTTTTAGTTGTTATGGTCATCGTTAAATACAAATGGCAATTACCGAAACAGTCCTCTGATCAAACGGAACGTTCAAAGAATCAAACATTGATGCTTTCCAATTCCAGTGCACTGGCCTGGTTGACGATGACGGCTAACGAACAGCGTTGGTTTGACGATAGACAACAGCAATGGCAAACACAGGTGAATGTATCAAGACGGAATGAATTACCGGTAGCGATTATCGCCAACCTGAATCAATGCATCCGTTGGTTGGCGCAGGCCGGTTTACCGACCTTGGGCGCAATGTTATTGCTATCGAATCAAATTACCATTGGCGGTTTTATTGCCGGCTTAATCGTCGGCGGCAAGACCTTCATGCCGGTTGAAGCGATGATCGGTAATCTGGATAGCTTTAGAAGGATGAAACAATTCTTTCATAAAATTAAAACACTACTTGAGTCGGATTTATTTACAGAAACAGCTTATCAGACTGACGTTAAAGGACATGTCTTGATGAAGGGGCTTGAATTAGATCGTTCACAAAACGGTTCAAACCAATCACATCGATTTAGTTTATCAGCAAATCCGGGTGATACCGTTGCGATAATAGGACCTGCCGGTGCAGGGCAAGATATCATTATTCGTAATTTGATGGGGTATGAACCTGCCAGACAGGGTGTGATTACCATTGACGGTGTTCGCCTGGAAGATTGGGACAAACAAACATTGTATCGTTCGATTGGTTTTATCAGCGGCTTAATCCAGTTACCGGAAGTATCGATTAAATCGATCATTACAGCGTTTGGTTCTGTTTCAGCGACGGCGGCAATCAATGCAGCAGAACGCACTGGTCTCAATAACAAACTGATTGAATGGGGCTTGAGCTATGACGATATCTTTAAGCCGGATACCGTTAACCCCGCTTCGAATCAAACACTGCGGCAATTGATCGCGTTGACTGCGGCTTTGGCCACAAATCCACAAGTGTTTGTCCTAGAAAACCCTGAAACACATCTGGACATGGATGCATTGACATTATTAAAACAAATTCTGCTAGAGGAAAAAGAAAAAGGTAAGACCATTATCCTGACCACACAGAGTAAAAGTATGCTGCAATTGGCGGAACACATGGTGTTATTAAACAAAGGTAAGACCATGTTTAATGGAAAACCGAATGAATTTGATACGGCTCAACATACTGTGCCTGAACAAAAAGATGTTGCGCATACAAATTTATATCAAATGGCTAAGCAGGCATCAACGGGTGATCGACTAGGAGCAAAACAATGAATCAATCAACTGTAGCGAGTATTTCTTTTAAGAGAAACATCCTGATAGCTCTGTTCTTCCTGATGCTATCTCTATTCCTTATATATACCTGGGCCAGGTTGGCGCCATTGGAAAGCGCCTCCATTGCACCGGGCTTTGTGCGTGTAGAAGGACAAAATCAGAAGGTTGAACATTTATTCGGTGGCAAGGTTGATTCAATACAAATCCAGGATGGCGATATCGTTAATCAAGGCGATGTATTAATCACGTTAGATAATAGAGAAACCAAAACGGCTTTAACCGCGAAATTAAATGAATATCTTATTGCTCTGGCACAACGCGATGTGGCCAATGCCATGTTAAATGTAACAAACGATGTTAGTTTTAGTTCAGACACGATGTCACTAGAAGAAAGACTAGATAAAGCAAATGTATTAACTGTACAAAAGGCTAACTTCAATACTACTCGCCAGGTGCGTCATGATAATGAACAACTGCTGTTATCAAAAAACAAACAAATTATGACATCGATCAATTCTGAGACGATTAAACTTGCTTCTTTAAAGAAACAATATGACTTATCGGTAGTACAACTTGATTCTTATCATAAGCTGGTTGATCAAAAACATGTTGCACGCTTACAGATTATCGAATTAGAAAAAGAGGTCATACAACTAAAAGGCAAGATTGGTTCAGGTAAAAGTTTGATTGAAGAAAAACGATTAGCATTAAAAGAAAACGAGATAAAGATTACGCAGTTGCTTTCTAAAGAACAACATCATGCCGCGATAGTGTTGGCCGAAGTTGAAAAATCGATCCCTGCTATGCAGGCAGCAATAACACGCATGCAACAAACCATAGAAGAATCTGTTATCAAGGCGCCGGTTAATGGTAGGATCACCGATCTCAAGATCAGTTCTGTTGGCGAAACGATTAAGTCTGGCGAGGAGCTGATGAAGATACTGCCAATGGAGGATAAATTAATCATCGAAGCCCGGTTAAATACTGCGGATATTGACAGTATAAGTGAAGGTCAAAAGGCACGTGTTCGATTAACGGCCTACAATTTCAGGAATACACCCATGCTGGAAGCCCATGTGGTAAAAATATCAGCTGACAGGATGCAGGATGAGTCAGGTTATTATTATCAACTGGAATTGGAAATTAAAAAATCTGAATTAGCGCAGTATCCGAAATTAACGTTAGCAGCGGGTATGCCGGCTGAGAGTATTATTATTAATGACAAACGCACTGCCATTGAATACTTATTAGAGCCTATAAAACGGGGAGTTAATCGTAGTCTACGTGAAAGCTAATTATCCCAGGATTGTTTCTTACGGTAGATTGTTGATGGACTGACATCTAACATTGCTGCGGCCTTGGGGATATTACCATCACAGACTTTTATCGCTTGTGTAATCGCTTCTTTTTCAACAACCCAAAGTGGCTTGATATCCATTAATGAAAAATCTTTTTTATCATCTGATTTACTTGATAACTCAACTATCTTTGATGAAGCGTTTGCGGGTTTTGTTGATGAAGAATTGCTAGTAATGTCTGTAGGTAGCATATTGATCGAAATCTCTCTGCCTTTGTTTAAAACAACAATATTTCTTATGGTGTTTTCCAATTGTCGTACATTACCCGGCCATGCATGATTTAAAAATAGTTTTTCTACTGCAGAATTAAATGTAGTGAATTCTTTGTTCTCTTCTTTACTAAACATTCCAAGGAAGTGCCTGGCGATTAATATCACATCACTGTCTCTGTCACGTAACGGAGGCAAGTTGATCGGGATAACGTTTAGTCGATAGTATAAATCTTCTCTAAAGCGGCCTTCCTTAATTTCAGTTAATGGATCTCGGTTAGTAGCGCAAATGATTCGAACATTCACCGTATCTATAGAGTTACTTCCTACGCGTTGATACTGACCAGATTGGAGAAAGCGTAAAAATTTCGCTTGTAGATCGATATTCATTTCACATATTTCATCCAGAAATAAGGTGCCATAATCTGCTCGAGAGACTGCACCTTCTCGATCTTTCACCGCGCCAGTGAATGATCCTTTAACATGACCAAAGACTTCACTTTCAACCAGGTTTTTTGGTATAGCGGCACAATTCAATGGAATGAATGGGCTTTTATTACGATCACTCAGTTGATGTATTGCCTCAGCACATAGTTCTTTCCCCGTGCCACTCTCACCAATTACAAAAACAGTAGCTTTACTGGGCGCTGCGTTTTCAATAATACTGTATACCGACTGCATCGGGTTAGAACGTCCAATAAATTTTTGAAATCGAGATCGATTTAGAACTTCGAATTCTTCGACAATACCGGTTAGGCGGTAATGTTCTATGGCATTATTGACTGAAACGATCAACCTCTCTCCATCGAACGGTTTTGCCAGAAAGTCAAATGCACCATATTTCATTGCTTCAGCAACGACATTCGCATTTCCATGACCGGTTATAATGATAACTTCTGTAGGAATATTCTCTTCATAAACTTTTCTTAATATATCCATTCCATTTATGTCGGGCAGATTTAAATCCAGTAATATAACATTGGGTAATTTTGATGTTATGAATTCAAAACCCTCTTTACCATTATCAATATGTTCAACTGTTAAAGATTCTTCGCCCATATAACGTAAAATTGCATTGGCAACAGATTGATCATCTTCAATAAGTAATATGTTTGTTTGTTTTGCCATAGAAAATCAGTGCTGTAATAAATGTGATTTATTTGAATTTGATAATTCTTCCTGAATCTTTTCGATTAATTCATCAATCTTTACTGGTTTGGCGACAAATGATCGTCCAGAAATTTTTCCTTTAGCGGTTTCCGTTTCCTGCTTTGATATAAGCGCAGTTAAAAATATAATCTTGATGTTTTTTAATTCGTTATCATCAAGCATCCTTGCTGCAACATCACCTCCACTCATATCGGGCATCATGATATCAAGCAACATCAAATCTGGTTTATACTCTCTTGCAGCATTTAATGCTTTTGAACCCTGGTTCTCTGTTCTGACTTCATATTGCCCTGTTTCTTCGAGATTTAATTTCAACATTCGAGTGAGGCTTGCTTCATCATCGATAACAAGTATTCTTTTTTTAGTCATAATTCTTTACCTCAAATAATTTTAAAAATAATGGACACAATGGCACCACCTTCTTTATGGTTGCTGATGTCTATATATGCAGCATGTAACCTAATGATATTTTCTGTAACAGTTAAACCCAGACCTGTTCCAACTCCTGTTTTTTTAGTCGTGAAAAATGGTTCGAATATCTTGCCTTTATTCTTTTCGCTTATACCTGGGCCGGTATCTTTGATCTCAACAACCACAACATTATTAGCCTTCTTAAATTGTCCGGTTTGACTTAAGTTGTGTTTCATTAATTCATTTTTTATAACACTGTTATAGATCCTGACTACAAGAGACCCTTTTCTCCCCATAGCATGTATCGCATTCATGAATAAGTTGATAAATACCTGTTGAAGTTTATTTTTATCGATTTCAATTAAGGGGAGATCTTCTTCAAATTTCATCTCTACATCAATGTTGTGTTTTGTCAGTTCGTGTTTTACCAAGAGCAGTGATTCTTCAACAATTGGGTTTAACTCTTGTCTTTCGAGCTTAAGCTGTCTTGATGCTGAAAAATCAACCAGCTCTTTTATGACGGAATCTGCCCTATGTATTGCATTTTCCATATCCTGGATAACCGCATCAAGGGCCACACTCGTTTGTAAAGTTTTTTGTATATAATTAATGCCTAGCTGGATAACTGCTAATGGGTTCTTTACTTCATGGGCAATGCCGGCAGAAAGCTTGCCTATAGAATCCATTTTTTCAGCTTGTATCAATTGCAATTGTGTATATTCAAGTTCGTCGTGTGTTTTTCTCAACTCTTCCTGAGCACCCATACGTTCTATTGATCTTCCAATACGATCAGCAATCTCTTTAATCATCAATTGTTCTTCGGTAAGAAATGGGTTTTTACTATATTCTGTCGACTCTTTTAAATAACAGACTGTTAGTTGACCAACAACTTCTCCATTAATAGATATATCATCACATAGATTCCATGTTGATTTTTTATAATTTTTAGTGGTACATTTTTCATTGTTGATTGTAATTGATGATGCTGCAATATCAGGATAACGCATAGCTGGAATAACAAGTTCACAAGCTTCAACTAAAATATCGGGAATAGTGATACCGGGTTTCATGATTAAAGTGGATATATCGTAGAGACAATTCAGTTCTTTAATTCTCCCTTTAAGCTGGCGCGTCCTTAAATCAAGTTTTTCTTCTGTTTTTTCTTTTTCCAGTTTTAATTCATCCTGAACATTGATTAAGTCAAACGTTTTCTTTTTTTCATTACGTGACGTATGTATAAAATCCAGTGCCAGACCGGTAAAAGGGACGAGGTAGACAAATATTTTCAGAAAGTGTGCAATATTAAAATGATTATCAAAAAGTGCTGTTGAACCAAAGGCCATGTGCATTTCGACAGCAATCTCCGGAATAACACTGATAAATAGGCTATGAGCAAAAAAACTCGGATTTTTACTATAAAACTTTGGGTAAACATATACCCCGGCAACTATAAAGAGTAACAACGGGACTAGATCATAGGGCCTGGTGATTAAGTTATCTGGAAATTGAGTTTCCGGGATGTTTGTACCTGTTGCTGCAATGTGAATAATAATATACGCAATGACACCAAACATGAGACTAACCCAAGAAATTAATAAAATATCTCTTTTGATTTCTCTCACCCCTTTAATTGATAAAAATATTATCCCAACAATTAAAATTATGGCATTAAAAATACGGCAAATCGCCCAGGTGAACGGTATGAAATTTTGAGTATCCGATACTGATTCGAGAAGCCTGTCTGCTGCCAGTGTATGAAAGGCATCCATACATCCAGAGAACATTAATGCCATGGCGATAACCGGCGTGGTGAGATCGCGCTTTATTGAAAAATGGACAAATGCTAATATCGCCGTGAATATGGCAGTACAGAACGCAGACCATTCCAGAATAGTATGGGTAAAACTGCCCGCAAGTGAGAGATGCATTGAGTCTGCCAGGCTGCCACTTGTTAATGTTTTCACACTATCCAATGTCAGTGCTGTTCCTGATGTACTGAAATCAACGCCAATGAGAGTCAGAATAAACGGGAATAAACAGATGAACAGGAACATCAAAACTAATGGCTGTGGTAGTTTGTTGATTTCAACACCCAGCCTCATTTCATTAATTCTTTCCATAGTCTTATTAAAGAAAAAAGCATTTATCATGCCATAATTTTAAAATCAACAAATGACCGTTCTCGTATTATCGACCGCTAAGGATGGCGGAAATGCAGATAATGTATAAGGCAATTATATATTCCCATGTTACACCTACCACATACAATAATTCCATGCTCATTTCACAATATCTAAGTTAAATTTGAAATTCATGACTATTTTCATTGCGAATGGTTTTAAGTCTGAAAGGGAGTTTGTGGGCCACATTATTAATAAAATTAATCGAACTGGATTGTGTGTTTCCAGTTAATTTATCTCAATTGTTCTTCAAAACATTCAAGCAATATATCAAGCTTAACAGGTTTGTTAATGATTAAGCTTTCACCTTTGATTTTTTCCACTGTCTTTCTTTTTTGTTTTTTTTGGAATGGCTGTAAAAAACACAATTTTAATATATTTTAACGTCGTGTCATTTTGAATTTGATCAGCAATTTCATTACCATTGATTTCCGGCATCATGATATCCAGTAATACGAGATCAGGTTTAAAATCATGCGTAGTAGCTATTGCATTATTACTGTGATTTTCTGTCTCGACTTCATAGTCATCAGTCTGTTCAAGGCACTTTTTCAAAATTAGACTGAGGCCTGGTTCATCGTCAATAATAAGTATCTTTTTTTTATTCATAATCATTTCCTGTTATTCATCTATCAGATTATTGCTGCTCTGAATATTAATACAGCATTAACACCCTTGTGCTTCCTGTTTTTGATATTAATAACCGCTTTATGTAGGCGTACGATGTTCTGGACTACTGTTAAACCTAAACCTGTTCCTTTTCCATTCCATTTCATGGTGAAAAATGGCTCGAATATTTTATCGATTATATCATTTGATATTCCTGTTCCATTATCTTCTGTTTCAATAACGACAGCATTGCTTCCTATCAAATATTGATCCGTATTGCTCAAGGTTTTGTTCTTAGTTATTTCTTCTATCGTTTTTGCATATGTTTTAATCGTTAACGTACCATTTTTATCCATTGCATGAATTGCGTTCATAATTAGATTGACAAGAACTTGTTGAATTTTACTTTGATCCATTTTAACCTGAGGAATGTTCTCGCCGAGTTGTAGAGTCAGGTTAATATTCTTTTTTAATATCTCATGTTTTAACAATGATACAGATTCAGTTACAACTGGATTTATGTCTGTAATATCGAACTTTAATTGTTTCATTTCTGTGAAATTTAAGAGCGATTTAATAACGGAGTCTGCCCTGCTGATGGCATCCTCAATCTCTTCTATAACACTTGCCAATTGACTGTTTATATTTTTATCTTTAGCAATATATTCAACACCAAATTGAATAATAGCCAAAGGATTTTTGACTTCATGCGCAACCCCTGCAGCAAGCGTGCCTGCCGTTTCCAGTTTTTCTGCCTGAACCAATTGCAACTGAGTATCAATTAAATTCTGATGGGTGAGTTTTAATTCCTCTATCGCCAGTGTTTTCTTTTCGACAGCATATTCTAGCTGTCCAATGAAACTGCTCATTGCCTGTGACAATTTGTTTACTTCAACTGATCCATTAGCATGTGCTGTATACGGTTTTCCATAGTTCAAGGAATTATTAGCAGCTTCTGTCATTAAACGAATAGGTGAATCTATGTTGCGGAGTGCTAAGTTCGTGAAAAAATAAAATATGAATAACAATAATGACATGACAGAATAAATTGTGAATTTCTTTTTGTCTTTCTCAGCTAAAAATTGCATGTCAAAATTATCGGCTATTACTATTGAATTTTCATGAAACGAGTTCAGAGTTTTTATTAAATCAATAGAGGTGTGATCAAATTCAGTTAGTAATCTGTAAAGATCCACTGTGTTTCCAAATTTAATGAGTTCACCTGCATGTACGATTTGAGTTGAAATTGTGTCTAATTGAATTTTAATCTTATCTAACTGAGAGCGTCTGGATTGAATGAGTGGATACCTGGTTACATTATCGAGTTGTTTTTTGAGTGTTGATATTTCCAGCAATGCATCATCTTGTAGATAAGTTTCACTTGATCCAATGATTAAATCTGCAACAATCAAAAGAAGCGGCAAATGCTTTTGAATATGCTCAATCTCTTCGATGGCGATTCGATTCTGATTCGCCTCATTTCCCTTGTTGGTCAGTACGTCATAGGAATGTCCTGCAATAATATCGAGAATAATTACACCCGCGATAGCGGTTAAAAACAGAAATAGTATATAGGCACGGGTTGTCATGTTAATTCGATGGATCACTGGGAGATGAAACTTGGCGTACGGAGTGCAGTTCCTTGCCCCAAACGAGTGATGTTGTCAGGGAAGCTTTAATCGCTGATCGAATGACCATCATTGCCAGAGATCGGCCTTCGTCACTCATATTATTGGAGAAGCTGTTTAGTTTGTCAGTGTCAGATAACAGGATTTCACTCAGAGTTTCCCAGTTTTTACCCTGTAAAAATTGCTTGAATTTAGTTGATTCCACTTCATCTTTAGTGATGCATCGACATCGTTGAAACCTGAATCCGATGATGTTGAAATCCATGTCCAGTGCCCACACAATCTCGTTTATTCCCCATTGCCCTTTTTCCGGGCGTGTATGAATGAGCCCTATGGGAACCTTATCACTAAACACAAGGTACAAAGTATGTTCACCAAATTCTTTATAATGAAATTCAAACGGTAAATGTTCTTGCAGGCGCTTTTTTGCATTGTCAGAGATATTTTTTATCAGGGAACGGGAACTTTTGTAATCCGGGAATAGATCCGAAATAGAATTTGTTGGATCTCTTAAAGCACAAAATGCAGCTGCATAACTTTCTGTGGTAATGAGAAGAAAGATCAGTAAAACGATCAAACATTTAATCGACCCTGTAAGGGATATATTTTCTTTGCTGGTAAGATAAGACATTAGAATCGATACCTAATTTGTAATTGGAGTTGATCGACATTATTTGAACTGTCAAATAACCTGAGATCCTTGCTGTATTGAAGTTCCAGACTTAATCCATTGGCATGCATGAGATTTATACCGATGTTTCCAGTCAATTTGTCGTCCCAACCCGTTGTTGATTCTTTTAATTCTGATTTCAACTGGGTATAGACAAATAACTTTTCATTGACACTCGTCCAATTTAACTCGGTGAATAATGTTCCCCTATCCATGCCATTATCTTGACCCCATGAGATTTCTGTAAGTTGCCCGAAAACACCATAGATCCATTGGTGATCGATACCTGCGCGCGTGCGTTTAATTTTTTTACCGCCTTGTATAAATTCTCCATGGAATATTGAAAAACCCCAGCCTGAACTGGGAAAATAGGATTGGTTACCAAAGGTCGAACCGACACGGCCGGTGATTGCATAGGGTGAACCGTCAGCGCTGTATTCCATGCCAGAGCCTCGGGTAAGAACAAAATCATATTGGACATTATTGATATTGCCATTGATACCACTGCCCCAATCTGCTTTCAGACCCAGGTTTTGGTTAATGGCTGTTTGTCTAAGAGTGGTATTGGTATCGATTGAGTATTCAATTCCATAAGGTAATTCCAAATGCCCAAATAGAATATTAAATGAGCCTTTACTAAAGGTTGTAATATTGATGGTGTTTATTTTTTTGATAAGTTCCCAATCATGATCACTGTCGAAAAAGGCAGGATGAGGATTCAAATTATCAATACGTGCGGCATATAGTTGAATCACGACCGTCGCATGGTCTCTTTTTGGTGCCGAGAACACTTTATGGATATCCACACCAAACTGCTGCATATAACCAGTATCGTGACTGCCACCTTGTGATGTAGTGACAAGACGCGAACTGAGATCGAATGCAAAGCGGGCGTTATTACCTAGTATTGTTGATGATGTTGGCCATGAGCTTGTAACCTCAGGAACATCTTTTGCAACAACATTACCGCAGAAGAAAATTATCAACAGTAAGACAGTTAGCCGAAAAAATATTGAATACACGTAACGGCAAGCACATTGTCGTTTATTGAATAGCATCACCTTAGTCCAATTCGAATTCATTTTAAAAATTTCTATATAATTAGAGTTGTTTTCAATAATTTCAGCAGCTCGATAACGCGAAAAACAAGCACTCCTCATGTTCCTTTACCCTGTAATTAAAAAATCTTATTAACACAGCGCAATAAGCATTCCATGACATAAAAATAAATATTTTTAAGTTTTTCATAGGCTTAGGAGAAAGCCATTCAGGGTGTTTTTGATTTGGATGTTCAGTTTGCATTGCAAAATGCAAATTTCAGTGTCGAATTACCAGGCAATTGAATTACTATCATCGCTTGACAATGAAATTGTTTCAGAAGATAGAGGTTTCTTTGTCTGAGCGCGGTTTAAACTGTTCAACAACAGTTCTGTCCATGAGTTGAAAACTATTTTGGCTTATATCAAGAAAATAGCTGAGGATATATAATAGGATCGTTTGTCAGGTAAAAATTTATAATTAGAAAATCCGAATTAGTTATCCGGGCAAAGTAGTAGCGTTCAATAATCTGTATCATTTCATTAATATTAATGCATATGTACTTAGAGGAGTGACACGTGTCTCACATTAAGACTGTAACTAAAACTGTGTAACTGTCTATTATTGCTCCTTTAGATTGGGTAGGGTAGATAGTTACACAGTTTTAGTTACAGTCTTGTGAGATCATATGGCAGCATAAACTCCGCTTTGTTTAAGTTGATCAAAAACAGTTAGCTTTAGTAAGTTCAGATCTTCATCATTACTTGCTTCACAACGCGCGACTAATACATCTTGCGTATTTGATGCACGTAGCAACCACCATCCTTCATCTGATTTAACTCTTACACCATCTATTTGATTAACCTTTGCACCTGCATTGATTAAACGGGTCTTAATATCGTCAATAATTTTAAACTTGATATCATCATCGCATTGAAAGCGTAATTCAGGTGTATTTACCATCTTCGGCATAGCATCTATAATGTCAGCTAAGGATTCTTTTGTTCTGCCGAGAATCCCGATGAGTCTGACCGCCGCATACAATGCATCGTCATAACCGTAGTAACGGTCGTTAAAGAAAATATGACCACTCATCTCCCCAGCGAGTAGGGCACCCGTTTCAGACATCTTTTCTTTAATTAAAGAGTGGCCCGTACGCCACATGATAGCATTACCACCTTTTGCATTGATATTTTCAAATAGAAAATCACTTGATTTAACGTCAGCAATTATCGAAGCATCCGGATTCACTTTAAGAACATCCTCAGAGTAAATACTCATTAATTGGTCGCCCGAGATTATTCTTCCCTTGCTATCTATTACACCGAGTCGATCACCATCACCATCAAATGCAATACCTAAATCACATTTCTCTTTACGAACGATTTTTTGTAATTGGACAAGATTTTCCGGAACAGTTGGATCAGGATGATGATTAGGGAAAGTGCCATCAATTTTTGAATTGATGACGACATGCTCACCGGGTATGTAACGTGTTAAGGCCTGAATAAAAGGTCCGGTTGCGCCGTTACCTGCATCCCAGGCAACCTTCAATTTATGATCTCCATCATAATCACCAGAAACGCGATTAATATATTCTTCAATAACACTGCAATAAATAGAAAATCCTTTACCGCTATCGAAATCACCTTCAGCTGAGATCTTACCTAGCTTCTGAATATCATCGCCATAAAAGGGTTTGTTATTCATGACTATCTTAAATCCGTTATAGTTGGCAGGGTTATGTGAACCGGTAATCATAATTCCGCCGTCGGTATTCAGGATCTTTGAAGCGAAATAAAGCATTGGTGTCGGACCAAGACTAATACGGATAACGGCAATGCCAGTATCAACTAATCCTTGAGTTAACGCAGATTCCATTTCCGGAGAACTAATTCTGCCATCGTAGCCCACACACACGGTTTTACCTAAATTACGGGACACCATTGTGCCGAAGGAACGGCCAATCACGTAGGCATCATCTGTGGTCAGTGTTTCGCCAACCACACCACGAATGTCATATTCTCTTAGTATTGACCAATGAAATTTATGTTTACTATTCATTGTAATTCTCCTTACCAGCAGATGCCTTGTATCTGCCCTGAATGGTTTTCAGTGACGTTTATTCTTACCAGGTCGATGACCGGAATGAATTCGGATGCATTGTTTGCGATCTCCTTAAAACCGGGAGCATCATGTGTAATGACAAGCATATTGCATTTATTGAGCATCTCATAAGGATTAGCAATTGCTAATCGGGAAAGCATGTTGCCTACATCCGTATCTTTCGATATAGGTTGTGTATGATCGATGTCATGCAGGGGTATTGGAGTGAAATTAGGATCATAAAACCGTATATTGTAATCCCTTTTCATCAAGCGCCTGATTAATTCTACTGTAGGGCTTTCTCTTAAATCATCAGTACCCGCTTTAAAAGTTATGCCAAGAAAACCTACCTCATTACCGGGAAGTCTACCGATCATCTTTTCAGCATGATCAATATGAGCATCATTACTTTCTACGATGCTGTGTATGACTGGCACATCAACATGCAATGATTCAGCAAGATGATTAATGCCCCGTGTATCTTTCGGTAGACACGAACCACCGTAAGCAAAACCCGGCATTAAATAATAAGGAGAAAGATTAAGCTTGGTGTCTTTGCAAAAGATACTCATAACCTCATGGCTATCAACATCCATTGCCTTACACATACGGCCGATCTCATTACCAAATACAACCTTTAACGCATGCCAGGTGTTATCAACATATTTAACGAATTCTGCCGCTTCAATCGAAGTGTGAATAATTTCGCCTTCAACATTATCTTCGTAAAGTGCTGCTGCTGTTTCACCTGATTTTTTATCAAACGCACCAATAACGGTTTTTGGTGGCGCATAAAAATCTTTGATTGCTGTACTCTCGCGTAAAAATTCAGGATTAAAACAAACTCCAAAATCACTACCACATATTTTACCAGAAAATTTTTCTAGGATAGGTATCATTTCATCACGGGTTGTTTTGGGTGGAACAGTACTTCGATACATAATAAGGTGGTAGCCTAATTTTTGTTTGATAGCTTCACCGATTTGTTTTGAAGCTTCTTTAAGATATCGGGTGTCACAGCTGTCATCGAAACCACTTGGAGTGCCTACACTGACAAAAGTAATATCTGTAGATAATACTGCTGATATCGTATCTTCAGTTGCAATCAATAAATCGTTATGAACAGCATTACCTAATAATTCACCAAGCTTATCTTCAACAATCGGTGATTCCCCATCGTTAATCAAATCGACCTTTTTTGAATCCGGATCAACACCAACAACTTCATAACCAAGGTCACAAAAACAGGCTGCAGAGACTGCGCCCACATAGCCGAGGCCGAGAATACTGATTTTGGGTTTATCCGTTTCCATAAATTCAGACACAGGTTTGCCCAACATAACATTAAGCCTGGCATATGCCGCTTTATCGGATAAGGATACATTTTGATGCAGTGTTGTTGTGCTCATTTCTTAGTCCTCTATTGTTTAATTTTCATGTTTAAATGTTTTTCTTGAGTAGGTATCAGCGAGGACTGTGCCAATCCATGAACAATCTTGTTTTAGTAAATAGAAACAAAAACTTAAAAAATATCTAAGCTAATTTGCTCTTGTAAAATCAATCACTATTCCTAATCCGATCCTCGTGACGCATTGCAATTTGCAAATTTTGCTTTGAGTTTGTCGTAAAAATGTGACCATAAAATACATAACTGACTGATTAATTAGTAAAAAATAGAATTATTTAGGAGTTGGTACGCCGGTTGCGATAGTAGGAGGTAACAAGACTTAGAGACCTTTTACATGGCGTAATGAGCGAAGGTTAATCGAGGTGAAAACAGGTTAAAAGACGGAGTGTATACATAGAGTACATGAGTAATTTTAAGCTGTTTTTAACAAAGGATAGCCGAGTGCGACCGACATGGATGTCGGAAGTGCAGATTTTGCCTGGAGCAAAAACCTGCCATTAGTTGTGAAATTTAAATTGGAGAAAAACATGAAAAGCAAAAAGATTTATCCAGTCATACTATCAGGTGGTTCAGGTACCCGTTTATGGCCGATGTCACGCAGTGCAATGCCTAAACAATTTCTGCCATTGATGTCTGAAAAGAGTTTGTTCATAGAGACATTAATTAGAGTGGCAGATAAAGATATGTTTCATGCGCCAATCATTGTCGGAAATGCTGAACATAATTATTTAATAATGAATCAACTTAAGGAAGCCAACATAGAAGCTGGCGCAATCATCCTTGAACCAGTGGCTAAAAATACCGCACCGGCAATTGCACTCGCTGCCTACCATATTCTGAATACAGAACCAGATAGCATCATGTTAGTCATGCCATCCGATCATATGAGTGATAATGATCATAATTTTTATGATGCCATTGAGTTAGCAAATACTGCTTGTCATCGTGGCAATATGGTTACATTTGGTATTAAACCCGATTATCCAGAGACAGGTTATGGCTATATTGAATACGGATCAGAGTTGCTTGCTCATAATAAAATACGTGCATTTAATTTAAACAGATTTGTTGAAAAACCAAAACAAGCGGCTGCCGAAGAAATGCTGGCACAGGGGAACTACTACTGGAACAGTGGCATCTTTATGTTCTCTGCCTTGCAATATATTAATGAGCTGGCAAAAAAACAACCTGACATGGTGGTTGAAGTAAATAAAGCCTATCTATATGCCAGCCATAACAATAACGTTATTAAACCTGAAGAAAATTATTTTAACGCATCGCCAGCAGAGTCAATTGACTATGCCGTGATGGAACATACAAACAAGGGGGTCGTTGTTGAAGGTCTGTTTAAATGGTTCGATGCCGGTTCATGGCTAAGCCTGTGGGATAATAACGAGAAAGATAAAGCGAATAATGTTGTCTCAGGTGATGTCATGACGGATTCAACCACAGAATGTTACATCCGCGGTGGCAAACGCTTAATCAGTACGATTAATGTACATGATCTCGTAATCGTGGACACCGATGATGCTTTATTAATCGCAAACAAGAAACGCAGTCAAGATGTTAAGACTGTTGTAAACAATCTAAACTTGAATTCGCGTGAAGAAGCAAACCAACCAGCAACAGTAAGACGCCCTTGGGGTACTTATACCAGTATCGATCAGGGACTGCGGCACCAGGTTAAACACATTACTGTCGAGCCGGGTGGCGTTTTATCAAAACAATATCACCACCATCGCTCCGAACACTGGATAGTCGTGCACGGTGTAGCCGAAGTCGAAGTGGGTGATAAAGAACTTATGTTGGACGCAAATGAATCGGTCTACATTCCCAAAGGAGAAGTGCACCGTTTAACCAACAACGGTAAAGAAACTCTGAACCTGATTGAAGTCCAGTGCGGTACATACCTCGGTGAAGATGACATTGTACGACTTGAAGATAATTACGGTCGAGTTGAGCAAGCAGCTGATGCTTCTATGCTGGCACACACAAATATCTGATTCAGTAACATTGCATTAATAAATGTTTCACTGAAAAACTATTTTGAATATAGGTAATTACGATGAACAGAAATAATGAACCAGTTGATATATACCAACCACGTATTCATAAGGAAAATGAATATCATATCCAAAGCATCACATCTCGAAAAAATGATTTTATTATAGAAAATATTGTTGGTGATCATGCAGAGAAAAATACAATAGAGAATAATCTGCCAATAAAAATACTCTACATGGAAAGGAAATTAATCAATATAAGTGTGTTTTATTTTGAGCTAATTGCTGTGGGTATATTGGTGTATACGCTAGCTATTAACATCCCAATATAACTTATAGACATAAATATTGAATATTTATATAGGTAATTAAAAATGAATTTTACTATTAATAATACGGTATTAAGTGAAATAAAAATTATCGATCTTCTGTCTGAACTCGAAATTGTTGGTTATCGTAATGTTCATCACCTGGATGACGTTACTCCTTTTAGTTATACAAAAAATTATGGATTTATTACTAATGAAGGAATTATAACTGACAAGGATAAAAATTTAGTATCAAAATATTTTGATTTGCAAAATGATAATGCTTAAAAACAATAGATAATTATTTAATAATCAAATATACATCTAGAAACAACTTAATTTATTATTATGACAACCTATAATGAACTAAGACAACAAAAGGAGCATGTCGCCATACTGGGTTTTGCAGAGCCTTGTGGCCTATATAACCAGAGTCTGGCCTATGGCGTAGGGCTATCACTGGCAAAACGAGACTACGTTGTTACAGCCGGCAACCTGACCTCAACATTCTATAGCGCGTTTAAAGGTGCAAAAGCTATGGAAGGAAACACACTGGCCGTACTTGAAGAACAAATGGAACTCAATGATGTAGTTTATTGCGATGTGATACTCAGTGTGAACGACACTAATCAAAAGTACCGCGTTCTGGCAGAATTCTGTTCCAGTGCCATCATCATTGGCGGTGGTTATAGCACCAAACATATCGAGACAGAATTTTTAAATCTGAATAAACCCGTCGTTGCACTAAAAGGCACAGGCGGGATCACACGATCAGAACTAGATGAAAGAACCGAATGTGTGAGCAGTATTAAAGAAACCTTAACTTTTATACATTAATGGGAGATTTATGATGGTACAGATAATCAACGAATTAGTTTTGAATGAAATAAAAATAGCGAATGTGCTTAAAAACCGTTATGGCGATGGCATGGTATATATCCCGGAGAATGATGATCACTATGACTATGATTTTGCGAAGGATAAGGGTTTTATCAGTGATGAAGGTTATATCACCCGTAAAGGAAAGCAGTTGGTTTCAAAGTATTTACATTAAAGGTATTCCATTAATATTCGGTTGTAGCATCCATAATGCTGGCGTTGCAGATTCAAGCTCAGCCGTGGTTACCATGCAATAAAATTAATCGACATTGACCCTGAGTTATTCCCACGAATTAACGTAAAAATTAGATCAAAAGCAACAAGTTAGCAATATTGTGTGTTGAATAAGTGAACCCGCATGATGTTTTCCAATCAGATCGAAGTGTGAAATCACGGTCAAACAGGAGGATCACACTATGCAGGCAATCCCAGTGTTATATAAGTTAAATGACCTCCAGTTATGCCTCATTTAACTTAACCAGTTGATCTTCGATGACAACCATTAAAAATAAAAAAATATTTACTTAACCTATACTTCTGAACTATTGATTTAAATCAGGAAAACAGGCAATGTATTGTTTAAAGCTTGTGGATGATTGATTCCATATCCTTGGGCATAGTCAACCCCGATTTCTTTCAATTTACCCAGTATTTCCTGGTTTTCAACCCATTCTGCAATTGTCTTCATACCCATTATTTGACCAATTTCATTTATTGACTTAACCATAGAGTACGCGATTTGATCATTAACAATGTCTTTGACAAACATACCATCAATCTTTAAAAAATCGATGGGCAGTGTTTTCAGGTATGCAAATGATGAGAAACCACTGCCAAAATCATCCAGTGCGAATTTGCAGCCTAATTCTTTTAACCGGCTCATAAACTCTACGGCACTGGCCATGTGGGCAATAGTCGCGGTTTCTGTGATTTCAAAACACAGTGTTTCTGGACGTATCTGGTCATTTTCGAGTTGATTAATAACGTATGATAAAAAATCTACATTGCCTAAGGAATGACCTGATAAATTAATAGTAAACAAGCATGAAGGGTGGTCCACGTATTCAGGATTTTGATTAAACCATTCTTTTGTAGAATCAAGAACCCAACGATCGATCAGTGTTGATAAATTATATCGTTCGGCAGCAGGTAGAAATTCACACGCTGATATTACCTTTTCTCCATCTTTCATACGGATTAAAAGTTCATGCATCAGCGGATAATTATTATCGGGATCGACAGCAACAATTGCTTGGGAATGCAGTAAGAAACGCTCTTTTTTCAGGGATTCATTTATGCGCGAAACCCATTGTATTTCTCCATAATGTTTGCTCACGATGTCATCATTATCAACATGGTAGGTAATTACACGGTTGCGGCCTTGAGATTTTGCTGAATAACAAGCTGCGTCTGCAGTACTCAAAATATTAGCTATGGATTTACTTGCTGGCGTAATAGCTACCAGGCCAATGCTGACACCGATGTTGAAAAACTTTCCATCCCAGATAAATTTATGGGCTTCAATTTTTTTACGTATGTTATTGGCAACTTTCTCAGCTTGTTTAATTGTACAATGCTCCATTAGCACTGCAAATTCATCACCTCCAAGTCTGGCAACGGTGTCCCTCTTTCGAATTATGTCGAGTAGTATGGAACCGAGTTGACGCAGAAGTTCATCTCCTGCCATATGGCCGCATGTATCATTAATAACTTTAAATTGATCCAGATCGAGGTAGCAAAATGCGTGAGTATTATCATCGCTAACCACGGTCTCCAGAACGCGATTTAACCGCTGTTCCAACTCACGCCTGTTAACTAGGCCTGTCAAAGAATCATGACATGCATGATATGTGATCTCACGTGCCATTCGACGCGATTCAGTGACATCATTAAATACGAGTACCACGCCGATAATTTCACCATTCCTGTCGCGTATTGGTGCTGCGGAATCCTGAATAGAGAATATTTTTCCATCCCGGTTTTCAAGAATAGTGTGGTTTGCCAAACCAATAACCCTGCCTTGTTCCAGACATTGTTGTACCGGATTTGAAACAGGTTTTAACGTTGTTTCGTTATATATTTTAAAAACATGTTGTAGTGCCTGATTTTTTGCCTCACTTAATGTAAAACTGGTCATTTTTTCAGCGGTGGGATTCATGAATTCGATTATGCCATTAGCATCTGTTGTAATAACGGCATCACCTATAGAGTTTAGTGTTACCTGGGCACGTTCTTTTTCCTCAAATAATTTTTGTTCGGCCTGTTTACGAAATGTAATGTCATTACTCAGAATGTAAAGTCCGGCAATGTTGCCACCAGAGTCAACATGAGGGACATACAGGACTTCGTATATGTTGAGTCCGCCATCGTGGTTTTCATCTATAAATTCAAAGTTTATTTCCTGGCCTGTTAATGCCGTATCAATATATTGTTTTGTTTGTTCGTAAGTTGATGACCCTATTACATCGGCGATGTGTTTGTTGATGGTGGATTCACGCGAAACACCGAATTGTTTTTCAAAAGCGGCATTGTTGAACTGATAACGTCGTTCAATATCTAGATAGGAAATAACGATAGGAAGAGCATCAGTAACAAGACGCAGTTTTTCATCGCTCTTTTGCCGATTTTGTTCAGCAGAATCAGTTTGATTAGTATCTTTAATCATCGACACTTATTATTATTATTATTCCTGAATTTGATGCAACGTGGCATCTATATTATGGGGATAATATGAAACATGCAATGGCTAGTTTCTTCCAATATGAAATGTGACTGAAATAAATATTCTCTTCATTCATGATTAAGGACATGAAAATGATCATGAATGATGAAAAACTCAGCACTATCGACTTGTTATTAGATTTTCTGGATAGCAGATAACCCATTGTCTTCTGTATTGCCACTAATAAAGCCGAATAATCTGTGCCACAGGAACCTCTGCCTTAATCGAGGTTCCTTAACTCGTAGCTAATGGCGGCAACATTCCACGATGAAATATATAGGCTACGAGGTAGGCTACGGGAGCGATAATAAAAAACAGGGCGATGGCATATAGAGTCGCTAATCGTCCCATTCCTTTCAATTTGCTGAAATCTGTAATCACGCCGATACTGACAAAGGTCAGCATGAACATCATTTTTCTCATTGGGTTTTGAACGATACCTGCGCCTTCCTTTGCTACATTGATTTGATCAGGAAACCAGATTGCGATTACGACATAGGTAAACCATGCGAGGAAATAACCGATCACAAACTTCGGAAATCGAAACCATATCTCAGAAAATTTGATTTGTGTATTGTTTGAATGCCCTTCAACCTTATATAACCATATCAGCGCAAGCAAAAATGCCCAAACACCAATAAAGATATCAATCCAGAGTTTGGTCAGAAGTGCTGTACTCAATATCCAGTCTTCTTCCCACTCTTCACCGGTAGCACTCAGGTGTTGCGAAACCATTAACTCATCCAGAATAGCACCTGCTGCTGCATCCGCCCCATCTGTTTTTACAGTCATTCCCATTGCGGCACCATTCACAATGGGTTGATCGGGTGCCAGGGCTGAGTACGCACCGGGTAGAACAATCAATTCAACCATGGCAAAAATAACGATTAGCATGGACACTGCTATGGGTAAGATTGGTTTTGCGCGGATTGCGCCCGCAGTTGCGATGGCTGCTGATACACCACAGATGGAAATACCAGAAGACAATACCGCTGCGGCATCTCTGGGTAGTTTGAAAACCCGTCGTGCCAGTGTATAGACAATTGGCCAGAAGAATAGATAGGCTACAAAGGCCGCCGCAGCACCGGCAAGTGCGATTTCTAATACAAAACCCGTAGCCTTCATCGACATCAAACCAAGCTTAATGCCAAGATACACTATGGCTGTTTTGATAAACCATTCTGGTTTTGCTGCTTCTTTTAGATACTGGGCTAAGCCTTTGAAGACATTACCAATCAACAAACCGGTAGCTAATGCCAACATATAGGAAAATCCACCGCCTAGCTGCAAACCCCAGGACAGGTCGAAATGTTCAAAATAATTTTTGCCTTTAACAACGGCATCGACTGACTTTAAGTGGGCTTCATGTCCTATTATCCAGCATAGCCAGGTAATTAAAAATAGCAGCGTAAAACCTTTTAGAAATTGTTTTACATCAAGTCGTTGAAAGTAAGCGCCTATCGAAGTTAATCCAGAAAATACGACATAGGTGATAAACAATGACAGTAAGGGATGAAGTTCACTATAGGACTTGTTTGCTGGTTTCAATAATTTGTCCCAGGAAAAATCCCCAAGCAGATGACTGAACTCCCAGGTTTTAATTTTAGTCATCCAACCAAGAAGATGAATGTCCCAGATTGTCATTAATCCGGCAAAGAAAAAAATCAGCCCCAGCCAGACGGCCCACCAATCCTCTGTGGATAACATCCCGTCAGTCCATTTACGATTAACGGTTGTCATCTGTTATTACCATGTTTGGTCACAGTGAATGAATAATTAAAATAATGTGATTGATACTGATGCAACCATTTAGGAAAGATATCCATATCAAAAAAAAGTGACACATGAATTGAGTCGTTATTAATGAACAGGGGATCGGTGTTAATTACATCAGCAATTTGTTCTTCCATAGCAGGAAGGTCCATTGCTGATATCGCCAGACTTAAATAGTCTGTTATCCAGTTTTGTCCATCATGGGATAAAGATAATTCGAGATCTCGGTGCATAGATTTCGTTATTAAATCAGGATGAATTTATTGACCAGCCAGGCAAGAATTATTAATCCGCCTATTCCAATACCAATACAAGATAAAACCAGTACTGTTTCCCAGGATTCCCAGGGTTCATTTTCAGAAAAAAGCGAATCTTCAGAATTCAGATTGTTGTTATTCACAGGGATATTACTCCTGGCTTGTAACCAATATTTTTATTAGGGAAACTCTGATTAAGCCAGAGTTTTTTGTGGCACAAGGATGTGTCACTATTTCCAATAACGACAAGTTATTAGAAATGTAAGAAAACTAAAAATTACATTTTTAGTTTTCGACCTCTGACAAGTCATGGATAGACTTATTCATAGGTTCATTAGCAAAATTATAACGGAGATTAGCGTCGAAGGATAATGCTTTAAGGATGTTATAAAAAATATTAATTACTCTGTGTGGCATAAAACTCATGCACTTAATGCGTATTGTCGCTCTGTACGTTTTACTTTACGTCTGTTTTTAACATAGGCTTCTGCCGTGCCATCTTTGAATACGTGAAAATCACCTTTCTCCATGTGATGCCAGTCTTCATTGCCCGTGATAGGGGCGGATGCAATGATGGTAATAATGTCTTTCTCTAACAAATATTGTTCAAAGTTAACCGTCTCATCGGTGTCGATATAATGTGTTTCCTTAAATGGATATTGCCGAGTCACCCAACACATTTTCTTACTGCAATAGGCGTATAAATATTTGGCATCACTTAAAAGAAAACTGAACACGCCGTAATTGTTAATTTCGTTTGCCAGCGTTTCAATGAAATACCAGAGCTGTTTTGGATTCTTTGGGCGTTTTGGAAATTCCTCGCGAATACAATCCATGAGATAACAAAATGCGTATTCGCTATCAGTCGTCCCTACCGGGTTATAAAAACGTAATGGTTTGCGCTTTATGCTTTTTAATTGCCCATTATGTGCAAATACCCAGTCATAGCCGTACAATTCCCGGACAAATGGGTGGGTGTTTTCTAGACAGACTTTTCCACGATTTGCCTTTCGAATATGGCTGATGATGATTTTGCTTTTGATTGGATATTGTTCTATGAAGCGGGCAATTTCTGAATCGACACAAGGTTTAGAATCACGAAAACAACGCGCTCCTTTGCCTTCGTAAGCACTAATGCCCCAGCCGTCTCTGTGATCGCCGGTGTTTCCTCCTCGTTCTTTCAATACAGAAAAACTAAAACGTATATCTGCGGGGGTATTGGCACTGAGGCCAAGTAATTCGCACATGAAACAACAGCCTTATTGGTATGAATTAAAGTAATAAGCCGGATAGAAGCTGCGACTTATTAGACTGTAGCGGCTCGTTGTTCTAAAAATTTAATATAATAATCGAAGAGAGTTTTTTTTAGAAAACCATCAGGCTTTTAATTTTTTATAGCGCATCCGTTTGGGCTGGGTTTGATCATCTTTGCGTTTAATGAAATCTTCATGGTATTCACTGAAGTTACCATTAAAGAATTGCGAATCACCATCATCTTCGAATGCTAAAATATGCGTGGCAATTCTATCCAGAAACCAGCGATCATGAGAGATCACCAGTACGCAACCTGGGAAGTTGAGTATGGCTTCTTCCAGTGCGCGCAGTGTTTCTATGTCGAGATCGTTGGAAGGTTCATCGAGCAGCAGTACATTTGCACCTTGTTTCAAGGTATTTGCCAGATGTAAACGACCACGTTCTCCGCCCGACAAATCACCAACACGCTTTTGTTGGTCTGATCCTTTAAAGTTAAATCGACCGACATAAGCCCGTGAATTAACTTCATAATTGCCTATGGTGATATTATCCAGGCCGCCGGAAATCGCCTCCCAGACGTTTTGATCGTCATCAAGGTTTTCTCGGCTTTGTTCAACATAGGCCGTCTTGACCGTCTCGCCGATATGAATATCACCAGAATCCGGTTTTTCTGTACTGGTTATCATTCGAAACAGGGTGGATTTACCTGCACCATTACCACCGATAATGCCTACGACTGCTCCTTTTGGGATCGATAAGCTGAGGTCGGAATAGAGTTGATGATCACCGAAGGATTTGCTGACATTTTCTAAATGAATAACCCGATCACCAAGACGTTCACCGGGTGGAATGTAGATTTCATTCGTTTCCGAGCGTTGTTGAAAATCCTTTGAGTTCAATTCTTCAAAGCGATCGAGTCTGGCCTTATTTTTTGCATGGCGGCCTTTGGGATTACTGCGTACCCATTCCAGTTCTTTTTTAATGGCTTTTTGGCGGGCCGATTCTGTTTTTTCTTCTGTTTCAAGGCGTGCTTCTTTGGCTGAAAGCCAGTCTGAATAATTGCCTTCAAAAGGAATACCTTCACCGCGGTCAAGTTCGAGGATCCAGCCGGCAACATTATCGAGGAAATACCGGTCATGGGTTACTGCAACCACAGTACCACTAAAATCGGCGAGGAATTGTTCCAGCCAAAACACGGATTCTGCGTCCAGGTGATTAGTCGGTTCATCGAGTAAGAGCATATCCGGCCGTGACAACAATAAACGACACAGTGCAACCCGGCGTTTTTCACCGCCTGATAGATGTTCAACATTGGCATCCCAATCAGGGAGTCGCAAGGCATCGGCTGCAACTTCCAATGTATGCTCAAGATTTTCAGCATCCCAGGTCTGAACGATGCTTTCATATTTTTCCTGTTTTTTAGCGAGTGCATCGAAGTCGGCATCTTCTTCTGCATAAGCAGCATAAACTTCATTCAGGCCAGCCAGGGCATCGAGTGGTTCGCGCAGAGCATCTTCCACGTTTCCGCGCACGTCTTTTTTCGGGTCGAGTTGCGGTTCCTGTGATAAATATCCGATCTTGATATTCGGCATTGGTCGTGCTTCACCGAGAATGTCGGTATCTATGCCAGCCATGATCTTGAGCAGAGTGGATTTGCCTGCGCCATTCAGACCGAGCACACCAATCTTGGCGCCAGGAAAAAAGGACAGATAAATATCTTTTAATATTTGACGTTTTGGCGGAACAATCTTGCCAACGCCATTCATTGTGTAGACGTATTGAGCCATGGGATATATTCTTGTTACATAACGTGTGAATTAATTCAGAGTTGGGTATTCTAACCAAAATTGAAAGCAATAAAACTAATATTAAAGCTATTTTGAAAATGTTTAACCCTTTTCTTTCTCTTGTGCGTTTCAAGTAGATGAATAACTTAACATAGCTGGATTAATCGGAGAATTTGTATGAATTTATCAGTGATAAAACCTGTCTTTAGTCTTAGTATTGCCATGAGTGTGTTTTATACTTCTTTTGCCTACGCTGCCAATAATGAAATTTTAACCACATTGGGAGATCAAACCTCGGTGGCTGTCACTATTTATAATGAAAATCTCGCATTGATCAAAGACGCTCGAAATATCACCCTACAGTCGGGTTTTAATAAACTGGCCTTCAGGGGTGTCAGTGCCATGATGCGACCAGAGACTGCCTTGCTCAGAAGTTTAGGGGAGGGTGGAGATTCCCTCAAGTTAATTGAACAAAATTTTGATTTTGATCTGTTAACACCACAGAAATTACTCGAAAAATACGTCGGAAAGCAGATACGGATTGCAAAGATGAATCCAGCGACAGGCCATGAGACCATTGAAAAAGCTACTGTACTCAGTACCAATCAAGGCGTCGTGGTAAAGATAGGCGATCACATCGAGACCAATCCACACGGACGCTATATTTTTGATCAGGTGCCGACTAATTTACGTGATAAACCGACCCTGGTACTGCAATTAAATAATCAGGTTGCCGAGCCGCAGGCGGTAGAACTCAGTTATTTATCTGGCGGCTTATCCTGGAAAGCAGATTACGTAGCTGAATTGAATGCGGATGATAGCAAACTGGATCTGCTGGGATGGGTAACATTGAATAATAATAGTGGGACTACTTATAACAATGCGAAGATGCAATTGGTCGCAGGCGATGTGAACCAGGTACAGCCAGAACTTAGAAGGGCAGCTAAAATGGGACGAATGAATGATATGGTTATGGCAGAAGCGTCTGCGCCGATGTCAGAAGAAAGTCTGTTTGAATATCATCTCTACAGTCTTAATCGTCCTACTACGATTGCGGATAAACAAACTAAACAGGTTTCATTACTCACAGGAAATCAAATCCCGGTTGATAAACAGTTTTTACTGCAAGGTAATGATTATTACTATCACAGTAGTTATGGTGATATTGGACAGAAGATAAAAATCGGGGTCTTTGTTGAATTCAAGAATGAACAAGAGTCTGGTTTAGGAATCCCAATGCCAAAAGGTGTGGTGCGAGTCTACAAAAAAGATTCCAAAGGTAATGCACAATTTATTGGTGAAGATCGAATTGACCACACGCCTAAGAAAGAAGATGTTCGTTTAAAACTCGGTGATGCGTTTGATGTTACAGCAAATAAAAAACAGACCGATTTCAAAAAACGTGCGGCCTTTGCCAAATACAATTACGTTTATGAAAGTGCTTATGAAGTTGAACTCAAGAATGCCAAATCGGAGCCTGTGGAAGTGGTTGTGCGTGAGCCTGTCCCAGGTGACTGGAAGATGCTTGATGAAAACCATGAACACAGCAAGGTTGCTGCAGGTACGGCTGAATGGAAGGTAATGGTGCCAGCTGAAGGTAGCACAGTGTTAAATTATCGAGTATTGGTACGTTATTGATGCGAAATCCCGAATAAGCTTATCGTAAATTCATCTAGCAAGGGTCTGTAAAAGACCCTTGTTTTTTTGTGGAATGACACTAGATTAGTCAACGGTGACAAGTATCAAAAAAATACGCATAATGCGCACAGATTTTTCACAGCAAATAGCAAGAAATTAATAACAGGGACTATACAAGATGGCTGAATGGCTTGATATCGAAAAGGCAAATCAGGAATTAGCAGATAAATCGCCATCTGAGATCATGCAATGGGCGGTGGATCAGAATAAGAACGCAATTCTGAGTTCGACATTTGGACCTTTCGCTGCGGTAATTTTATCGATGGCAACCAAAATTAAGGCCGACATTCCAATCATCTGGGTCGATTCAGGCTACAACACTAAAGACACGTATCTTACGGCCGAAAAAATTATCAAGGATCTTAAACTCAACATGCATATCTATACACCAGAGATATCTGCTGCGCGACGAGATGCAATAATGAATGGTGTTCCAGCACATGATGACGCTTTACATGAAGAATTTAACCGACAAGTCAAACTTGAACCGTTTCAACGTGCGCTGGGTGAATTACACGTCGACATCTGGATCAATGGTATTCGCAAGGAAGAGACTGAGTTTCGTAAGAATCTCGATATTGTGACAAAAAGTTCTAACGGTATAATAAAAGTCGCGCCGATGTTCAACTGGACTGAGCTGGATCTTGAAGAATATCTGTATGCAAACAATTTACCACAAGTAGAAGAATATTTTGATCCGACAAAAGCTTTTGATAATCGTGAATGCGGATTACATACTAAGACGTAAAGGATTTTTCTTCTGAAGAAACTCTGGTTAATTCAACGTTTTATTCAGGTAACATCAAGTCACATTGGCTAGAATTATTTTGACCAGTAATATTAGAGAGCACACAGCTAAAATTGCAAATGTAAAACCAATAATCACATAGACTTTTATCCCGTTTTTTTCGATGTAGGCATCATCCCGTTCAAGATTCTTTTTTGATTGTACACCAAAAAAAGCAGCCAGAATGCTAAAGGCAATTTGAAAAATATTGGGGTCTTTTTGTTCGCTCATAATATAATCTACTTCACATTATTCTAAACTTAGCATTATCCATGAAATACATTGAAATACAAAAACGTTTAATTCTTGCTGCTAGAGTTTTCTTGAAATGATTGATTTTGTACCCGGACAACGCTGGTTTAATAGTGCCGAACCTGATTTAGGCCTAGGTACCGTTATTGAAGTTGAACACCGTACAGTCACTATGCTATTCATGGCGGCAGAAGAAACACGTGTCTATGCAATTCAAAACACACCTCTAACCCGTGTTTTGTTTAAACCAGGCGATACAATCAGATGCCAGAATATTGGCCAACTAACTGTCAAAAAAGTACTGGAAGAAAACGATCTGATTATTTATCAGGGTACGGATACGAATGGTGATTTTCATGAAGTGTCTGAGCGTAAACTCGATAATTTTTTACAATTGATAAGACCGGCTGAACGTTTATTTAGCGAACAGATCGATAAAAACCAGTGGTTTGAATTACGTTATCAGGCTTTGATCGAATCCAGTCACTTTGCTTATTCCTGTCTTTATGGATTGAGTGGTTCAAGAACCAGCTTAATACCTCATCAACTATATATTGCTCATGAAGTTGGCAAGCGTTACGCTCCTCGTGTCTTGTTAGCAGATGAAGTGGGGCTTGGTAAGACCATTGAAGCAGGCATGATCTTGCAGCAACAATTGTTGCGAGAGCAAGCTCAGAGAATATTAATTGTTGTGCCTGAAACACTTCAACACCAATGGTTGGTTGAAATGCTTAGACGGTTTAATTTGCATTTTAGTTTGTTTGACGAAGATCGTTTTTCTGATGCCATTGAAATTGATCCTGAAACGAATCCCCTTCATAGCGTTCAACGTGTCTTGTGTAGCATGGATTTTTTATTGTCAAATCCACGACATCATTCAGCGATCACTCAAGGGGAGTGGGATTTATTGATTGTGGATGAGGCCCATCACCTTCAATGGACACATGATGATCCCGATCCAGCTTACACTTGCATAGAGACATTGGCAGACATGACTCCCGGTGTATTGTTACTGACAGCAACCCCGGAGCAACTAGGCAAAGAGAGCCATTTTGCACGTCTGCGCTTATTGGATAAAAACCGTTTCAATAGTTTTAAACAATTTCTTGAAGAAGAAAAATCTTATCAGATAATTGCTGAAATTATCGAGAGCTTATTGAGAAAAGATGAATTACTACCAAAACAATATCAGTTACTGAACAAGATAGTTAAAGACGAAAAAATAAAACAGACTATTGATAATGATTTCATAACAAATCTATCGGAAAGTAATAGAAAAAAATTGATTGAACATTTATTAGATCAACAAGGCACGGGGCGTTTGTTATTTCGAAATACCCGATCTGCTATTCAAGGCTTTCCAGAACGAATAATACACATATATCCTTTGAACACTCCCGATGACTACACAAAAGAGGACTTGGCAAAAATTCAGGCCGAAATAAATAAGCCTGACTGGACTGAATTCGATCCTAGAATTAAATGGTTAGAAAAATTCCTCAAGGCACATCCTAATGAAAAAGCTTTGCTAATTACAGCAAGCGCTAGTACCGCAATGGATATTTCAGAACGGCTACGTGTTAAGCACGGAATTCATGCCCCAGTATTTCATGAAGGCATGAGCATTATAGAAAGAGACAGGGTTGCAGCCTTTTTTGCCGATCAAGAAGATGGTTGTCAAATTTTATTGTGCTCTGAAATAGGTGGTGAAGGACGTAATTTTCAATTCGCTAGTCATTTAATTTTATTTGAATTACCTAAAAATCCAGATTTGTTGGAACAACGTATTGGTCGAATTGATCGTATAGGGCAGGGCGATCAGATTTTTATACATGTGCCCTATATTAAAAACTCAGCTCAAGCCGTGCTTCAGCGCTGGTATTATGATGGTCTGCAAGCATTACAGGCTCCTTGTCCAGCTGCTCCAAAAATTTATCGTGAATATAGGCACAAATTAGATGCTGCCATCAATGAGAATGCCATTGTGAACACAGTTATTGAAGAAGTTCGACAATCCACGATTGAAATTAATCAACAGTTACAGGATGGACGCGATAAGTTACTTGAAATTAACTCATTCAAAAAAGATGTTGCCGATGAATTAGTCAATGAATTGAAAAGCCAGAATCAGCAAGACGTATTAGAAAATTACATGTATCTGGTATTTGATTGTTTCGATGTTGATCATGAAATTCATAGTGATAAGGCTATTGTTTTGCATCCTTCTGAAACCATGGTGGCGACATTTCCTTGCTTGCCGGATGAAGGAACAACAGTTACTTTTGATAGAGAGACGGCACTTCGTTATGAAAACATGCAATTCCTAAGTTGGGAACATGAGATGGTGCTGTCTATTACGGAATCAATATTACTCAATGAGAGAGGGAACACAGCAGTAATAGCATTTTCACATCCATCAGTCAGTGAAGGATTAATGTTAATTGAGTGCCTGTTTATTCTGGATGTTATTAAGGAAGCGCGATCTTATATTACGTCAACGGTAGTTCGAACAGTCATTGGCGAAGACATGCGAGACTATAAAAAAATATTAACACATGAAAAAATAAATTATTCAAAAGAACCTGTAAAATCTAAAATAGCAAGACAAATAATCAAGGCAAAACGCAAAGAACTAGAGAAGTTAATTCATGTCAGCCAACAACAAGTAAATAAAATGACAAGCTATCTGGCTTATGAAGCACAGAATAATGCAAGAGAATTGTTGGGTGCAGAGGCTCAGCGTTTGCGTAATCTTGCTAAAGTCAATCCGAATGTCAGGCAAGAAGAAATCACTTATTTTGATAAGAAACTAGGTTATGTTGAAGATGCATTATCAAAACCTTCTCTACGACTAGATGCTGTACGTGTATTAGTGTCAGTTTAACTTGCCGAGAATGGCAAAAATAAAGCTAATATTTTAGATTCTTATCATTTCTTGGCTGATCAATATAACAATGAATATTTGTGGGAATCAACAATTAATCTGTTGTGCTTTTGCTGTTGAGAGAGGCGATATGCTTTTTTTGCTTTCATATTAGGAACATGGCAGTATTATAAGTACGATTTTATCATCACTATTCATACTCAACATGAGCTACATAACTTTTTCCCTTATATTGCTAAGTATATTTTTCTCTGTTGCAGGACAGATTTTGTTAAAGCACGGAATGTCGGATAATGAGATTCAATCTGCTCTTGACTCCAATGCCTTCATTGCACTTAGACATATATTTACAAACCTTTCTGTTTTAAGTGGTTTGTTTGCTTATGGAGCAGGTGCAATAGTTTGGCTATTTGTTCTATCAAGAGTAGAAGTAAGTAGAGCGTATCCATTTATTGGGTTGGGTTTCATTGGCACGATGTTGTTTGCTTACTGGTTTTTAAACGAACCTATTACTTCAACTAAACTAACAGGCACCTTCTTTGTTGTGTTAGGTGTATTTTTTATATCAAGATAAAATTTAAATTATTTCTTCATGAAAAAAAGTCAATTTATTGCTTTATATTCCATAATATATTTTTCTTTTTGTTATCTGTTTGCATACGTCTGGTATTCAAATGGATATTTTTCAATCTTCGATGTTTTTTTTGATACTGATCCAAATGTAAATTTAATGGGGTTCGCTCATGGATGGGGTAGGCATGCTATTTCGCACCCATTTCTGGAAGTATTTGCCATACTGCCGCGCATATTAGGAATAGTTCTATCGAAACTAGATTTGATAAATGATGTGAAACTCTTTAGAGATATTATTAGTCTTTCTGTCAGCCCTTTGTTTTCAGCGCTATCGTTATTTTTTTTCTATAAGTTACTGGTTGAATTAAAAATATCCGAATTTGAATCGGTTCTCTTAACTATTATTTTTTCTCTGTTATTTTCAAATATAATTTTTGGTATTATTCCGGAAGTCTACGCGATATCCTGTTTTTTCATAATTCTATTATACTATTATTTTTTAGTTTGCAGTAATCTATCCTCCGCAGGGGACATTAAAATATGGCTTGTTATTGCGGTATTATTAACTGGGATAACAATTACAAATATTAATATATTTTTTATTGTGTATTTAATTCATTTGATAAGGACGTGTCGATTAAAGTTCATGCCAGCTTTTTTTAAGGCGTCTTTAGCCAGTTTAGCAGTATTAATATTCGCGATTGCATTTTATTATGCCTCCCGTATTCCTTTTGATATTCCACTAGGAGGGGATGCTAACGCAGACTGGATAAAGCGGTTTACTGCAACCTCGATACATGATGTTGTCCGAAACTTTTTCAACCTTGTCACCGCTTCGGTCTATTCAATTTTTGGTGTGTTTCAACAGGCAGTTATGAATCCTCATTGTGTTGATATTCCATGTAAAAAATTTGTTTATCTGGATTCTATTAATAATAATTTAGTGATTACTGCATTCGTAATATTTGTAATTATTTATATTATAAAATGTATAAAACAGGATGCCTACAAAGACTGGAGCAATCTTTTTGTTATTAGTGGTTTGGTTATTCTTTATAATTTATTTTTTCACATGTACTTTGGAAGGGGGATGTTTTTATACACTCAGCATTGGATATTGCCAATGTTTCTATTTTTAATACCTGTGATCAGAAAAAACAACTATATTTTATTATTAAGTATATTAGTTTTGTTAGTGGCCGATCTGTCATTTTTGTTCACTGTCGAAAGCAGACTTTCGGTGTAATAACAAGGTCATATATATATAACAGATGATAGACTGATATGGTCGCGTAGTTCTATTTGTAAACAAAGGCTATATATTGCAAACGTTTTCCAAATAACATATTGATCAGAGGAGGGTAAAGGTTGATCGATGTTATTTCCTCACCAATCGTCATGCCTAATTCCTTATATATATCCTGCCATTGTTCTACCGTAAAATATCTATACAAACATTTAACGCCATAAGGGTCATTTGCTGCCCAATCAATCAGACTTATTCTAGATTGTGCCAATATGCCCTGTGGTATGTGATCCTTAATAATCATCATGCGTTTTGTGACACGAGCAACCTCTTTCAGTAGTTCCATGGGTTTTTCTTCATGGTGAACCACATCGGCGAGAATTGTGACATCATATTCCTCGTCTTTTGCGGGTATTGAATAACCATCAAAGCCAACTGTTTCGATTTTTTCTCCTCCTCTGGGTTTTTTTTCAAGTCCAGTAACGGTTATTCTTTTTGTACCCTGAGCTTCCTCCAGTATCGCATTTCCTAAACCACCATAACCAGAACCAACATCTACCAGATGCTCGTCATCTTGTAGTTTAGGAACTATCAAATCAGATAAAACCTTGATTCGTTTTTCGTAGACCGGTTTATGTAAGTGCTCGAGCATTATATTTTTTCCTTATGTAACGAATATATTAATAATATGAATGATTTCGGAAAATACTGTTTTATATTAGCAGTCTTTGTTCAAAGATGCATTTAGCTCATTCAGAAATCAACTATTTTCTGTATATGTCTATCAAAAGTTTCTGTCTGGTCATGTCAGATTGGACTATTCTTGTTGGTTTTCAGTGGCAGATAAAAAAGCGATAAGACTCTGTTCTTAAAAATAATATATTTTATTAGTAACGGAATGGTAATGCTAATAAAAAATGCAATAATGGCATACCATAACTCAAATTCAGCTGATCCATACATGCTAAGATAATAGTATGTCTTGCTGCCGATGAAATCATGGAATATGAGAATGAACAAACTTGCTTGACCAAAAGTAAGGAAAATATTTCTAAGTGTTGTTGACTTATCTATATAGAAAGAAACGTATATCACAAAATATATACCGCATATTGCCCCGACCAGAGTATAGAATGGATTAATATAAATTCTTTCATTTAGGTGCATATAGGCATTTGTGAATAAAACGACAACAATGAAAGCAAGAACTGCAGTAAAGAGTAAATACACATTTGCCTTGAAATTGATAATCAGTTTTCTTGAAAAATAACCCATCATGAAAAATGAAGAGCTGATGAAAATAATATCAAGACTGAATGGTAATCCAGGAAGATCAAAGGCCACCCCTGCTATTTTGAACTCTTTATACCATAGAGCATCAATCCATAGACTGCCAATGACTAAGAATAATGCGAGAAGAGCAAGCTTATAGGCTATGCTTTTTTCTTGAATACCTGTAAATCTGAAAATAATATATACAAAACAATATATAGCAAAAAGGTGAGTCAAAAACCATAATGGTTCCCACTTGATAGTGATGCCATTTCCATAAAGTATCCCTACAAACTGTCGAATTAGTTGTTCTTCCTGAAAAAGGATGGAAATAATGAAAAGGGCAAATAATGTGGTGAAATATGGTTTAAGTAGCGTATCTGATTTCTTCTTTAAGAACGTAGGAGTATTTGCTGAAATATTGAAAAAAATTCCTGATAGAAAAAAGAAAAGAGGCATTCGAAAGAGTCCCATGGAATCTATTATGTCTGTAGCGTAAAGATGTAATTGGCTATGAAATAATGCTACCGTAATGATTGATATTCCTTTTGCAATGTCCACATGTCCTACGCGGTTGTCCATACAAAATCCGTTAGTTTAACAAAAGTGTTGAATGAGCTGAAAATTGAGTCTGTTTTAGAGATCATTTCGTTTAGCTAAGGCAAAAATATTAGACATATAATATTAATATGATGTTTTCTATATATTATACCAGTGCTACTATTACTCTGTAAATCCTGATTTACCTCATGGTGAGTAAACTTCACACATAAGTTATTTTCATTTTAGCCAGAGCAATTTTTACTAATAGAGTAACTGGAGTTACGGTTTTTTTATATGAAGACAAAAACTGGAATGACTTAAAGCCATTCCAGTTTTTAAAAATAAAAAAAAGAGGAGGGAGCTTATTGATTATTGCGCGGTGGTTGCATGGAAAGATCCAGGCTGATTTCTTTTGCTGTCTTTGCAGTAAACAGATCTATCAATGCAGCAGCATTTGAACCGCTATCACCGTTTCCACTGCCAGCGAATTGAATCTCTGGTACCCATTTTTGTTTTTCTATGGCCTGGGCATAGCGGTGATTGACTTCTTTCCAGACTTGCAGTTTTTGCTCGAGCGCATTGTCAGCTTCCATTTTCAAACGTCTTGCTTCTGCATCGCCTTGACCACGCGCTATAGATGCCTCTTTTTCTTCATAGGCGGCAAGTTTATCTTGTTCGGCAGCCAGTTTGTTTTGCTCGTTTACTTCTACTTTTTTGACAGCTTCAATTACTGCGATCTGTTTTAGTTTTTCCGCATTTACAACAGCTTGTACTTTTTCCACTTCCTTCTCATAACGGGCTTTGGTGACAGCGGTTTTACCTTTTTCTTCTGCCGTGATCGATTCCTGTTTTGCCGCTTCGGCTTCAGCTTTCGCTGTAATGATCTTCTATGGTTTGCTCACGTTTGTCTGAGATTTGTTGTAGGGTGCGTTTTTCATAATCCCATTTTGTGATTTGATATTGACCGGTGGTTAAGCCATATTCGTTTAAGGGGGATTTACTGCCGTAAGCAACTTTTCCATCCGTATATTTAATCTGCGCAACATTGCGACATTCACGTTTTCCTGCTGGGTTGTCTTCACAGACAGTTGTTTCTCGGGTGACATAAGCACCAATTTCTGCTTGATCGCGTCCCCAGCGTTTAAACGTTTCACGTTTTTCTGCATAGGATCCTTCCGATGACATGAGTGCGGCTGTTAGATTGAGTGCTTCATTAATTGAAGGTTTGACTAAATTATTGGCAACGCCATTTTGCGAACGGTATGTTCTGTGTAATTTCAACGTGGTTTCTTCATCAATGGGTAATATCCAGCGATAGACACCGTGAATTTCACCCAGGCCACCATCGTTATATCGAACCTCGACGGGTGGTGTGCCGAGCGTGCTTTCAACAATTTCCTGTTCTGCACCGACACCAAAGGTGTAGGTGCCTGAATCTTTGTATTCCGTTTCTTTGCCAAAAAAAGTAAAATAGATGCCCGGACTAAATTTTACAAAGGTTGTTCCCCATGGGTATTGAACGACAGTTCTAAAGCCATTATCGTTAATGCCGGTGCTGGAAAAGATCAGAAATATGACCAGCAGTAATAAAAATAAATTGATTACAAATGAACGTCCACCGCTAAATATTTTTGAAACTAGAGATGTCATGTGTTTTCTCCGTTGTTGGATTCGTCTTTATCGTCTTCTACGACTTCACCTTCTATGATATTACCGTCTGATTGTTTGTTTCTAGTAGAGTTGTTATCGGAGGCGTATTTTTCTTTGATAAGGCGTACAGCTAAATAGATAGCACAAATAGCCAATATCAGTTTGAACATGATGATTCTGCCATTATTAGTTGAATGTTTATAACAGTCGTTTGACCTGTAGTATTTTTTTTTCGTTATTGACTCTAGTATGAGGACGAAAATCAGGAATTCAAGTCAGATACATGTTTTATTCTTTCCAGAAATCAGCTCCAAATTGTAATTGCCTGGCTAATTCTTTGATCATATATTCTGTTACACGAGTATTTGATGTGAAACGAGGGTCTACATTGTCATTTATCGCCATATGCACTCCATCTCTCGCTGACATTTGATGACATCCAGCACAGGTCATTTCATTAAATGTTATTTTATTGACATCGTGTCGTTTAGGATCTCTATACTCATCGGGAGTAAGCGCGTCAAGGTGTTCTTGAAGAGTTGCTTTTGTTAAACCGTTCGTTTCTTCCATCTTTGCTCTGATGAGAATTGAATCCCACGCGGTAGAGTAATAACCGACATCGACTCCCTGGCGCTGTATTTTGACTGATTCAAGTACTCTATCAGGGTTATACGTTTTGCTTAATGAACCAAAGACCCAGATTCCAGTGAGTGAACTTGAGAAATTAAGTTTTTGAACGCCTCTTTCTTTATATTTGTTAATGAAGGGTATAATTTTATTGGCATTAGCAACAACCTGATCATAATCCATTAAAAAACTTCTGTGCTGTTTTTTTAACTCCGGTCCGATGACATTACGATCGACACCGTCAAACGTTAGATGAATAAAAACTTGTTCGGTTAATTTATTGGCTTCCGGGTCATGTAACTGAAAAACAAAACGCATTTCAGGAATTATTTTTTTCTTAAAAGAATAATCATCAACCTCTTCGTAAGGACGGATCACCATGGAGACTAGCTTATAATTATTAGGGTTTGAGATAGTTTGTTCTATGTTTTTTATATTCCAGAGTTCCAGGCCGCTAGTATAAATATTTATCTTATTTACCTGGCTTATAGAAAAATGATCACCTCCAGGTTCTAACACACTTTGATAGCGGTTATCGGGGTTTCCTTTTAAATGGCTGACTAGCTTATTAAATTCGTTATTATTAATCAGTGTGTTTAATTTTAACTTTGAAGATAATTCACTGTTAGTTTCTATAAAATAATCACTGGGTTTTGTAGCATGGATTAAATCGAGTTGGGGGATTGTTTTGTTATGTCCGTAGTAATTTTCTATGCCATCAATGTAATACCACATCGAATTATCTTGAAGGTTGTAGAGATCATCGTAGCGTGTCCATTTTGTTCGGCTGAATTCTTCATTCACAAGTTTTAAAAGTCCAATTTTTGACTCAACCTTGTTGATTAATTCATCTGGAAGAGACTCGTACCCATCAAAACTGTCAGCGTATTTTTTTAGCTGATAAATGGGATTGTTTTCTTCACTAACAGGAAGGTTGACTTTGTGCTTTCCACACTCGGCATCAGGATTGGTGCTTTCGTAATAATCAAATCCCGTATCGACTAATGTATAACCCGCTGCTCTTTCATCATGCCAACGATCTGGAAATTCGTCGATATGACGCACCCAATAAGCAGAATACACCGTGCAACCTTCGGGGGTTTCAACTTCTGAATAATGATCAATATGTCTTTTTTGCTCTGACCAAAGTGCTGGAATAAGTTGTAGCCATGATTTCTGAAAACCTTTTTGATAAATAGGATATATCGGATCAGCAGTGCCTAATCCCGTATCACGAAAAACGTATTTGAATTTAGGCTGAACACCACTACTATTTCTAAAATAAAAACATGCTATCATATAATCGACAAGTAAAGATACAGGCTAAATAACCCTAATTTCCAAAAATTTAAAATATAAAACTCGTAGATGGGCTACTTAGTCAGCATTACATTAACAAATTGCATTATTGTACAATTACGACTGTCAGTCAGTAGGCCTACTCGGTTTGCAAGAGTATGTAATCTTATATTTCAAATGTAAAAGTGGCAATGTCCACAGCATATTGGCGTTGAAGCTTCAAACGACAAATCTGTACAAATTCAAACCCATTTTCCGCCGTGCGCCAGGTAGGCTTATCCGCTGTGTGCAAATTGGACGCAGGGCTAAATCGGCTCCACAAAGGATGATCGGGAATTGATACCGGGAAATATGTAACAAAAAAAAAAAAATCTTTCCTCAAAAAACAAAAGAAACACAAAAGACAGACGAGCTCTCTGTGCACTCCACGGTCCACGCGAGAGAAATCCGCCTGCTTTGCCTGACTGTGTGTGTGAACTCTTCCTGAACCGAGATGTAAGTCATACGGTGATAAATCACCGCAAGACACACAAACTCATGCCATTTACAACCGAGGGAGCCTATTCCTGGCCTGCTTACCTTATCCTCTGACGACGAATGCAGAGCACGCCGCGATAATTTCTCATTCAGCGACGAAATCGATCAAAGCGGTAATCCAGATAAAAGTTTAGGTAAATGCAGCTGGGTTGAACAGCAACAGACTGCGCCCCGTAGACCATGCATTGGCCACCACAATACACACACACACACACACACACACAAAAAGGAGAGAGAGAACCAGAAGGACTCCTCGTGCAGGAGAAACGAAATCCTTTCTCCTTTTCCTTTTTTTTTCTTCTTCTCCTCCTTCTCCTATTTGACGTGGATGGGTAAACTGAGATTACGAAAGCAGGCGTGAGCACTCAGGTCACGATGATAAGCGCTATCTGCCCCTGACGATTGAACTTATCACATGCTCGAGCTATACCCGGGCTTCATACACATATTAAACGTAGCCAGGGCTAGGCTGGACTATGTCGTCGTTCACAGGTCCACCATGCATTCACCAGTGAACTCCCCCGAACCATAGCGTCACCATAGACAAGAAAAATTATGCAAATTAAGTAGCGCCAAAGCTGTGTTCAAATCAAGTGACTGCCTCTCCACACCCACTAAATCAGCCAGTGTATGTGGAAAAAACACAATACACACGAGCCGGTTACAAATATTTGCTTTCTTTTCATTTAATGCTCTGCTTGGAAATATTATGGCACGCCAGTGTATAGTGCAGTGTGGAGCCACCGCTGAGAAGGGTTTCCCAGGGATTAAACAGAGCCCCCTATTCAGCGATTAATCATTAACCAACCTCTCCGAGACACTCCTCTATCCTTCTTTTCAGACACCAAAATGGGCTTTAATGGACACGGTCGCGTCTATTTTTTTCTCTTTTTGGTGGGGTGGGGGGGAATACTTTAATCGGATTGCAAACACCCCAAAAAACCCGATAAGGGTCTCCCAGGAAACAAACAAGGTGAATGAAATCTATTTTATTTCCTGATACGAAAACGACGACGGCTACCGTGTTTCATAAGGCGAACGGAGGAGCACGCTCAGCGAGGTATGGGAGAGAGCGAGGGGAGCCGACAGCAGGGAAATCCCTCTGCATGTTAATGGTGTCTTTTGCAGACCAAAGGGGGGGGGGGGGGGGGAGAAAAAAAATAAAAAAAAACAAGATTTATGTCCTCTCGCTTCTTCTGGCTGTAAACACGTCAGTGGCTCCTTCTAGTTTTCGTTTGAGGCTGCGGGACGGAGACACGACGACACAATTAAAAAAGTAGAGCAACACCAGCGGCGTGGGAGGGCGAGTGGGACAAAAAAATTCACGCATTAGGATTTTTTTTCTTCTCTTTTTTTTAGCCAACGTGGCTTTTCTTTTCTAAACAGGAGTACGGGGGCATTTGTATAATTATTGACTCCGTTGTCTTTTGGCGAAACGCTGAGTCGCGTTACTCTTTAAAGTCACTGGGCCTGAGGGTTAAATGTCAACGAGTTAGTGGGTTGGCGTTGCTGGGGCTTAATAATAAGACACGACACTTTAGCCGTATGCTGATATGTAAATGCAAAACAACAAAAAAAAAAGTGGTGGCTAGAGTTGGAAATAGCTATATAACTATATTTGGGGAAGACCATATGGTAGTCCGAGAAAGTGTTTCCGAAGGAGTAAGGCGCCCGCTCTAAGAGGTACGGTTCCCTTCGTCATTTTTATAGTGATAAATTGCGCGACAAAGACAAGTGGACGAGAAGGAATAATTGCTATCAGCCTCCTCGTATTGCTGCTGCTTCTGCTGCTGCGAGTCAATGTGAAATGCTTAGGCCGCGTGTCTCTCCTTGTGAGTGCCTTGGCGGGTTATTAGAAATTGAATAAGGATATTATCACCGAGCATTCATAACTAAAATCGATACAGATATAGAGGCATGGCATGTGGACTTACCGACGGCTAAGCAGGCTCTCCTGACGACCGTACAAGGGCCTGCGTTCACCTCGGCAGTATTCTGAAATGAAGAAACAGAGCACATTACACACGACACACAAACACCTAACATTGTTTAATATGTGCGTTAATATGAGTAATATTATTTATGTAATTTGGGGTTTAAAATGATTCCTCATTTGTGGATCCACAAGCTTGGAAGAAGATTGGGCCTGTACACCAGGCAAATCAAATATATAGGTCAACGGCCTACTATTTGTATATTGAGTTTAATCAGGCCTACACATCAATAGTGTGTTAATTCTAATAAAATACACTAAAGCAATTCATTAGCCCCATGGATTAGCTTTTATTATTGCAGTTGTGGTTGCTAAAGTAGTCGAATTAATCTGTTGTATCAGTGCAAAAACAATGACAAGTAACTATTTATAAATCACGAGTCTCTAAAGCAATGGCCATCTCGTTTAAAACATACACATACGCGTCCCATGCATAGCCTACGGATAATAGGCTACAGCACCTGAATACAATCTTAACATCGGAGTGAAATTAACTCACAATTCAGCTCGTGCTTATTAATTATCAGGATTATTTTATCAGTGTTTTTCCCTGTTTCTTGTATTTTTCTACCACTACGCTGGAAACGGATCGAATAGTCATTAGCCCTCACGCAGCGGCTTCCCTAAGTCCCATTGCCCATAAATCACCGGCGAGCGTCGTGACCTCGGCGCGGCCGCGCGGTCCTAGATGGCACTCCGTCTTCCATTATATCCTCGTTTCCCTTCGCCGAGCGACACAATCCCACTGCTTTCCCCTTACTTTTTTAAGTAGCTCGCCTTGATTTATCATTTACTCAACAAATTCCGCGTAAAGAAAACACAATGATTGCACATGTATAGGACCACTTTAAGGCCTTGCAGGACAGGAACATTGTAGGACAGGCGTTTTAATGAATGCTTTGCCCGAGTGCATTTACAAACACAATGCGGGTTAATTTATTGTTCTTAAATTGCACATTAAAAAATGAGAATTAGAAGTAGCACAATTAAGAAGTAAGAAGTGATACATATTTTTTTATTATAATTGAGCTCATTGTGCATGCAAGTAGTCATTGGCAATTCTGCTCACATATAGAGTAAGCGGTACATTTTAGAGGGCTATTTATATATTTGTTTTGTAAATCACCGATACCTGCAGATAGTAGGATATTAATAGCTTTCTATTACGGCTCCTTTTCCAGCCAGGCGAGAAGCCGGTGCTGTTTTTTACTGACCCCAACCTCGCGCGGCAATAACTCACGACAATAATGAACAATCGGCGGAAATACCTCAAAATAAAATCCATCCTCCCAACGAACGGACTCTGATTTTGTCCTCATGGAAAAACATATCCGTCCGTAAACGCAGTAGGCTATACCATCCACAAAACCGTGATCCTTCCTATAGATCTTCCTTTCTCCCTATCTTTCTATTTCTCTCGATTAAAACTACAAAGCCCCGACCCCCCTCGCGGAAAGTGGGGGTAACTCGCTTATAATCAGCATCATATGCCTGGACCGAGACAACGGTTTTCTTCCCGGTGCCATAACACGGCACAGTATTATGCGCCCGCTCACGTGACGCAACGTCAACTTAAATCCCTTTTATTTGAGTCCGTGAATCATTAATGGAGGCAGTCATTGCCCCCGAGGAGAAACGGATCCGTTTGGACGGAGAAAAAAAGAGGGTTACATGACATTACAATGGTATCTGGCAGAGGAGCAGGTCTCTCGCAGAGAAGCAGCTTTTCCACATGTCGCCCATTCAGAGGAGAGGGTGTTCTGTCAGTTTTAAAGTGCCATATATTTACTAGCCATTAGCGCTAAGTGAGCTTGGTGGGCTATACCTGCTATGTTGAGCTTAAACGCAGCCGCAGCGACCGGGCTTTTGGAGTAGGAGCAGGACGTTTCGCGGCGAGGTGAAACAATTCGCACTGAGGAAGATGGAGAGGATTTTACCTTCCAAAACATCCCTTTAGGGTGCCCTAATTAGGGTAGCCCATACTACAACATCTCCTCTTTAGGACCTACAGTGGAAAAGCCCGAAGCGAGTAGCCTACTCAATGCTGCCCCCGCTCTTTACTCTTGAGTTATGCTATAGCACCCCGTGTGTCTCAGTTACCGCCATGCGTGATGTGGACGCATTATAACTCACAGCACAATAGCGTTACCTGTTCTGTCTTCTGAGGAGACGCGTGCGCCGCGGTGGTCCTAAGTGGTACATGTACCTGAGACGACCCGACGGTTAGTCCGTGACCCTACCGATTACAACACGGATCGCCATTCAACCCACATTGACTTGCTTGTTTCCTATGATCAGTTGAGTGATGTAGTTGCCTAGTAAATTATAGGGTTTAGCAAAGGGGGATGGAGGGCCAGTAGGCTACTGGGAGTAGGCCATAATGTAACTAAAGCGATATATTGTACTATATGTAGGCCTAACTTACCACAAGTCTGCCATGGCAATTGATATAAGGTTTTTTTGTTTGTATTATTTTTTATTTGACCTCTTGGATAAATGTTTTGACCTACATAGCTTCTCGAGATATTGCTAAAACTTATGACCGGAAGAGCACTCTTTCTTTCCCTGCAACGTTTGGCGCTTATTTCCCGTCAACATGGAGTTGCGGGCGTGGAAAAGACCAGCCACAACTATTAATCATTCTGGGCGGACATGAACATCATCCCACACCCACACCAGCCTTTGTCTTCACAAACTACAAGTTGAGCAGTAAACTTTTAAAGGCACGGGCTGGAGAAGAGCATATTTTTCAATGCACCATGCAAATAATATTATGGGCGAGAGCACCGCATGCGTAATAGCGTTACAATTTAGATAGTTTACGCGGCAGGCTATTTGAATGTCTTTATTACGTTTGCACTTTGTCGTAGTTATTTTATTTTATAATTGTACTTTCTTTTTCTTTTTTTTTTAACGGCGATTATTCAAACTGTTCTTGTTTATCCAGGATCGTCCACCATTCCAACAGGAAAGTTTGAGTATGCTGGAGGCGCTGGAGAATGTTTGGCGGACTGAGCGCAGGACAGAAAGCAGACCCCCCCACTCCCACGCAGCCTTTCGCCACCGCACCTGAACTTTTCCCTGACCCGGGCAGAGACAACCAGAGACGAGTGTGAAGTTATTCGGAGTTTAAAATGCCAGAAGTTGTGGAAAAGCAGGCACTTAAGTCTGTCACGGATATTGTTGTGTATCTTCTCACGACCTTATAAGCAAAGGCCTGTAAGACCCATAAGACATAGGCCCTTACTGGCTAATATTGTTTGAACGGTATTGTTTGAACGTTTATACTATGTATCCGTTGTTTGAATAGAGCGAGATATGCAATCGCAAATGCATATTTGCTGACAACTAAGGGGAATTAAAGGCGCACACCTCTCGTCACCGTTCTCCTTTTGGATGGCGGCCAGAGAGCGGTACATATCTCCCCACAATGTTGACATTCGGAGGTCTAACGAGTAGGCTTAGGTTACCGACAAACTCCACCAAAGATAAATGCTACACGAAGGTTTATAACCGTCAACATCAGGGCTAATGTGCAATTCAACAGTTGATCTTGCACACTTCTTGTTCCCTGTGTCAGGACAGAATGAGAGTTTGAATGCGTTCCAATGCTTGAAATGTGAGTAGTTCATGGTGGTGGATTGTTTTACTAGTTTCAATAAAGAGTCCATTTTTGTTTGTATTGTTTGTGTTGTAATAACTCTTGATTTTTTTCTATTTCAAAACCACAGAAACTATACTAAATTAGACGACTATTACAATTGGCCTAGTGTATAATAATAGCTAATAACAGGCTAAGCAAAAATACTGAAAAAATATTATTAATAATAATAAAATACAAATCATTATAATCATAATACATAACACAAATCATAATAATCATAATAACAATACCACCAATAATCTGACTAAAGACGTTGTTAATGTTTAACCTCCGACTTGATTGTCTTTTGCCCCTCAGGTTGTCAAGCCTTTCAGCTGCGTCGACAACGTAGTAAAACACAAAAGACTCCTCACACCGTTCATGGTACTTTAAACTAACTCGGCTATTAACTGTTTAAGTTTTAAGACAAAGTTACACATACATCATGTATAAGGTATAATCTTAGCCTATAAGGTATAGCCTACTAATGAGGCGAAAGAGCTTCACTCTATTTCTTTAGTTTTAAGTTAAAATGTGTTCTTAACCTAATAGACTCCCTATTTGTTTAAATTTAACCTTTTCTCAGGTGATACATGTTTTAGCTTTTGAATCAATAGGCTATATCAACAGATTGGTTGCCACATAGTGGTTTATTTAGGCATTGTTCTTAATGATATACTATATTAAGAGCCTTATATTTATTAGAATGTACATATTTTGCGATCAACCGACCGTTTACATTTTTGTCTCTTTGTTTTTGGCATTATCACTGAGCACATCAGCAGGCTATACCAGACAGTGTTGTACATTGTTCAATCATGTATAATCACGCAGACACTTGCTAAGCACCCAAAACATGTATTATTAAAAGTCGTGTTTATACTTTTTTTTTTTCATAATGGGAACATAAATGGTTAGTCGCCCGGAAGAAATTAATGAAGGTGCGGCGGTCATAGCACACACACCACATCACAACATGTCTATCGTTTTTTTTTTGGTTTCTTTTTGTTTGTTTTCATTTTACACACGATTGCTTAGTCACCAGAGAGGGGCTGTCTTACGCCAGGTAGGCCAAAACTACAGAAATGTGAAATCCCAAAGGAATTACAGAGAACCAGATACATACTCACACAGAGTCACGAAGGGTTCTTCACCAGGAAGGAATAACGTAGAGCTTATCGCCAGAAATGTATCTCGCACACTGCTGAGGATCATGTCAAATGGAAATACGGGAGAATTTCATATCTATTTCTGACCCGGGGGCATTCATTATTCAACGAGTCACGTGGGTGAGGGAATTAAAATTTCAGAACCCTGGAAGTGACCTCCACTCTTGAATAAAATGAGGGGAAATCTTGAATTTAACTAGTTCGACGTCTTGAAAGGTTGCGTAAAATGGGTGCCAATCAGGTCAAACGCCATTTTTTTGCACATACCTACAACTATGTCTGTGCACAAAGTATGCCCTGAGTGATTGTGACAATAGCAGATAAAAAGTCAGTGGCCATTATATGACGATTTCATATATATATGGACTTAAGAATCAATGTAAATTACTTTGCTGTGCGCACACATAGCCAAACTGGTTGTTTTATGGCCTATCCAAATTTTCAATTAGTGCAAGTTAATAGGAAAGCTATAGCCCTCATATAATACAGATACATTAACTAAAAAAGAGCTGGAATTCATACCATGTTATACATTTCGTTGTTGCATGTATCCTGGCGATTAGGCCATGGTAAACTACTTCAGTAACACTGCTGTAAAGAAATGTATAAAAGAAAATTGAAAACGTTTAGTAGAAATAGAAGTCACACTACAGGTCACACTATAGGTCTACACATTTTTCCAGCGCATTGCATTCGCTGGGGCAACCGGGACTCGCCATGGGTTTCGGCGCTGGATGCAACGGCCGTTACCCCCCAACTACGGTCGCATCTCTCTCTCAGGTTTACATAAACCCGTTGAAATCATCCGTGACACATGGGGTATTCCCCACATCTACGCTAAAACTGAACATGATCTATTCTACGCCCAAGGCTTTGTCCACGCCCAAGACCGCCTCTTCCAAATGGACGTTAATCGACGGCTGGGACTGGGACAACTGAGTGAAATCATCGGCAACAGCGGTCTTGCTTCCGACCGTTTCGCCCGTTTCTTCGGCTGGCGACGCGCTGCCGAAGCCCAAATTGCAGGCGCAGATGCTGATACCCTAAAGATTGCTGCAGCCTATGCCGCTGGTGTTAACGCCTTCATCCAACAGGGCAAACTGCCCATCGAATTTTCCGTGCTGGCCTATAAACCAACAGCTTGGCAGCCTCTTGATATTTCTGCCTGGGGAGCCGTTCTCGCCTGGGGACTCTCCGTCAATTGGGAAACAGAACTGATCCGCAGCCAGTTTATCGAAAGGCTTGGCGTTGAAAAAGCGGCTCAAATGAACCTGAACTACAGCAATATGTACGAAACCATCCTGCCGGATGCACAGGTGGGGGCCCGTTTGGCGGCTGCGATGCTGGACGCCTACCATGAAGTGATGGCCCATTTGCCACTTGGCCCTGCACCTGTTGGACAAGGTGTGGGCAGCAACAATTGGGCTATTAGCGGCCAAAATACGCTCAGTGGTCGTCCCATCTTGGCAAACGACCCCCATTTACCGCCCATTTTTCCCACCATTTGGTATGCTAACCATCTCGTTGGTGCGGATTATAACGTGGCGGGCTACGCCACACCCGGCGTTCCGGGGGTGATCATTGGGCATAACGAGCATGTTGCTTGGGGTGTAACCAACGCTTTTCCCGATGTCCAAGATATTTACATTGAACGTTTCCATCCAGACAACCCTCATTTGTATGAGGTGGATGGTGAATGGTTCGAGGCAGAGGTTGTCACGGAAACAATCCGAGTTCGCGGACGCAAACCTGTTGTTGAAACGGTGCGCTATACCCGCAACGGCCCCGTGATTTCTGACTATTTGCCTGAAGAAGTTGGGGATTTGTCACTGCGGTGGGCATCATACAGCCATAACAATCATTTAGGTGCCGTTCTTGAAATAAATCGTGCCCACAATTGGAAAACCTTTCGGGATGGGTTGCGCCATTGGGGATTCCCCAGTCAAAATGTCATCTATGCGGATGTGGCGGGCAATATTGGCTATATGTTGCCGGGGCTTATCCCTAAACGGCAACGCGGGGAAGGGTTGGTTCCCTCACCTGGCTGGGACAGCAGCTATGATTGGGCAGGCTGGATTCCCTTTGAAGAGCTTCCTGTCCGTTTCAATCCGCCAGAAGGGGTCATTGCCACGGCAAATAACCTCCAGGTTGGGGACAATTATCCCCATTTGCTGACAGGTGAATGGTTGCCACCTTACCGAGCTATGCGGATTTTACAGATGATTGAGGCAGCAAAACCTGTAACTTTGGAGGATAACGGCCGTTTCCAGCAAGATACCCACTCCCTCATGGCACAACGATTTTTGCAAGCTACATTGCCCATCCTAACTGGCTTGCCTAACCTCACACCCCAAGCCGCCTGGGCATTAGAACTTTTGCGTGGCTGGGATTATGATATGCACCCCGATCAGGTTGCACCAACCCTCTACTTTGGCACGTTGATCCATTTTACCCATGCTACGATTGCCCAAGCAGTTGGCACAGAACTGGCGGTAATGCTCATGGATAAGGGACATGGTGCAGGGTATCCCGGTCTGCCTTTCCACGAGATTTCCTTTGGATTAGCCTTGAATTGGCTGGATACGGGTGCGCCAGAGTGGGTGGGGACTATTGAGCCATTGCTCCTTCCCGCGCTTGAGAAGACATTGACACTGCTTACAGATCAATTTGGCAAAGAGCCTGTTCGGTGGTTGTGGGGAGATTTACATAAGATTGAACTGCATCATCACTTAACCCATTTACCGGGTGTGGGTCGCCTCTGGAAACCACTTGAAATGCGTGTTGGCGGGGATGGCTACACGGTTAATCAAGCCGATCTTTCACCCCATTTTCCACCAGACCCAGTCAACATTATTGCCAGTTGCCGCCTGATTATGGATGTGGGCGAATGGGACAACTCGATGGCCGCGCTGCCGGGTGGGCAGTCGGGTCATCCCGCCAGCCCACATTATCAGGATGGGGTGGAAGGGTGGTTAAACGGCCGTTACCACCCTCTCCTATTCTCCCGTGAGCGCATCGAAGCCGCAGCAGAAGGTTGGATATTACTCATAAATCAACCAACTCCGCCTCAATAAATTGTTTAACCCCGTCTCCACCTCGTGGACGTAGCCAAACAGACCCTCTACGTGGCATAAAAACCAACTCAATCTGGAAAAAAGAGCAACATTGCCGTTCCACAAGCGTAAAAGCAAGCAACTCATGTGCGACTGAATCCGTGTTTGGAAAGCGGAAAGCGTAGCCGTCCGCCAATTTTTGCTTTTCTTTTATTTTGCTCCAAAGATTACCCAGGCCGTCCTGGCGGCGGGTAGCCATTTCTTCTCCAGTTAGCTCACAGGCAATAGGAATATCGGAGATGGGTATATCAAGTGGAGTGGTCATAATGTCTCTTTACCGTATCTTCTCATATTTCAGAGCAATCCTCCGGGAGGTTTGAACCATGGTCTAGGTTTTGGCTTAAACCTCCCGGAGGCTCCCCTGGTTATTGAAATGTTACTCTTTAACGCCACAAATAATCTCTGATGGGAATGTCATTTGACTAATAAATTCACGTTTCGTTGCCGAAAAGCCCGCCTGCTGAACTTGGTCGAGCAAAGCAATGCCTCGGCATCCACCTAGCCAAGCGGGCTGAATGCGATACACCATTTCCCAAATACCGTTGTACCAGCGTTCGCCTTGAGCCATATTCGCCATAACGAGCCGTCCACCCGGACGCAGAACTCGTCTAAACTCGCGCAAAACATGCTCAAAATCTGTTTCCGGCAGGAGATCAAACATGTAATTGTTTACCAGTAAATCAAAGGATGCATCTGCAAAGGGTAAATTATAAGCGTCCCCAACTCGTAGGTCGTAATTGGTTGCCGCTGTGGTTGCCGCTTTTTCCTGAGCTTTTGCCAACATTTCTTCAGTTAGGTCAATGCCAACATTTTTCCCGCTTGGATTCTGGTGCAAGATTTGCTCAAACATAAGTCCAGTCCCAACTGCGACTTCGATAATATCTTCGCCATCCTGAATTCCCGCTACATCTAAGCATTTTTGGCGGGCTTTAGATTCCGTCAACTCGCCCCACAGGTCATAGACGGGTGCGATGCGACCGTATCTGTTGGTCACGTCTGATTTTGTGAATTTTGCCGGGAGGGTTGCTGTTTTCATCTCTAATTACTCCTTGTAGGCAACCACACGGGCGCTGAAAATGCGGGCGGAGTCAGTTGAATGGAGCGTATCGGCTAATTCTACGTCTGGATTTGCCTTGTCACGGACGGAGATGTTGCTAAATCCGGCTGCTTTCATGGCGGTTACATAATCAGTCACATCTTCGGCACCGGTGATGCAGCCCGCCCAGGCGGACATGTCAGCTCGTTCTTGGGGTGTAAATTGCCCAATCGTGACCATATCTGAGGCGGCCAGTTTGCCACCCGGCTTGAGAACACGGAAAGATTCGCGGAAAACGGCCGTTTTATCCGGGCTTAGATTGATGACACAATTAGAGATAATTACATCAACACTGTTTGTCTCAACCGGCAAATCTTCGATTTGCCCTTGGCGGAATTCCACATTTTCCACACCCAGCTTGGCTTTATTCCGATTGGCCTTTTCCAGCATGGAAGGGGTCATGTCTACGCCAATCACATGTCCTTCGGAGCCAACCTGGCGAGCAGCCATGAAGCAATCTATGCCACCGCCGGAACCAAGATCGAGAATGGTTTGCCCCGGCTTGAGTTGGGCTAGGGTGATGGGATCACCACAGCCTAACGAGAGACCCGTCACGTCTTCTGGCAGCCAGCTTGTGTCGGCCGTGTATAAATTTGTGAATAAATCACTCGTTTCGGCATCATTTTCACCACAGCAGGTGTCATCTTCGCTGCAACAACTGGCCTGAACATCTAGTTTGAAATCGTCGGCGAAACGGCCGTATCGTTCTTTCACTTCTTCATGTATTTTTTCGGGGGATGGAGTTGTCATTATTCACCTCATATTGACATTTGTCTATGTGTATATGTAAAAAAAGGGGCTGCTTAGGCAACCTCAACCGCTTTAAGCGGCACGCCCATCTTATTTGGCGCAAAATTCGTCATCAATGCGCCACAGCAAACGGCCATTGCGTCTTGATCCAGGGAATAAAAGACCTGTTTTCCTTCTCGCCGCGTGTGTACCAACTTGGCATCACGCAATATCGCCAGATGATGGGACACGGTTGGCTGCGAAACATTGCCGACCTGCGTCACCACATCGTTGACACAAAGCCAGTTGCAACAAAGCTGCATCATAATTTTTTGGCGAGTTTCATCTGCCATTGCTTTGGCAAAGGTTACACAGTTCATTAAATCCTTGGATATTATATTGATAATTATCTATACGTCTCCAAGTATAAAAGTAAATTCTCAAATGTCAAGGAGCATAAAGTTGCAAAGTAGCAGAGTTTTATACTCTGTCGCTTTGACATTCTGCCACTTCTTATTTTGGTTGCAAATTCAGTTTCCTTGTGCTACCATGCCGTTTACGTTGCGGTGTCGCCAAGTGGTAAGGCAGCGGACTTTGAATCCGCCATTCCCAGGTTCGAATCCTGGCACCGCAGCTCTTTGAGGACTGAGAGGAAAGGATTGAGGACTGAGTGGGCATAATGCTCCTCAGTCCTCTTTGCTATAACGTAACTAAGATGTTAAGTCTTGCTCGTTATGGTATAGCGTATTCTGTATTGTGTAATTCTATCTGGACACGCAATACGCTCTACGCAATACGTAACAGGAGTAATGGTATGACTTTAGCAGTTGTAATTTTAGCAGCGGGGCAAGGCACTCGGATGCAATCAAAGAAACAGAAGATTTTGCATGATGTTGGCGGTAAGCCGATGGTGCAACATGTGTTTGATGCGGCAACGGCCGTTTCCGATCTTCCTCCGGTCATGGTTGTTGGCCCTGGCGATGCAGGCGTTCAGCAATTATTTGGGGGTAGGGCAACTTATGTAGTTCAGTCAGAGCAGCTTGGCACGGGTCATGCAACGAAAATGGCTGCCCCTACTCTCACAGGCCAAGCAGGGCAGGTAATTGTTACCTACGGCGACATGCCCCTGCTGCGTGAATCCACCCTCCAGCGATTGGCGCAGACGCAGGCGGACACGGGCGCAACGGTTGCCATGCTTTCGGTATTTGGAGAGTCAACCTCCTCTTTTGGGCGGATAGTGCGAAATGGAAACGGCCGTGTCACTGAAATTGTGGAAGTGGCCGAAGCTCGCCAGCGACCCAACACTGAAGAAATATTGGCGGTTCGTGAACTTAACGTTGGCGTTTACTGTTTTGATGGGAAATGGTTGTGGGACAATATCGACTCTTTACCCTTGCAAAAAGCACGCAGTGGGCATGAATATTACCTAACTGATATGGTTGGCATAGCCGTTAAACAAGGATTAATGGTTGAAGCCAGCTTTGTCGATGATGTTGATGAATGTTTGGGAGCGGGTACACGGGCAGAATTGGTTGCGGTCGAAAAAATTTTTCGCCAGCGAGCTAACACCCACTGGCTTGAACATGGTGTCACGCTGATTGATCCAAATACAACTTACATTGATCAGGGTGTTGTCATTGGGCAAGATACGATCATCTGGCCCAACAGCTACTTGCAGGGGCAAACAGAAATCGGGCAGGATTGTATCATTGGCCCCAACACCATCATTCGCAATGCAAAAATCGGCAATGGTTGCCACATCGAGCAAGCGGTGGTAGAAAATGTGACTATGGAAGATGGAATGCAAAAGAAAGGGGATTAGGAATTGGAGATTGAACCAACAATCTCTAAGTACAAGCAAATAAGAATCGAGAAAAGATGATTACTGAAGTTCAAAAAAAGGCTTTGATTCAAGCGGCGTGTGAGGCACGTGAGCAAGCGTATGCACCTTATTCAAATTATCAGGTTGGGGCGGCAATTTTGGTGGGAAACGGCCGTATCGTCACCGGCTGTAACGTTGAAAATGCGTCCTACGGTCTTTCCAACTGTGCCGAGCGAACGGCCGTTTTCAAAGCCGTCTCTGAAGGCGAGCGGGAATTGCTGGCGGTGGCGGTTTGCACAGAAAATGGCGGGTCACCCTGTGGTGCTTGCCGCCAGGTGCTGACTGAATTTGGCGCAGACGTTCCCGTTTGGCTGACAGACATTCAGGGAAATGTGCGCGAAACAACCCTTTACGCCCTCCTTCCCGACCATTTTGGTCCCGAACATTTGGGGGAATAGGGATTGGGGATCAAGTGAACCTCCAATCTCTAATCTCTAAAACACCGAGTAAGCAATCAACCACTGTGCAATCCAATATGTGCTTAACACGAGAATACGGGCGGATTTAAACTTTTGCCGGAAGCGATCATAGGCGAGGAAGGAGTCAGAAATGACAAAAAAGGCGGCTCCGCTGACTGCCAGTAACGTTGCCGTGCTGGGAAACGCTGACCAGCGTCCCCAAGCTTGCCAAGCCATAATCAGAATAGCCAAAATGTAGATGATGACCGGCACGCGCAGTTTGTTCAGCCCTGGAGCCAGAATACGGTAGAAGACAATCCCATAAACAGCTAGTGGAATGAGCCAGACTAACGCCAAATGGAACCCGCCGTCGCTGACAAAAGCCCCAATGTAAAGCAAGTGGCCGATCAGGAAACTGATTAGCCCAACAATAAAGTATTTGGCTGGCAGCATCAGGAAAATATCCCCCCCCAGGCAAAAAACCAACCCGGCAACGATGAGCCACGGATAGGTTGTGGTTGCATCTGACAATCCGCTGAGTGCCACTCCGATGATGAGCAGCGTGGTCAGCGGCTTGAAGATGTAGACTAAGGTGCGTTTGGATTGATATTCACCCCAAATAGCCAGCGTGGATGTAATGAGAGATAGTAAAATCATCATTTTTTAGGAGCAACTATACAGGTTCCTGTCTTTTCGACGAGTCTTCGAGGAGAAATCTTTAGCATTGAGTCGATTAAAGATTTCTCCCGCTGGTCGAAATGACACTTGTATAGTTTAGTAGAGTGCTTCGTCTAACAATTCATGCTCTTCCCGTAGGCGTAGGTAGCTGTCGTAGCGGGCAGGGGAGATACGGCCGTTTCCCACCGCTTCCCGCACCGCACAACCAGGTTCATGCTTATGCGTGCAGTCACTAAAACGGCAATCCGCCACCAACGGCCCAATTTCACGAAAATAGCTGTCCAGTTCAGACGGCTCCAGGTCAAAGAGTGCCAATCCGCGAATGCCCGGCGTATCGGCCACATAACCGCCTCCGTCAAGCGGGAAAAGCTCTGCATGACGGGTTGTGTGCAGCCCTTTCTCCGTCGCTTGGCTCACGGCATTGACGCTCAGACCCAACCCTGACTGCACAGCGTTGAGCAAGCTTGACTTTCCCACGCCAGATGAGCCTGTCAACACCGATATTTTGCCCTGCAATGCGTCTCTCAGCTCATCCACACCCGTTCCGTCTTCCGCACTGGTGAAAATAAGTCGATAACCAATATCTGCATAGAGTTGGAACTGTTTTTGGGCGAATTCAAGCCCACTTAAATCGATTTTGTTGACGCAAATGATTACTGGTAGCTGGTTCATTTCGGCAACCACCAGAAAACGGTCTAACTTTCGCAGGCTGGGGCGAGGTTTTTTGATGGCAAACACAAAGACGACCTGATCAGGGTTGGCAACCAGCACCTGTTCCCTGTCTGCCGCGAGTCGACGGCCGGCGGTGGCACTGACACGGGTGCGTGAGAGGACGGAGTGGCGTTCAGCGATGGATTCAATGGTTCCGCTGCCGTCGGCGTTGAGTGAGAGTGTGACCCAGTCGCCAACCGCTACGATGGTGGATGTCTTGCGCGTTTTTTTGAGCCGTCCCGGCAGTTGTGCCACGATTTGGCCTTGATTCGTTTCCACGGTGGAAAATCCGCTGAGTGCTTTGATGACCCGTCCTTCTAATTGCTGCATATAGTGGGATTATACCTTTTTAGCCGTGAATTGGCGCGGATTTGTACGAATTCGTACAAATCCGTGGCTAAAGTATCAACCGATCGGTTGATTGCTGAATCCACTGGTTGTAACGGCCGTTATCAGCCCCTCGGTGGATTACAAACTGTTCAATTTCCAACATACTATATTCATAAATTAGCAACACGAATGACACACAACGACAGGAGATAATCATGGAAAACAGTAAAGATTTGAAACAATATGAAGAAACGGCATTTAATCAACCCCAATTTAGCAAACTGGGCAGCGGCCTTTTTATGGTTCTTTTGGGTGGCATATTCTTAACCCTTAATTATTTTGATGGCTGGGATGGATTTGGTGGAAAAACATGGCTTATTTTCCTGCTCATTCCCGTTTTTGGGGTACTGATGGGTGTTTATCAACGGTATGAGGCAAACGGCCGTCAACTCAACGCCGAGGTTTTGACACCACTTTTATGGGGACTGTTCCCCTTCGCGTTTGTTACCCTGTTAACCCTTGGCGTTCAGATGCAACTCCTTTGGCCGCTTGTTTTAGTCATCATAGGCTTAACAATATTGGTCAAACAAAATTAAGATTTTGCAGCATACGATACATTTTACGCACTTTGTGAGGAACATAAGATGAAAAAATTACCTGTTTGGGCACACATATTATTGGTTGGATTAAGTAATAATCTACTTGCATTATTGACAGTCACACTAATTGTTACAGGATATGCAACACTGCTTGCTTTTCAAGCACGAGGCGCACCTGACACAGAGAAAATTTCTGCCTTTGCAGATCAGATTGCACCGATAGCAACCTTGATCCTGCTCACACTATTTACCCTAATTGCCGGATGGCGCGTTGCAATACGCAAACATGATCAGATGGTTTTGACTGGTTTGCTAGTGGGCGTGGCTGCAGCTGCGTTCCGTTTACTAATGGCCTTAACCTCTTTGAACGGCATTGCGATTATCACCATTAGTGCGACTTTAATTGCTGGGCTGTGTGGCGGCTTTTTGAGACAAAACCGAGGATAGATTACAACCAAGCTAGAAACCGAGTCTTTTAGAAAAACTCGGTTTCTCTTACACGTGTGACAACATGCAAACAATTATTCAAGTAGAAAAGTATCTTCTCAAAAATCTAGGGTAATGTGAAATTATGGGAAAGTCAGCGGTGGTTGTCCACGCGAACGGATGATGTTCGCCAATGACGGCATTGCATTTTTTTGTGAAACGCGGTCAATCACATATTGGTAGAAACTAACTCCCAACTTTTTCGCTGTCTCCGCAACCGTCATAAAACTGTCCCAAGCAATTCTGCCCTCTTCGGTACGAGGACCAAAACTTACATCCCGTTTACGTACACGCTGACGCGCCCCCAACTCGGCTGGATTGTTATGAACAATAACCTCTGGATGGTCGAGAACAACCAGTAATTTTTCCTCGTGTGCCAGCGTTTTAGCAAGCCGTTGGTTTAATTGTTCATAATCAGTCGTTTGTGAAAAAATCGCCCTGAACTCCTGTCGCAACGTGACTGCTTTTTCCGGATTGGCAGCAGCTCGGTATGCTTGTAAGTCGTGGTAATAATCCCAGAACTGAGTCAATATCTTGTCAAGAATTTCCCGATGATAGGCGACTTGTGGCTGTAACTTTTTATAGTGACGACCCTCATGTATCCAACATAACGCTTGCTTCTCTGTTAAATGACGGAATTGAGGCG
>CBDFNQ010000029.1:0-114191 GCA_965250225.1 Gammaproteobacteria bacterium
CACCATCCTTTGAACCTTTTTCGACTGCTAATGAACACTGTTTAAACATCTCTGGTTCAAGCTGCTCTATAGCATCTAGCCCAAATGGAACTTTTCATGACGAAAAGACCACTATTCCAGAAATAATCGCCAGATTTAATATACTGCTCAGCAAGCTCTAAAGAAGGCTTTTCAACAAATTTCTCGATTTCATAAACATTCTCGATCAAATCACTTCTGGTCTTTATATATCCATAACCGGTTTCCGGTTTGTCTGGATGAATTCCAAAGGTAACGAGATAATTATCAACAGCATATCTTGCTGCTGTGAGTACCTGTTTATGAAGCAGATCTAAATTCAGAATAATATGATCTGAAGGCATGACTAACAAAATTGACTCGGGATTATTAATTCTCAACGCAGCAGTGGTAATCGCTGGTGCCGTATTTCTACCAACTGGTTCCAGAATAATATCCTGCAGTGGTTTGTTAATTAAACGTGCGTGCTCAGCTACTAGAAATCGCTGTTCTTCATTGGTGATAACGATAGGGTTACTTGTTTCAAATTCACTGCTGATATCTTCCAGTCGCATTAACGTCTTTTGCAGCATAGACTCATTATCAATCAACGATAAAAATTGTTTTGGATAATATCCTCTGGATAAAGGCCATAAGCGGGTTCCGCCACCGCCAGCTAGAATAATGGGTGAAATAGTTTTATTCATGATAGATAATTAAAAAATTGTCAAAGAGGATAATGGATTATTATAAATTCTCAGATTTCTATAAATAATTCCAGGAATTTTAATTTAACTTCCAGACAGTTCGCATTACATAAGAAGTATAGCTCTGAATAATACGTGCAATCTTGATTGAAACTGCGCCGCCCTGATAATCATCAACATGATTATAAATAGCCGATTCTTTTCCATATTGATTTAGTACAATGGATACAGCCTGAACCAACTCCTGTGGGAACACATCACTCATAATGAGAGTACCTTCATCCATTCCTTCAGGTCTTTCATGTGCCTGGCGAACAGTTACTGCTGGCAAGTTTAATAAGGATCCTTCTTCTGCAATCGTACCACTGTCCGATATCACACACAGCGCATTCTTTTGCAGTTGTATATAATCGAGAAATCCCATGGCTTTCATAAATTGGACTCTCTTATCTACATTATTTTGAGATAATTTTTCTAATCGTTTTTGTGTCCTGGGATGAACAGAAAAAATAACCGGAACATCATATTTTTCTGCGAGAATATTTAAGGACTCCAATAATCCTTCCAGCCTTTGTGGTGTATCAACATTCTCTTCTCTGTGTGCACTGACCAGAAAATATTTTTTCTCCTGAAGTTTTAGACGTTTCAGAATATCTGATTCTTCAATTTTGTGAGCATAATATTCCAATACCTCCTGCATGCAGGAACCTGTTTTAATAATCGTTTCAGGTTTAATTCCTTCAGCGATTAAATACCGTCTTGCGTGTTCCGTTAGAGGCATATTGATGTCACTGATGTGATCAACAATACGTCGATTGATTTCTTCAGGAACACGATCGTCAAAACAACGGTTGCCTGCCTCCATATGAAATACTGGAACTTTTCTCTTTTTTGCAACAATCGCAGCCATACAGCTATTGGTATCACCGTATAATAAAATGGCATCTGGTTTTTCTTTTTCCATGACAGGATCCACTCTGGAGATCACCTGAGCGATAGTTTCTATGGCAGTATCTGCTGCAGCATCAAGATAAATATCCGGTTGTCGTATTTCCAGGTCATCAAAAAAAACCTTATTGAGTTCATCATCGTAATTCTGCCCAGTATGCACTAATACATGATCCATTTGTTTATCCAGTTCAGCGATAACCCTTGAGAGTTTGATCAACTCAGGACGAGTGCCGACGATGGTCATGACTTTAAGTTTTTTCATGCCAGCAATTCACCACCCTCAGACAGATTAGTCTCTCCGTACATCAAATTATGTTTACGCAGTAGTTCTGTGGTTTCTTCCAAATTAAGAACCGTATCTTCAGAACTGAACTCCTTGGTCAAAACCGGTGTTATGGCAGAATTATCACTCAGCTCAGGAAGCATCGACTTTATTGAATAATAATCACCTGCTTTCACGGTATGATGACATTCCTCTTCAGAGACCATAATTTCATGCATTTTTTCACCTGGTCGAATACCCGTGATTTTAATTTCAATGTCTCTATTACCAACCAAGGATTTTGCCAGATTTATTACCGTTGCTGAAGGTGCATTAGGCACAAAGGTGTCTCCCGCTTCAGCATCACTTATACATGAAAACACCGTATCAACGGCCTGATCCAGGCTCAATAAAAAGCGCGTCATACCTGGCACGGTAACAGTTATTGGCCCACCGGTTTTAATTTGTTCATGGAAAAGAGGAATCACGGAACCACGTGAGGCAAGCACATTGCCATACCGAACACAAATAAAACGTGTATCATTATTCAGAATATTAGCTGATGTAAAAATTCTTTCCTGAATAGATTTCGACATGCCCATCACATTGACTGGCTTACAGGCCTTGTCGGTACTGATACCGACCACAGTATCTATTTTGTATCCAAATTCCCGAATGGCTCGAACAATATTCATCGCGCCAACACAATTGGTTAACACCGCCTGCTCCGGGAAATATTCACAGGTAGGCACTTGTTTCAGAGCAGCCGCGTTAATAACGATATCAACATCGTTGAGTGCAGAGCTGACGTCATGAAAATCTCGTACGTCACCAATCCTGAATTCAAGCACCTGCTTGAAATTATTAAAAATTACCTCATCGGTTGTCACCGTACGATGTAGATATGCCAACCTCATATCATGCTGCTTCCCTTCATCCCTCGACATGACAATCACCTTCTCAGGAATACCTTTTTCCCCGGATAAAAGTCGCCTGACAAGCACCTTTCCTAAAGAACCGGTTCCACCCGTCACCAGTATTTTTTTCCCTTCAAATATCATGATTAGAATTTATCTCCACGTTCTTTAATTTGTTCAGCCAGTTCAGCCAGCATTGTATCCCAATCTGGTGCCCTGTAATTTGTTATCTTGTTAAACTCATCTGCCCGAAGACTGTGATCACATTTAAATTCATCATCAGACACTATATCAATATCGGTTCTGTTTAATTTTTCAGATAACATTGTTAGCAATGTGCACTTATCAATAGGTGATGATGCAACATGATAGACACCAGACAAACCGGGATAATCAAGCAAGAGAGTTTCAATCACTCGTGAAATCTCCAAAGTAGTAATTCCACTATAGATAGCTTTTGAATATCCATCGATTTGTCCCTTTTGTGCCAAAAACCACTCGATAAGACTTTTTTTATTTTTCAGTTCCAGACCAATAATCGATGTTCTTAAGGTAATACAATCATTATAAGAAACCTCACCAAGATATTTTGTTCTTCCGTAGAGGTCATCCGCATCGGCGGTGTCCTCAATGCTATATCCTCCCTTATTGCCGGAAAATACACAATCTGTACTAAGATGGATCAGACGAGCTCCTGCATCATGACACAGGCTGGCAAGCTGATGCGGTAACAGTGCATTTACCTCTATACTGGTGATTGCATCCCTGGCACTATCACGTTGTTTGATAATACCCACAGCATTGACAATCACCTCTGGTTTAAATGAACAGACGACTTCTTTGAGTCGATCATAGTCAATGACGTCGACATCATATTTGCAGAACTCATCATTGAACAAACCATAATTTTGATATTTATTCGCACTGCCATGCAAAGTGACATAGACCTCATGACGGGCTTGCCATGATTTGTACAATTGATGGCCTAACATACCATCACCTCCCAGGATCAGGATGCGCATAGATCTTTCTCTATAAGTTCACTCATTATTGTTTCAAGCTTATTCAATAACAGTTTTCTGTCATAGTTATTTTGATAATAGACATAAGCTGCCTTGCCCATAGTCTGACGTTGTTCCTCAGGCAGATTGTAAATCGTCATCACGGCATCTGCCAATGCTTGGTCATCTTCTGCCTGAACAGCAAGCCCTCCACCCGATTGCTTGATCACACGGGCACCCTCTCCGTTCATCGCAGCAATAACCGGCCGGCCGCAAGCCATATAGGTCTGCACTTTAGAAGGTATTGTATGAGCAAATGCAGGTTCATCTTTCAAGGTAGCCAGAAGTATATCGGCGGCTGAAAAATAACTGGGCATCTGTTCTGTTGGATGACGCCCCAGGAAATGCACACAATTATTTAAACCCAGTTTCGTGACTTCCTCTCTCATCCAGTCCATGCGACGCCCATCACCAATAACCACCCAATGAATAACGTTGATCTCTTTTAATTTTAATGCCGCAGCAATTATGGTTGGTAACGATTGAGCCTCGCCCAGGTTGCCCGCAAACATGACTACAAATCCTTTGGGGATTTTCGCTGCCAGAGCACTGGATTCATCTACTGATACCGGGCGATAAAACTCTTCGGCCCAGTTTGGAAAATAACGTATTATATCTGGATTGGCTCCTGCCTTGATAGCCGGTTCAATAAATGCTTCCGACTGAACCAGAATCTTATCACAACGACGATAAATCCATTTCACCATTCTACCAACGCTAGCCAGAACAAATTCAGATGAAACTGCACCAGTTGATTTAAGACTTTCTGGCCATAAATCCTGAACCCAGAATATCATCGGAATTTTTCGTAAACGACGCATGACTATCGCCGGGATGCCAACAGTAAACGGTGATGGCTCGTAAGTAAAAATCACATCATATTGATCCCTACATAGTACAGGCCCCAGCAGTGATGAGGAAAATGCAAAACTCAGATAATTTAATGCCAGCTGCCAGCCACGCCCTTTCATCCGAGGCATCAGCGGGACTCTGATTATTTTTATACCTTGCCATTCTTCTCGACCACAGGATTTCAGTCCATAGCCATTTGTCCATTTACCAGAAGGATAGTTGGGCAAACCAGTAAGCACTGTTATGTCATGCCCCATATCTTTCAATCCTTGAGCCATGTCATTGATCCGAAATGTTTCGGGCCAAAAATATTGAGTAACGACAAGGATATTCATATGAAATTTCCGAAGGTTTATTTGATAAAACTCTGCTTCAATTGTGATGAGGTGTTTTTTTAATGGAAACAATTTTATTTATGAGTACACCCCAGAGAAAAAACATAATGATCCCAGGATAGGGCTGTCGAAATCCCACCTTCAACATGTTGTCGACAAATATAAAAAAAATGACCAGTGCTGCTAAGGCAAGAAAATCTGGTGTATGTAATATTTCTCGTCTGCCTTGATAGATATTTTTTAGAGTAACAGACAAAAGATAAAAAATAGGTAAAAGTGCAATGACGCCAAAGTTATATAATAGATCAAGATAATAATTATGAGCACTTGGCGCCAGTTTTCTATCCATCATCTTTGAATTACCAAATAATACTGTATAGGTGTTTTTCGAGATGCCATTCCAATATATTTTCCAATAGACCAAACGTTCTTTCACATTTACTGCTCTCTCTTTTTCTATTTCTATCTTCTGATTATTAATACCTATTTGACTAAAATAATATTGAAATAATTCTGTTTGAGTAAATTCTGACAAAAACGAATTATATTTTATTTGAAATGTAGACGAACTACTGAAGTACGTGAATGAAGTAAAAAATATCAATGATATTGTTAGAATTGTCATTGAAATAACGTGTTTACGTGCTAATAACAAATAAATAAATAAACTCATCATCAATAAGATCAAAGTTGCAAGTGCAAGTATAGATTGAGAAAATACAACGTACACACCCATAAATGGCGATAATAATAGCATTAAGTCACGCAATAATCGGGAATTGTTGAGTGAGTATATACATAGTGAATATAAACCAATAAAAATTACAGGAACATATTGCAAGTGTTGATAGACACTGAAAACATATAGATATGGGGAGAGGAGACCGTGTCCATGTCGTAAGATTGTTGCTACGACCTCAAGTGGCACAATAATCAACATAACGTATAAAAATACTGATTCAAACCTTAAATATATGTTTACAGGTTGAAGGTACGATTGACCTAGGATCAATGCAAAAACAGGCAAACTGTACTGAACCACCAGAACCAACTTATTCAGTTCGACAGAACCATTTACAGACGAATTTACAAATACAGAAATTAGCATGGTGATAAAAAAACATATCAAAACTCTGATTGATAGCTGAACCTTATTGTATTTAATAAGTACGGTTATTCCAACGAAACAGGCTATCACTGAAATAGGCAAAGGCAATCTGGATAGCTTTCCTTCTGACGTATAATAAAAACCAGTATCTGCAAATATTATGCTCTCACTAAATTGGAAAAAAAGTGGAAAGGCCAGGAAAAATAATATTAATGCTTGTATTACGTCTCGCTTAAAAGATGAATTACCAAGATTAAGATTCGATTTATTTTGTGTTTGTAATATTAGACCTAATGTCATTGTGGTAAGATATTAAATGCAAAACTCAGGAAGTTTAATCCTAGCTGCCAGCCATGTCCTGACATACGTGGTGTCAGTGGTTCTCGGGTAATTCATATTCCTTGCAATTCTTCCGAGCCACAGGATTTCAGTCCATAGCCATTTAGTCCATTTGCCAGAAGGATAGTTGGGTAAATCAGTAAACACTGATATGTCATGCCCCATGTCTTTCAATCCTTGAGTCATATCATTGATCCGAAATGACTCTGGCCAGAAATATTGTGTAACAACAAGGATATTCATATGAAATTGTCGAAGGTTTATTTGATAGAACTTAGCTTCAATTGTGATGGGGTGTTTTTTTAATGGAAACAATTTTATTTATGAGTACACCCCAGAGAAAAAACATAATGATCCCAGGATAGGGCTGTCGAAATCCCACCTTCAACATGTTGTCGACAAATATAAAAAAAACGACCAGCACCGTTAAGGCAAGAAAATCAGCAGCATATATTATTTTTCTTCTGTCTTGATAGATTATTTTTAAGGTGACAAACAAAAGATAAAAAATAGGCAAAAGAGAGATTATGCCAAAATTATATAATAGGTCAAGGTAATAATTATGAGCACTGGGTGCCAGTTCCCTATCTATCATCTTTGTATTACCAAATAATACTGTATGGATATTTTTCGAGATCCCCTTCCAATATATTTTCCAATAAATCAAACGGTCATTCACATTCACAACTTCATCTTTATTGGATTCCATCTTATGATTATTATCAGTTTGACTAATTTCTGGAAAAAAAGAATGATATTTCTTTTGGAATGAAGACGGACTACTTGAGAACGTGAACAAAATAGAAACCATCAATAATAATATTAGAAACGACATCCAAATAACATGCTTGCGTGAAAATAATAAAAAAATAAATAAGCTGATTATCAATAAAATCAAAACCGAAAGTGCAAGTAGAGAATTGGAAAATATAATGTACACACCCATAAATGGCGATAAAAAAAGCATTAAGTTACGTAATAATCGGGAATCGATGAGTGAGTAAATACATAAAGAATATAAACCTATAAAAATTACTGGAACATATTGCAAATGTTGATAGATACTGAAAACATACAGATATGGGGTAAGGTAGCCATGTCCATACTGCATAATTGTCGCTACAACCTCAAATGGCACAATAAGCAACAAAATGTATAAAAATACCGATTCAAATCTTAAGTATATGTTTTCAGGTTGTAGATAGGATTGACCCAGGATCAAGGCAAAAACAGGCAATATGTACTGGATCACCAACACCAATTTATTCAATTCCTCAGATCCATTTGCAGGCGAATTTATAAATACAGAAAATAGCATGGTGATAAAAAAACAAAACAATACACTAGTTGCTAGTTGAACTTTATTATATCTAACTAACACTGCAATACCAACGAAACAGGCAATCAATGAAACAGGCAAAGGCAATCTGGATAGCTTTCCTTCTGACAAATAATTCATGGCATTATCTGCAAAAACCATGCTCCCACTGAATTGAATAAAAATCGGAAAGACCAGGAAAAATAATATTAATGCCTGTATGGCATCGCACTGCAAATATGAATTATCAGGATTAAGACTTGAGTTATTTTGTGTTTGTAATACTCGGTCTGATGTAACGGATGGTAATATATAAAACGCCAGTGTGATTATCGAGTTCCACAGAAATAAAACTGTTAGTGCAGACTCACCCATAAGGATGTAGGCAAAAGGGACGGTTGCTATGATCAATATATTTGCAAGTACATCCTGAATAAACACACTGTTTTTTTGATTCTGCAAAATATGTATACGCCGGCGCTGTGCGACAAGCATGATACCTCCACCAATCAACGACCAGCCAACAGCAATGGTATAATAAGCGTAACTACTTATGCCGGTTTTCCACCAACCGAATAATGTGAGAAGAATACCTGTGACAATCAGTGTAAAGACCAAACAGAACGTGAATATCCTTTCTTTATTATGTGTGGCGTTTGCAAATTTGGCTGAAAGGGTCGGACCTAATGCATAGGTATAAACTGAATTAATCATGCCACCAATGGCAAAAGCTGAGAAAAGTAATCCGCCAACAGCCTTTCCTGCCAACAGGATAATAAAAACCCTGAACACATAGGTAGATACTGCGATTACCCAGCTAGAACCCATATGAGGAACAAAGGATTTCCAGTCCATATTTTTACTAGAGGATAATCTGGACATATCCCGTATAAAAGAAAAAAGTAATATACCTGGTGATACGGCCCAAAAAAACAGGGCATAGGTAAAAAAACCATCAGAACTCATACAACTGGCTATTAATAGAAAGAAGAGAGAAATGATCTGTAAAATGGTGAATCTATAGGCATAAACACTGTCGCCATCCATTTCTGCCTTGCTGATTTGAAGTTCGGCAATCCATTCAAGACCACGTCTGACTATAAGGCATATCACTATCTGAATAGATAATTCAATAATACTGCTACTTAAGTAATAGGCCAATACTGACAGTGGTAATACCAGATATATTCTAAATCTGAATAATTGATAGACGCTGATATTTGTATGTTCACCGAGAATGATATTGCGTGCATTCGTTGCAAATGCCATGAAGACCATCATCGTCGCTGACTGAACTATTGCAACATCTGCAGCCATTTCTGCTTGATTGATTAACCCAAGCAAAATTAATAATGCTGTCATTGAGAACATATTCAATGAAAATGCACCGGGATAGATAATGCTTTTAATCAAGTCAGTAAAGTCCGAAATATAAATAATGAGTTATTAAAATCAAGAAAGAATCCTTGCATAGCAATCACAGTAAAGTGTTACAATTTTTTCCCATGTGTAGTTTTCTTCAGCAAATTTTCTTGCCGTCTGCCCCATCTGGGAGAGATCTACTTCTGCAGATAACATTTGTTTCATGCCATCGAATATTCCTTCAGAGGTGGATGTCACTTCAATTGCCCCTCCAGATTTAGCCAGTGCAGGGAAACCACATACGTTTGTCAGAAGTACTGGTTTCCCAGAAATTGCCGCTTCGAGAGCAACAATTGACATGGCCTCTTTGCGCGAAGGAACAGTGAGAAACAGAGACCCAGAATAGGCAGAAGATTTCAAATCCCCGCCTACATATCCAACGAAATGAACCCGTTTGTTTAAATTAAATTGTTCTACAAATTTATCCAGATCTGCCTTTAATCCTTCATCAGGGCCGGCAAAGACCAAGTGAATAGCTGGATATTCTAGTGATAGTTGTGAAAATGCCTTTATCAGCAGATCTGGCCCTTTTATTTTATTCAAACGGCCCATAAATAGTATGTACAATTTATCTATGAGATGAAATTTTTCCCTGAATAGGGTTTCGTCAGAACCTTGATAATCTGTTCTATCAACGCCATTGGGTATATAAGCAATGTGCTTGTTTATTGAAGAAGCATTTTTGTAGTCTTGGATTTCATCTTCAGTTATAGCAATCAATACATCTGAATCCTGTATCAATCTATTTCCAATACATGCGTTATAGATTTTTTTAATGAAAGTTGAACGGCCATATATTTCCAATGCTCCAGCCGGACAAACTACATATGGCTTGCCAGTGACTCTTGCTATGAGATAAACCAATGCATTCAGAACGGTCCAGTGATTCATTAGATGAATAACATCAGCCCATTGCACAACGCCATAGATTTTTTTTAAATTAAGAGATGGGAAATACCATCTGTCTATCCAGCATGACAGGAGTATCAATATATTTTCAGGCAATGGTAATGGTTTATTTTTCAAACCATAATCTGTGCTTAATACACGCACACTAACATTTTCGTAGTTGACCATATGTTTTACGATCTGCACAGTTCGCTCAACCGTACCTCCCCCTGTCTCGGGATCCATGCTCATATTAACGTGCAATATATTCACAGAGTATTATTTTTATGACTATAAAAGGAATTTCTGATCTGCATACCATTTTGCATAGACTTCAAGTCCTTGTGCGAAACTCATATTTTTTTTATAACCTGCCGCATATAATTTATCTGGAGGATAAAGGCGATTAGGCTCGATATTGTCACGATCTAACATCAGTAAAAATAGTTTTAGTAATCCAGAAGGCAGGTTGATGAGTGGCATAAGATAATTTTTCTGTCCAAAACATCGCATAAAAATGCGTTCGATATCTTGGTAATTATTAGTAGGGTCATCATCATCAGTGACAAAATAAATATTTTGATCGAAAGACTGATTGTGTTCAAGTGCGAAAATAATCGATCCAACAACATTATCGATATGAACGAGATTCATTGATCGTCTGGCATACAGAATTGAACGAAAATAATTACTCAGGCGAGAACCTGTTAAAAGATTATTGGCTAACTTTTTCAGATTTTGACTGTTTTCACCAAATATTGCTCCCATCCTGTATATAACAACATCCTTGATTGACAAAGATGAACTAAGGACTAGTTGTTCAAGTTTTAATTTAGTTTTTCCATAAGTTGTGACAGGTAAACATTGTATTTTCTCATTAATATTTTTATCTCTTACTCTTCCGACAACATCAATACTACTGATATGTATAAAACGTTTAATATTGTTGCGGTCACAACAATTCATAAGGTTTTGCAACATAGACAAATTATATTCTTCAGATTCATTTTTTGAAAATGACAGATTTATCACAATACAACCGGGTCTAACAAGACCTTCCAGACTGGATTTATTTATTAAATCAGCACTGACAATATCCACAGAGGCATTGTCTGTATATTGATTTAATAAATCAGGATGTCTTGTTAAAGCTGTGATCTGATAATGTTTTTCATTGGTCAAGGCAGCAAGCAAGTGGCATCCTACAAAACTGGACGCGCCTGTAATGAGAATTGAGGTGTGAGCCATAAATAACTATTGCATGAATAGCATTATGTGCTAATGACTACGCCAGATTTTAGTCGTTTAAGTAAATACGTGCTGATACTAGCTATATAGAATGCATATATTCTGATACTTTTTCTCCCAGAAAGATTTTGATGATGTCTTCTTACTCTGTAATCACCATAAAGATTTTTAAGCCATTGGGAAAAGCTATAAGTAGTGCTGGGGATTTTTTCCAGATTACATTTTGCATTTGTATTGATTAACAGTTTGACGCCACTTTTTTTCAAATAGTGTGAATGAATAACATCTTCACCAAATGCCTTACCCTTGAATGGAAAATAATCTTTCAGTACCAGATTAGCTTTATGATGTAAAACACAGCCACCCGCCAACCACTCGACTTCAATAATTTCGTTATCGAATTCATCAGGATCTACACCAACTGCCGTTCCTGACTTATCAATCTTTCCTGGTTGGTATCCTTCCATACCATTCATTACATAGTAATATAATAACTCCAAATAGCTGGAATATTTTGTTCGAAAATAAATTGATTTCCCAGTTTCAATATCGAACATGGATGGTGCAACAGCCATCTTGTTATCATCTTTGATAGTATTTATAAGTGTTTCAATGCAATCATTTTCGATTACTATGTCATCATCAATTTGAAGAACGTAATCACCCTTGGATTTTGTAAATCCATGTGCGCGTTGCGCAACTTGTCCTCTTACAGGGGTCGGCAATACTTTAACATTCGGTATGTCGCTCAGAGAAACCAATTTGGCTTCTGTTTCTGGGATACAAACAAGAATTTCTTCTGGTGATACAGTGCCTTGATTAATTGTATTAATAGTTGTTTTAAGGACATCACCACCCAGTGTTGCTATTACGGTACTAAGATACATCTCTGTATTTAATTATACTCATGGTGATATTTAAAGGATTGCCAGATATAATTCTTTTGCTCTTTTTTCTTCTTGTTCAAGAAGTGATTCAACACATTCTGCAACAGATCCTAGTCTGTATCCTAGTATATTTGAGGCTTGATTATTTGATAGCGACATATCAGCAGGACGTTTTGCAATTAATTCTGCTGACTGTACCTGTGACTTTACAATTAAATCTAATGGCAAGGAAAATTTCTTTAATATTTCCCTAGCAAAAGTGTACTTCGAAATGCGCTCGTCACCGACCACATGAATTATTCCGCTTGTTCCTTTTCCAGCAAGTGTTAATGAATGTTTAGCAAGAAAATCAACAATGATAGGTGTGTAAAATACATCATCAAATAGCGACAATGTGTTTTTATTACGTAAATTATTGATTATCCAGTCACTAAACGACTGCTTAACCTGGCTTCCCCATCCAAAGAAATTTGTTCTAACAATTAAAGCATCGGGAGATATTTTATTTACCAGTACTTCAGCAGCTAGTTTTGATTTTCCATAAATGTTTACTGGATCAGGAATTTCCTTTTCAGTAACATTCATTCGATCACCATTAAACAAATGGTCAGTTGATATATGAATCAATTTTATGTTTAATTTATTTGCTACACAGGCCACATTCCCAGACAAATCACGATTACATAGATACGCGAAATCAGGGTTGTTTTCACATTCATCTACATTGGTCATGCCTGCTGCATGCACGATAATATCAGGGGAAATATTTTTTATTTTCACTTCCAAATCTGATTTATTCTGTAGATTCAAAGGTGATGTGTTAACTCCGGTCAGAGTTACTTGTCTGTCATGCAGGCCGAGAACAACATCACATGAATTTCTGATCGCACATGCCCAATTTAGACCGAGCAATCCAGAACCGCCTGTAATCAGTATTCTCTGCATGATTTATTTATAGTATTATTGTTCGAGTCAGTGCTAATTAAATCGGTCCATTTCATATATTCTTGTGATGTCCAGAATATATCATCTATCTTAATATGGGATTGTTCATCGAAAGTATTCAGGGCTGATGCTAATTCAACACCTGTACTTACGAAATGGATAGACTCAATACTTCTGAGTGGGTTTTGATTAAAATCATTGGGGTCGAGAAATATGACAACAGGTAATTTTAAAAGAATGGCATCCACGCAAGCAGATGTCGTATTGCTAGAGAATGCGACATCAAATTCATGTGCAATTGTCTGCAGTGGTTTATCAGTTATATTAAAGTCCAGTTTCATATAATCTTCTTTTCTAATGTGGCATGCTGGGTGTGGTTTAAGAACGATGTAGACTTTCTGATTAATCTGATTTAATCCTTGTTCGAAACAATGAAGCATATTTTTAGTTTGTTGTTTATTAAAATCACCAATAATTAACACTCTCAGAACACCAGGGTACTCATCATTTTTTTTATTTATTTTGTCAATTTTCATAGATGAAATATAGTTATATCTCATCGCTTCAACCTTTATTAGTTGGTTTTCGGGGTATCCTGATACTTTCATCTCTGAATAAGCTAACGGACCATTGATTGCAAGACAGTCCGGAAAATGTTTGGCCTTATTCTTATCAAGACCATAAAGTCGTCTATCGTCAAAATTTCCTAATGTCCAAAAGCGGATTGTCGAATGTGGGATACCAATAATTTTCCCATGATTATTTTTCCGCCATGCACATAACAGAGCCTGTTCCCAGGCTTGATTTTCCCATAAGTACAGACCTAATTTTTGCTTCGGCATACTGGATAAAAAAGCATCAAATAGAAATAACCAGAGACAATTTTGCATGGCGTCTGGTCCAAGCAATGATTTTTTCCATTCATTTTTATAATATGGCCAAAGCCATAACCCAGTTGTGCCTTCAGTAAAGTTATTTCCAACATCTCTCAAACGAAAATAGATAGTGTTAAGATATATCCATTGGCCAATTGTTTTTAATAAAATAAAAAATGATAGGTAAGATTCAACAAACGCATGCTTGCCTTCTGAGTTAGAATTAGTATTAAATTTATACAGCCATTGGTTACATGTAGATATGTCGGGCGTCCCAGGTGATGGCGTATAATGATGAGCCCAGTTTAATTCTTTACTACAGGCTCCAAAATGATCAGGCAAAGTTTCCCATTGCCTGGAATAGAATTTTCCTTCTTCACATCTATCAGTGTCCAGATTAAAAAAATAGGAACACATGAATATGGAGTTTTCGGAAGAAAACCATGATTCAGGTCTTGATCTTCTCAACTTCAATCTTTTTATTTGATGCCTCAGACTTATCAGTCCCTGCAACAGCATAGGCAATTTATAATAAAGTTTTCTAAAATTTATTTTATGCCTGGATTTATTACGAATATTTTCTGCCCTGTAAATTAATCCGCGATCTTGAGCCAGTCGTTGTAAAACGGTTTTAGTATCCTGATTGTTGCTTACGAGCACCAGTGATTTAACATCCTGTTTATTTAAGATTTCCTCAAAAGCCATTGCCTTAACACAATTCAGAATGTTCGCTGATTTATATGGGCTTTTTTCCGCTATCAACGTCATCCACCAGTAACTGAATCCTGATGAGAAAGTCAGGTGTTGTATTAAAGTTTTATCTTTATATTCTGTTCTGCCTATTTCATATATAAAAGCAAGATATTTATCTCGCAATCTTTGTGCATTGTTTTCAATATATCTAGGAAGAGAGGTCACATACTCATTTTCCATATAACTATTCCAGTACACTACATGGCAATTATCATGCGAACAATTACCTTCTCTATCCCACACTACAAGCTCGTCAAACATATAATATATTCTGAGGTTTATTAATTAATCTGTTCTTACAGAAGGAGGAATGAACATATAAATATAGTGAAATAATGATTTTCTATGCCATTAATTCCAGTTGCCTTTCTATTTTTTCTATATCTTCAGGCACATCAACTGCAATAGAAACGACAAAAGTTTCAGTCATCTTTATCTTATATCTCAAGTCAACAAAACGTAGCAGTTCAATATCTTCATGTTGTTCATTAATTGTTTTGCTGTGTGATGAAAATAATTCCAGGGCAGGCCTGGTGAAAGCATAGACTGGTATTTGTTGCCTATAAACGGGTTTATTGTTAGATTTTGAATAAGGCACTGGTAGACGAGACATATACATTGCCTCATCCAACTCATTAACGATCACCTTGATAATAGTATCACTGTTTATTTCATCTTCGTCAGCGATAATCTTATACAGATTATAGACTGAATAAGAATCACCATATTCTTCATATTGTTGACACAGTTGATTTATGGCCTCTGGATCAATAATAGGCTCATCGCCCTGAATGTTTACGTATAGATCATATTCGGAATAGACATACTGATTCGCTACCTCTGCAAGTCTGTCAGTACCTGTGAGACAATCCTCAGATGTATAAACGACTGGTATATTTTCTGACTCGCAAAACTCGAAGATTCTCGAGTCATCAGTTGCAACAATTAATTTATTTAATCGTCCCGACTTGATTGCCTGCAAATAGGTTCTTTTTAACATCGGTATGCCACAGATACTCACTAGTGGCTTACCAGGAAATCGTGATGATTTGTATCTTGCCGGGATCACACCAAGAATTCTTAAATCACTACCAGGCACTCCAGCCTCCATCCACATTCAGAGTCTCACCGGTCGTATAACTGCACAAATCCGAAGCAAGATATAAACATGAATTTGCTATTTCTTCACTTTCACCCCAGCGTCGCATCGGAGTACGTTCAATAGTAAAATCATATAACTTATTATTTTTTTCAAAGTTTTTGAAATACGATGTTTTACAAAACCCAGGGGCAATTGCATTAACCATTATATTGTTCTCGGCAAATTCCAGCGCAAGTGATCTAGTGAGACCGATAATTGCGGCCTTTGATGATACATAGGCAGATAGTTCTGGTAGCCCAAGAGTACCTGCTATTGAACTCATATTAATAATTTTGCCGCCACCCTGTGTTAAAAATATTGGGATAACAGCTTGGCACATTCTGAATATACTCATGAAATTCACATCCATAACCTGTTGCATTTCATCTGCAGTGATTTCAGTAAACTTTTTTCGGAAACGCATACCCGCATTGTTAACAAGTACATCTGCACGGCCATATTGCTTAGATGTTTTACTATATATCTCATCTACAACTGACTGTTCTGAAATATCACCACACACTGTAATTAAATTATTACTATATTCGGACATCTCATCTTGCAACAACTCAATGTCCGCAGAAGAACGAGTTACAACCGACAACTTTGCTCCATTCTGAAGAAACGAATCGGTAATAGCGCGACCTATCCCTTTACCTGCTCCAGTAATAATACAAACTTTATTTTCAAGTAAATTAGACATCTTATTAAGCCTTAATTATCTGTGAAATTGCTTCACGTACGAGTGAAGGATCTAATTCTGTGTATATATCCGCATGCCCAGGTTTGTCAATCAAAATAAAACGCAAACTATTATCCTTACGTTTTTTATCTTTAAACATTATTTTTTCACATTTTCTAATGAGTTGATCCTGGTTATAACCATATTCAGATGCTGAAAAGTTAATTGGCAGTTTATAGAGTAAAATAATATTACGAAGTTTAGACATTGACTCTTTAGACAGATTTAATATTGATTGGCTGAGAAACAAAGCCGCCGACATGCCTAGAGCCACGCCTTCTCCATGCCTGAAGGTTTCTCCATATTCAGTATGCGTAGCCATCTCGATTGCATGACCAATCGTATGGCCATAGTTGAGTAACAATCGTTTATTACTTTCCTTAACATCTCCTTTGACATGTGCAATCTTTATTTCTATTGATCGTTTTATGCAATGAACTAATTTTTCCATGTCTCGATTCATTATCGACTCATGTTCGGTTTCAAGGAATGTTAAGAGTTCTGTGTCAGCAATCAGTGCACATTTAATTACTTCTGCAAGCCCCGATATATAGTCTCTATCTGGTAAGGTATCAATCAGATCCATGTCCATATAATTAACTATCGGGTGATAATAATTTCCAACGGCATTAATTGTTTCGCGATAATTAATAGCCACTTTACCACCGATACTGCTATCTACCATTGCCATTAGAGTAGTTGGTATATGAATCAAATTCATTCCTCTATACCAGGTACTGGCAACAAAACCTGCCAGATCACCAATTACACCACCACCCAGGGCAATTAAATATGAGTCGCGAGCATAATTAGAAGTTTCGAGTATTCCGTATATCTTGAGAACTTCATTGAATGTCTTGCTTAATTTTCCCCCAGTCATAATATACAAATCAACATCATACCCCTTGGCACGTAATGCTAACTCGAGTTGTTGTGCGTATTTGTCTTTAAAATAAGCATCCGTAACTATCAATACCTTTTTATTGTTTCCATAAGATTTTACAATTTTTGTGACATCAGTAATTAAACTGTGTTTTATAAAAACATCATATTGAACATCTATTAAATCAACTTGAATCTGGACCACAACTAATTCTCTGTTCTATCAAGTCCCGCATTAACGATTAATTCTGCGATTTTATAGTCGTCACTAGTATCTATTTCAAATCCTTCGAATCTACCTACTATTTTAATATATGGATTGTCAGAAACTCTATGACGTGTTTTCAGAAACAGATCTTTTCTAAAAACATAAACAGCTGATGACTCAAGAATAACTGGCTCTAACTGACCTAAGTGTTGTGTGCTATCACCTGTTTTTAACGAATAATTCAGTGGCTTCCCCTCAAACCATGCTAGTTTTTTATACGATGAGGCAATAAAAGCTGAATTATATTTATTAGAAATGACCTGTTCTATACAATTACTGATTGTTGATGGCTTCAGAAAAGGACACCGTGGGTGCATTAAGACAATAATATCGGCATCTACTTCTTTTATAAAACCTTCAATAATGTCCTCAATACTAACTTCCGGCCGATCAAGATTCTTATCACGTTGTAAATACTGATACTCCAGATCATCATCAATGAGATCATGTATTTTTTCATACGATGTGAAAATGTAAGGTTCATTGTCATTACTTACCAGGCCTGAAATTTTTACGGCACGTTCCAGCAATGTATGCCCACCGATTTTTAAAGTATCTCTATGGCTGACACTTTCTTTCGGTAATTTATAATCATGCCAGTATGGAATCAGCATCACTGTTTTCATAGATATCACCTGTTATTCACGATTTATAATTATCATCCATGAAAGACATCCATATTTCTATTCTCTGTCCGGAATACAAGCGGTCTTGCCATAACAAGGTGACTTCTGATAATAACTTTTGCATTTTCTGCTGAACTCAAATCAAATTTAAATACATGCGTCCCACGTTGTTTAATTTTAGTTTTTTGTATTTCCATGACTTCACCATCATCTAATTTAAGCGTTATGCACGACAGCTTTACATCTGAAGAAGTTGGATTTACAACTCCGATTTCATAACATGCTGGGTTTGATAATTCATATTGCAATCTGTACTCGCGCGGCAATAAACTTCTGGAACCTAGCAATTGCAATTCTCCTTCAGGATATAAGGTAATTGCATCTAAATTACCATGCACATATGAACGTACGGGTGCTTCTTTATAGCAATAACTCACATACCCTCTCTCAGCCAGGAAAGAACCTGCATGAATAATTTCAGTTGGTGTGCGGCCATGAAAAACACTAAACGTCCCATATTCACTTCCAGCATCCTTCAGAAATGAATTCAAGTTGATTGTTTGTCTAATGTTTTTTTCTAACTGAATATTCTCTTTATTAAACAAGACACCATTACTATCAAACAGATATATTGTTGCATACTGCCTGGTCAAATCGATGTGTTCATCAAATAGAGCCGCTATATCTATTAGCTCGAAATACGTCTCCCAGTCTTCTGATTTACGCCATACAAAAAGATCACTGACTGGCAAACCAGATAGTTCAGGTTTTTTTGTGAGTGGTTGTTTAAAACTCCAGGGGGCCCTTTTCAGCTTTTTTATAACATTCTTCATGTCTTTGAAATCATAGAAAACCATCTATCTTTTATGATCTTTTGTGCGCCCCAACGGTTACCATGGATTACATATGAAGCTGGAGGATGCGTATGTTCAAGACTTAAATATGTGCCATCATTCAGCATTGTTAAATACAGAGGTATTCCAGACATCCCTTTACATACTATCAGAGGTAAATCTTCTGAGTTAAATTCAAACCCATCTAATTTTATGACTGTTGCACTATTATTTTTCACTTCAAATGTTTGTAATAATTTTTCTGGTTTATTTGCATTATAAATTTCAATTATTACTTCTCTGGAAACAGGAGATTTCTCTAAATTTGTAAATATCAAATAATTAGAAATATCATGTGCAAATTGCATGAAAGGACAAAATGTTAACAATGAACCGGGGCTGGGAAAGGGATCGATCTCACCTTGATAACTTGTCTGGACATGCTCAGTTGATATGCCTAATGCTGCACGCCATGCTGGCATAATAGTTTCTGGTTTATTTAGTGGCAGAACATCACTCTGCAAAGGCAGATTCTCACGTGTCATTGATAATAATGGCATTACATCTTCCGGGACATAATCCTTAACATCATCAATATGCATTGTACGAACAGCGCCATAAGACAGTTCCCCAATCTTTCTTGTCTGCCATGTATTACCATCAGACCAGGTAACATTTATCAATTTATCTCTACGATCATTTACTTCCCAGTTGTTAGGTGGAAAATTACACAGGGTAGTCCAACCATGACAATTTGGGGCATTAAGAATGGGATAATAGGACATATGATTATGTTTTAACTGCTAGAGCCCGTATCCACCACGCAGGCTCACCAGATTCATGATGTGCATTAAATGGTGCTATGGCGGCTCGTTCTAATGGGTCATCAAGTACATCCATGCCCTTCTTTTTACGACTGAATGGTTTTATCAAACCTTTGCCAAGTAACTTAGAGCGAACTTTCATCCAAAGATTTCTTGCTGTGTTGTTTGAGGATAAGTCATTAATCGTTCTGCCATGATAACTCAACTGAATCTGTGTGAATCCAAGTGATGAAAGCAAGTGTTTCAAGGGTCCCTTGTCAAAAAATAAAAGATGTGGCTCGTCATCTGATTTATGTTTCCAGTCATTACAAGGCACTTCGATAAAAATAGCACCACCTTTTCGAAGCTTCTTACAGGCCTGTGTAATAAATTCTATCGGATCTGTCACATGCTCCAACACATGTGACATTATGACAAGATCCGTATTGTCCATATTTCTGGAAGTTTCAAAAGGAAGAAGTATTGTAACTCCTGTTTCCTCAAGAATTTGATGACAGGATACATCTGTTTCAATAGCATAGTAATTATTTTCTGGCTGATTCTTTAGCCAAATACGGGAAAGATAACCACGCCCTGGTCCGCACTCTAGTACAGTAGATACATCTATCTGATGCTTTGTTATATAATTCTCTATATGTGCTACACGCAATCTTGCAATTGCAGAGAAAAATGCTGTTGTAACATTACACTCAGACTTGCCGCCATGTGCACTATCAAAATAACTCGCATTATACTCATCAATAGCTTTTTGGTTCGGCATTGGTGTTGCGAAAAACATTCTACAATGATTACATTCAGCTCGTTTCATATCATTAAACATGGAGTGACTAGCTCTATACTGACCTTGTATTACTATATCCGCCTGTTTACATACAGGACACATTTCACTCATTATTTATATAAACTCTAACGTACAAATATTTCAATTACGTTTAGCTATTGGTTTTGCGGGGACGCCCACCGAAACAACTGTCCGCATTGTGTGAGAAGCACTAATTATCATTAAAATCATAAATTCTATTCATATCCCAATAGCTTACTACTTACGATGCCATATCTGATTATATGTGAAATCTAATTGGCTATTGTTTGTTTCTTGCCAACATCTCTTTTCTGTTAATTCCATGCCAGCTGCACTTAAGTAACGCGTTGCTTCTTCTGCTTGTTGTTTAAAGTTATCATTAATTTCAACTAATATACTTTGGACATCCATAAGAACGTTTGTGCCACCTTTAAGAATCAAGTGTTCTATTCCATCAACATCTATCTTTATATAGTCTGGTTTAGGAATTTTAAATATCTCAGCTGCTTCTGTCATAGACAAGCTAATTGTTGAAAAATCAAAGATTTTACGAAGTGGTTTTCCATCATATCCATAAGAATTACCAAAGGTAGAAAGTGCCCCTCCCCATTCGGTAGATGTCATATTTAGCTTCTGGATAGTCATTACTTCGGAAATCGGTAATGGAATAATAGTGACAAGATCCGTAAGCTTATTAAGAAATATATTACGGGCTAATAGTTCCAAGTTGAATACAGATGGTTCAAATGAAAATACTTTGCAATCTCTATGGCTGGCAGCATAACAGGAATACAAGCCTACATTTGCACCGATATCCCAAACCACTGAACCACGTGGCATATCATCAATCCACTCAAGTGTTTCCGGTTCCTTGGTAGAGAAAGTATCCACCCTGAATTTATTTAATGCATTGGGGATTGAGAAAGTCAAAACCATGTCTTGATGTTCTACTCTTTGTGTTTGTCCCATTGCAGATTTAATAATCTGGGCAAAAACATAGCGGCCTATAGAGGTTTTTCCCATGTAGATGGTCAATAAATTAATTATTCGTTTAATTTTTGACTTGATAATTATTTTCAACTGTTCATATCCTCACATAGACTAAGGTTATCAAATAATGAACGTTCAGACACATCATATAGAAATCTAGCATCGTCAATTATCAAACATACAGACATGAAATATTAGGAAAGCAAACACACTGATAATTATGAATATTGTTTAATTTGATATTGTCTTTTGATGCATTGTTTTATTTAAGGCGTTTATTGTAGCATCGAAAAGACTCTCCGGTGTATTAGCAAAACGCATTAACGATTTTGAATCAGCAAAGTCATTACGAACAATAGATTTAGTCGGATCATAATAAATACGCGGTACATTAAGCATATCTGCAATATATGTCGCGGAAGTAAATGGATAAGCAATTACTAAATTACTTTCTGATATTAAAGAATACAGATTTATTGAATAATCTTCTAAAGTAATAATTCTTTTACAATCTAATTCCGACAGATAATCGAAGTAAGCTTTATCATATAATGACTTGTAACCACGCTTTGTCTTTAAACAAAATAAAACTGGCAATTCAAAATGATTTTCCAAATCAGTTTTCAAAGAAACTAAATCTCTAATAAATGAAAATAAATTATTTGGGTGATGATAGTTAGTAATTTGTCCAATTTCGAGCGCAATTTCATCACTAAAAGGAGAAACATCAAAAATAGTAATCTTTATGAGTCCATTATCAGGCGTTGAAACCTCTGGCAAATACCATAAGATAGGCCCTACAGTACGAATATCATCACCAAGACCTAATTCTTTTAGATAGTTAGCGAATGATATAGTCCACACCCAATGAGTATTTACTCTAATCCAACGCAGATTTGGAACAGTCGATTCCAGATTATTATGGGCATATGTAATTGGTTTCCATGCTTGTGCATACCAGAGCATATGAGATCTTGCATTCGACAATCCTCTGATCCATATTGGTTGCTCAGTATAATTTGAACACGTTAGTATTACGGAGTCGATTACTTCATTCTTATCAAGGGCTAATGAAATACTGCTATATGCAAATTCTTTAGCTAATAAGGATAATTGTGGTAAACGTATGACTGCTATTAAATAGCTTACAAAAAGAACAATATGTTTCCACAATAATAATGCTCTTCCAATGAATCCTAACCGTACCTCTTTCAGAAGACTGATTAATGGCTTACTACTGTAGGTTACTCTCATCGTATCAGCAGACTGGAAACCTGAAAACGACTCAACAAATAAATGACTCCCGTTTTGCAAAACATCCACAGGCCCTTCATCACAGTATTTCAAAAACCTTTTGTCATTTCCGTCTATAAAAATTGATTCTTCGCCTATTCCATATACTAAAACAGCGTTAACACGATCCGTAGAACATCTATTAACTAGTAGTATTGATAAAAAACAAAACATCCAATGAATAGCAAAGTCAAAACAATTCAATAATAATTGTTTTGTAGAAATAATAATTTTGCCACTGCCAATTTCTAACATTGCCTTACCAAAATCAATAACTGTATCTTTTGTTGGCAGACATTCATTTTTGCATATTATTTTCGTCTTTTTAGCATATGCAGGTAATGCATTGGCAACAATACACTGAATTAGACAATCTAATATCACTGTCTCGCTGTAGCCACATACTCTAAAAACCTTTTCTTTAATCCAGGATTCTACCTTCTTTATTTCCGCTTCGAATTGCAGACTGCAATGGTTACTGTTGATATTCAAACTAGATTACTTGCCAAATTATTTATAATCTTACTTCTGTAACGTTCCTTATAACTTCACATATTCCTGCAATATCCTCATCACGAATCTCAGGTGCACTAGGCAAACTGATACCGGATGAAGAAATATTTTCTGCAACAGGAAGCTCCTGATCAGTCTTATATACTGGTTGTTTGTGTATTGGTGGGAATACCGGTCGCGAATCAATTTTGGCCTCTTTCAGACTTGCCATAATTTGATCAATTGATATTCCTACAATACCTTCATCAATCATGATTGTGTATAACCAATAAACGCTATTAGCCCATGGCATCTCTGTAGGTAATGTAATGCCAGGGATGTTTTTCAGGTGCTTTTCATACTGTTTAGCTATTTCTTTTTTTCTTTTTATTATTCTGCCAATTTTCCCCATTTGTGCCACGCCAAGTGCCGCTTGAATATTAGTCATTCGATAGTTATACCCAATAACATCATGCCAATACCTTCTCTTAGTTGACATACCATGATCTCTGTAAAGGCGACATTTATTAGCAAATTCAAGATTATTTGTAATAACCATTCCTCCTTCACCAGTTGTTATTATTTTATTTCCAAAAAAACTAAGAATTGACATGTCAGACATTGAACCGACGTGCTCACCTTTATACTTAGCGCCTTGTGCTTCAGCTGAGTCCTCAATCACAAGCAAATTATTTTCTTTGGCGATAGTATTGATTGGATCCATATCAGCAGGATGACCATATAGATGTACAGGAATAATCGCTTTAGTACGTGAGGTTATTGCTTCTTTTATTTTATCTGGGTCAATATTCCAGGTAGATGATTCACTATCAACAAATACTGGTTTAGCACCCGTGTAGGTCACTGCATTTGCTGTAGAAATAAAGGTCAATGTGGGGACTATGACTTCATCCCCATAGCCTATACCTGCTGCCAATAAGGTAAGATGCAAAGCAGCAGTTCCAGAACTGCAAGCTATTCCATATTTAACATTACAAAATTCAGCCACTAGCTGTTCAAATTTACTTACAAATGGACCTCCAGAAGAAACCCAACCGGTAATGATACATTCACTGACCAATTGAAGTTCTTCATCATCCAGTAATGGTTTAGCGACCGCAATGTGTCTTCGTTTATCATATAAATGATAGTCAACAACATGATGGTCCTTATCAAGTACAGGGATAAGGCGAATTTTATCATCAAAGAGTACCGATATATCGTCAAGAGACATATCTTCGTCTACTACGACAGCTTGATGAAAAGGAATAACTTCTATGCGGGATTGCAAACCATGTCCATCCAGTAGCGCTCTACGTATATCTCCGTCAGTCAATAATCGATTAAACGTTCCTGATTCTGTCAATACAAAGGCAACACCAATTTCTCCTTTGCCAATAGCCTGCATGGCTTGCTGGATGGTCGCATCTAATTTGATAGAGATATCTCTAATATTTGTGTTTTTCAAAATAATTTTTACTCTAGTCGATTTTTAATCAAGTTTTTTATATTAACGACTCTAATATATCAATACTTTTCAATACACTCTCCATTCCATCATATACTTCCAAGGTCATTGTCTTTCCGGTCAAATCGGATTCATTTAATATCTCTTTTATTTCGCTTTCATCTTCCAGCCCAAAATTCTGATCATGTTGACCATCATTGCCACTTATATGAATATAATCAGCTAATAACATCAATTTACTGGCTTCCTCCCTGAAATCTAAATTCAGGGAATTCACACTGACTTTTAAATGCGCAAGATCAACTAAAAGATTGAAGTTTATAATATTATGTAACTCCAGATAACTTTCATAGTCTGTCAGCAGGAAAGGATTTTCTCCTTTATATGTTTTCGAATTAGTATTAGAAAATACGTTATTTTCGATATAAAGCTTGAGGTCTGAACCGGCTTCATTAGTTAATACTTGCCATGCTTCAAAAAACCGATTCAATGATTTTTTTCTGTCATTGAGAATTCTATAATTAATTTTTTTACCCACTTCTGAAGTAGAAAAATCAATCAAAAATCCAGCATGTACACCGTATTTCTTGCTTTTTAGTCGTTTACATATTTGAATCGCTTGTTTGCAATGTTGAATGCTCTGTTCATAGACCTCGTCATTTAACGTCGCTAAATTTAAAATAAAATTTTGTTGCGGAGGTGGAAAATAATTATGTACAAGATAATTTAATTCATATTTATCTTGTAAAATTAACAAGTCTTTTTCATAACTAGAATAATATTTTGAACCTCCAGTCAATTCAATATTTTTAATTCCTTCTTCAGCAAGCGCAATTATAGACTTTTTTATTGAACTTGACCTGATACAACATGAAGAAATATAAATCATTTAATTCTCTCTAGAATTTTATCTGTTTCAATTGAATTAATGTATCAGCTGGGATATCGGTTTTGGCATATTTGCCAAGTATTTTATCCATATAGATAGGAGACAATCCTGAAAGAGGTCGTTTAAATGTCAGCATATTTTCAGAGATTTTTGCGCCGGCCTTAATATCATATTTGGCCACGATACTCCGACGCATACCAACTGCATTTTTCTTTTCAACAATAGAGGGTTTTTTTAAAGGGGAACCTAATACAGTTTCAGAATTTCGTATATCTTGCACCAGTCTTAAGAATTCATTAGGCTCTGCTGATGTCGTCTGATCCGGACCTGGCAAGGATTTATCTATCGTAAAATGCTTTTCTATCACTGTTGCTCCAAGTCCAACTGCAACTATAGAAGAAATATTATTCTGTGTATGATCTGAATATCCAGCCTGGAGGTCGAACGTCTCAGCCATTGTTTGCATAGCACGTAAATTCGCATCCTCCAGCATTGATGGATAATTAGTTGTACACTGCAACAGAACCAGATCATTGTTACCTGTTTCACGAATTGCTTTGAGTGTCTCTCTTAATTCATCTAATGACGCCATTCCAGTAGAAAGTATAATTGCTTTCCCTTTCTTGGCTGTGTATCTAGCAAACCATGGCTCAACAGCGTGAATTGAAGCCAATTTATAGGCCGACACACCCAAATCATCAAGAAAATCAACATCCTCAATATTATAAGGAGTTGACATAAAAACAACATTTTCTTGTTTACAACATTCGATAATTTTTTTGTAGGCTTCAAAAGGTAACTCGAGGCTCTTGAGCATATCGATCTGGGATTCGTTTGAGTCTGTTACTTTGAGTTGATACTCTGCTTTAGGTGCATTTCTTAAAGCCAGCCTTTCTGCTTTGAAGGTTTGAAACTTTACACAATCAGCTCCGCAACGTGCAGCTTCCTGAATCATTTTGATTGCTAGATTCACATTGCCATTATGATTGACGCCCACCTCTGCAATGATAAAGACAGGGTGCCCACTTCCAACTTGAAAATTATCAATGCTAAATGATTCAGACATCAATTTTGTCTTGCTTTACCTTAATTGGAATTCCTGATTTCTGTATAACATTTTCATTTATAGCGGGAATCTCTAATTTCCTACGGCACAATTCTACAATATCACACAAGGGAAAAACATTTTTCGAATCATACAATTCATCAAAAATCCGTGTCACCATCTCAAAATCTTCAGGAGTATCGACAGTCAAACGTAAGTCAGGCCAGACGATAGATTTATCTACTACTTCAAGCGCATCCCACTTGAAATGCCCAGTGTCCATAAAATAACCATGCCATACTTCGGTATCAGTTTCATTTTTAATTTCACAGACTTTTTTCAAAGCATCAAATGAAATTGCATAAGAAAAAACACCCCATGGTAATCCTTCGATTTTTGTAAATTCATTATTATTATTAATATGATGTTGATATAATTTATCTATATAAACGGGATCAACAAACGGGTTGTCTGCTGTACAGTTAATCACCGTTTCTACATTAAATTTTTCTGCTGCATCAGTCAGTCGTTGAAGAACATCTTCCGGACTACCGCGAAAACATTTGACGCCTTGTTGCTCTGCAATTTCTTCTAGTGGGTCATCCTGTGTAACAGTTGAAGTACAAATGATTATTTCTTCAGGTACCCTTGCCAGTTTTAAACGATCCAACATATGCACGATCATGGGTTTCCCATGGATCATTTTTATAACTTTGTATGGTAAACGTGTTGATTTTAAACGTGCAGTAATCAAAATAGCTGATTTCATCTTAGAGCTTCTAGTGTAATTGGTGCAAATGCATCTATATCGATCGTCAATTTTTTTCCAATAATATCCTGTAGGTTGGCAGGCGATATTCCGAGCTTCTCTGTTCGCATAAACATAATATCATTCTCAGTTATTACACTTTCAGATTCTAAAGACCTTGCAGCAGCTATACTTTTTTTCTGAAATTCTCTATATCGTAATTCATCATCTGAAAATGCTCTTGGGCGTGACTCTCCCATAGCATTGTCAAGTGTTCTGACCATTTCGACAAATCGTATAAACTCATCAGGATTTAATGCTGACTCATGATCAATACCTTTTAATGATCTATCATGTGTGAGGTGTTTCTCGATAATTTTCACACCAATACCACAAGATGCTGCAGGTAACCAGAAAGCAGACTCATGATCCGCATCACAATGATCCTGATATCCTATTGGTAGCTCAAAAAGATCCTGTAGTTTCTTCATATAACTCATATGTACGTTTTCAGGTCTGGTTGGAAAGCTTTGGTGTCCATACATAAGCGTAATCGTAGAGTCATTAACTGCTAATATGTGACGAATAGCGTTATCAATTTCTGCAATAGTAGAAGCGCCTACACTAAGATTAATAGGCTTTTTTGTTGCTGCAACTTTTTTGAGTACAAGTGGATTCGACAAATCAGATGAATTTAACTTGTAACCATCAATGTCCAAACTATCAATAAAGTCAATGCTCATATGCTCATAAACACATACATAAATATCAAGATCTGGATATTTTTTACGTGTGTAATCCACAAGATATTTCCATTGTTCCTGTGTTAATTCGATTTTTTCAAGCAAACTGTATTCCTGACGTTGGGGAGACATCATATGAACTACAGACCATATCTGTAATTGTATTGCATCAACTCTGGCTTTCGCCGCAGCATCAATAATCTTCACAGCAAGCTCGACTGATCCTTCATGAGAACATGCCATTTCTGCAATTATATAAGTATTATCTTGCATAAATATTCCTAATGATTATCTATTCTTTTGACTAGGACATCAAAAATAACTTTATGTCCATTAATATTTAAATGTATATTATCTGGGTTAAATCCATTATATTTAATTAGCTTTTCCTGAATAGTGACGGCATCTTCTGCAAAGATATTTTCTATGATCTTATTGAACACATTGATTCTTCTAATTACTCCGGGTCTTGCCTTCTCATAATCAGGTGCCGCTGATATATTTAGCACTAAAATGTGTGAATTATCAAATATGCCTTGTAATTTTAATAGGGCCTTTCTAAATTTTTTTTCTGTAGTTCTGTATTTTTTTCTAAATTTAATTAATTTCGGATTATAAAGATGTTTATAAATAAATCGTGAAAACACACCTGCAGATGATGTGATTATTTTTTTTTGTAGTTCAGTAAAAGCTTCAGGACGACAGTCATTAATACCAGAATGCACTATGATGAAATCCGGTTCCCAATGACTAAGATATCCAATAGCCTGATCAATTAAACTTTGCGTCTCTAAATTTCCAAAAGATAACTGCCAAAATACTGCATCAGGATATTCCATCCTAAGCAAATATGGATATGTTTGTTCAACATCGATCATTTGTCCTTCAGGAAAACTACGTGGGTTAGCAATAGAATCCGTCAATAATAGAAACTTTTTTTTATTCCTGTCTTCCACAAAATTCATCTGTTAGTTTCTAATATCCGTCAAATTTAAAAATCTAATAAGTTGCTTCTGACTAGGAAAGATGTGCAATTAATGTTGCTTTGATTATCTTATAATTTATCAAAGTATCAATTTCTGATGAATCAAATTTAATATCAAAATTATTTTCTATAGCCTGAATTAGTTCTCGATGTTTTAGCCCTTTCCAGTTTTCTATACTTCGACACGAAATTTTGTCATTAATCATATCTTCATTAATATAGAACACATCTGAGAATATTTTTTTTAATACACTATCTAATTGGGGCAGAGTCATATTGTTTTTTCCGATGCTAAATCAATCGATTTCAATTAATAGTCTGAATAAAATGAATTATATGCTGCAGCTAACCGCTCACTAGCGTGTATCATTACAGCTGTTGGATCTTCTGCTCCAATAATTGCCTCATTAAAACCATCATGTATAATTTCATTATCTGATACCTTACGTATAGCTAACGTATATCGTTTAATATCTGCCTGGTCAGGAACATAGCCTACTTTAATCATATCAATTGCTTGTTTAGCATCCATATATGTCTTAATCTTAAATATACTCTTACAACCTGTGTACCACACACCGCCAAATACCATTGCCGGCACCCCTCTTACTATGGACTCCCATCCAACCGTTCCACCAATAGTAGCAACTGCTTTCGCCTTTGATATAAGATCAAATGTATTTGTGCTTGAATCAATAATTTGAACATTTGCATATGAAGATACTCTATCGTAAAAATATTTATTTCTTTTCATAGAACCTTTAAAGTGTTCAAGAAAAGTGGCCGGGTGTTCTTTGTAAATTATTCCCCAATCTTTCGGACAACAAGATGACAATATATCCAGAACTAAAAATATATCTTCATATGCACCACCATTTGTCGCGGAGACTGCCTCTGGTTGGTATGGAGCCGCAAAGTAAATATAGTTCAAATCATTATTTAGCGTCGCGCAGTATTCTTTATAGATAGTCTCGAGCTTTATATTCTTTTTTCTTAACTTCCACCAGAAATATAGATTTTCTATATTATTCATTCTGGAATCTATAGAGGTGTATGGTTTCTTATTTTTCTTAAACTCATAAAGTCCTTTCTTAAACCCTGTTCCTTTTATCAAGGTAGATATGATAAGTCTAAATAAATTAGATACATATTGTGATCTTACTATTTTATCTTTTTCATATACACTGGAAATATGTTTCGGAATCTTTGCCTTGTTACTTTTTATTTCATTCAAATAATTTATTACAACTTGATCATCTGAAAAATCTTGTTCAGATAAATATTGTTTCATAAATGGTGCATGCAGATTCTCCAATGAATTCCCAATGAAATGGAATCCTCTATCTAGCATAGGTGTAGGGTCTATAAATAATATTGGGAATTCCTAAATGGTGTTTTGCAAGCAAATAGAGTGGATAACATGCTGCTGTATGTGGCCAGGTAAAAAAAACAATTAGATCTGGCTTGAATTTTTTTATAACTGTATTCCAGTATTTCAAAATGTCAAAATAAAACCGCTGTCTCTCATCGAAACTATAATTCCAACCTGTTGTATCTTGTAGGACACCCATCAAATTTAGTTCATATTGAGAAAGTGACGCAAGAATTGTTGCATCTATTGGAAAAGGCTCGCCTAGATTAGTATAGTCGAATTGAGCTTGTCTCAATTTCATTGCATCCTGAAAAACACAATCTTTATTTAATATTTCACCAAACTTCTGCTTTGCCTTATCAGCTGCGTAACCAGATATAAAAACAGGTTTCCAAGAATGGTTTTTTTCAAGTGCTCTTACAATCTGAATCGTATATTCATTTGTAAACTCATAATAAATCACTTTTTTTGTCATATTTGATTAGTACTTACTTGATTTCCAAATAAAAATACTAGTCACCTTTATAAGCAACAATCCACATATGTCCAGACAGATTGTTATCTGCAAGAAACCTCTGAAAATTATCGCCCAGAGTATCCCATTGGTCTATCAGAACCATCTTAAGAAAAGGCTGCGCAGCAAGAAAGCCTGGGTTATCAATTGCATATTTCCTTACTATATCTGTATCAAGTTTTCCTGGTGTAGTAACCTTGATAACATTGAAGTCATGTTTTTCAAATAAGAGTTTCAACGACGAAGGATGGAAATAGTTTAAATGCTCATGATCGATAGTAGATGAATTAACACCCAATGTTAGATTATCGAAACCCTGTATGTTAGGACAGGAAAAGATAGCAAGACCATTATCTTTTAACAGATTTTTGCAATCACGTAAAAAATCATTCACAGAAAATAAATGTTCAATCACCTCAAATGATACTATTACATCTGCATTTGTTTCGAGTTCTACGTCTTCTACGACTGAGTTAATTACCTGCAACCCTTTTTCTACACATCGTTTTGCTAGTTCGTTATTAGGTTCTATTGAAATAACTTCCTTGAAATAGCCAGCTTCTTGCATTGATTGAGAAAATGTTCCAAAACCAGCACCCACTTCTATCAGCAAATCATTTTTAACATTTAATGAATCACATAATTCAATAACTTCGTTTACCCTCGGCTTAAATATTGCCTCCTTTCGTATTGTTTCAGAAGCAGGAAATATATTTTCAGCCCAATATTTATATCCTTTAGAATTTTCATAAAATTCTGAGATTAATGATAATGATGGTCTTGGTGATATGTAAACAGTTTGACAGTCTCTACATTTTTGATAGTTGAACTCATTTTTATCAAAAGCATAATCATAATATTCTGAATCGCAAGCAGGGCATGTAACTTCTATAAATTGTTCACGTCTTTCTAATAACCATTCAACATCTTGTTGATATGCCTGCCGCACTCCATCCATTAAATCATCTGGACGTATATCATTCTCATTAAATTTTGCGTATGTTTCGTTCATGACTAATTTCCAGGTTCATCCCATATATTATCTTTAATCCAAACCTCATTCTCTTTCCTCCATACACGTAGATCGCGAAATGTATCTGCTATTTGCCAAAATTCTTCTTCGGACATATCCACGTAATCGAGCCAATAATAAAGATCATCTGAGATTGTCGAATCATATTTTCTAACCATTTTTATTGCTTCATCTCTTGTCATATGACCTAATCGTACGTCACGTGATGCATGATCTGTTGTTCGACCATAGCCGAATTTCACGTATTTCATCAAATCATGCACGCCATTTTCATATCTATCATCCAGATTAGACATCCTTCGATATGTTCTTTGAAATGGCTCCGGGCTTGGTTTAAACCCATACTTCTTTGCTATTTCATAATTTTTGTTACCATCCCAATTCACGAAATTACCAAGATAGACTCCTCTTACACCCACATCGATAATTTCTTTATCTGATGGGTATTTACACCAGAGCATCTCTGCCGGTTTTATTCCTTCTGATTCTTCAATAAAATCTTCCCAGTCATATCCTCTTAGGAGATTTTCTTTTCTGTTACGTGAAGTGAATTCAACGAAATCATTCAGAGAATTACTGCCATTAATATCTAGCGAGTGTTCACCCCAAATCATCAAAGGGACATGATATTTAACGGCTGCTATGATCGGCGTTGTTACGATACCCGCATGATTCTGCCAGTTCATATCGCCAGTCAGTTTAAAACCTAGGCGATTCATCTTAATAATAGTTTTTTTGCCTGGGCTAATAAAGATATGATCACAATTAAATGTATCTCTCATATTTATGAGATTTTCCATCCCTACATCAAGATAATTATGGCCGTGGTATGTGACAAGCAAAGGATTTAATCCCAACACCTCTTTAATTATATAGGTTTGATAGTAACTATCTTTTCCACCAGACACAGGAATAATACAGTCATAATTACTCCCATCTTTGCTTTTGTATTCTCCACAAATATCCTTAAAGACTTCGAATCTTGCATTCCAATCGATTTCAGAACGTTCATCTCCTACTATGCAGCCACTGCATATCCCATCCTCACTGAATGTGAAATTCACTGCACTTTCAGGATAGACGCATTTCTTACACCATCTCATTTTTCACCACCTTTTTAAATACTCGTCCTAACATTGATACCTTTATCACGCATATGATTTTTAATTTGCATATCGCTGTGTTCAATGAAATGAAATATATTAGCAGCTGCAAGAGCGTGCGGTTTTATCTGTTCGTATGCTTTACTGAAATGATTAATCATTCCAATTCCTCCGCATATTATAACGGGAATATCTACACATTCGATTACACCTGAATATATACTTGGGTCGAGACCAAGACCTGCTCCATCATGGTCGATTGAATTAATCAATAATTCTCCTGCCCCATAGTTTGCAGCTTTATCAGCCCAATATTCAGCAGTCACACCTGTTTCTTTTTTTCCACCTTCAATATAGACCTCATTACCAAGTTGTGTTTTTTACAATCTATTGAAACGACAATGCACTGACTACCAAATTCCTCTGATACCTGTCTGATTAGTTCAGGCTGTAAAAAGGCTTGGGTATTTATTGCTACTTTATCTGCCCCTGACTTCAACAACTTTCTGATTTTTTTTAGATCCTTGATGCCACCACCGAAGGTCAGAGGCATAAAACATTTTCTGGAAAGAAATTCAATAAACTCATAAATATTTTCTGGTGGATTATCAATATATCTCTTGTTGGCACTAGTAGAGCCTATTACATTCTGCGACGTATCAATATCGACCTTACCTTTTCTTGTAATGTCTAGATATATTAATTCATCAACATTCCAACTATTGAATCTTTCAATTTGTGAAAATGGATTGCCGACTACCTGATAGATGCTGAAATTTCTGCTTCTTACGATAATCCCATCTTTCAGAAGTATTATTGGGATTAACCTTACTTTAAGATTATTATTCACGAAAGCTCACAGAAATTTTTTAGCAGACTCAATCCATTGGTTTGGCTTTTTTCTGGATGAAACTGCACGCCATAAATATTACCTTTCCTCAATGCCACTAACAGTTTAGTACCATAATGCGCATATGCTTCACCATCTATTTTTTCAGAAAGCTTTACAATAAAACTATGTACAAAGTAATAATCATTATTATCTGTTCCAGATGGAATGATATTCATACCTGATTCATCACACAGCTCATTCCAGCCAACATGTGGTAGAAGTAGTTTATTACCACTACTGAATTGAATTTTATCACAGATTCCAGATACCCATCCAAGACCCGAGTTTAAACCAAATTCTGTGCCCTGCTCAACGAGTATCTGCATGCCGACACATATACCAAGGAAAGGTTTTTTTTTAATAAGTACATTATTCTCCAGCGATTCAATGATTGCCAACTCATTTAGTGAATTAACACAGGCCGAAAATGAACCAACTCCAGGTAATATAATATGGGTCACTTTATCAAGGTCATTTGCTCTTTTGCATCTCAACACGCTGAAACCAAGTTGTTCTATTGCATTAATAACTGATTGGGTATTACCATTTTTATAATCAACAATACCAATTATGTTTTGTTGGCTCACGACATAAAACCTAATTAAGTAAAAATTGACGATCAATCATAATGTGGTAATTCAAATGATAACCTTTCAATACTGGCTTTATATTCTGGCCATTGGCCAACGTCATGCCACGACTTTTCAGATACTGGAAATACTCCCACACGTAAACCTGACTCTTTTACTGCTGCGATTAAATCAGTCATATCAAAATAGGAATCAGGAGGGATATATTTAAAAACAGTGGGGTTCATGAAATACAGTCCTGTATTGACTAAGAAATCATATTCAGGTTTTTCTTGTATACCATTTAGTTCGCCATTTTGTTGAATATCACACACGCCGTAGGGGATCACATAGTGTCGCATAGAAGCTACTAATGTCAGGTCATAATCACCTTCTTTATGAAATTCAACAATTGATGCGTAATCTGTATGAATAATAATGTCGCAGTTAGAAACAAAAAAAGACTCTGTCACTTCATTTTGAATAAGCTTAATAGCACCCGCTGTTCCTAATGGTTTATCTTCTTCTATAAAAGCTATTTCATATGGCATTTCATGATCATGGAAAAAAGCTTTTATCATGCGTCCTTTACTATTTAATGACACATAAAATTTATCCATACCAAATTTACCAAACTCATCCATAATTACTTTTATTATTGGCTCATTACCTAATGGGATAAGAGGCTTTGGAAGTATTCGTGTAAAAGGATCCATTCTTGAGCCTTTACCACCCGCCATAATAATCACCGGATAATGTAAAGAACTTTTGTTCACTTTATTTTCAATACTAAAATATTTTTCTTCTGTAATTATATCCAGAAAACATTCATTTTTAACTATAGGTATATGCTTAACAATTGAGTTGTTAAAAATTCGTTCCACTTCATTTTTGTTAAATCCAGGTTCTAATGATGTAAAATCCTTGTTAATAATATTTTCCACTGACCGATCGAGACTTTCACCATTTAGTACAGCCCTCCTGAAATCCCCATCAGTCAACACGCCTAGTATCTTTTTATTTTTATCAAGACACACACAGAAGCCAATCCCTGCTTCATCCATAATTCTAACTGCTTCCTTTATGGTGGATGTATTACTGACAGTATATTTATTTATATCATTCATGTGCTTGATTGTTTTTCATACTATTTATATTCTTCACCGGCAATAAATTCAGCTAGCTTAAAATCGTATTCTGTATCAATATCAATAGAACGTTCAGTAGGCATAACATAACCATAAGTATTTTCAGAATAATATGTATAAGACCGTTTCAGAAAACAGTATTTAAAAATATAAATGCCACCATTTGGTATATACATTGGACTTAAAGCTTGCCTGTTGATAATCTTTTTATCGCCTTTATCTAATTCTCTTATTATTCTATTGCTATCAGACAAGTCAAATATCCATTCAACAGGATGGAGCAATTGTGTACAAGAAATTACTGAATCGGCATGATTAGATTCGAACATCTGTATTGCATCATCGATATCATTAGAATTACGGAACGGCACTGTCGGCAACAAAACACAAAAATCTTTGATTTCAGCATCTGCTTCAATTGCTAATCTATCGACTGTGTATATGTAGTTATCAATTGCTAAGGAATCGTCTTGTGCTAATTCAATTGGCCTCATAAACGGGATTTCTACACCAGTAGATCTACACACCTCAGCAATTTCATCATCATCCGTTGATATAATTACTCTATCAATAGTATCTGCCTGTAGTGCCGCTTCAATCGTCCACTGAATTAGCGGCTTACCACCAAGCATCCTGATATTTTTTCTTTGGACTCCCTTTGATCCACCACGAGCAGGAATAATCGCTAACATGTTCTACTAGCTACCCTAATTGTTCTTTACGTGTTTGAATAAATTTAGTTTTTTCCGGAATATTTTTATGAATAATTGATCCTGCTGCAATAATACTATCTTGGCCAATAGAAATGCCTTGAATGACCGAAGTTCCCGTTCCTATATAAGTTCTGTTACCGATAGCTACATTACCACTCAGTGTGACCCCCGGAGCTAAATGACAATAATCGTGAATTACACAATCATGTTCTACAACAACACCTGTATTTACAATGCAAGACCGACCAATACTCACACTAGGTTGAATTACTACCCCTGCCATTATTTGTGCACCCTGAGCTATTTTAACGTCACTGGCAATTACTGCGGAAGGATGGATTACTTGAGTAAATTGAAATCCTTTTTCTTCCATACGTTCGTTCAATTCACAACGCACATTGCTATCTGGAATGGCGCCGACTGCATTTACTAATACTACCTCATTAATTGAATAGTGTAAGATGGCATCATCATTACCTAAAAATTTAACCCCAAAATATTCTGATGATTCTGTCTGAACAGGATCCGTTAAACCGATTATTTTTCTACCAGATTGAAGTAAGGCTTCAATGACAACCTTTGCATGACCGCCGGCGCCAAGGATAATTATTGGTTTGCTAATATCAATATCAGAAATCATCGAACTTAATAAGTTCATCATAGTCGATGTTGCGCTTAGCTTTTTTACCTATCATATATTCTATAGCTTCCGGAGAGAGACCTGTGCCAGGGCGTTTATAATCGATCATCTCTTCAGTGATGACTTCGCCTTTGAGAATTTCTTTTGCTGCGACAATACTTCTTCGGAATGCCTTTAATCGATCATCATCTTCAACACAAGTAATTCTGTTCGTTCCAAGAGATTCATAAATACGTTTCGCACCATCAACTATGACTTTCATTTCTTCTTGAGTGGCTGATACTTTGTGATCCCATCCTTCCATGTCCTTGTCTAACGTAAAGTGTTTTTCAATGACACATGCCCCTCTGGCAACCGCAGCATGTGACACACAAGTACCAAGGGTATGATCAGAAAATCCAACGGGATAATGAAACAACTGTGATAAAGTATCCATATTTTTTAGATTCACTTGCTTATCTTCAGGTGGATAAATTGAAACACAATGCAGAATAACTATCTGATGATTACCAGTTCTCTCAATTGTATGTATTGCAGCATCAATTTCAGCTAAATTACTCAGCCCAGTTGAAAGAAGTATCGGCTTATTCTTTGATGCAATATATGCAAGGAACGGATAATTATTTAAATCCATTGAGGCAACTTTAATAAACTCTGCCTCAATTTCATCTACTAGGAAATCCACTTCCTTTTTTGAGAAGGGTGTTGATGTACAATCAATTCCAACTTGATCAGCATACTTTTTCATATCCAGCAATTCTTGTTCGGAGATCGAATATTCCTCAACAATCTCTTCCAGGGAATGATCATCCCTATCTCGATAGTCGTCTGACAGAAAACAATTTTCATCATAAGTCCCCTTCGAGAAAATTGTATCCTTAGACCATGACTGGAATTTGATACAGTCAGCACCTGCCTCCCTGGCAGAATCAATTAGTTTTCTTGCCAGATCCATATCACCGTTATGATTCGATCCAAGTTCTGCAATAATATAGGGTCGCTCTCCATCACCAACATTGCGTTCCCTCGTCAGTTTGACTTTCATATTAATCCTACCTCAGATGGCAGGCGTATGTTTTCCCACCACATGTGATTATCAATATCATTTTCTTTTAATGCACCAATATAGTCATTTCGCCAGGCATTATTATTAACCCACTTATCATTTAATTCATTAAATCTGTAATGTAAATCAGAGTACGCTGGGGCAATTTTGCTCATTAGTTTATAATGTTGTTGTTTTACTTCAATACCCTTACGAACGTTACTCTCATTAAGTGCCTGTGGCAGACCTGCCGTATTATTACCGTAAACACGATACTTAGTAGATGTCTTGCTAGTAAAGAGTGCTTCATACCCTAAGTGAAAAACGCATGCCCACAGATACCAATCAAAGGCAATGGAGTCACCTTTCGTTAATGCGGGTAAGCCGTTTAGTGCCTCCACACGAACCGCCGTATTCGACAAACCCATGATGTTTCCTGTGAATATTGTGTCTTTATTGAACATGGCAGCTTCGTTAAAGCGCCGCGAAAAATATCTAGGCTCGTTATCTATTCCATTTTCATCATTAATATCAAGATCGTTCACGACAACAGCAGTATTATCGAGAAGCTCATTAACAACTTCTAAGCGATTTTTCTCAAACATATCATCACAATCAGTAAATACCAGTTTCTGATAACCCATCTCCATAGCATGGCGAATTATACTTCTTCGATTTGATGAAACTGATCCCTTTATATCGACACTATTACAACAAAGGCTATGTGCCTCTATTGCTAATTCAAAATCGCCCAAACCATCATTTGCAATAAGAACATCAAACTCTTGAAAGGTTTGATTCTCGAGTGAAGTAAAGTAGCCTTCTAAATATTTCTCGATGCCAGGATAAACTGCTCCAATAACAACGATCTTTTTATGTACTTTACCGATCAATATCTACCCACTAGCCTAAGGGTAAACTACTGGGCACATTCACTACACGTTGCTGCAGCCATTCGGTGTTAGTTAAATCTGTCTTTTGACACCGTAAATTCATCGACAATTGATGCATAGGTGTCCACGCAGGACGTGTCATTACGTTATTATTATTTGTTTGTTCCAACATCGTATCTCGCTGACTTACATCTTCAGTGATGACAGTATTCAACCAATAGTTAGCCTTCGTCTGCGGAGGCTCCTTAACAAATTGGATACCATTATTCTTGCCCCATTCTTGATATTTACCGGCAACGACACGTTTTTCTTCTAATATTCTCGGCAATAATTCCATCTGCGCTAATCCTAAAGCCGCGTTAAGATTGGGTAATCGAAAATTGAATCCTATTTCATCATGCTCAAAAGTCCACTTATGTTCAATCTTAGCCGTAGTGGTTATATGTTTTGCTTTGTCGGCTAACGTTTTGTCGTTAGTCAACAACATTCCGCCGCCGCCTGTGGTAATGATCTTATTACCATTAAAGCTTAACGCCGAAATATTTCCTACTGTTCCGGTATGCTGCTCTTTATAAATGCTACCAAGTGACTCAGCCGCATCTTCTACCAAAGCAATATTGTGCTGATTACATAAATGACTTATCTCATCCAACTGAACAGGAAAACCAAAGCTGTGCATAGGAAGACAAGCGCGCACAATGCGATTCGTCTGTTTATTCCAACAATACCCATCGTTTCGTATTTCACAGTTCTCTTCAAGAAAGACAGACATGCTTTGTGCTGAAAGTCCAAGCGTTTCTCTGCACACATCAACAAATACAGGTTCCGCATTACAATAGCGAATAGCATTACAGGTGGCCACAAACGTAAACGATTGTGTAATCACCTCATCGCCACTCTGCACACCAGACAAGATTAATGCGACATGAAGTGCTGCAGTACCGTTTACTGTGGCTATAGCATATTTTGTACTTGTAAAATCGGCCACGGAAGATTCAAAATTATCGACATATTTACCAATACTAGATACAAATGTAGAGTCAATAGTGTCCATCAAATATTGCTTTTCATTACCGATAAAACGCGGCTCATGTAAGGGAATAAAATCATTGGTACCGTAAAGTTCTCGTACAAAACGCACAAAATTATTAAACATTATAGATTTCAGCCTTATACATCTTTAAATTTTCTGGTTGCATGATCCAGTCTATCGTCTTCTGAAGTCCATCACGCAGATCAATTTTGGGTTTAAAACCAGTCATCTTTTCAATTTTAGTGTTATCACACCATAATCTAAATACTTCTGATTTAGCTGGGCGTAAACGTTTTTCATCAGTAATATAATTCACATCACTTTTCATCAAGTCTTTTATCAGGTTGAGAGTGTCACCAATACTTATTTCAAAATTGGAACCAATATTCACTGTTTCACCAACTGTTGAATCACACTCTGCTAAAGCAATGAAACCACGACATGTATCTTCTACATAATTGAAATCACGAGTTGGCTTCTCATCACCTATTTTTATTTCTTTTATATCATTTGCAATTTGTGTGATTATTGTCGGGATGACTGCTCGCGCAGATTGACGTGGCCCATATGTATTAAATGGTCGCGCGATTGTGACAGGCAAATCAAATGAATTGTAAAAGCTCATTGCGATTGCATCTGCTGCAATTTTAGTTGCACTATAAGGTGATTGGGCTTGCAAAGGATGCTTTTCATCGATAGGAACATATTGTGCTGTTCCATATACTTCGCTAGTAGAGGTGTGCACTACCTTACTTACTCCTAAATCTCGAGCCGCCTGTACTATGTTCAACGTTCCCTTAATATTAGTATCAACATAGGTGTCAGGGGAATGATATGAATAAGGGATAGCAATCAAAGCAGCCAGATGCAGTACAGCATCACAATCTTGCATTGCAGTACGCACACCATGTGGATCACGGATGTCTCCAGCAAATATTTCGAATTTTCCCTTAACATCACTAGAACAATGATCAAGCCAACCCCATGAATTAAAAGAATTGTAGAACACAAAAGCTCGTACGTCGTGCCCCGCACGCACTAACGCTTCTGTAAGATGTGAACCTATAAACCCATCTGCACCAGTGATAAGGATTTTTGTGTTTCTTAAAGAAGCCAATTAATTAATAGCCTATTAATAAAGTGTTTTCTCAAACTGCTCGCAAAATTTCTGCCGGCGTGCCTTCTGCTATCATGCTTCCTTGTTCTAACTGATACAGACGGCTGCAATGTTCCACAGTCGAAAGGCGATGGGCAACAATCAAGATGGTTTTACTGCCTTGAAGTTTTGTGACAGTTTGCATCACACCGAGCTCAGTTGCGGAATCAAGTGAACTGGTTGCTTCATCTAAAACCAAGACAGCTGGATCATGATAGAGCGCCCGTGCAATTCCGATACGTTGACGTTGTCCACCCGAAAGCCGGATACCGCGCTCACCGACGACGGTTTCCATACCATCCGGTAAGTTAGCTACAAACTCTTCCAATTGCGCAGCCTTAATAGCGCGCTTTACAGCAACATCATCGATTTGCTCATTTGAAATTCCGAAAGCGACATTACGTCTAAGAGTGTCATCAGTCAGATAAATGGACTGTGGCACATAACCAATCTGATCCTGCCAGGCACGCAGGTTTTGTTGGATGTTTTTGTTATCCACCACCACTTGTCCCATATTTGGCGTGAGTAGTCCCAAGAAAACATCGACCAAGGTACTCTTACCAGAACCACTAGGGCCAATGAAACCCACATATTCACCTTTTTTTATGTTGATGAATATATCGCTAAGCGCAGGCACAGCAGCACCATGATAAGTGTAGCTAATACTGCTCAGGGAGATTTCTGTTTGTAATTCAGAAATAGCATGATTAGTATGAGACGGTTGTTCGGGTATTTCGAGTTTGATTTCTTCGCGTAGATTGTCAAGCACTGGCAAGCCAAAACGTATCCCCTGTAAAGCTACCAGAATCTGGTTAACTGAGGGTAGTAACCGAAAGGCCGCTGCTGTAAAAAGCCCCAGGGTTGTTACGATGATGCTCATATCTTGTTTTTGAGCGAGCATGGACATTACCAATATGGCTAAAGCCGCGACAGCTAAAAGCTCCATAAATAAACGGGGCATTTGTTGCAACGTTGAATGGCGCTGTGTCATCCGTGCACTCTGGGTATTATGAACCAGATATTGTTCTAGAAAATTTTCCTCACGGCCAAGCAGTTTCACATCCTTGGCACCACCCAAGCCCTGTTGCAAATGCTTAATACGCAGACCATCATGAAACTGCCGCTCTTTACCCCAGCGAGTAACATGCCCACGAGTAATACGGTAAAAAACTGAAGCGATAGCTCCAAGTACCAGGACAACAATCAACGAACCGACCGGCTCTACAATAAAAAGCAAGGCCCCAATACAAAACAACACCATACATTCAGTTATGTGAACCATGGTACTGGTTAGCATGTTTGTAAACATAGAAACTTCACTGCTAATATTACGAATCAATAATGCTGAGTTTCTCTGCAAGTGGAACGTGTAGGGCTGAAACATGTAAGAGGTAAATAGCCGCTGTGAAAGTTGTACTTGAATTCTCAAAACAAAGCGCGTTCGCCACCACGCAAGAAAAGCAAGGTACATACTTTTAACAACGTATACCGCGACAAGAGCCAGCATCGCAATCATGACAAGCTTCTGCTGACTGGGGTTACCCAACCAATTGAGCATCGGATCCAACATGGGATAACGCAAAACAATATCATCTTGTATCAGTACAGCAATTGACGGGATCACCATACCAATACCCAGGGTTTCTAACATCACACCGATAATCACCAGACCAAGCAATAATAAAAAAGCTTTACGCTGGCTTGGGATGAGTAATTCATGAATTTTTAAAAAAGTATTTATCACTAAAACTCTGCCTTAAAATTCTGATTAGTTCTGGTAAACTTTTCTTCCAGAGTTAACCTTGAATACCAACTTATTTCAGACAAGCGACTTATATCAATTAATTTTTGCAGAGTGTTGTCCAATTTTTCTGTATTCCATTTTAATTGCCCTTCATGTCCAATCATTTTTTGAATAACTTCTGCAAGCTGTTTGATTTTTATCACAACTAATATTATTCAAAGGTGCTGACTGGTTATCAGACAAAAATAATATGTTCAAGCATTGCAGTTAAAGTGAAAATATGAGCATCCGATAATTTCAAACACGCTACCGCCCTGCAGTGTCATAATCATGACCCCGCATTGGCATTGATACGAAAAAATAGTCTTACAAACTCAGGCCCAGAATATCTGGGACAAAAATTTTATTTTTATTAATCTGTTTTGTTATTTCCAAATATGTCTGTTCAGGATTTAATAACGCTGTCACTAAACAGGCATCGAATTCTTTTTTATTTTCAAATCCACGCCAAACGGATTTGCTCAGGTAAATTGTTTTAGCAAATTGAATATCGAAAGTTGCAACATGCTCTAACTCGTTCTCATTCATGCGCAAGGATGCGATCTCTGCCAGTTCAGATACCCCACAAAACACAATTCGTTGATAACCACGGTCACAACAAGCAACCAGAGATTGATTAATGGATTCACTGGCCTTGCGGTAGAAATCAAACGAATAGGAAAGATATTGTGCAGTTAAACGGCTTTTTTCGGCAAAACCTTTGGGTGTGAGATAGTAAAGATAACGATTGGCAGGAACCTGCTGAATTTTGATAAACCCTTTGTGGGCACAACGTTTGAGGTAGGAATTGGCAAGACCCAGAGCGACACCGAGGTTATCGGCCAAATGGCGTTGTGTGACGTCCTCTTTATGCTCAATCGTTTGAAGGATCTCCAGGGTCAGAGCGTCTTCTTTTTCTTTCGTGTTCATAATATGAACAGTATATATCAGGGCGTTCAATAAATGAACAGACAGTTATGTGTTACTGGAATTAATCGGAGAAAAGAATAGACTATGTACACTATGAATACCCAATACACAGCCCTCATTAAACATGACGAAAATTGGTGGATCGGTTGGATTGAAGAAATTCCGGGCGTGAATTGTCAAGAAGAGTCGCGTGAGAAACTCTTGGTTAGTCTCCGCGAAACATTGCAGGAAGCACTTGATTTTAATAGAAAAGAAGCCATTTCTGCAGCGGGAAATCAGTATTCTGAAGAAAATATTGTACTATGAAGCGAAGCAAATTGCTTCGGCATATGCGAAAGAACGGTTGTGAGTTGCTACGCGAAGGAGGGAATCACTCATGGTGGCACAACCAAAACTTAAATACCCGATCTGCAATCCCACGCCATACAGAAATCAACGATATTCTAGCAAAGAAAATTTGCAAAGACCTTAACATCCCACCAGCCAAGTAACACATAACCAATCACTCTATTCAACGTCGAAAAGTGGCGCGAATTAGCTCAGTAGTTGTTGTGGTTGCCTTATTATGACTGTGCTGTGGATACCGTGGTTTCGTCAGAAATTGCTGGAAAATTTGTTCCAGACATTTTCAACCGAATATGTCCTATATTCGTCCTGCATTTCTGACATTTCCACCATCCATGGTATGCCACAGTATGACGGGAGTGTTTAGTCCTGGGCGGGAATGACGGAAAACTGGATACCGTGGTCAAGCCACGGTATGACGAGGATTTTATTACTGGACAAGGATTGTTCCAGACAATCCTGTTGCATTTCCGCCTACGCGAGAATGACGGAGGTGATATGACGGTCTTAAATTATGTGGATTGCGGCCTCCGCCACAATGACGAGGAAAAAAGGTCGCGAGAATGGCGGAAGTGCGCCTTGACCGGGAGGACGGAACGTGGTTAATCCAGTTTTTCAATCGACTGAGGGTCGATCTTTAATTTTGCGTGATTTTCAGCAATCTTAAGTAAAATCAATACCCTATCGTTGGAATCCTTTGATGAAAAGATGGCTTCGTAGCCTTCAAAGGGCCCCTCAGCGATACGCACAGAATCACCTTTTACAAATTCAGTCTTTTTAATCGGATGAATGCCTTCGTCTGTTTCTTTATTTTTTATGGCTCCAACCAGGGCATCGGGCACTTTCGCAGGCTCCATACCAAAACGCACGAGAGCAGAAACACCCAGGGTTGAACGGATAGGACCCCAGTTATCAATCTGATCACTGAGATAGATGAATAAATAACGTGGAAATAAAGGGCCGATACGACGGCTTGATTTACCCCTGATTTTTTTTAACAGGGATGTCAGCGGTAAATAGGTCTCATACCCCTGTCGTTCAAGGTTTTCTTTCGCAGTTGCTTCCTGATTCGGTTTACAATAAATCAGATACCAACTGCGATTGATTGTTTCATCCGTTGCCAATGTAATTAAGATTTAAGGATGTCGTTTTCTAGATAGGCAATTAAACTATCAACACAATCAGGAATATTGCTGGTACCCGTATTGATGACTATCTCGGCATTTTCCGGTGCTTCGTAGGGAGAAGAAATTCCCGTGAATTCCGGTATCTCACCCGCCCTTGCTTTTTTATACAGCCCTTTGGGGTCGCGTTCTTCACAAATATCCAGATCCGCTTCGGCGTAGACTTCTATAAATTCACCATCATCCACCAAACCACGCACGATATCTCTATCCGCTCGAAACGGTGAAATAAACGCGGTCATGACAACAATGCCCGCATCGAGCATGAGTTTACTGACCTCGCCAATACGACGAATATTCTCAACCCGGTCTTCATCGGAAAACCCAAGATCTTTATTCAGACCATTGCGAACATTATCGCCATCCAGCACATAGGTACGTTTACCCATTTTATTTAGGCGATCTTCCAGCGCATTAGCCAAGGTAGATTTGCCCGAACCGGATAACCCGGTAAACCAGACGATCGCTCCCTTATGATTGTTTAAGGCTTCTCGTTCTTCTTTCGTAACTGTGTGTTCATGCCACACAGTATTTTCATTGGTAATTTTTGTTGTCATTGATTACTTCCTCAAAATAATAATTAACGTCCGACACAGACGTATTGAAAACCCGCTTCTCTCATGGAATCCGGCTCGTACACATTACGTAAATCGACAAAAACATTTCCCCTCATTAACGATAATATTTTTTTCAAATCCAGTCCTCTATAAACGTTCCATTCGGTAAACAAGATCACTGCATCGGCATTTTCAAAGCTCGAATAAATATCCACACAATAATTTACACTGGCAGGCAATAAATCTTTCGCTTCTTTAACGCCTTGTGGATCGTGCGCATTGATTGCGGCGCCATTCTCGATCAATTTCGGTAAAATCGCCAGTGAAGGTGCATCACGCATATCATCAGTTTCAGGCTTGAAGGTCAATCCAAGCACGGCGAATGTCTTATCCGATTCATCGCCCCCAACTGCGGAACGAACTTTTTGGATCATCCTGGCCTTTTGTGCCTCATTGACTTCAATCACAGATTCAACGATACGGCTAGAGGTTCCATGCTCCTGTGCAGTCCTTACCAGAGCCTTGGTGTCTTTCGGAAAACAGGAACCACCATAACCTGGCCCTGCATGCAAAAACTTTCTCCCAATACGCCCATCCAACCCCATCCCTTTGGCAACTGCATGGACATCAGCACCAACCGCTTCACATAACATAGACATTTCATTAATAAAGCTGATCTTGGTCGCTAAAAACGCATTGGATGCATATTTAATCAATTCAGCACTTTCAAGATCGGTCGTCAGTATTGGCGTTTCGATCAAATTTAATGGGCGATACAGTTCATGTAATAATTTTTTTGCACGGTCCGATTCGACACCAAGCACTACGCGATCCGGGTGCGTAAAATCAAAAATTGCCGCGCCTTCACGTAAAAATTCAGGATTTGAAGCCACATCAAAATCGGCATCGGAATTTTCTTCTTTAATGATCCGTTGAACATTACGTGCAGTGCCTACCGGTACCGTTGATTTATCCACGATGACGGTATAACCGGCAAGGTGAGAGGCAATGTCCGTTGCTGCCTGATAGACATAACTCAGATCGGCATAACCCTCACCTCTCCGAGAGGGGGTGCCTACTGCAATAAAAATCAGATCACTGTCAGCAACGACAGCTTCATAGCGGGTTGCGAATGTTAATCGACCTTCGGCAACATTTTTTTTGACCAGAGCATCAAGTCCTGGTTCGTAAATCGGAATCTCTCCTCGTTCTAGCCGCTTGATTTTTTCTTTATCGACATCCAGACAACAGACATCGGCACCGAATTCTGCAAAACAAGTACCGGATACCAATCCGACATAACCAGCGCCTATCATTGTCACTTTCATAAAACGTATTCCTGAAACTATTGATTACATATAAACAAATTCTTATCATATGGATACCGGCTCGGAGGCCGGCATGACGGAAGGTTTGTCATTCCGGCCTCCGAGCCGGAATCCAGTCATTATTAATTAGAGCCTGAACAACTCAATGCCATCTGGTTTTGTCTCTCGTGGTAACACTGACTTCACATCAAACACAACACCTTTACCATTCTTTAATAATTTCTGAATCCCTTCCCACCCGATATCCAGATAATGCTGATGAGGAACCGCGAGAATGATTGCATCTGCTTTTTCCAGATCGCCTTCATCGACCAGATCGATTCCATATTCATCATGTGCTTCTTCTGTTGAAGCCTCTGGATCCGTTATTCGTATATTCACTTCATAGCTTTCAAGTTCTTTAGAGATATCAGTCACACGAGTATTGCGTAAATCAGGCACGTTCTCTTTAAAGGTAAACCCGAGAATGGTTATGTTACTGGACTTGACGGCTATGCCGGTTTTAATCAAGGCCTTAATAACGCGACTCGCAACAAAGCTACCCATCCCATCATTAATCGCTCGCGCGTCCAGGATCATATCAGGGATATAACCTAAAATAGATGCCTTATGGGTCAGGTAATACGGATCAACACCAATACAATGTCCTCCAACAAGACCCGGACTAAATTTGAGAAAATTCCATTTTGTGCCTGCTGCTACAAGCACATCATTAGTGTCAATGTCCATTCGTTGAAAAATCATTGCCAGTTCGTTCATCAAAGCAATGTTTAAATCACGTTGTGTATTCTCAATCACCTTACAAGCTTCAGCCACTTTAATGGACTGTGCCCTGTGCACACCGGCATCAACAACCGATTCATAAGCCCTGGCAACAATATCCAGTATCTCATCGTTCTGTCCTGAAACCACTTTTGTGATCGTACTAAAGGTGTGAACCTTATCGCCGGGATTAATACGTTCAGGTGAATAACCAACAAAGAAATCTTTGCCGCAAACAAGTCCGGATTCTCTTTCCAGGACAGGAACACAATCTTCTTCCGTCGCCCCGGGGTAGACCGTAGATTCATACACCACGATGTCGCCAACCTTGAGTTGCTTGCCCACGGTTTCTGATGCTTTTAATACCGGAGTCAGATCAGGATTTTTTGCCGAATTGACAGGTGTCGGTACAGCAACAATATGAAAATCTGCTTTTTGAATGTGCGCAGGATCATTGGTAAAAACTATGTCTGCTTTTTTCATCAAATCGAGATCAGCTTCGTTAGTGCTGTCCACACCACTTTTTAATTCATCGATACGGCTGACATTCACATCGAAACCAATTACCTGTTCTGATTGCCCAAAGGCAACTGCAACTGGAAGACCAACATAACCCAAACCTATGACAGAAATTTTACGACCGTGTGACATTATTGTGCTCCGTAGTATTCTTTGTGCCAATTAACAAAAGTTTCAATAATCATTGTAATCTGTATATCGGATTGATATTTTATCTCTACAATTAAATAAATGAGTTTGCAACCAGGCAAATAGAAGCAACCAATGTAAGGTTTGCCTCTGGCCCCACTGCTTCTAGAATATTTATAACTCGATTATAAAATGCTTTATTTTCTAAATCTGTACCGTCCAGTAGATTTGAATGGAACTCATATGGAGTGATGTTATATGTTTCCTGCTTATCAGCTGCTGTTTTTCGCAGTTCAACCACCTCTGGAAATTTTTGTTTTATTTTGGCAAAAAAATAAAACTCTGGCTTTCCACCTCGGAGGAATTCTCGTAGTAACCCAAGAAATCTAATCTCATTTAGTTCTAGACCTAACTCTTCAAATGCTTCCCGACACACTGCATCTACAATTGCATTATCTTTTTCTAAACTACCATATTTTGATATATCTAACCAATCAACTGCTCCAGCTACTGATGCTGAGAGACTATTGGTTCGGATTGCTACTTTTGCGCTGCGCTGCTGTACAACAAGCATTCCATCTGATGTTTCCACCAGTAGTACAACACCAATGTGATTTACCAAAGGGCTGTGGTTGAACACGCCAAGTTTACCTGACAAGCCAGAGATAGTTTCCCTCAAAGTGCTATTCGCCTGAGTGAATTCATGATCCATAGCAAAATTAGTCGCTAGACTGTCGTAATAAGAACCCTTACTGACCGTAAGCATGTAATTATTATTTTTATCAGTTTCGATACTTCTTAAACTGGCAACTTTTCCATTATGTAAATGCTTATTCTTTTTTGAGTTTAATTTCTTTATTAATGAATCAACAAAAATTTCAATATTGTCATCAACAGAATACTTTGAAGACTCAGCCACTATTTTTATTGACTGTGTAAGATCATTACTAACTTGGTTACCATCAATGACCATACTCATTGGTAGACAATATATGTTATTTCCAAAACGATAACTGCAAGCAATTTCTTTATGGTAGTGCGATACTAATTCGCTGGAAGATAATGATAGATATTTCTCAGCATGCACCTCACCATTTTTTGAAGAAATCCAGGGTTCAGTTTGTTCCTGAAATATTTTCCTGATGTTGTTATCATTTTCACTAGCAGGAAAATTTGAAACCTTAGTCGTTATGATTTCCCAGGACATTTTTTCTCCGCAAGTGAATCAAGCATCTAACGACCGCGACAATATATCTGCCACTTCATCACAACTCTCTTCTCTAAACAGTCTGTGCTGAAGATTTATTGGGTTTAGCTTAGCCTTTTTCACATATAAAAAAAGAGGCATAAAGCCTCTCTTATTATTTTATAAATGGCGTCCCCAAGGGGAGTCGAACCCCTGTTGCCGAGATGAAAACCCGGTGTCCTAGGCCTCTAGACGATGGGGACATAATATGGATGTCCTAAATATTTTCCTTTGCTATATCCCTTGAGATTTTCTGGGCTATTAATTGGTGGAGCCAGGCGGGATCGAACCGCCGACCTCTACACTGCCAGTGTAGCGCTCTCCCAGCTGAGCTATGGCCCCAGCAGCGGAAAGCGGTGAAATGTACGTGAGGCTTTGGTTGCTGTCAAGATGCAGCCCTCTGTTTCATAAACTCCAACGCTTTATCCAGTCTTTGCAGGGTTTTTTCCTTACCGACCAACCTCAACGTGACATCAATCGACGGTGAAACACCCGAACCCGTCACTGCCACACGTAAGGGCTGACCTAATTTACCAATCTTCAATTCCAACGCATCGGCTGCCGCAAGGATAACTTGATGTAGGGTTTCATCTTTCCATTGTTCCAGGCTCGACAAGGATTCTCTTAACTGATTCATGGCTGGCAAAATGACCGGACGTAAATGTTTTTTTGCTGCATTGGCATCGAACACATCAAAGTCCTGATAAAAACAGCGGCTTTGTTCAATAATTTCCTGCAAGGTCTTGCAACGTTGTTTTTGCACCTCCAACACGTCCACCAGATCCGGGCCGTTTGCAATATCATAATCAAGCATAGGAGTGATCAAGGCTTGTAGTTTGGCGTTATCGATCTGAGCCAAATATTGCTGATTGAGCCAAAGTAATTTATCGGGATTAATGGCAGATGCCGATTTATTCACATCGGCAATATCAAATAACTCAATCATTTCAGCCACGGAGAAAATTTCCTTATCGCCATGTGACCAACCGAGTCGAACCAGATAATTCAACAGGGCTTCAGCCAGATACCCGTCATCCTGATACTGTAAAACGCTTGCAGCACCATCTCGTTTGGAGAGTTTCTTTCCATCCGGACCCAGGATCATTGGAAGATGTGCGTACTTTGGACATTCCGCATTCAAGGCTGTGAGAATATTCAATTGCCTTGGCGTATTGTTGAGATGATCATCACCACGAATCACATGAGTAATTTCCATGTCCATATCATCAATGGCCGCTGTAAAATTATAAGTAGGTGTTCCATCCGAACGAGCGATGATCAAATCATCCAGCTCTTTGTTTTGAAAAATCACATCCCCTTGTATCAAATCCTCAACCAGTACCTCGCCTTCCAGAGGATTCTTAAAGCGTACAACCGGATCGATACCCTTAGGGGGAGTGTCTTTCCTATCACGCCAGTAACCATCGTACCGAGGCTTTTCTCCTTTCGCCATTGCTGCTTCACGCATGACATCGACTTCTTCTTTTGTGCAATAACAAAGATAGGCCTTGTCTTCATCAAGCAATTGTTGAATCACTTCTTTGTAGCGGTCAAAGCGTGAGGTTTGATAAACAAGTGGCATATCTGCCTCGAGACCCAACCATTTCATTCCTTCTAAAATGATCTCGACGGCTTCATCGGTTGAGCGCTCTCGATCGGTATCCTCAATCCTTAGAACGAATTCACCGCCGTATCTTTTTGCGTATAACCAGGAAAACAGTGCTGTGCGTATACCACCGATATGCAACATTCCTGTGGGGCTGGGAGCAAAACGTGTCTTAATCATCTGAGTATCTCTGAAAATGTCTTTTTATCGCGATACTAAATCAGGGAAGACCCAGGGAGTGATTTTCTTTTGGCGCATTTCATAGTCTTTGATCTGATCGGCATGTTCTAATGTTATACCAATATCATCCAGCCCCTGTAACAAACGATTTTTTAATTCGGCATCTATGTCAAACGGGATCGCATCACCACCAGGAGTCTCAATCACTTGCTCTTCGAGTTTAATACTCAAGCTATATCCTTCAGTAGCAAAGACAGTATTAAATAAGTCATCGACAGTCTCAGGCTCTAGTGTGATTAACAAAAGACCATTCTTAAATGCATTACTAAAAAAAATATCCGCGAAGCTATTACCAATGATGCAACGAATACCATAATCATCAAATGCCCAAACCGCATGTTCACGTGAGGAACCACAGCCAAAATTTTCTCGGGTTAAAAGAATTTCAATATTTTTATAACGTGGTTGATTCAAAATAAAATCGGGATTCAATCTACGCTGTGAATTATCGCTATCCGGCAAACCCGGATCCAGATAACGGTCTTCATCAAATAAATTGGGACCAAAACCAGAGCGTTTAATGGATTTTAAATATTGCTTGGGAATGATCGCATCGGTATCGACATTAGGTCTGTCAATCGGTGCAACGATTCCACTGAAACTGTTAAATTTTTTCATTGTTATTTGCCATTAATCATTTCTCATAGCTTGCTTATCATTCTCAATGGATACCGGCTTCCCCGTTTTCACGAGGACAGGCTTGGCCGGTATGACGGTGTTGTTTGTTTTTCATCTATTGTTAAAAATCGCGCACATCAGCAAAGTGACCTTTGATCGCTGCGGCGGCTGCCATTGCTGGGCTCACTAAATGTGTACGTCCACCCTGCCCTTGCCGGCCTTCAAAATTTCGGTTTGAAGTTGAAGCACAACGCTCTCCAGGTTCCAGTTGATCGGGGTTCATGCCCAAACACATGGAACAGCCCGGTTCACGCCATTCAAAACCTGCTTGTAAAAATATTTTATCCAGACCTTCTTCTTCTGCCTGCTGTTTCACCAAACCAGAACCCGGCACTACCATAGCCAATGTTATATTGGCGGCGACTTTTCTACCTTTTGCTACTTCGGCAGCCTCTCGCAGATCTTCAATGCGGGAGTTGGTGCAGGAACCTATAAAGACTTTGTCAACATGAATGTCCTCAATAGGTGTGTCAGCTGTTAAATCCATATATGACAATGCCCGTTGCATGCCTTCGCGTTTAACACTGTCCGATTCCTGTTCAGGATTAGGGACTGTATCGCCAATCGAAACCACCATTTCGGGAGAAGTGCCCCAGGTAACATGCGGCTGAATTGCTGACGCATCCAGATTGATCTCTGCATCAAATATCGCGTCTTCATCACTGACAAATTGCTGCCAGTATTCCACCGCCTTGTTCCAGTTCTCCCCTTTCGGAGTAAATGGACGGTCTTTCACGTAGTCAATCGTCTTTTCATCGACCGCAATCATGCCTGCACGGGCACCGGCTTCAATCGCCATATTGCATACGGTCATACGCCCTTCGATGGATAAGTCTCGGATAGCTTCGCCGGCAAACTCGATGGAATGCCCAGTGCCACCTGCTGTACCGATCTTGCCGATAATAGCGAGGACGATATCTTTAGCCGAAACACCTTTGCCAATCTTACCATTGACATTGAGCCGCATATTTTTTGCTTTGCGCAGCACCAGGGTCTGTGTTGCCAATACATGTTCCACTTCTGATGTACCTATACCAAAGGCCAAAGCACCCACGGCACCATTGGTCGAGGTATGCGAATCACCACAAACAATGGTCATGCCAGGGAGACAGGCACCCTGTTCAGGACCAATGACATGGACGATCCCCTGACGTGGATCGGTCATCTCGAATTTTACAATACCAGTTTCTTTACAATTCTTATCCAGTGTCGCTAGCTGTAATTTGGAGACAGGATCTTTGATATTCTCCCTATCGACTGTTGGTACATTATGATCGGGTACAGCCAAACCCGCCGTCGTTCTCCATGGCGTTCTACCCGCCAGCTTCAAACCTTCAAATGCCTGAGGCGACGTGACCTCATGGATCAGGTGTCTATCTATGTAGATGAGTGCTCTACCCTGACCGAAATCCTCGACCACATGTGCATCCCACAATTTATCGTATAATGTTTTAGTCATTTTTCACTTATCAATTCTTTATTATTTACTATTCCCTATTCACTTATTTTAACAACTGTTCTACCGCGCGTTTTAGCAGTCAGCATCTCATTGAACACGGCAGGTAAATCATCCATTTCGATCACCCGATTGACTATTTTATCCAGGTGCCTGGGTGCCAGATCACTTGCTAGACGTTGCCATATCGGTGCCCGCCATTCGGTTGGGCAACCGGAAGAACTGATACCCAATAGACTCACGCCACGTAAAATAAATGGCATAACCGTCGCATTCAAATGACTGCCGCCTGCCAGACCAACGCTGGCGATATTGCCCCATGGCAACACCGTGCGAGTTAACCAGGCAAGGATATCACCACCAACATTATCAATTGCACCACCCCATTGACCTTTCTCAAGGGGCGGCCCATTAAAATTTATCTTCGATCGATCAAGTACCTCGGCAGCTCCAAGCTCCATCAAATACTCGTGTGATGAAGATTTCCCCGTCACAGCAATGACTTCATAGCCAAGGTTAGAAAGCATATCGACCGCCAATGTCCCAACACCTCCCGTGGCACCGCTGACAATGATTGGACCTTTACTAGGGTGTTGGCCATTATGTTCCATTCTCTGGATGCACAAGCCCGCAGTAAACCCTGCCGTGCCTAACGACATTGCCGCAAAGGCGTCCATCCCCTTAGGCCGCATGACCACCCATTCTGCAGGAACCCGTGCATATTCAGCGTATCCTCCGTCATGTGCAGTACCAAAATCATAGCCTGTGATCAGGACGGCATCACCGGGTTTAAATCGATCGCTTTCAGAAGATTCCACTGTTCCTGCAGCATCAACACCGGGCACCCGCGGGTAACCACGGATAATATTACCTTTTCCAGTGGCCGCTAATGCATCCTTATAGTTCACACTTGAGTACTCAACCCTGATAACCACATCGCCTTTGGACAGCTCATCCAGAGACAATGTTTTGATGGAATTGCTGACTTCGCCCGCTTTTTCCTGCACCTGAAATGCCCTAAATGCTTGCATCTAGCCTCCTGATGAGTATTTACATTTTTACATCTGCATGAAACAATCGTGCGCCGCGATGGACTAAGAGTCTGTGATGCCGAAAACAGCGATTCATAACAGGGCGCACATTCTACTTGAAGAGTTAAAAAGTTACCAAGCCAGAGGCTAAAACTAAATGATAAAAAAAATTGTATTCGCGCTGCTCGTTTTTGTTAGCAGCACACAAATAGCACAAGCAGATTTTAATGACGGTGTCGTCGCGTATCTCACTGGTGATTACGACACGGCTTTCAACACGATGATGTCGCTAGCCGACACCACAGATGATGCCATGGCACAATATTGGCTCGGCACCATGTATCTTAAGGGTCAGGGCGTAGACCAGGATTACGAAAAAGCAAGCAAATGGCTACGCAGAGCATCCGAACAATCTATTCCAAATGCTCAATACAAACTTGCCAGGCTCTATGCCGAAGGTAATGGCGTTCCCCAGGACAGTGAGTTCGCCTATATTTGGTATAGCGTAGGCGCAGCTCATGAACACACGAAATCCGTCAATGCCATTTCAGACGCAAGGGCTCAGTTATCTGAAGATGAGTTAAATGCGGCGGAAAAAATGATTCCTGAGTATGTTGAAAAGTATGGGCCAAAGCCGGAAGAAGATAAAAACGTGGGCGGCAAAACTGAAAAGTAGTTCTATTGATCGTTCAGATATAAGTATCCAGATAAAGACCGGTAACAGAACCCTCTGTACCGGTCGCTCCCATTGTCTCCATCATTTTATACAGTGTCGTTCGGCCTTTGAACAGCTCCCTCATATTCTCAGAGAAAGTCTCGTTATAGGCAAACTTTCGATCACGGGACTGACCGAATTCCTTTTGTGGCTTTTCACTGGAAGAAACGTCAAGAAGAGCTCGTTGTAGACGGCGGTCTGGATTTTTTTGATTGGCTTCGTTGGACTGGATGCCCGGACGCTCAGCACCGACATTGCGCTGGTAATTCGCAATGAGATATGAACTCGGCTTAGTGGCTGAAAGATTCCCGATCATCAATTTTGGCAAATAATATTATTATTGCCTAAACTTAGTCCAGACGGTAACTGTGATCAAGTCTTTTTACTAAATATATAAACCTGTTACAAGCTTAAGGAAACTCTGATACCAGGATTTCCTGATAGTCCTCATCATCTAAAATCTCATTGTCAGCGTCTTCAAAGATCTCCGTATCAAATGACCATTGTTCGCTATTGTCTTCCAGGTGAACAATGGTCTTTGTGTTTTTATTCTGTTCCGCGGCGTTGTGTGTCAAGAGCTCCTGTTCATATTTTTTGAACTGATGTAATTTCTGTTTATAGTCGTGCAGAATTTGTATAAACCCTGCACGCTTGTCCAGATTGTTTTCAACCAGTAATTGTTGCTCCAACAAAGCAATACTTTTTTCCAGATGTGCGTTGATTTCGGACAATTCTGATTCACTTGAAGTTGGTTCACAGCCATCAACTTCTTCACATTGATCCAACGTCATACCAAGACCATTTCCCATCACTCCGAATAATGTCAATTCATTAGTGAATAGATCGACATCAATAAAAGAGAATTGATGATATGGCTTTTGGTGACTTTGAGACGTTCCCTTAGAATCTGGTTTATTTATGAGCTCACCAACCTGAAAAACAGGCGTATTAAATACCAAACCTCCTCCTGGATTCTGACCACCAGGAATGGGGTTATTATTTGAGGACACCGTTTGGCCACCCAGATTCAGTGTGCCACCTGGTTTCAAACTATTAGACCGCCCTACTATTTTCTGGCCGATACTGGAACTTCCAACGGGAGCCGCTATCAATGATTGATTTATTTGTGTAGTCGTCTGTTGAGGTGCCGTCTGTTGAGATACCATCTGTTGAGGTGTCGTCTGTTGAGGTGCCGTCTGTTGAGATATCGTCTGTTGAGATACCATCTGTTGAGGTGTCGTCTGTTGAGGTGCCGTCTGTTGAGATATCGTCTGTTGAGATACCATCTGTTGAGGTGTCGTCTGTTGAGGTGCCGTCTGTTGAGATATCGTCTGTTGAGATACCATCTGTTGAGGTGTCGTCTGTTGAGGTGCCGTCTGTTGAGATATCGTCTGTTGAGATACCATCTGTTGAGGTGTCGTCTGTTGAGGTGCCGTCTGTTGAGATATCGTCTGTTGAGATACCATCTGTTGAGGTGTCGTCTGTTGAGGTGCCGCCTTTGTGACTACACTGTTTACGGTCACCTTTTGTGTGGGTATTTTAAGATGAGTGGTTACCACGACCCCAACAGACTTTTGGGGATTACCTTTAAACACAGTTCCACTAAGTGCAGTATCAGCATTAACAACTGATAGATTGTCCAGCTTGTTTCTAATTATTGATGTCGTATCCTTTGAATTCATATCGGCGAGAGGTCGATCAGAACCTACCAAACGGATCTTGCCACCAGACCGATCGATAAGCATTGCCTGTTTGGCGTCAATATCCTTCCCTAGACGGTTTACTACATGGTCATCATGCTGCTTTTTGTTGATCTGTTCATGAATCTCAAACCCCATCAAGCCGCTTGCGTCATGGTCAATCGTAAGGGTATTAGCTGATTTATGATGTTCTCGATGTTGTCTTTGGGATTGGGTGTTTCTGGACTCAAATTCGGGAGCTTCCTCCTGGCTCAGATATCCGTCTCCTACATTAACTGCGTCCAGAGATGACTCTGTATGATTTTCGGTCTGAGATACAATCGGTTTTTTAATACTATTTATTGTAGGTACTTCAGGTAATTTAGTCGGAGTCACTTTCTTTGGTCGTTGTACCAGCGGTTTTGATTTGCCAACAGTGACATCAGGTTTGATGTCTTTGTGAATATCCTTGTGAATGTCTTTGTGAATATCCTTCTGGAGATGTTCTGTCCTACTTGTTTTTTTATGGCTCTTGGCTGAGCTATCTTTAGAGGGTATTTTCTGAAGATGCGTCTCTTCGTGTTTGTAATTACTCTCACCATTCATACCAGATGATGCATAAATGTTGCTGGATTGAATACCAAATAGAAATAAGGCACACAACGTCAATCGACGTGCGTATGCACCATTTTTAGTGAAACAGCGGGTGGTTATCTTCTTATAATTTTTATTATCAGCAAAACCCACCAACACAGATCTATCTGGCCTGTTCTTACGGGCCTTATCCATATTGCATCCTTTGGACTTTTTTATTTATCTACGAGTGTTAAAAAGATCTTAGCCAGAATGGATATGCAATTTTCCTTCCATCCAGGCCCTCAACCTTTCCTGTCACACAAATATCGGCCGGGAACTATATAACTTTAGAAGTATTTTAACGAATGAATTAACGAGAGGATTTAATGAATATTCATGTCGTGGAATTGATAAATAAGACTTAGGATCAGACCAAAAGAATTACTAATATTCTTTTAAAATGAATAGCTTATGTTAATCCAGAATTGCGGCTCCCGACCATTTCCCACACCTTTATCAACTTCATCACCCGCACCCAGTGCCCAGGCACACAAGAAACGTGAAGCAAATTTTCCCGGCAAATTAAATTGCAAACCCAGCCCCATACCCTGGTAACTTTTCCAGCCAACCTCGTCAAAACTCGTTGGATCGTTTATTTTTCCCACTGCAACATCGTAATAGATTGAAAACTGTAGTAATTCTCCCCAATTATAATTATCAAAGGCCTCTTTTTGAGCAAAAAATGGTGCGTCAATAATATATTCTAGTGACAAAAAACCGGCTTGATCTGCCAGCTCAAAGGACGGTGCAAAGGCCCGGACGCTGTTTGGCCCGCCGATGGAATATTGTCCCTGAGATAAGAGCAAATCGTCACTCCATTGAAATTCACTCCGGAATAACACTGATTGTGTTGCTGTTAAACTTTGGTAACGCGCAAAACTAGCAAATAACTTTGTAAAGTCACCAGAAACAAATTCACCTGAACCGCCCTGGCGCCCAGGTTGTTCACCAATAGTCATTTGACTGACATCCTCTGATGACCCAATAGCACCGAAAACACCTTCAAGTCCCTGACTGAGCTCTAATGACATAAAATTGATTCCACTCATTTGAAATCCATCTTCCCCGGAATTCAAAAAGGGCAGCAGATTGAACGTGTCCGCTGCATCATATTGCAGGGAGACGTTTAATACGCTTAAGACTTCCTGGCTCTGATCAATTCCAAGACTGGTTACCTCTGATTGACTACGGGTCATGCGTAATGTTGTGGATAAATTTTTCTGCCGGCTACGAATAAAGGATTTTTCCAGAAAGATACTAATGTCTTCTGAATCACCCTTGATTTGCTGTGACTCAAACACCCCTCCAACACCATAATCGCTACGGCTCCAACTTGAACCGGCTCGTAAACCAAATGGCAAATATCTTTCATATTCAATAAAGTAGAAAAAACTTTCTTTAGGGTTATAGGTTTGCTGGACAATCAGACCAAGACTATCCGCACCACCAAACAGGCTGCTCCAATCCATATCAATTCGACCACGCAAGCGACCGGTTTCCTGGGAGCCATGATTATCCGTGCGTAATGCAGTCTCAAATCGGTCTTCTTCTTGTACATTGAGAACCAGATCAGCACTCCCCACCAGTTGCCCCGGCTGAAATACCCCATAAACACGTAAACCCGGGTAATCCGCCAGCCTGAGTAATGCAGATTCTATCTGCTCCTGCACAATGGGCTGACCAATTAATTCTGAAAATACCTGTTCCAGAACGCGATTGTCATAGACCTGATTTCCTTCTACCAATATACGATCCAGATGTCCTATGAAGACCTCGATCTCGACCACACCTCCATCAACATCCTGAACCGGGATCACTGCCTGTGCCAGGATTAAGCCTTTACCACGATAATATCGCGTGACCTTATCAGCCACCTCCTGCAAATGACCAATCGTAAAACCTTCGGGTTTATCCTGACGCTGAACCTCCAGCAAAGCTTCCACATCACTAACAAAAACTTCCAGATCCAATAAATCTTCTACATTCAATAAACGAAACTGTTGCACCAAAATGCGATCACCTTCATCTACCTCAAGCGGTCTATCTATAACAGCAGGAATTTCAACGACATCATCTGTCTCACCATCAGGAACCCGCGAGCGTGTATCCGTTTCTGGTCGTTGTACGCCAGGTTGGGCAGAATCTGGCAGTCCCGCAACACCGGAATGAACTGCCGTACTCAAGATAGAAAGAGAAATAACCGCCGAAACTGTGAGTGTCCGTATGAACTTTTTGACGTGACTGGATAAAGACATGAATTACCGGGTTTCCCTATTATTCTTTCAACAGTAAATTATTGTAGAGTTTCCCCCGTTTTATATTCTGCAATAAACAGGCCTGTCCGGATCAAACCATCTGTTCAAATCAATATCACGAACCGGGCTAGAGACTGGTGCGGAGCTTCAGGCGCCATTCTTCAATTTGTTTATCTGTCAATTCCGAAGGCTGTGCCTTTTGTGCTTGCTCAAATATTGTAAAGCGTAATTTTTCTATAGCCTGTTTTCTCAATACCTCTCGAATTCGACCACGAACTTGAGCTAAATCAACGGATTGGGCCGCGACGACAGTCCCGTGCTTCAACAGATGAATACCGTCTTCAGTCTTATAAGGTTGACTCAATTCGTTCTCCTGTAAATTCAAAACTCTATCTTTGACAACCGGCGTCAGATCACTGAGAGCCACCAATCCCATATAACCACCGTTTTCTCGGCTTGGGCTGTGGCTGGAGTATTGTTTCGCCGCTTCAGAAAAATTTAGTTTTTCGTTCATTATTTCAGCACGGATTGTATCCGCCTTGTCCTCAAGCACCCTGATTTCACCAGCAGAAATATTTTCCTTAAACGGCAGATAAATCTGCCAAAGATGCAGGCGCTCACCAAGGACAAATCTATCCGAGTTTTTCTCGTAGAAATCTTTAACCAGTTCATCATCCGGATAATCCATCGGCAATTGTTGAGAAACCAACTGATTAATATATGACTCTCGCAGGGTATTTTCTGCCGCTTTTTGCATCAGAAACTGGGCATTTGGTACAGCATGAATTTGATTGGCCAAAACAACCCGAATGACGGATTTAAATGCTATTTGCTCTTTTACTATTTTTAAGAACACCTCCGGTTCCACCAGTATTTCCTGACGCTTTTCCTCGGGCAAATTTGCAAAAATCAATCGCAGCTCATCAAGTTCCAAACGACTTGGAATTTCGCCCAACTGGATTGAGGTACTGACCTGTACATCCGAATTAGTAGCTTGTGTCTCAGGCCCTGGAGCATCAAGTAGATTTTGATCATCAATTTCGTTATCAAAACCCAGCCGGGCTTTAATCTCATCCAATGAAAATCCCGGGATAAAGTTCATGATGCTAAAAATAACGAGAAGACAGACTGGAATAAGTGTTTTTGCTGATAATTTCATGGTTTTTTACATTGATTTAGTCAGGTCGAAAAAATGTTAACAAAGAAATACTAGAATCGAAATCACCCTATAGCAGGACAATATGCTGAACAATAGCACTGACTTGCTAAATTTTCGCGACTTCTGGTAAATCCTGTGATCCGGGTCAAAAGAACCATTTTACTGGCGGGAAAGCTCAATATCGTTATAATGTCTTTAATGTAATGTTTTGTTATTATTAACAATAGTGAATTTATTTTTGTTGATGTATGGGGATATTGATGCAAAAGTCCAAGCGGTTTTCAAACAAGATTCTTAACATAGCAAAACAGCTCACCACTGAAACGAAACCCTGGTTCCTGTATTTAATTTAAAAATGGCTCCAAAAACTTCCAGCCTTGCAATCTTGTTTGCCGATATTAGTGGCAGTACCGAGCTATTCGAACAAGCTGGAGATGCTGCAGCACAAGAAACAATCACCAATTGCCTAGAGCTACTCGGAAGCATAACAAAAAATTACAATGGCAATGTTATCAAAACCATTGGCGATGAGATCATGTGTACTTTCAAAACAATCGACGACGCGGCACGTGCTGCCTCTGAAATGCACCAGACACTCGAATATGGTCACGCCGATCTTTCCTTGACTAAGGCCCACCAAACGCTCTCCGAAGAAGTTGACTACAAGCAACTTATGAATGAGAAACTGGATGATGTCGGTTCAATCAAAGTCAGGATCGGGATGCATTATGGCCCGGCTATTATGGATGGGGGCGATGTCTATGGTGATGCAGTCAATATTGCTGCACGAATGACAGCTCAGGCTAAAGCCAGCCAAACACTGACAACTCAGGCAACCCGTGCCGGACTTGATCGCATACTCCGAATCAGTACACGTTTTATTGATCGTGCGCCTATCAAAGGCAAAAAAGAAGAAATTAATATTTTTGAAATACTCTGGGAAGGCGATGAATTAACCAGTGCAATCACTGTGAGCCCTTTGTTATCAACGACAGTACCACCGACGGTAAAATCAAGAGGACAGGAAGCGGAATTAACTCTCACCTATCACGACAAACAGCTCTTGCTTAATAAACAACGTTCTTCTGTGGTCCTAGGCCGTAGTAATCGCTGTGATATTACCGTCAATGAAAAACTGGCTTCGCGTCAACACGTTCAAATTGAACTTCGCCGTGACAAATTTATTATCACGGATCAAAGCACCAACGGTACCTATGTCCACATACAGGACAGTAATGAATCGTTTTTGAAACGTGAAGAAACACCTTTACTGGGTAGTGGGAAAATCAGTCTTGGACGTGCATTCAAAGATAACCCCAAAGAGATCATTAGATTCAGCTTTAAAAACTAGATTAGTGAACAGAGCAATAAACTGAACGAACAGACATATCTGCCTGCAAATTTACATTCGTTATATTCCATAACCCATGACAACAACAAATAAAAAAAAGAACGAATTGAGCTGGACATCCTATGGCCTGACAAATGTGGGTAAAGTCAGGGCATTGAACGAAGATGCCTTGTTGGAACGATCTGAAATGGGCCTTTGGGTTGTTGCTGATGGTATGGGCGGCCATGATTCCGGAGACATGGCCAGCAGTATGATCGTCAATGATCTGAAAAAAATTCATGAAGGCCTTAAGCTCAACCGAATTGTCGATGACATAGAAGATAAGTTGATTGGTGTTAACAAAAAATTACGTGAAAAATCACGCAAATCAAGACGAAAATCAACCATAGGTAGTACTGCGGTGATTTTGGTTGCTTACGAAAACTATTGCGTCTACCTTTGGGTTGGTGATAGTCGGCTCTACCGTTTAAATAATAAATCTCTTCAACAACTCACACGTGATCATTCTCAAATACAAATCTATCTTGATAATGATTTGATCACTGAAGAAGAAGCCGCCGTTCATCCGCATCGAAACATGATCACTCGCGCAGTCGGAGCGATGGAGGAACTATATGTCGATATTGATATTCAATTAACCAGTAAAAATGACCGCTTTCTTCTCTGCAGCGACGGTTTAACCAGACATCTTTCTGATACTGAAATAGAACAAATAATGAATAATAACGAATGTATTGAAAAAACCTGCAATACTCTTATTGATGAAGTCTTGCAAAGAGGTGCAGAAGATAACGTGACAGCAATAGTGGTCGACGTGAACTAGTTTCATAGAGTTATATTAAATTGCCTACTCATGAATTAATTTTTGTTGAATAACCTTGGCCAATTTCAAAACAGCACTTGAAGCGCTTGGGGCACGACAGATCAGTCTTGAAGCAATCAGTCAACAACTCAGTGGAATTCTCGGGAAAACACCTGATTATTCTCACCACCTTCTCTCACTTCTAATTGAAGCGAAAGAATCTAACATCCTTGATGAAGAACTCTATCAACATCTAAATACTATTATTGAACCTTACCTGCTGGATTCACACCCGATCAATATAAGTGAAAATCCTGTCAGATATGATTTTATAAATATTGAACATAATTATTCTGGCGATGAAATAACAACCGGCACAATTATAAAACAACGATTTAAATTACTGGAAATACTTGGCATTGGTGGTATGGGGCGAGTGTTTAGAGGTATTGATTTACTCAAACAGGAAGCACGCGACAAAAACCCATATGTCGCAATTAAGCTCCTGAATGAAGATTTTAAAACTCATCCCAAAGCCTTTATTTCCCTACAACGTGAATCGAGTCGACAACAAAAGCTAGCGCACCCAAATATTGCAACTGTATATGATTTTGACCGTGTCGGTGGTCCTGGTTCCCCCGTTTTCATTACAATGGAATTGCTGGAAGGACAAACGTTAAACACGTTCATTAAAACAAAATTACGACGGCGTGGCGGATTATCTTTTAATGAGTCTTTTAAAATCATCAAACAATTGGCCTCTGCATTATCGTACGCACATGAAAGAGGTATTGTTCACTCTGACTTCAAACCAGGCAACGCATTTATATGCAATGACGGCACGGTAAAAACACTGGATTTTGGTATCGCCAGAGCAGTTAAAAACCCACTAACTGGCGAAGCTGAAAAAACGTTATTTGACCCAAGAAATCTAGGGGCATATACGCCGGCCTATGCATCGCTTGAGATGTTACTTGGCAAAGCACCTGATACCCGTGATGACATATACGCACTTGGCTGTGTCTCCTATGAAATCTTAACTGGCAGACACCCTTTCAATAAAATGCCTGCCACAGAAGTTAAGGAAAAAGAACTCATCCCTGAATCTGTTAGAGACTTAAAACGCAAACAGAATATAACGCTTCGTAGCGCACTTGCCTGTGAACGTGAAGATCGCTGTCAAACAGTAGAAAAATTTATTACCGATCTAGAAGCAAAATATATCTGGTACAAAAGCAAGGCAACCATTGCAGCTATTTTTGCAATGATGATCGGGGTCAGTTTATTTTCACCAATTCAAAATCATCTACAAGAAAAAAAAATAAATGCCATTACTTCTGGCATTAATACTGGCAAGCCTGGAATTATTCAAAAAAAATTAATAGAGCTCGGTAGACTCAAACAGGCAAATCAATTGATTATCGCCACTAATGCCAAATCAGCGATACAAAATTATTTTAGCAATGAAATTAACAAACTAACCAATATTAATAGCGACACATACCATTTCCCTGAAGCAACAAAACTCCTGATATCCATTGAAGAGATGTATCCGGATTCCAGTTTCCTTGAGCAACAACAACAGCAGGTTAAAATAAATCAGAATGAACTACTCAGTCAGCTCTATGCACAACTGACCGAGAGCATAAAAGATCGGGAAACCATTCATGAAGCAGAAACAATATTAACTAATTTACGCGATCGAATCGATCCGCAACATCCTCTGCTTGAAGATCCTTCCATTGCGAATGCTTTTCTTTCATACGCAGGCGAGGCACTTGAGAAAGAAAATATAGGGCAGGCTGCAGAAATGCTTGCCAAGGGACTCAATGTCTTTCCAAACGACCTCCGTCTGCAAGACATGAATAATCAAATCAACAAACATTTCAAAATTCAATCGCTACATCAGTCTCTCGGATTTTTGACGAAGCCAGGATATGCTTTACACGATTATAAAGATAAACAGGCAGACATCCATAATCTCGCCATACTAAATTTCGACGACATTTTGCTTGGGAACCTGGCCTATGATGTACAACAATTATCTAAAATTGAATTATTGAAAATCTCAGAAACAGGGAATAGTGACGATGCTAAAGTGTTCGCAAAAAAATATTCTAAACTGCTGAATAGCCTCAGACTGGAGAATGAACTCATACAAATAAAACTGGCTCACCTGAGTGGAGAAGACTACATCCATGCCATTCAATCAATCATAGAAGAAAACACAAGTGAGGTAGAGAAATTAATTTCAGCTCCGATGATAAACGATTTTAACTGGAATTTTCGTCTGGATAATAAATTGCACATACTCGAAAGTTTGTCCGGAGAACCCGTTACCCAACCTGTATTGGCACCTATGCTTGATAAATTAGCCGAGCTCTATGTAATAGCTGCAAATGAAACTTTGTCTGAGAATCGCTTTGACACAGCAAAGCAATATATTCAAAAAGCAGAACAATATTCACCACAAAATAATTCAGTTATTAAAACACATGATGCCATTGACCAAATGGCTACTGAACATAAAAAAGAATTAAAAATATCTACATTAAAAAATGAATTTGAGGCACTAACACAAGCCAATAAAACAGCATTTGCAAAGATCTTGTTTTACGAACTGAAATTGATTATACCAGCTGATAATTTTTATATCACAACCATTGCACCAAAACGATTATCAGAATCACTGGATATTATTGCCAAACAAGCAGCTGAATCAGGACGTTTATATGAAGCACTGAACTTGGCAAGAGAAGGACTTGAGTTATACCCATTAAATCAAAATCTGAAAACAAACTTTAATGAATACCTTCTTGAAACTAATGTAATGGATATATCTAACGAATTAAATAATAACATTAGCTTTAACATCGATACGATAAGACACAAATTTAGAGAAATAGAAACTATTAATCCCGGCCGTTATCTGGAACTAAGACAATCAATCATTGATAAACTGATAGAACGCATCAATTCGATTAAAGAAAAAGACATCAATCAGTCTGTCATTTTGGCACAAAATGCCGAGAGTCTGTTTCCTGACACAGAAATTACTCAATTGTTACAAACACTCAAGCCACAACCGTGGCCAGAAAAGGAATACGGCGATGAGATCCTTGCAGTAGGGCGATATACTGAAGCCCTGGAAATCGAACAAAACGCCAGAAAAGCATTTGCTAATCATCCGAACTTTATATTGTTTTCCAACAGACTAAAGTCTGAAATCACTACAGCCGATGAATTATTCAATGAATTTCTTGCCACTAAAAAAAATGCAGGTGACAATTATCAAAAATTGTTAGAAACGGAACCATATTTAGTACAGGCACAGTCTAAATGGACAGACAACCCGAAATATGAACAGGCTGCGATTGATCTGGAAAAATTAATTACCTCGAACAAACCATTAATTCAACCCGAGGTGTTACAACACGAATCAACAGATTTCATCGCAGCAGAAAAAGAAACACAATTAGTATGGAAAAATAACAGTACACATGAATGGCAACCTGTTTCAAGTGGGCGTGAATGTGAAAGTCAATATGCCTCCTATGGTAAACGAGCGAAGGCTATATGCTTTGACCTGGTTAATGATAACTGGAGAGGCCCTCTGATGGTCGTGATTCCTCCAGGCACAAATATTCAACAAATCTTTGCTATCAGTAAATATGAAATTTCTGTAAATGACTACAGCAAATACTGCGTTATCAGTGCTAAATGCAAACCATTAACCGATGGTCTTAAACAAGATGACCCCATGAGAAATATCAGTTTTCAACAAGCCACCGATTATGCCCGATGGTTATCTCAACGTACCGGAAAAAAATATCGTATACCGACCTCTATTGAATGGGAACACGCAGCGTTTGCCGCTGGTCAACAGCCAGAGATGTATTTCAACTGCCGCCTAGCCTTTGGTAATAAACTGGTTAGAGGAGCAGATATCGTCAGTATCAAATCAGGCAAATCAAACGGTTGGGGATTAAAAAACCACATAGGAAATGTGCAGGAATGGGTGCTTGATGATTCAAAAAAACTCCAGGCTAGAGGTGGTGCATTTTCCGATACTCACTCAAAATGTACTATCTCTCTTACCCGACTACACAATGGTGAAGCCGATGAAATAACCGGTTTTCGCTTAATTCTTGAAGACATCCAATGAGCGGCATTATTTTATGGACTCATTGAATCAATTAGCAAAACAATACGCAGAAGGTACACTTGAATATAGTGAATATAAGCGTAAACGAACTGTACTTCTAAAAAACATTGAATGTGGCAAGAGGAAACTCAAAAATCATCAAGCCTCAGCCACAAAGAAAAATAATTAATATTGAAAAAAACAATTCATTCTCTGAGGAAAATATGAGTTCAGATATTTTAGTTGGTAGACAACCAATTTATGATGCGAAGTTAAATGTAATCGCCTATGAGTTGTTGTTTCGTAGTAAGCAGGATCTCCAGTCAGCGACATTCAATGACGGTGACAAAGCAACATCCCAATTAATTTTAAATGCTTTTCTCGATATCGGTTTGCAAAACATCGTCGGAGATTTGCCAGCATTTATCAATCTAACACGAAAATTTTTGCTGGACAGTAATGCAATACCTTTTAATAAAGAAGATGTTGTTCTAGAAATACTAGAAGACATTGCAATTGACGATGAACTGGTCGCATCCGTAGAATCACTTTATAAAAAAGGTTATAACATTGCACTGGATGATTATATTTTTGATTCAGAACATCAAAAAATAATGGATTTTATCAGTATTATAAAAATTGATATTCTGCCACTTGATCAAGATGGAATTAAACAGCAGATAAACAAACTCTCCGGTTTTAAAGGTAAATTACTGGCAGAAAAAATAGAATCGCAGGAAGAGTTTGAGTTCTGCAAATCCCTTGGTTTTGATTACTATCAAGGTTTTTTTCTTTCAAAACCAAAAATCATTAGCGGCCAACGCATTCCTACAAATCGCCTGGCTATTATTGAAATGATGTCAAAGTTGTACGATGACGAAACCTCTATCACTGATATAGAAGAGAATATTCTCAGCGATGTTACTATGAGTTACCGGTTATTACGCTATTTAAACTCAAGTTATTTTGGTTTGGCAAAAAATATTGACTCAGTTCATCATGCCCTGATAATACTTGGCCTGAAAAATATCCGTCAATGGATAACCGTTATTTCTATGAGCGGCATGAGTGATAAACCCAGTGACATAGTTACTACATCATTGATACGAGCGAAGATGTGTGAGCTATTGGCGGAAGAACTCGGCGAGGAGAACATAAATCAATTTTTTACAACCGGCCTGTTTTCAAATCTGCCTGCCTTGTTGGATATGCCAATAGATAAAATTCTTGAAACTATTCCGATCGTGGAGCCAATCAAACTCGCCCTGCTCAACAAAACAGGGGCTCATGGTAAAATATTACAAATTTGTATTGACTATGAACAAGCACAATGGGAAAAACTTGCATCGGCCGAAGTAGAACTTAGCAACATCAAAAACTGTTATCTGGCTTCAATCACCTGGGCCAATGAAATAACACAACAAATTACGGCTTAAAAATCTGGAAACTCTTCCAGCTCGCCGCTACCATCGTTAATCAAGGTCTCCCGCTGTTCAAAATAAGCATTTTTGATAAATTCGTATTCATCAAGAGAAACCTGTTCTGCCAGTTCGGTTGTCTTACGGAGGTCAGATTTTACATCTGCATAGTTAAGGCCAAACAGACCTATCTTCAAGGAATCACTTTCTAGATAGCTGACTGGATTTAGCAAGAAACCATCCACCGGGAATCGGCTCGTATCGCGTAAAGTGGTTGGCCCGAAAAGCGGCATCATCAGATAAGGCCCTGAACCAACGCCCCAGGTAGCCAGCGTTTGGCCAAAATCTTCTTTGTGCTTGGGCATATCAATGGCTGATGCCACATCAAAAAAACCGAATAGACCTACGGTCGTGTTGAAAACAAAACGTAATGTATCCTCTACAGCCTGCTCAACTTTTAATTGCATCAGATCATTCACTATCACTGAAATATCATTGAGGTTACTGAAAAAATTAGTGATACCTCTATCTACGAAATCAGGCGTGATCGCCCGATAGATACCAGTCAGCGGGTCAATTACGATGCTATCTACAGTCTTATTAAAACTATAGACACCACGATTTAAACCTTCAAATGGATCTCGACTATCGACAGATCCTGTCGTGGCACACCCTGTCAAGGATAAAGCCAGGGACAACACAATGACCAATGCAGGCCTACTTAATATTCTCTTCATCAACACTTCACCTCTACTCTTAAAGCCATATTGCGATTATTATTGTTCTAGTCACAAGTGTTGCTACTGCCTTTTTGATTTGAGAGTACAACAGATTTAGCTCCCAGATCAATGCAGAAGTCATTGAAATCTATAATCTTTTTAATAGTAAGAAATTTAAGAATCACAATGTTATTATTTTTTATATAATTACATATAACACTTAAGAACTTACATTAAAGTAATTAATTGAAACTTCTACTCAATCATGTCTATCGGTCAAACTGACAAGTCCTTGAATACTGGAAACCAGGATCAACTCGAGATTCAGAAATTCGATCAAGGCAATAGCCAATGGTGGGATGAAAAAGGCCCGTTGAAGACTTTGCATCTTATTAATCCAGCCAGGATGAAATTTATTCAACAACATGCCGATCTTACTGACAAACAAATCCTTGATGTTGGCTGTGGTGGTGGAATACTTTCCGAAAGCCTTGCAAAGGAAGGGGCGCATGTCACTGGTATAGACTTGAATAAATCTGCTATCAACACAGCAAATTCACATGCGGCTAAAGAGTCGCTTGAAAACATTAACTATCATCTTTGTGCTACTGAAGATTACGCCAGGCAACATCAAAACAGTTTTGACATCATCACCTGCATGGAAATGCTCGAGCATGTTCCAGAACCAGAATCCATTATTCACGCTACCTCCAGCATGCTGAAACCTGGTGGACTCATCTTTTTCGCTACCTTAAATCGTACTGTTCCAGCCTACATCAAAGCCGTGTTAGGTGCCGAACATATTCTGAAACTATTACCCAAAGGCACTCATGATTACGCTAAATTTCTCAAGCCATCAGAATTAGTACACAGCTGCCGACAAGCCAGGCTTGAAATTAAAGCACTTACCGGCCTTGGCTTCATCCCTTTCATAGAACGGGCTTATTTGAGCAAACAACTTGATACCAACTACATGCTTTGTGCGAAAAAACCTACACAGTAAATATACATAAATGATGACTCAAAAGATCGTAACTGTTTTTTTTGATCTCGATGGTACGCTTGCTGATACCTCAACTGATCTAACTCACTCTCTCAATGAGTTATTCGTTGAAGAAGGCAAAAAAACTGTTGAAAAAAAATCGATAATCCCTGTTATTTCAAAGGGCAGTACCGCCATGTTGAAGCTAGGCCTTGATTTTGATGAAAATAGCAATGAACACCTTCACCTTAAACAACGTCTATTTGATATTTATCATAAGAGAAATCATAAAGAAACACGTTTGTTTTCAGGAATGGAAGACGTCTTGTTAACACTTGAAAACAATCAAATTAAATGGGGAATTGTGACCAATAAGCTCACACACCTGACAAAACCACTGATCAAAAAACTTAAACTTGAGAAAGGAAGCCAATGTTTAATTTGCGGAGATACAACGGATCATCCAAAACCACATCCTGCACCATTGCTCCTCGCTGCAAAACTGACAAAATCAAAACCTGAAAACTGTGTCTATGTCGGTGATGCACAAAATGACATCATCGCTGCAAAATCTGCAAATATGTCAGCCGTCATTGCCCGTTATGGTTTTATTCCGGATGACGAAAACCCGGATGTTTGGGGAGCCGATGGTGATATTGAATCACCAGAGGAATTGCTGCATTGGCTTGAAATTTCTTGAACAAGACTGACAGTAATTTCAGTTACTGCCAACAAAAAGCAGCGCCCGAAGGCTCCAGTCTTTATTATGCAACACTGTATTATTCAAAACCGATCAAACATGCACTGATCACACTGCACGCATTTTATCTTGAAGTATCTGAAATAATTTACGAATGCACAGATCCTGGAGTAGCCAGGATAAAACTCAACTGGTGGCTGGAAGAAATACAACGCCTTATCAACCACAATACCAGGCATCCAGTCAGTCAACAACTCATGATTGTCATAAACGATTTCAACCTGGAAGTGTCTCGTTTAGTAGAGATTATTGAAACATTTGAAAATAACATCCACATCGAATATCCCAATGAATCTTCTCGCAACATCACGCTGGAAAAAACGATGGGGAATCTCTGGCAATGTAGTGCCAACATCACAGGCATCTGCGACCTGGACAGCATTCAACGAATACGGCAAAGTAGTTGCGTCATCAAACAAATCGATCAATTAAATACATTTTTTAGAGATTTGCATTCTGGACGTTGCAATCTTTCTAACGAATGTCTAAAACAATACGAACTCAAGCGTGAACAACTTTCAGAAATAGATCCTTCTGACCTTTGGTCAAGGTTATTGCTCTCTGAATATAGAACCCATATACAGAGACTCACAGAATTGAATGATCTACATACCCGTAATAATGAGTTTCTATTTGGTATTATTTTGATCCGAATCTATCAAGCAATATGCAAAAAATATTTATCGAAAAAGAAAACTGTCATTACAGGGAATATACAACTGCTGCCACTGATCAAACTCTGGTATGCCTGGTCAAGTTATAAACGATATGGCTCAAAGTGATAGTGGAAAACGTAATCGGACTCGAAGGCGCCGAAAAGTATTAGCATGAATGTTGTCGGACAATAATATAATCCGTAATTTTTGATTTTCAACCTGGAAGATCATGACGGTTAAAGCAGGATGGACAAAACTGCCGGGCAATAACTCAGCATCAAATAATTTATTCGATTGATTTAATAGCTGCCAATTATCTTCAGCATCCAACAGCACTGCCTTTCCATTCAATGGAAAATAGTGCCAGAAGTATTCATAGAAAAACCTTGCTGCACTTAGAAAAATCAAAATAACAAAAAGCCATTTTGCGATAAATAACTCCGTTGTTAGCAACACAAACAAACCCAGAATATGCACTGTCATTAAAACCAGAAAGACAGTTTTAGAATGCATCAGAGGTATCTGAATTGGTAATAAGAAGCCCGATTGAGGTTTTTTCATGTCCTTTGAATCCATGATCCATCGTTAATTATACAAGCTGGATTGTGCTCTCGGTAAATATCTCACTATAATAGTCAGTCATGTGGAATAATTAATGCCACATTATTAGAATTTATCGATAAAATAAATGCCAATGTTAGGTATAACGGGACAACACTGACATTATGATGAATACTGGAAAAAATGAAAATCATAACCAGGGAGACTCGGCCGCAAAGGCAGGGGAAGATCAGGGACATAACAACATCAACAAGGCTCAACGCACGGTAGAAATAGGCGGTCCTAAAGGTCCTGAACCAACACGCTATGGTGACTGGGAAAAGAAAGGCCGTTGCATCGATTTTTGATCCGAATTTTATGAGAGGTAATCAATTATGACAGGGGGAAATCGCCCGTTATCACCGCATCTGCAGGTCTATAAGCCGCAGCTAACGTCTATTTTATCCATTGTCCATCGAGGCACAGGCGTCTTTCTGAGTCTGGGTGCTGTGTTTCTGTCCTGCTGGTTACTATCCATTGCATTAGGCCCCGAAAGTTATAACCAGTTACAGGCTTATATCACCAGCTGGTATGGTCAATTAGGACTTCTAGCCTTCGTATTCTCTCTTTATTACCACCTGGCCAATGGCATCCGTCATCTGTTCTGGGACATGGGCATGGGTCTTGAAATTACAACCACCTACAAATCCGGTTATGCAGTCGTCATTACCAGCATCTTGTTGACGGTTATCACCTGGGCCTGTGCGACAGGCATGTTTGGGGGTGCAGCATGAGTTTACGTACTCCATTAGCACATGCTCGCGGACTCGGTTCAGCAAAAGAAGGTAGCCATCATTGGTGGGTACAACGCCTGACAGCTATTGCACTGGTTCCATTATCCATCTGGTTTATTGCCTCTCTTTTGTGTGTCAGCAAATCCGATTATCAATCAATAGTCACATGGATCAGTAATCCTGTATCAGCCGTACTGCTGATCATTTTTCTCTCTGCCCTGTACTACCACGCCTATCTCGGCGTGCAGGTGGTGATTGAAGATTATATTGATTCTGAATGGCAAAAAATTGCCAGTGTGATCCTGGTTAAATTTCTCGCATTGTTTTCGGGTTTGATTTCGATCTTTGCTGTCTTGAAGATTTCTTTGGGGATTTAATACTAATGTCAAAAGCATATGAAGTGATAGAACACCAATACGATGTCGTCGTTGTTGGCGCTGGCGGTGCTGGTCTGCGCGCAACCTTTGGAATGGCGGCAAAAGGCTTGAAAACAGCCTGTATTACCAAGGTCTTCCCGACCCGTTCGCACACCGTCGCCGCACAAGGTGGTATGAGTGCCTCGCTGGGCAATATGGGCGAAGATAATTGGCAATGGCATATGTACGACACCGTGAAAGGTTCAGACTGGCTGGGCGATCAAGATGCGATTGAATACATGTGTCGCGAGGCGATCCCCTCTGTCATCGAACTAGAACATTACGGTGTGCCTTTCTCACGTACCGAAGAAGGCAAAATATACCAACGTCCTTTCGGTGGGATGACAACCAACTATGGTGAAGGCATCGCTCAACGAACCTGTGCTGCTGCCGATCGTACCGGCCATGCCATCCTGCATACCCTGTATCAACAATCATTAAAACACGAAGCTGAATTTTTCATCGAATACTTTGCACTGGACTTAATCATGGATAAGGGTGTTTGCCGAGGCGTCATCGCGTGGAACCTGGAAGATGGCAGCATACACGCTTTCAGGGCTCATGAAGTCGTATTGGCTACAGGCGGTTTTGGTCGTGCCTACTTTTCCTGCACGTCCGCGCACACTTGTACCGGTGATGGTACTGCTATGGTCTTACGTGCCGGCCTGCCCTGTCAGGACATGGAATTCACTCAGTTTCATCCGACCGGAATATACGGCTCGGGCTGTTTGATCACTGAAGGCGTGCGTGGTGAAGGCGGTTACCTGACCAATTCGGATGGCGAGCGTTTTATGGAACGTTACGCACCGAATGCAAAAGATCTGGCCTCACGTGATGTTGTCAGTCGCTCTGAAACCATTGAAATCCACGAAGGCCGCGGTGTCGGTCCGGACAAAGACCACTGCCATTTGCATCTTGAACACTTAGGTGCAGAAGTCATTAACGAACGTCTGCCAGGTATAGCCGAATCGGCAAAAATCTTCGCTGGGGTTGATGTTTCCAAAGAACCCATCCCGGTTATACCAACCGTTCATTACAACATGGGCGGCGTACAAACCAATTACCACGGTCAGGTGGTCACGATGAAAGATGGTGACCCGGATGCTGTCGTCCCTGGCCTCATGGCCATCGGTGAAGCAGCCTGTGTCTCTGTCCATGGCGCAAATCGTCTCGGTTCCAATTCTCTGCTGGATTTAATCGTCTTTGGACGAGCCGCTGCCAATTATTGTGCCGACAACATGAAGCCAGGACAAGCACATAAGCCCATCAACAACGTGGGAGAGGAATGCCTTGGACGGCTGGATAAGATCCGTCACAACGAGGGTTCTACATCGACGGCCGAGATTCGTTTGAAGATGCAAAAGACCATGCAGTCAGATGCCGCCGTATTTCGAACTGGTGAAACCATGCGTGAAGGTATTGCGAAAATGGCCGATATATGGACATCCTTTAAAGATGTCAAAGTGGACGATAAATCCATGATTTGGAACAGTGACCTGGTAGAAACCATTGAACTCGATAATCTGTTAAGGAACGCAATGGTCAGTATTCATGCAGCTGAAAATCGCACTGAAAGTCGTGGTGGCCATGCGCGTGAAGATTATCCCGATCGAGATGATCAAAACTGGATGAAGCACACACTGAGTTGGATAAATGATCAAGGTGAAGTCACCTTTGATTATCGACCGGTACATATGTACACACTGACTGATGAAGTGGACGTCATTCCGCCGAAAAAACGCGTGTATTAACATAGATTAAAGATAATAGTGAATAGCAATAAGATAGAAAATCAGAACATAAATATCTTGCTACTAGTCGCTTTAAGCTCTTCACTGTTTACGGAGTAAACCAATGGCTGAATTTACATTACCGAAAAATTCTAAAATCAAAACGGGTAAATCAATATCCGCTGCCGATGGCGCGACAAGATCAAAAACCTTTCGTATTTATCGTTGGGATCCGGATTCTGGTGAAAACCCACGCGTTGACAGTTATGAAATCGACCTGGATAGATGTGGGCCGATGGTTCTCGATGCCATTATCTACATCAAAAATAAACTGGATTCCTCTCTAACTTTCCGTCGCTCGTGTCGAGAAGGCATCTGTGGTTCCTGTGCTATGAACATTGCTGGCACCAATACCCTGGCCTGTACCATGGCGATTGATGAGATCAAAGGTGATGTCAAAATCTATCCATTGCCACACATGAAAGTGGTAAAAGATTTAGTCCCAGACATGACCCATTTCTACGCACAATATGCTTCTATCAAACCCTGGCTGGAATCTCAGTCACCACCACCACCGGATCGGGAACGACTGCAATCCAAGGAAGAACGTGCTGAACTGGACGGGCTTTACGAATGTATTCTTTGCGCCTGTTGCTCAACCAGTTGTCCAAGTTACTGGTGGAACAGTGACCGTTATTTAGGCCCGGCTATTTTATTACAGGCCTATCGCTGGATTGCTGACAGCCGTGATGAAAATACCGGTGAACGTCTGGATGATCTGGAAGATCCATTTCGTCTGTATCGTTGCCACACCATCATGAACTGCACCAACACCTGTCCAAAAAGTTTAAACCCTGCCAAGGCCATCGCCGAGATCAAAAAATTAATGATCGCTCGTACAGTCTGATCTTATTGGACATTCAAAAATCATATCTATGTTAAGAGTGGTTCAGCTACTAACAATATTTATATATTGTCATTCCGGCCGCAGAGCCGGAATCCAGTGATAAAAGATCGCCATAAAGGCGGTGCAATTATTTTACTGGGCAAAGATTGTTCCCGACAATCTTATTGCATTTCCTCCATCTATGGAGATCATGCCGTATTACCGCCATGGACGGCGGAAATACTGGAAACGCAGGAGCAATTTCCAGTGCACAGTACGGCATGACAAGCTAAGCGAGTTATGCCGGATAAAAAACGCCTTATATGGCTCACCCGCCGCGGCATCCGCGAAATGGATCTGCTGTTCAAGCAATATATCAAGGAACATTATGACCAGCTGACAGACGAACAACTATTGACGCTGGAATCCTTACTCAATGAAGCTGATCTTGATATCATGGACTGGATCATTGGGCGGCGTGAACCCAGTAATCCGGATTACCTGAAGGTATTGAATGAGATGCAATCTTTGAAAAACAAACAACCTGACGAAAATTAATCAATCTTCATGATGGATAAAAACCTGCATTTTGATCTTTCCCATTTTAGTCTCATCCAGATCTCGGGCACTGATGCAAATCAATTTTTACAAAATCAATTGATCACTGATCTGGATGAGCTGAATGAATATGGTTGGTTATTGAGTGCCTGGTGCATTTCCAATGGACGCATATTATGTAATTTTATTTTATATGAACAAGATGATGCTTACTTTTTAGTCCTGCCATCTATGTTCAAACAAAAAATCATGCAACGACTTGGGATGTTTGTACTACGGTCCAAAGTCGACATAATTGATTGCCTTGAAAATTATGCCTTGATCGGTTTGTATGGTGTGAAGTCGTTGGATCTGCTCAAACAAATCAATAAAAACGTCAACAATAAAGGCAATCATCTTCAACAATCCGAAAATTGTACTGTTATTCATTTTCAAGATGACACTCCACGCATGATGCTTGTCATACCAATAGAAAACCTCGGCAACTTTATGAATCAAATCCTCATGGCCTGTGAAGAAAGCGATCGAAGCGCCTGGAGTTTGCTCGATATCGAATCGGGTATTCCATGGATCACAGAGGCCACTAGTGAACAATTTTTACCGCAAATGTTGAATCTGGACCTGACGGGTGGCCTGAGTCATAAAAAAGGATGTTACCCGGGTCAGGAAATCATCGCCCGAGTGCATTACCGTGGAGAAATAAAAAAACGTTTATTCATTGGCACTGGCAATAGCAATATCACACCTGGCCCCGGTGACCAACTAGAAGAGTTAGAGACAGGCAAATTAGTCGGTGATGTTATTGATGCTGAACCTTGTCAGGATGGGCAATTTAAGCTATTAGCTATTTGTGAAATAAAAGAAAATGGTGGCTATAAAGCAAGATTACGCGGTAGTGAAGAAACCACTGTCACGCTACAAGCTATCCCGTAATAGCAATGAATTCATTTAGTACATCTCCGATTTATATCGAATCCAATATCGGATAAATGATATAATCCAGGCATGAAACTTGACCGCACAAAAACTGCATTAAAATCTCTTTCTTCCATTGAAGATGACGCCAGTGAAAGTAATGAATTCGTAGATGCATCTCCTGCAGAGAGAGCCATGATGGTGTGGCCACTTACCCTGGAAATATGGAATATTTACAAACCTGGATATGCTGAACAGCGACTACAAAGAAATATTACGGCTCTTAAAAGAATCGGAGGTTGAGTTTTTACTGGTTGGTGCCTATGCACTAGCTATTCATGGCTATCCCCGTTCAACTGGTGATATTGATATATGGATTCTATCAACCCCTGAGAATTCAAATAAAGTATTCGATGTAATTAATAAATTCGGCGCTCCACTATTTGATCTCTCTGTTGAAGATTTACAAAAATCGGGCAATGTATTTCAGATAGGTGTCGCACCCAGAAGAATTGATATATTAACTAGTATCAGCGGGGTAGAATTTTCAGACGCTTATGATGATCATATCGACATTGAAATGGATGGACTTCTTTTACCTTTTATCTCTCTGAAGAAATTGATACAAAATAAAGAGGCCACAGGAAGGAGCAAGGATATTGAAGATGTTGAAAAGTTAAAAAAACTAATGCGCGAATAGATATTCCTGGTTATTGGCCACCTCACTTTCTCCCTGCTCAAACTTTGCCAAGAAAATGGTAACGATATATCAAAAACGAATGCAAATTGAGGAAGACTTTCGGGATATGAAAAGTCATCGATTTGGCTTGGGTTTAAACTATCACCGCTGTTATTCGGTTGTGAGTTTAGCAATTTACAGCCTACAACTAGGTCAATCTTTTATATAAATAGTTCTTATAGTTTTGTTTAATAAGTGCCATTCGGGGCAGTTACGACTCTTCATTGCTATCTTCCATTTATTTCGAACAATTTTGATAAATCCATTTTAATTGTTCATTTCTCGCAGCATTAACCTGTTTCATGACTTGTGCATTTGTGATATTGCTAGCGTAAGTATCGTAGACTCTAATTTGTTCTCTTGCTTTTTGACAACTTCTATTCTGCGTGTGTTTTTTATTCTGCAAGTTCGGTTGTTGGCGTTGAAACGTGGATTCGTGAACACCCTGCCTTATATCTTCATAACTAGGTATTATATCGAGGACGTATGGTTCAGTATCTAGTTCGCAATATCGTTTAACCGCAAGCAGTTGTTCGGAATAATCGCTAATGACACTGTACGCGGAATCGCGCCGAGCTTCATACATGCGTAGGTAACGATCAAGGTTCTCCATCTGCTTGTTAATATTATTCTTCAAGCGTTTGTGTTCCCCAGGGAGATTACGTAACTTTTCGATGTCGGCTGTAAGCTCAACTATTATTTTGACATACTGGACAACTTTAGGGTAACCGGTAATTTCATCGAGCTTCTTTATTACAAGATCGTAGAATATTTTTTCTGCATTTTCATCCAGCATACCTTGAGTCTTTTTTAGATAATCGAAAATAATCTCTTCGATTGTAGCTGGTAATTTGGCGAACTGAGATCCGGGAGCCAATTCAAGTAGATTCTGCGAAAGTTTTGCCGCTGTAAGAGTCGCTTGTGCAACCATAGCGGTGTTTAGAATAGTATCGTCGGTTACATCCGCGCCAAACCAAGTCATGTCATCTTTCAATTCTACTTTAAATTCTCTGAAATCGCTGATGGCATCTTTACTAAAACTGATATTGCGTAATGCTTTTTTGACTGATTCGCTCCAGATTGCTCGAACATTTTGGGAGATGGTAATACACTCTTCTGTCATGTTTTCGCCTTGGATCATCAGTTCACCTTGGCTGGGACTTGAAAGAACTCCAAGAAATACACCTACCATAATCGATGAGATTGCAACATTACCCAAACTTGCGTAAGGCAGTCTTACTCTGAACCCGTTTTTCTTAGTAATATTGTTTCCACTTGGTCGAATGTGCATTAAAAATCCCCCACAAAAAGCGGTCTGTTTAACGGTAAAAAATGACCTATTACGCTAGAATTTGGATTGACAACATCAAACTAAATTACCTGTACGTTAAATCCGGTGCAGAGTAAGTGTTTTATTGAATAAGTGAATCAATCAAGTAAAAGCTTCAATAAAATAATTTACAGAAAAATTTTCAAGTACTCTGACCATTTGATTCTCTTTTTGTCGACGTACGGTGAGTGTACGACACCAACTACAGAACGTTAATTTGGATAAAAACCGTGTTTAGCCATGCATTCATCAAACGTGTCCTCATACTCACTAGCCGCTGAAAATATCGAGGCTGCAGCAAACAAAGCTGCATAACCAATACGGTTATCTTCCGGAACTTCGCTAATGGAGGATGCATCTAAATTCGAACTGTACGCACTCTGAGCCCGGTTTCCAAGTTCAGAGCACCGATTCTGAATGGCAATATACTGTCGAGACGATGGAGTCTGAGAAGTCATGTTTACATAATCGTTTCTTGATCGTATTTGGTTGCTACTACAGGCAACTAGTAGTGTAGATATTAAAAGTATGGTTATATTTATTTTTTTCATGGATATCCCTCCTAATTTTATACTCAACAAGCTTGCGCATGATGCGCTGTCTAAGGATTTCTCCTTCCTCTTTGATTATTTTTCCAGGCTGTTGTCCCAAAAAAAGAAATAATGGATGGAAATTTTCTTTCATTAAATAAAGTCGTAAATATATTCATCTGATCCTTCCCGGTGGAAATTTTACAAATTTGATATGGCGTCTACAAAGCTAACCGACAGTCCAAAATTGATAATGATTAAAATGCTATACCTGATAAAAAGGCGTGTCATTACCCATATGGGTAATAAAAGTGAAATAAAACGGGGATCTGACTAATTAACCTGAACTCTGGATAAGAAATACAGAGTAATATGTTCGTTATTCCAAACCTTTTTAGTGAAAAACTCGTGTTTATTAACTGGATTCCGGCTTAAAAACTGCCGGAATGACGGCAGTTTTTTCGAATTTATAAAATTTATCTCTTATCCCGAGCTGAGGTTAATTAATTGAAAAAGTCTAGATGGTCATCCACATAGGGCTAGCCATCACCATTTTAATGAGCTCTGCTTGTGAGCTTGTCTCGGTTTGTATAAAGGGCACCTCCGAAAATGTAATGATCTGCTCGCTCAAGTTTTGTATTTTTTATCTATGGTTTTTTCATCCCGGCCAATTGACGTGCAGCAGTATCAAATGTGAATACCCCATCAAAAGGCAATTCTTTTCTCGTAATATCATATCTGGATTTTTCAAGAATTAATGCATCCGAAAAGTCCGCATCTTTTTTCTTGCCACCCACTTTAACAGATTGTGTTTCACGCAAAACATTCAAAGCCCTCCACACTGTTTGCCTATCTTCAAAGAAAATGTTTGGCTCCTTGAAAAGTTGCTCAATGACCATTAATAAATTTTCTTTTGAAAGATTGTATTTTTTACCTTTCAAAGTCCAGAGAGTTTCAACGATGGCAACGTCTGTTACCAGTACTTTTTTTTCATTCTCTATTAGTCTATTGGCTTTAGCTGACTGCTTCGTATCATCTTGAAGAAGGAAACGAAGTAATACATTCGTATCGATGGCTATCATGCCGTATTGTTTTTATGCTCAACGAAAGTGCTCAACAACGATTGCTCATCACTCATTCTTTTATCTGCCTTAACACCATGCAAAATACCCTTTGCAGCTCCCTTTTCCTTTTTCACAAGCGTCACTTGCCCTCTGTATATAAATGTTTCAACCTCGTCACCTGGTTCAATACACGCTGCACGGCATTGATCGATAGGAATGGTAATTTGTCTTTTAGCACTCACCTTAGGCATAACACACCTCTTTACTGTTATCAGCATAGTAAAGAATACAGTGTTCTTTACTTTTATTCAATAGTAAAGAAATGTCCAGGCATCTAAAATTTGACTTAAATATTATGGTGTCTGTGTCTGGCTAAAGCCTGATACATTGGTGCAGTGTTAATAATCCAAACTAAGACTCACACCCCAATGCCTCGGTGCACCCCTGGCACCAAGTGAATCGCCTCCGGTAAAAGGAAAGCGAAATGCTGTAATAAAATTGGTGAAATATTTTTCATCCAGCACATTATTAACAAACAAGTTCAATCGCCATTGTTTACCCTCAAGTGTCAGATTGGTATTGACGACTTGGATATCCTTTGAAAAGGCCGAATTAAAATCATCCCAGGCCTTGGGCCCGCCAAACCGTGCATCAATACGGCCTGTTGCAGTGATGGGTTCATCAAGAACCAGGCCGATAAACCTGGAATACTGTGCTGACAACACTGCCTCATATTCAGGCACAAACTGTAATTTATTTCCGGAAAAATCGAATGACGCAATCCCCGTAGGCCCAGGTCGTACAGCAGTAAATTCCTTGAATTTCGCACTGGTGTAGGTAATGCCACCATTAAAACTTAGATGTTCTGTCGCCTGCCAGGTGCCCTCTAATTCTATTCCCTTTGTCTCACCAATACCTTTATTGGCTGTAAATAAATTTACCGTTGCTAAATCAAGTTCAAAGATTTGTTGATCATCAATATGATTGTAGAACACGGCAACATTCAAGAGAAAATCGTTCCAGCTACTCTTGAAACCAATCTCGACACTGGTGGTTTGCTCTTCGTCATAGGCTGGCAAGTCGCCATCATTAAAACCACCCGGACGGTGTGACAAAGCCACACTGCTGTATAGCATGATTTCATCTGTCGTGAACCAGGACACACTAAGCTTGGGAGAGATATTGGTAAAATCTACATCTTTATTAAATGTTGGCGCACTTTGTTCACGTTGATCATGATCCACTCGCGCACCCGCGGTAACCATCACATCATCGGTGAAGGCATAATCCACTTGTCCAAACAGCGAAAAGGTACGCGAATGATTAACATTGGTAGTTCGTACAATGACGGCACCCGTTGGTCCGCCAGCGAGGATCTCCTGTTCGAAATCATCTTTTTGCAGATAGAAATAAGCACCCAGTATCCACGAATCAAATAATGAACTGTTTCCAGACAAGCGAAACTCCTGACTGTAATCGCTTACATTGGCATCCTGTTTAGCAAAGAAAAGCGCGGCAGGACTGTAATCAATATCCACACCAAAATTCTGATCATTATTATTGACGGCAGAGATAGAAGTGAACTGCCCTGCAGGCAACTCATATTCAATCTTCAAAGAAGCACCCTGAGTATCCACTGTCACATTGTTTGCTTCATTTCGGGCCAGAGAAATCCCCTCATAATCTCTTTCATCCGCAGCACGTCGATAAGCAAATCCATGTTGATCCTGATCCCTTAATGTAATGGCAGGTGATACAGATAAGCGGTTTGAAGGCTTCCAGAGTAATGAAGCCCTGAAATTTTGTTGTCTATTATCATCCACCGGTTCACCATTAAACGTATTTCGAAAATAACCATCAAAATCTTCATAGTTAAGAGACATTCTTCCAGACAAGGAGTGTTCTATTAATGGCCCGTTAAATACCGCTGAGAGACCAATGCGATCATGTTCACCATAAAGAGTTTGTATAGACGTTTGTGGAATATCAGAGGCTACCCGGGTAATAATGTTCACCGCCCCTCCAGTCGTACTTTTACCATAGAGGGCACTCTGTGGCCCGCGTAGAATTTCTATACGTTCAATATCAAACAATGCCTGTGTGAAATAAGAAGTCGCACCACCCAGATAAACACCGTCGACAAAAAAACCGACACTAGGATCACCAATACCATAATTACCGACTCCGCGTATGATAAGCGGGGCTTCAACCGCATTGCCTGGATTAACATAATGCAGGGATGGGGTCAGGGCAAAAACATCATCAATGGATCCCAGACGGGCATCTTCGATTTGCTCAGCTGAAAAAACTGTCACCTGATCAGGAATGGATTGCAGTGCCTCCTCGCGTTTGCGCGCGGTGACGACGATATCGGCGAGGTGAGAAATACCCGCATCCGGGTTGTCAGGACTCACACCTTCTGCTGACACCAGTTGCTTTCCAGAGAGAACAAGGACAACGGCAAAAAATAATCGCCATTGCCTGGCTCCCCAGACCATAACGCCCCCTTCCCACACCACCACGTCCTCCGTTTTATTCTTAATTATCAGGCAATTTTATGCCAGTCTGTGATGCTGTCAAATTAGTGCCGGGCCGTTTCTTCTTTAATTCTTAACAATCCCCCATAATCTATGGATAATAAGGCAATTCAATTTGATTATCCTGAGGGAGATAATCCATTGGAACAAAAAAGAACAACAGGAGAAATTTTGTCCTTACTGGGTCTGCTTTATGACGCCACGACAGACATCAATAAATGGGAGTGTTTTCTGTCCAGACTGGCCGAAGTATTCAATGCTTTCGGTGGCAGTATTCATTATTATGATGGCCTTGACCGACTCATGAGTTTCACTTCATTTGCTGGTATGGAGGAAGGTGAAAAATATTTGTCCCTCTTTCTTAAGTATCATTCTACTGATCCCCGTAATCCTTCCACGGTAAACAAAAATTACCTGCCTGAACCTGATCCTGATTGGCTTAATGGAAAACCATGTTCTGATCGAATGGTTACAACTGAAAAAGAACTACATAACTCAAGCACATACAATGAGGTTCTTAAACCACTCAATGTTGAACACACAATAATGTCAGTTTATGACATGAACGGGAGGAATCATGTGTCACTCGGCCTATACCGTGGCCCCGATGATGAAGCCTGGACGAAAGATGATTGCGAACTGCTCTATCAGATAGTCCCCCATTTCAAGCGTGCAGTGATTATTCACAAGCGACTCTCGCAACTGAATTTTGAAAGACGCTCTGCACTGGAGTCACTCAATCAGATCAATATGGGTTTAATCCTGGCCGATGAAACGCAACAAATTCTCTTTGCCAACCAGCAAGCACGGATTATATTGGATGAAGACGACGGAATATCCGAACGTGACGCTCGACTCGAAGTCAGCAACGCCAATCTCAATCAAACCTTAAACAATGCGATCACAGAAGTGATCGAAAACAGTCAACAGGAAAAAACCACCAAGGGGAAATGCCTTTCTCTGTCCAGGGCCTCGGGTAAGCGTGATTATTCCCTTTTGATTTCACCCATTTGGGGTAATCTCATGCGAGTTGAGAATAATTCCCTCATTAAACCCATCGCAGCTATTTTCATCAGTGACCCGGGATCCACACCCGGGGTGCAAATGGATTTGCTTAAACAACTCTATGGCCTGACCACGACAGAGACCCGGATCGTCGACAAACTGGTGCGCGGAGATACCATTAAAACACTGGCTTTAGAATTGAAGGTGCAGGAGAACACTATACGCCAACATCTTAAAAAGATTTATGTCAAAACAGAGTCGGAGTCACAATCAACCCTGATCCAGAAAATTATGTCCAGCCCCCATCTGGTTGGGAGCACACATGTTCTCGAAACAGTAAAGGAATTCACAATGCATGATCAGGAACAGGTTCTCTCACTCATCGGCTTCTTGTATGACGCAACACTGGATAAAAACAAATGGGAGCCGTTTCTGGAAAAATGTTGTGAGGTTTTTAATGCCAGCTCAGCGCAATGGTCGTATGTCAATGATCCTTGGACAAAAATGCCTTTTACTGTAATCTATAATATCTATCCAATAAATTTTGCAATATATCAATCCCTTCTGCATAAAGATCCCAGAATACCTGACAATATTAATAAGCCCTGGCACCCGGGCTTACCGGATTACAGTGATCAATCTCATATCGATCGCTACTATAACGGCCGTACATCACACGACCGAATGTTTATAACAACGAATGAATTACATAAATCAGAATTCTATGAAAAAGTGCTTCAACCACACGACGTAGAATATTGCTGTGCCATTACCCATCAACTGGATCATGACGAATTAGTGTTTCTGGGGATCATGCGAAATACTGACTTAGCAGAATTTACCCTGGAAGACTGTGAACTGTTTGATCACCTGAGTTCGCATGTAAAACAGGCGGCGATTATTCATCGCCAACTCTGCCAACTGAATTTTGATCGCAGAGCGGCATTGGAAACACTCAATACCCTGAACATGGGACTGGTGTTGGTGGATCAATACCAACAGATCTTATTCGCCAATCAACAGGGTCAAACGATCCTGGATGAATCAGACGGCTTTGCATCAAACAATCAATCGCTTGTCAGCTCCGACCCGGCTATTAATCAAAAAATTAAAAAATCCATTCAGATTGTGATCGAACAAACAGCAGAAGGTAAACAAACACCTGGACAAGCGTTCAGTGTTCAACGCCCTTCAGCTAAAACACCCTACTCGGTACTGATTTCTCCGTTATGGAACAACCTGATTCAAATCCAGTCTGAGATACTCGACTACCCGATTGTTTCCGTGTTCATTCAAGATCCTGAAACACAACAAAATACTCATTTCGGACTCCTGAAGGAATTTTACAAATTAACGGACACTGAAGCTAAAATCCTGCAGAAATTAACTCAGGAGAAAAATACAAAAGCGGTCGCAGGGTTATTGAATGTCCAGGGTAATACGATACGTCAGCATCTAAAAAACATCTTCGTAAAAACAGAAACCAATTCACAAGCAGAACTGATACAAACCATCATGGCCAGCCCCTTGTGGCTCGGTGCGCATGAGTTTTCTAACTAACATCTTACCTGCATAAATTTTTTTGCCAAATCTTACCCGTATGGGTAATGTATTTTTTTGATCGTTGTGATGAGATCAGAATGGTTCCGCTTGCGACGCGACTCCAAAATCGATTAGCAGTTTATGCTTTACACCTAATAACCTAAGGAGAGAAATAGTATGTATCATTCAAAAAAGACATTCATATCCACAGCCATTGCCATGGCTGCTGCTTTATCATTGCCAGGGGTTTCATTGGCAACGGACAATCATCATTCTGGTCAAAATGGTTGCGATAGTTTACCGAGTTACCACGAACTCAGAAGTGCTTTGCAGGCTGTTGCGCCTGATGCCGCTACCAATGGTGGTCTTGATCTGGAAATGTAGGGAACGCTCGTGAATCGTGATAGCGTGGTGTGTGCTATTGCCAGAACAGGTTCTGATCGTGGCGATCAATGGCCAGGTAGCCGGGTGATTTCTGCGCAAAAAGCCAATACGGCAAACTCATTCAGCTTACCAGGCCTGGCCTTATCAACGGCAAACTTATTCTCAGCCGTACAACCGGGCGGAAGCTTATTCGGTTTACAGGATAGTAATCCGGTCGATACCAAAGTGGCGTATCGTGGGAACGCAAAAAAATACGGTACCCGTAGGGATCCCATGGTTGGAGGGAAAATCGGTGGCGTGAATGTCTTCGGTGGCGGTCTGGCACTTTATAACAGTGATGGTGAACTGTTAGGCGCTATCGGTGTTAGTGGTGATACCTCATGTGCTGATCATAGCGTTGCCTGGAAAACGCGAGACCTGCTTGAACTCGATTATGTTCCGGCCGGTGTTGCTGTCAATGGTGATGATGACATTATTTTTGATATCACAGCGAATCCAGACGGTGGTGTGGGAGTCAGTGCCAGTGGTTTTGGTCACGCAGGGTGTTTGAACACGGCTCCTCCTCCATCAGATACTTTCCCGACTAACTAGATTATAGTTTTTGTTACATCTCAAAAAAGCCCTGCATGTGCAGGGCTTTTTTTATGGCTGGAAGAAAACGAATGATCAGGCTTCTATTCAATCTTTTTTCTCAAGGATCTCATTTTTAAACGTAATGCCGGCCCAACCAGTCTCCATAAAATTTCGTATGTTGCTGTGGCTATCGGAAAAAGGGTTTAACAGGACATCCTCGCGGTAATATTTTCCAAAGCAAGCAAGCGCATGCCTTGCTGTGAAATTGTGCAAGCGGGCGAAGAAAAATATCTTGCAAGAACCTTCATTAGTGCCAGTTTCATTGATCAATGTATCATTAATAAATGTCCAGGGTAATACGATACGTCAGCATCTAAAAAACATCTTCGTAAAAACAGAAACCAATTCACAAGCAGAACTGATACAAACCATCATGGCAACCCCTTGTGGCTCGGTGCGCATGAGTTTTCAAACTAACATCTTACCATATAAATTTTCCTGCCAAATCTTACCCATATAGGCACTGCTGTCCCGTTAACTTTCATAACAAAGCCATCTGATTAATATCCGGCAAGCTATCATGTAAAGGGTCACCTCTTAGCAAAGCGATTAGCTCTCGTTTTTCAAACAAATTAAGCTGTAACAATCGTAATATCTGTTGCATGCTCTTCTTCAATTTTGATTGAAATTTGATGAATGCAATAAGTAAGTACATGCACATCGCAATCCAAATTTGCGTCATCACTGCATTCTTGCTTGTGCCCACAAATGATTTTATTTTCAAATCTTGCTTGACCCACTTAAAAAACAATTCCACTTGCCATCGCGCTTTGTAAATATCGGCTATTGTCTTGGCAGCGAGTTTGAAATTATTACTTAGAAATACGTAATACTTACCTGTTGCAACATCCCTATAACCAATACGGCGAAGTTGAACAGGGCATTTCTTTGCCGTCTGAATACCAGTGAATTCAATCGTTTGATCACTCGTTAAGCTTTTTCCTTTTAACACGGGTCGATGACACACAATGCGGAATTTTGCATTGTTTTTAAGGCGAGTAACAAAGTATATGCCCTTTTCAGTCAATTGCTTATACCAAGCGTAGTCATTGTATGCTTTATCAATAGCGACAATACTGCCTTTAGGGAAATTCAGCATTCGACCCACAGTAATATCATGGTCTTTGCCTTCGGTGAGGGTCACAAATTCGGGCAGATAGCCTGCATGATTTAATCCGACATGTAACTTTATCGCTCCTTTTGTTGTGCGAAAATCAGCCCACGGAAAAACCGACAAACACAAATCAATGGTCGAGGCATCAAGTGAATAGAGTGCGTTTTTGAAACGGAAATTGTGGCCTGGTGCTAACCCCTGACATCGATGTAACAGTTTCCCAAACAACGCTTCGTACAGAGTGGAAGGTTTGTTTTCATTAATGCGGGATAAGTTAGAACGCGACAATTTTGCACTACCTAAATGATAAAGACGGTGTGTCTGTGCCGAGATGTTCTCCACTATATCACGCAAGCTGCTTCGACCAGATAATTGTGCCATCGACATAGAGACGAACTGAGACCATCGAGAGGCCGTTCGAAAAGTGCGTCCCTGATGATGCTGTTTTGCAAGCGTTTCAAATTCATGTCTCGGTATTAGTTTCAGTAGTTGTGAAAACACAGTATTATGATGACTCAAGGCCTGTTCTCCTTTTGTTTTTCAATGACTTGTCGTTATTTCATTGTGACAAATCATAGGATTTCAGGCCTACTTTATTCGTTCTTAACGGGACAGCAGTGTGAAATTATATATCTATTTGTAATATTCAATAGAGCAATTAAATAATATCTAAGATGAAGATTATCTTCTGTTTGCATCTACACATTAATGCTGCCAACTGCGGTTTAACTCCTGGCAAAATCCAATAAGGATTGGCCTTCAAGGCGATAGCTTATCCATTCACATTGCGCTTTTGCACCGATTGACTCATAGAATTTTATCGCCGGTTCATTCCAGTCCAGAACACTCCACTCAAACCTTCTATAATTGTTTTCAACTGCCAATACAGCTAAATGTTTTAAAAGTTTTTTTCCTATCCCGGCACTTCTATGATCTGGAGAAACATATAGATCTTCCAGGTACAATCCATTTTTACCAAGCCATGTTGAGAAGTTTAAAAAGTATATCGCAAGACCAATTGCTAGTTGGTCAGAAGTACAAATGACCGCTTCAGTTGTTGAGCTACGGTTGAAAAGATTATTTTCGATATCTTCAACCGTTGCAATGACTTCATCTTCTGCCTTTTCATATCTTGCAAGTTCTTTAATAAACCCAAGGATTAAACCTGAATCTTCAATGCTTGCTTTTCTAACTAATATTTCTGGCAATTTTTATCTCCGATTTTCGATAACGCATAAGGGAAGTGTAATTAACAAGGATGGCGCTTATTACTGCATCTGGGTAGACTCAACTTAGCAACTCATTTTGTATTTGAAATATCCTGCCAGCGTATGAAAATATAGTTTTCAATCATTGACTATACAGATGTATAGAATGATTCACCCGGTTCCCGAGCGGCCTTAATATAATCGACAGCTTTATCAGACTGTCTTTATTTGCTAATTGATAATTCGTTTAAACACATCCAGATCAATACTCCGTCCGCATACGACCGCAACGACTTTCTTTCCCTTGAATTGCTCTTTTCGTTTAATTATGCCGCCAATACTCAAAGCGGCTGAACCTTCGGTTACCAGGCGATGTTGTTCAAACAGAAGTCGGATCGCTTGTTCGATCTCTGTTTCGCTGAGCAACATAATTTCTTCCACATAACGCTGACACAATTCCAGTGTAATACTGTCTAAATCTATATTACCGGCACACTTGTCCGCCAGGGTCGGGAAGGTTTCCATCTCAACTATTTTGTTGCTTCGAACAGATTCGTACATTACTGGAGAGTTTTCTGGCGAGACGCCATAGACCTTAATATCGGGATTGTGAGATTTCAGCCAACCCGCTGAGCCAGATACCAACCCCCCTCCCCCGCAGGCAAAAAGAGCCGCATCCAGATCGGGAAGTTGTTGTGAAATCTCATAGCCGCAGGTGCCCTGTCCACCGACGACAACAGGATCGTTGTAGGGTGATACATAGATCTTGTCTTCTTCTTTTGCAACCCGTCGGGCTTCCTTCTCCGCATCCCAGGCACCTTTGCCATAGACGACCAAATCCAGACCATGCGCTTTCAGAAGTTCCAGTACTGCGGGTTCAAGATCTTCGGCAACGTAAATGGTGGCGCGATGTTTTCGAATTGCTACGGCCTCAGCAATGGCCAGGGCATAGTTGCCGGTAGAGGCGGAGACCACACCTTTTTCGAGCTCTGCTTCCGTGAGCGACAGGATCTTGTTGACAGCACCACGAAACTTGAACGAAGAAGTACGCTGTACCAGATCCAGCTTAAGCCAAACCTCTCCATCAATTTTTTCACTGAGATATCGGGAATACTCCAGGGGGGTCGGCGTGAGATAATCCTGACATCTTTCAATGGCTTCTTTAACTAACTGAGGAACATCCAACTTCACCTGATTTTCGTTTGTCATTAATTTTATCTCGTTTGATTTAAGTTGCGGTCGATCATCCTGGCAATTTGAATATCCTGGATCGCAACCCCGGTTAAATCCGCAACCGTAATCTGATCCTCGCTGGTTCGTCCAAGAGCGGGATCATTGATCACATTGCCCAATTCGAGAATGGAAGCTTCATCGATCTGCTTTTCTTTTATTGCAGTAAAGCATTCACCATGGGCTACACATTGAGAGATACTGTCCGCCACGACAGAATCAGCCTTTGCCAATAGCCCGGCACCAAGCTCCTGTTTACCATGATCGTCAGAACCCATTGCAGTGATGTGTGTCCCTGTCTGTACTTGATCGGCCATGATCAAAGGACTCCTGGCAGAAGTCGTGGTAACAATGAGATTGCATTGTGAAACCAGTTCATCAAGTTCACTCACTGCTATCATTTCCAGCCCCCAGTTCTGAATGCTCTCTCTTGAACCAAGATCATCAATCATAGCTTGTACCTTGGCCGGATCCCTGCCCCAGATGTAACAGTTCTTGCAATCGATAACATCACGCAACAATTCAAGCTGCAACCTGGCCTGTACCCCGGTTCCGACAATCCCGATATGATGGATGTTCTTTGTCGCCAGGTGTTTCGCTGCAACCGCCCCTGCTGCTGCTGTGCGCATGTCTGTGAGCCAGCATTCATCCAATAAAATTAGTTTGAGTTTTCCGGTCTTCTGACTGAACACCAGTAACAAGCCATCACTAATCGGCAGCCCCAGTTCAGCGTTGTTGTAGAAGCCGGAGGCCATTTTCAGAACATAGTAATCGTCACCAATGACATAACCGTATTTGATATGCACATCGCCCGGCGGATCATCAAAATGCAGGAATCCGACTGGCGGCACGTTCACCAGGCCTTCGGAATAGAGAACAAAACCGCTTTCGATCTCCAGGATCAACCGGGGTGTATCGATCAGGGATTTGATCTCAGCGAGAGTGAGTACGGTTGTCATAAATCGAGTCTGAATACAAAAAATACAATTCAATACTAGGCAGGAGATGTTAGATTACATCTCCTGCCGGAGAGGAGGACGTCTTTATTCTCTGTTGTACTTTGGTTAGAAGCGTTTCGTCACGTTAAAGCCGATTGTTCGGGGTCGGTTTGTCTCAATCCGACTATCGAAGTTAAACGGGTTAATGAAAATTTCCGCTCTTTCATCAAATATATTATCGACGAAGAAGACGGCTCCCCAGTCATCCATGTTGCCACCCAGTTTGAAATTACCGATACCATATGCTTCTTGCCGTGTGTCAGTCTCATATGAATTAGTCGTATGACCGACATAACTATAACTAAATTGAGAATAACCATCAATAGCATCGAGAACGGCGAATTCGTATCTTAGTGTCGAATTAAATTTAAATATTGGTACACGCGGGACTCTGTCTCCATTAACCCCAGTAACAGTAGTAGGATCTAGAGCACTTTCAAGCAACGTACCTCTTAATTGTGCATCTATCAAAGATAAGCCACTTGACACAATCCAGCCGTTACTCAAATTGATCAATGCATCAAGCTCCAGACCTAATATTCCGACACCATCTTCAACATTTACACCATAGCCAAGTACTGAACTAGAAAAATCAAGCACTGAAACCTGTGTATTTTCCCAATCCAAATAGTACACAGCACCATTTAATTGCATTTGCCCATTAAACAAGGTCGATTTAAAACCGATTTCATAGGAATCTATGGTATCCGATTCGAAAGTTTCCGGATAACCTGGGAAGGCACCCACGTCGCGGTTTGGACCACCGGTTCGATAACCTTGAGAAAAGGTGAACCAGGTCAGTATATCCTCAGTAGCTTGCCAGCTAATATTTGCCTTACCGACCCAGTCATTTTCCGAACCCTCGTTAGCATCCAGGGTCTGTGGACCACCGTAGCCATGAAAAGAGCTAATCTCAAACGTATTTCGGAAGACGCGACCACCAACGGTTACCGCAACATCGTCGGTAAGATCATAGGTCAACTCACCAAACGCTGCTATTTGTTGATCCACGCGAGAATTGACTGAAGCCCAAAAGGTATTTGTAAGCGGGGCTGGGTTTGCATAGGTATTAGTCTCATCCAAATTAGCTTGAAAATAAAGGTTGTCTACATCGGTTTCGGTTCTGTCATAAAATAGGCCTACGACCCAATTCCATCGGCTTCCATTTTCCTGTGACGATGCACGAAACTCATGCGTTTGCCGAGCCCATTTGATGTCTTCGATGAATGACAATCTCGCATCAGCTCCAAACGGCACAAAATAATATGCGTAGGAAGTGTAGGCATTCAGATAACCGGTATAATCAGCCTGGTCATGGAGTTTCCGATTAAAATAGGAACCCGCGTAGATGATATCGGCAACGCCCGACAGTTCACCTTCAACCACCAGCGCTCCCTGAGCAACCCTATCGTCAAAGCCATCAGCATTGAATCTTGTCGTCTGTAAATCACCGACTGTTGGATCATAACCAAACTGTCCTTGCGCATTGGTTTTTTGATACGTTCCAGTCAGGTTCGCCGACCAATTGTCGTTGAAATCAATCTTAAAAGCCGCCCGACCACCAAACGTATCTACAGTATTATAGTCATCTTGCACCTGGCCAGCATTGTCAATAGTAATACCATTATTCGTTTGGGTTCCAAATACATTGTCGATATAGCCTCCCTCATCCTTATACCAGCCGACCAAACGGATCGCGATATCATCAGTAATCGGAATATTGGCGAAGCCATCGCCTACATACGATAAATCACCATTTTCCGTGCTGGAAATCTCTTGAGACGTTCCGGCATAAAAGGCTGCCGTATCTGGCTTGTTGGTAATAACCCGGATCGTTCCTGACAACGAACTGGCACCATAGAGCGTGCCCTGCGGTCCATTCAACACCTCAATACGTTCAATGTCAGTGATCTGCAGATCCACTGACCGACCGATATTAGAGATCGGTTGTTCGTCCAGATAAAGTGCTGTTGTTGGCTGAGAAATGAATTGATTGCCATCCCCGCCATCGGAGGCACCTCGTATATAGATGACACTGCTGCTAGGCCCGGTACTCAAATACGAGAGTGACGGCGTTAGCAGTGCGTAATCATCAAAGTCATTAATACCAAAATTCTCGATATCCTCTTCAGTATAGGCCTGAACACTGAAAGGAATATCCTGCAATGATTCAGTACGTTTACGTGCGGTGACGAGGACTTCTTCAATACCCTCGGCGTTGACAAAAACCGGCATCACCGTAAGCCCGCCTATGGCGAGCGAAACAGCAGCTACCATGGGCTTCATTTTCATAAGCTTCATATTTTTTTTAGTGTTTCTTTTTTTTACTACCATTTTAACCCCCATCTTTATGAGCTAGAAAAGCTCTACAATAAAATTATATTTTCGTTCTACATCTGTCTGTTCAGTTTATTAACGCTAGCGGCTATCAACAATTCGAAATTCTCCTGCATATGCAGCTTATTTTTTACGGTGATTGGTCTGATTTTCATTCTGCAAATAATCAAATAGGGTATCGTTCCAGAATCGGCTCAAGTGCTTTTTTCAGCGGTTCGAGATGACACTCAAAGTTTCGCCAATAGCCCACACCCTTTGTATATATCGGTTGGCGAACTTGTTCAGCACTTGGTGTACGCACGACACGCTTGGTCTCATAGAATCGTAAGCAGTTTTCCTCAAAGGCTAATCGACTGTGTTCCAGCGTGCGTCTGATTTGCGTTTCGGTATCATTAATGACATCTTCGTACTGGACGCGCAGTACCTTACCGGGCAGCACCTTGTCCCAGTGATCCATCAGGCGTACGTAGTTGATATAGTAGCGAGCCATGTGTTCCAGGCTGTAAGTAAAGTGCTGCCCCAGAGCGAAATTCTGTTTAAAACAGGCAATGCAGGCATCCATCGGGTGGCGCCTGGCATCGATGATGGTGGCATTGGGCAACATGAGATGAATCAGGCCAATATGCCGAAAGTTGTTCGGCATCTTGTCAATAAAATGCGGGGCGTTACCGCGATACTTTAAGGTATCGGAGATATAATTTTCCCCCAACTGTTGAAATTCGTCGGACTCTATTTCGCTCAAAATCTCGGGAAATTGATCGTCCCCATCATCGCGTTCATCCAGGTTTCTCATAGTACGAATAACGTGGTGAAGTTCCATGGTACCGTCTACGGCAGAATGGCTGGCCAGGATCTGTTCCTGCAGGGTTGATCCGGCACGCGGCAAACCAAGGATAAAGATGGGTGCCGAATCCTGACAGCCCCAACCTTGTCTGTCAGCGAAGAACGCCTGATCAAACAGTGCAATCAGTCTGTCGGTTTCCCGTTCTATGTTATCGGGATCGTAATTAGCAATTTCACTTTTACGTTCATTACCTGCTGCGTAGTATTGGAAGGCCTGATCATATTCCTTCGCATCTTCAGCAGATTTGCCCAAGGCAAAATTCAATGGCGCGTAGCTCTCATCTTCTGGCTCTGTTATTTTCAGAATTTCCTCCATATTCTGAATTTCCTTGTCGGAAAATTGATACGTTTTTAAATTAGACAGATACCAATATGCCAAACCACGCGTATGTTCATGATCGAGACATTGCTGATAGTTTTTAACAGCTGCCTCGTTATAACCCAGCGTATTCTGCACATGACCAAGATTCATCATGACCTCAGGACTGTCTGGCATCAGTTCCAGGGCACAATGATGCGCCTCGAGTGCTTTTTCGGTGTCTAGCATTTGTGCAAGCGTAATACCGAGTGCTGTCCACAATACCGATTTTTTTGACTCCAGCGTCAAGGCCTTATTAATAGCATCTTCCGACTCTTCCAGCTTATCCTGTATTCTGTAGACTTCACCCAGGAGTCCCCAATTTTGGTAAACCTTGGGATTTTGTTTCAAACTATGCTGGAGTAACCGTTCCGCATCGCGATGAGCGCCAGAACGTGTGGCAATAGTAGCCAGTTGGCCATACGCTTCTGCATTGCGCGGATCCTGTTTCAGGATTTCCTTACATATATCTTCAGCCTTAAAGATATGACCTTTTGCCATGTACTCTACAACCTCAACCAGCATTTTCTTGATTGGATCGAGTTCCAGCATAATAAGGAATACCTCATCGGCTTCTCTACCCCGACCCAGCTTGACTAATAATTCACCCAGACGACGCCAGGCGTTAATAAGCTTCGGATCAAGCCTGACCGCTCGACGCAGACATTTTTCGGCTTCTTTGAAATTACCCGCAGAAACATATGCTCCACCCAGATCATCATAGGCCAGGGCAAAATCGGGAGTGGATTTAACAACCGCCTGCAGGTATTTGATCGCTTCTTCAAATTTTCCTTGCATTCGCAGCGACACACCCAGCAGGCGCATGCTATTGACTTCACCAGGAACAGATTTCAGGATTTCTTGTAATTGCTCACTGGCCAGAACAGGTTTATTCTCGCGTAACATCTCAACGGCGTTACGGTACGCCTCACGGTAGGAACCGGATTTCGATGAATAGATATTAGATGTTTGCATGGTTGACATTCATTAAATCTTGTTTGAATATTCACTAAATCGTGATAATTATCCACTCATTGATATTCCATTACATCTATTTGCAGGGCATATTTCTCGGGGTATATGCCCCGCACAGTCTTGTGAAGACAGCTTGTTTATCAATCAGGATATGACTGTGAGAAAGACGACTATTTCCTCAGTACAGGGCGTGTCAGTCTGGTTAGGTCTCCAGCGCATTCAAATGTACAATTCATTTCCATTGATTATGGACTTGAGCCAGCGGCTTCCATCGCCTGTTTCGTTTTGGCGAAACCGACTATTGCGATGCAGTGACCCAATTCGAGCACTAAAAACAATGTGTATTTATGTGGCCTGTTCGCTTAGGGGATGATCGGGGCGTATAAAAAACCATAAACCTGCACCGATAATTGCGAAGATCCCGCCTGTGGCTATTGCAAAGCTCCAGCCAAATATACTTGCACTGAATGGTATAATCAGGGTTCCAATGACTCCAGCGATATTTCCACCGGTATTCATAACACCCCCCGCCGCGCCCGCATTACGACCCCCAATCGCAATACTGGTTGCCCAGTAAGCGCCTTCCGTCATTTGATTAAACAAAAAACAAAAAACAAAAAACAGCATGGCTATGTATGGGTTACTTATTAGCGCCCCAGCAACGATTAAAAGCGCAGACAATACCATGCCAATAATCGCGGGCCAGCGACATCCCCAGCGAAGCCCCAGTCGATTGCATAACTTATCGCAGATCCATCCCCCGGAGGCGGCACCTACGGCACCACATATCCATTGCGATGAAATGAGATAACTGGCTTGCTGGGCTTCGAATTCCCTGATCGTCACCAGATAATAAAAAAACCAGCTGAATACTTCATAGAAAATAATATTCATACAGAAATAGCTAATTGCCAAGAGCAGAATATCGCGGTTTTTTATCACGCGTGTCCAGGGTAATTGCGCTGCTTCATTATTTTCAGTCGTGTACTGATTTTTGGTAATTAAGGCCACTTCTTCAGCGTTAATGGCCGGGTGCTGTTGAGGAAAATCCCTGCAATACCACCACCACAGCGCTGCCACTATAAATGCTAAAGGTGTTAATAATATAAAGGAATAGCGCCAACCCATTTCCGTGATCATCCATACCAGCACGGGAGTTGTAACGGCGACACCAAGGGTCAAACCGGTACTGGACAAACCGTGAGGAAGCGCCCAACTCCCTGCTGGGAACCAGCGCTGAACAGTCACATTCTGGATGGGAAAAATAGGTGCATGAGATACGCCGACCAGAAAGCGGACCATGATTAATGCTGTCAGGATTGTTGTTACTGAACCCGATTCCGAACCCGGCACGAGCGCCGTTAAAAGAGTAGAGACACCCCATAGTATGGCAATTAATGTAAGTGCGCGTTTTGGGCCAAAAAAATCGCCAAAGATACCGCCCGGGAACTGGAACAGGGCGTAACCTGTTGTAAAAGCAGCCAAGACCCAACCCCACTGGATTTCGCTCAAAGACAGATCTTCGATCATAAAAGGTGCTGCGGTGGATAAATTTGCCCTGAGTGTGTAAGAGACAAAACTGCTCAAACACAGCAGAACCAGAATACGCCAACGAATATTAGTAGCTTGCTTCATTAATTGATTTTCCTTTTATCGGGTGTTTTTAAATTTTGCGAAACAAGAATAATTTCGCTGAATACAAAAAAAATCTGGTGTTGTTCCCGTCTGCCACACACCGGAAAAGGCAAACCAATCTCCGCTTTATTGTCATGTTATGCTTCCGCCTTACTGATCACTCAGATTTTTTAAATACCAAACAATAAATTTTTCTACCAGATACTCCATATTGGAGAGGCGGCCGGGGGCATATTTCTTACTATTCACCCCTAATTGGTTATCGGTAATAATCCGTTCATCAGCGAGCGTTGTCACATGCCATAGCCATTTAAGTTTTTCAACGTCGTAGTCTTTGCCTTCTTCAGCATCTTTTCTCACCAGCCAATAAACATCGCATGCTGAAGTTTCATGGTCTGTTGGGGTAAATACATAGATGACAGCATGATCGTTATAAACTAGAAAATAGGTAAATACGCCGATATTAAAATCGGATGCGCCATGATCAAAATCTTTTATATTACCAAGAAGTGGCGCTACCTGTTCGCCATCTTCACTGCCCGTCTTATATTTATCGAAAAGTGCATAACGACCATAAGCATACTGTTCCTGTCCTTCTTCCTGTGCATCAAATTGCTTGTCGACAAATATCTTCTTAATCCCGCAAGCTTCCATTCTTTGTTCCATCGGTTTTTGTAATTTAGTAAATTTATCCGTACCAACTTTAAGTGTGTGGCTTAGGGCATATTCGGGATGTGAAAGTGCGCAGTGGTAACATTCCTGATAATTTTCTAGTGTGAGTTTCCAATTGGCCTTGATTTGATAGTTTTGGTGTGCTGCGATTTTAAGGTTTTCAAAATCAAACATTTCCATCGCATCAGCAAGATCAGTTTTAGCATTTTCGAGCGAAGTTGGTTTATCGCTCAAATTCAAAAAAATCATCCCGCCGATCAGTTCGATGTTGCAATTGTGCAGTTTAATATCTTTTCTATTAAAACCCTCTGGCATTTCACGTTCGCCATTCAGGTTTCCGTCAATATCATAAACCCATCCATGATATGGGCATACAAATCGATTCGTGCTGCCAGAGGATTCTTTGCATATTTGAGATCCTCGATGACGACAAACATTATAATAAGCACCAATAGAATCATCGCTGGTACGTATAACAATAATACTTTCATCAAGTAGTTTAAAATTGAAAAAATCACCGATTTCGGGTATTTGTGTATTATGTCCGGCAAATATCCAGTTATTATAAAAAATAGCATTTTTCTCGCGTTCAAAAACGGCGGGATCTTTATAGTAGTTGCGAGAAAGAGACCAACCTTTTGTACTTCCGTCTAATCTGGTTTCTGGACGAGAATCATCTTTATCTATCACTCTTTCTCTAAATTGGTTCATTTCACTCATTACTTTACACTCCTGCAAGAAAACTTAATTAAGCGCCGGTCTCTATACTGATCGTCAGACCCGGTTCGTGATTGTTGTAAAAGCCGGATGCCGTCTTTAAGTCTTTAAGACATAGTAATCGTCACCGGATACATAAATAACCGACCCAATTTCAAACTTCCCACTGCACAAGTGATCTGTTTTTGCCAGAAAATTTGTTTCACAGGTAATGAAACACAATCTACCCAGACGGACTCCTCGCAACATCCTCATACTTAGTAAATCGATGAAATGGATTCGGACGAATTATCCAGACAAAACCATGTTTCTAAATCTATCAGTCGGTTATATTTTCAGGGGTATATTGATATTAAAGCAGGATTCGTATCCTGAAACCATTTCCAGTTCTGCGCAAACTTAATGCGATAAAGACACTAAATCGCAAATTCAGTTTGTCAAGTCAGGTCTTCATATTATTGCAAAATAGTCGACGCTGAAATATTTAGTTATCCCAATGCAGTTGTTGCGAACTCAGTTCGTATAAAAACCAGGGTATTAACCACAACGAAGGCTTGACATAAGTCATATATCTATTCTTTGCGGTTAGCTATGAAGTGTAACTTATGCATATCAGCAAACATTTCATTTCAGACTAAGTTAAATTACAGGGTCAATAAGAATCGCCAAAACAACCATTATGGCAAGCCTCGTACTTGCCATGTTTTCATCTTGTTTCTTTTAAGAAGCCTGAAATTTTTTCAAGTCCTGTACTTAAGGTTTCAGTATTATTCGCATAACCTCTACGTAGATAACCTTCCATCTCCATAACACTGCCCGGCGTCAACATCACTCCCGTTTTCTGTATGAGTTGTATGCAAAGATCTCTTGACGGCATATCGATGTTATATTTAAGCAGCGCCGTTGTACCGGATTTTGGTTTGATATAGGAAATAAGCGGTTCATTTTCAATCCAATGATCAAGTATTTTCAGGTTTTCTCGAGTTATCCTCTGACTGCGAGCAATTATTTTATCCTTATGTTCCAGAGCCAAAGCAGAAAACAGATCATCAAGCATACCTACGCTGATAGTATTATAATCCCGACGAATGGAAACTTGATTAATAAGCTCTCGTGGTGCTGCAATCCAGCCTAATCTAAGACCGGCTAGCGAGAATGACTTTGACATACTACCTGTACTGATCCCTTTTTCATAAAGATCGGCCACCGCCCTGGAAAAACCATCACCCTTCTGGTTAGTACCCCGATAGACTTCATCGCAAAGCAAATAAGCATCACCTGTTCTTGCGATCCCGGCGATTTCATTTAACATCTCTTCATCCATCAATGATCCCGTCGAGTTATTAGGGTTGTTAATGGCTATCAGCTTTGTTTTAGCGCTGACCATAGTTTTTAATTCAGTGAAATCAGGAAGAAAGTTATGTTCTTCTTTTAACGCAAGAGTTTTAACCGTTGCAGCATAACTTTCGGGAATGGAATAATGTTGCTGATAGGTCGGAAGCACAGATATAACTTCATCGCCAGGGGAGATCAGTGTTTCATAGATCAGTGCGTTGGCACCAATAGCGCCGTGGGTAACAAGAATATTTTCAATCGCCTGATCATCATACATCGTCATGATATTGTTACGAAGTCGATCAGAACCTTCGATAGCACCATACGTCATTTTTAGTGGTAATAGTTCTGAAAGAATACTGTCTCTTTTGTCGGTAATTTCAAAGTTCCTCTATAGTAAAACTTTCAACACAGGTCTCGGCGAGATTATATTGACACTTTTTCTCAAACTCGTTCATCCAAATCTCGACGCCAAATTCTCTTATATTCATATTCTACCCTCAGTCAATATATAACCTTCATCCTCAAGCCGCTTTAGAAGCACCCGCGCCGCTGCTTGAGAGACCAGTATGTAGTTGTTGTTCGGCTGTTGTTTTGCGGAGTGAGAGGTCATGGTGATGTTGATTACCAATCGCATTGCCATCAGATAATAATGCATCTCAAGCTCCCGTTTCTCAAGCGGGAATTCATCCACATAACCTTCAATAATGTTATTAGCCCCCATCTCGAAATCATCTTCACCAAGAAGCCCGTATGCAAGTGCGACAGCGAGCTCATTAACCTGGCTGCCATATTGTACTTCGCCAAAATCTATCAGCCCGTATATTTTATCTGGTTCAGTCGGCGCAACGATTAAATTCTGTTCATTGGCATCGTTATGAATGACGGCTTTTCGCAAATCCGGCAGCTTTGGCATAATTTCTTTTTCATAGACATCAAACAGGCGTGCAATGCGATCTCGGGTATCCAGATCCGTCACCTCCGACAAATAATCCTTGCAGGCAATGACATTATCAAGTTTCCAGAGCATGTCTGCCCCATCAATACCATCAAACACAAAGCTTTGCATTGCTTTTGAGAATCGACCCAGAAACCGACCCATATCGCGATAAAGCGCCGGGCTTGAATGGCACTTACTTAAGAAAATATATTTATATATATCAATAAGACAAGTAGTTATTCCTTTATGCTAAATTATCTGGGTTTACAGTGCTTTTACGATGATTTGTCGAATTAACATAGACTGATGAAAGTCACCCCCACTGACAGTAGCTGTTTAACTCATTGATTAATAAAAACTTACCCCTTAAGTAAGTGCCATTCGCGCCGGGCTTCTTTTTACATCCCCTAAGATGTCACCTTCCAGAAAAATCAGTAAACGAACAGGGAAATCCTCTTCCAAAATGTTCTCTTCCCCGTTTAAAGTCTTTATCACACGCGGAATGGTTAGCTCTGGTGCTGTATCCCTCAGGTGATTAAGTATATCTGTTTGCATTTGCATATATTCATGCCTCATTCTTTTGTTGGCAATCTTCAGGACAAATTTTTCTGTCTCTGTCTTAATCAACGTATTCTGGTCTTCGAAGGAATTGAGTGAGGAGATCTCTCCTTCAAGGCCGTAACGCTCTTTTATGATCCTGGCGATCTTTTCATTATCGAAATCAGGAATAGTGTCTGGCATAGTGTATTCTCTTGAAAACTTTAACGTGGATAGCCCCATGCCGCCCTGTTTGCCTTAACAAACTCGCTAAACGCTTTGAGTGAGGTGGGCACGGTACGGCGACTGAAACCAATTCTGAAATATTGCTTAAGGTCATCATCGCAGTCAAAGATGGATGAGGGGAAGACGAGAATTCCTTCGTCCAGCAACTGCGCGGCGGGTTCATCAGAACTGATTGGTCCTTTGAATTTTACAAAGCCAGTGCCACCTGCCTGTGGTGGCATCCATTCAAACAGATCGCTATTTTCTTCAAAATACGCTTCCAGCAATTCCAGGTTTTGATAAATAATTGCCATATTTTTTTTGATAATTTTATTTCGCACCCGAAGCGCCATCATTGCCTGTATTTCACCCGCCCGCGAAAAACAAACGGTAAACATATATTGCGCTTTGCGGAGTTTTTCAATCACGTCTTTATTCTGGCAGGCTACCCAGCCAATACCCATACCACCACAACCAAACGGTTTTGCCATGGTGCCAAGCGCCAGACCATTGGCAGACATTTCAGCCATGGATGCGGATCGCGCGGCGGGATCAAGCTCAAGTAGCCGGTAAACCTCATCGGGAAAAATCAGAATGTCATTTTTTTCTGCCAGGACAAGTAGTTCGCGTTTTGTGCCCACAGCCAGCAACGAACCCGAAGGATTATGCGGATCATTGAGGACAATATATTTTGTATTGACACGAATGGCTGCCTTTACTGCCGAAATATCAATCTGCCAGTCATTGTTCGGCGAAAGGCCAACCCGGGTAACATCGGCACCTGCGTATTTTATACCCTCTTCCAGTGACTGGTAGCTTGGGGTTATCACAATCGCATGATCACCTTGATGCAGTAGTGCCTGAGCGGTGATGGTCATGCCGGTTTGCGCCCCGGGGAAAACAACAATATTCTCCGCCTCGATTTCCGATCCGTACAGCGCCGCAAGCTCACGGCGCAAATCTAGACTTCCGCTATTTTCTGCATAGCCAAGAGAATGATCGTTGTAAAGTTTGAGCAGATGATCGCCACCATTTGCGCACGTCAACTCGATCAGTTCCTTATGCATCATTGGTTCGGATGATGAGGCATAAAACCGGTGTGTGATATCGACTGTTTTTTCCAACAATTCATCCGACCTGATCGGATTATCTAAAAGATGCATATTGTCTCCAACATTTTTTGAGGATCAGGGAAAAACTCATTTTTATTATCCAGAAATAAAAAATATTGGTATCGATCCTGTCACTGTCCCAAGCTAATCGAACGACAAGGCATTCCTATCCTTATAGATAGAGTAAGTATCCTGTGATGATAACTTTAAGATTTCCAAGCTGCTAATGACCTCGATAGCACTACCGCAATGAGTGCAGGATTCCACAAGTGATCGCTGATACTGTACAACTGCGGATTTCAGGATTATCACATTAGTATGTACTACTCATTTATGAATACTGCTTACTTCAAAGATCATTCCAAACCAGTATCAATACGATAAACAGCGATCTTATTGTTGTTGTCGTCAACACATCCGGTAGGCTACGAGTCACTATTTAGTCGACCCTGAAATATTCATTTCAGGCACTTATGCCAGTCGCAGGTTCAGATCCACAAAACAAATTTGCCATAACGATTTCATAAATTGAAGCCAAAGAATAGCCTCCCTCATCCACTTCTTGAAGTTGAATGCGGCGGCGGCCATTAACAGATTAATTTGATCGCCCACAAAGCCTTTCAAGAAGTTTCTTTTTAAGCGATGGTCACTCTTCAAGTGTCCGATAACAGGCTCTATCCCTGCGCGTCGTCTAAAACGTTTCCTGGCCAATGCCATGGCTTCGTTGGATGCATTTTTCCTGGCCGGTTTAGGCGTCACTATCTGCGTATCATTGACTTTTGATTTACCTCGATACCCTCGGTCGCCAATGCCAATCTTAGGAACTCGTTTGATAAGACGTTTGATCTGTGCCAGTACGGCAGGAACGGTATGTCCATCAAAAATATTCTTATCAAAAGCGAGTGCGCCAATCACAATACCTGAGTCTCGGGTGGTGGTGATAGAGGCTTTGCTGCCAAATTCATAACGCTGGTGAGGTTTGCCCTTACTCATACAATAGACATGCGGTTCATGCAGACTGTATAGCTTGTTTTTATCTCCGCGTTTTTGTCCCAGCATGCGCTGATACAAGGCTAGCTTTTCAGCGTGGCGTTCAAGTTCTTCTTCCGTCATCTTACGCTGTATTTCTCGCAGTAATCGGCCGCTGATGGTCTTTAATCGTTTCACTGCCTGGCGCGCTTTTTTTCGGTTCTTTGGGTGACTGGCAAAACGCGTTTGAAGCTTGAGTTGCTTCTCTTCTTTTTCATAGGTGCGGGTCAACCCGAGCTTTTCTTTGCGGGCTATCTTAAGCAGATGCTTATGGATTTTGCCGTACTGTTTGGCATCCGTTGGAAAGGTGATGTTCTTTTCTTGAACCGTGGTATCAATACACATTTCATCTTCGTCTATTTTACCCTGATGCAAGGCGATGGACATCGCCAGGATCTTTACGCCAGGATCTTTTCGTGTCCTTGGCTGCCGATCCGTTTCCTGAAGTACGTCAGATCGGAAGGGTCACAAGGAATAGTCCATTGAAATTCAACTTCTCCAGTAAACAGTTGGTAATACGGGTTTTGTGTCCATCGGTGGATCAACACCTCGTCACTGAGATCTTCCAAATGTTTGAGGATGGATAAACCGACCATTAATCGAATGGGTTTTGAGGGCTTACCCAAGTGCGAATAAAGCGGAGAAAATTCAGTTTCAAAATCGTCCCAGTCAATCTGATTAGCCAATGTCAGTAAAGGCTGTTTGGGGTTAAGTTGGTCGATTAAATTAGCATGCAAAAAACTGCTTTGATTACCGTTTGGCAGCTTGGCTTGGCTCAATGGTGTCACCTCTGTTCGTCCAGTTTTATGGCTGTTTTACTGCTTTTCTGGACGTTTATTCTAACAGAATATAGAACTTATTCCTTTATAATCATTGAGATATGAGTATTTCAGGGGCGACTATTTAGTCGTCCCTGAAGATTAAGCAAAAACACAAAAGTTTATTTTCTGATCACCCGCTATTTTCAAACTTAATCGACGAAAGATAGCTTGAAAATATCGAAGCCAATAAAACCAGGCCAGTAGCTTAGCCATATTGTATGCAGCGGCAGCTAATACGACATTAGCACGGTCTCCCGCTTTGCCTTTTAAGTGATTTCTGTTCAATCGATGGTCTGATTTTAGATGACCGATAATGGGCTCGATTGCCGCACGTCGCTTCATCCACTTTCGTAAACTTCTTGTCGCTCGTTTGGGTATCTTTCCCACAAGGTGAATTTTCGTATCGCCTTTTAATCCATGACCTCGGTAACCCATATCACAGTAAGCATCTTGTGGCGTGATGCCGGTTAACTCACTCACCTGGTTCAGTGCACTTTCGAGTGTATGACCATCGTATGGGTTATCTAAACTTTGGGCTGAGACGATGCTTTTGTTCCAAACTCATACCGCTTGTGTATTTTACCTTTAGCAATGCAACGAACGTCAGGCTCATGGATGCTATAGAGTTTGTTCTTATCAAGGCGTTGCTGTTTTAATAACTGTGTTGAACGCTCAATTAAAATAGATAATTCATCATCCATTAAAGGTGCTTTACGCTGAATATCTCGCGTTAATCGACCCAGATAGGTTTTTAGTTTTCGCGTTTGTTTCGTCGCACGTTTCATTTGTTTTGCACTGGCATAACGTCCTTGCATGCTTTCTTACCCACTTTTTTAAAACTTTGGCGCAACACGATAGAACGTTTGTGCGCTTCGCGCACTAACGTGACACGCATTTTATGATACAGCCTGGCATCGGTGGGAAAGCCGATGGCTTTCTCTTGCACGGTGGTATCCACATTGACATGCTTCAATGTGTGAGGTTTAAGGGCCTTTGTTTCCATCGCAACATTAAGGATCTCTTCAAGTAAAGCCTCTAACTTATCGCCCACTCTGTTTCGCCATTTAACCAGCGTTGTTGGATGCAATGGCAGGTCGTGCTGTAATTGCTCATAACCACAAAAATATTGCCAATAAGGGTTTTCAACCCAACGCTCAACAACGCTTTCGTCACTTTCATCAAAGGTATATTTCAAGTAGTGAAGGCTCGCCAATAAACGGATCGGTAATGCCGGGTGACCACAGCCTATACTGTAAACAACGTCGATTATCTTCAATGCGTGACCCGTTTATTTCCTTGGCTAAACGGCACAACGGATGTGACATGTTAAGTATTTGAGAGAGCTGGGCGCGGTATAAATCAGGGTGATTATCAGCTGTCTTTGGCTTCATAGTTCGCAAGGTTTTAAGTGCTATGACTTGTTTTCTTGCAAACTATTTTACCTTTATTAAGAAATTTATTTTTTGTTATTAATGATTTATGTGCTCTTCAGGGGCGACTATTTAACTTTACTACTACCGTAATCTCGCAGAATTTCCCTGGCGGCATTATGTCCGGGTATTCCGGTCACCCCTCCACCCGGATGGGTTCCCGATCCGCACATATATAATCCTTTGATAGGCCCACGATAATCACCGTAACCCAACATCGGTCTGGCGCTGTAGAGTTGATCCAGTGTCAGTGAACCATGCATAATATCTCCGTCCACCAGGCTGAAGTCTCGTTCCAGATCCAGTGGTGATATAACCTGGCGACCAAAAATGCTTTGCTTGAAATTCGGGGCATGCTCGTCCACTGTATCAATGATCAGATCTGCCGCCGTCTCCTTACACTCATCCCAGGATCTACCATCGGGCAAATTCGGGTTAAAATGTTGACAGAATAAGCTGGCAACGTGTTGGCCTTCTGGCGCCAGCGTCGGATCCATTGCACTGGAAACAACAACCTCTACAATTGGCTTCTTGGCCCAACCATATAAGCTGGCATCCATATAGGCTCGTTCCATGTACTTCATAGTGGGTGCAATGATAATGCCCGATCGATGATGAGGCTGTTCATGCTTGCCAGGTAGACAAGTGAAGTCCGGTAATTCAGACATGGCCACATTCATTCTGAAAGTGGCCGATCCACCTTTCCAGTTTTTGATACGATTGTAAAACTCCGGTTCAAGATCATTTTCATCAATCAAACTCGTATAAAGCAGTTTCGGATTTAGATTTGAAGCAACACAGGCTACAGAAATTTCCTCGCCGTTTTCAAGCACAATGCCGGTGGTCTTACCGTTCTTGACGATGACCTGGCTGACTGCCGCATCAGTCGTTATCTCCACACCACGCTTGATTGCTTCTTTGGCCATGGCTTGTGTAATCGCGCCCATACCACCAATTGCGTGTCCCCACTGACCACGTTTGCCATTCACCTCGCCAAAGACATGATGCAAAAGAATGTAAGCCGAGCAGGGGGTATAGGGACCGGAAAAAGTCCCGACAATGGAATCAAAGCCAAACACCGCTTTGATCGCGTCTGTCTCGAACCATGAGTCCAATAGATCGCCTGCACTCTTGGTAAATATATCGAGTACATCACGCCGACCTTCCATGGAAAGATTGCGCATACGATTACCCACCTTGATACCACGCAGAATATCGGTGATACCGCCACCAACGTTGGGCGGCGTTTCCAGTAGCATTTTTCGGAGTATATCAGCGACACCGTCGAGCATTTCATAATAGGCGGGTAATTTTTCCGCATCGGTTTTAGAAAACCGGGCAAATTCAGTCTGCGTCTCGGCAAGTGTGGCACCTGTTTTTAAATACTGCCCATCTGGTAATGGTAAAAAATTAGAAAATGGTCGTTCAACGATTTTCAAACCATGCGCGTGTAAATTCAGGTCTTTAATGACTTTTGGATTGAGAAGACTGACGGTATAACTCGCCACTGAATTACGAAAACCGGGATGGAACTCCTGCGTCACCGCTGCGCCACCGACAATATTTTTTCGTTCAAGCACACGTACTTTTAGACCCCCACCGGCAAGATAACTGGCACAAACCAGACCATTGTGACCACCGCCAATGATTACTACATCGTATTGATTCATTTTTTGATCTTCTCCAATTAACCAAGTTTATGTTAATAATTTAATTTCAATCACTAAGATCCGACAAGCCCATGTCTTCATTGTCGCGTAGGCTGGTTGCTAAGTGGCAAGATTTGACGCATAAATACGTCAAGGTCATTCAAACAGACTTCGGCATCCGATAATGGAACTTTCGTGAGGGATTTTAATCACCTTACCGACATTCAATTTTTTATTTATGTAAACTAATTTGGAATGCCCTGAATTTCTAGACATATATTTTACTTATGGATATAAATTTGGGGTTATATTTATGAATATGGCTTTGGCTAGGCGGATCGCTTTAAGCTGATAAGCATAAACATTTCCAGGCTACCACAAAAATTTAACGGAGCCGATTGAATGAATATCGCGACAAGATCTGAATGAATTGCTATTGTGTGATGATATAAAAAGGAGGTTATTCATTTTTCGATTAAAAGTGTTAATTTACATTGGTGATGGCTGATGCCCGATCTTTTACTAACTTCAAAAATTACGCTGCCGACTCCCCAAACAGGCAACATTGAACGTATCCGTTTAACCGGTTTGCTGGAGTCAGGTCTAAGCAAGAACGTAATATCCGTTTACTCCCCTGCCGGATTTGGAAAAACAACCGCTGTCTCCGCCTGGTGCAATGAAATAAAAAACTCACATCGTATCGTCTGGTTATCACTGGATGCGGCAGATAATGAAATATCCAGATTTTAGCATATTTGGAGTTCATCAGATAAAACATTGTCTTCTGAAAAGAATGATACCAAGATCATTTGATTTGGTTCGATAGTATTGATTCTACAACATTTCTTGAAACACAGTCATTTACGAATTTTCTTAAAGCTATTTTTGGTGGGTATAGCAGTCCATAAGTTCTCTCTTTGTTTTGTTAGCATGGATCAATGGGCTTCCGGGCAACAATGTATGGAAGTCAGAAAAGCCATTATCCCTGACTGAAGTGTCACAAGAATTAAGAAAAAATTGACTTTTGACTATGTTTTGTAGAAATGACCATAGAATCAAAACAACTCAAACAATGTCAATGATCTTGGTATCATTCTTTTCAGAAGACAATGTGTTATCTGGTGAAAAAAAGCTATATTTTCAAATATCAAAGTAACAGAAATCGAGCGTTCCACTTTTTTGGGACACTCGGTATATACATTTGTATGCTTTGGCACTTGCCAATGTACTCCTGCTCTACGTCCGTTTACATCTTTTTTTAACCCTCTCATTCCAATTTTGACTGAAGACAAAATGACAGGACAAACATCCATGTATATTCTCTATGCTTTAATTATTAAAAGCTGCCATTTATATTTTGGGATTGGGCCATTACATTCAAAATGGTCAACCTAAAATATATTTCATTTCATTTCATTTATTTCCACAATAACAACAAATAAAATTTTAAGTTTTTTTGTTTACAAAACTGGTATATAAGACATGTTGAGATCTATGGAAAATATAGTAAAATCTGATTAATTTAAGACTTGTAAATGGAAAATAATTAATGGCTGTTTTGTGGAGGAAACCTAGGAAGCAATGCTTGTAAATTAGGTTCCCTAACAAATATATCAAAGTATCGTAAAATAGAAACAAAAAATAATTAAAGGATAGGGTACACCCAAGGACGACACAAGACTATACTAAACAGGACAATACAAGAGACACAGCACAAACACAAGAGTGGGACGTTAAAGTCTTTTGCAGCTTTCAGTAAGAGATTTACGCAACATTAGTTGCATATTGTTATGCACGTGGCATAATGTCGTTAACGCACTTCCCTGTGCATGGCAGAATGTTGTTAAGCCAATGCGCACTCCCATGCGCTAACAACATTATGCCATGCACACTGCCCCACGCTAACAACATTATACCATGCGCATGGCCATTATCTTCACCAATATTAAGTCTCTGCAACTGAATATGGTAATTCAATTCAAAATTATCAAAATGAAAATAAGTGTGTCAACATTATCTTCATTAACTAAACTACACATGTTATGCCCATTTACCTTGAATAAGAAACACATTTTTTGAGCCAAATAACTTATGAAGTATCAAGAGCTATAGCTATCATGTAACAGTTATGTGCATCAGTTGATGCGAAACTCATCTATTTTTTTATTCTTACATTTCTGATACAGTTTAATGCTAAAGCAAAGCTTGTATGTATTATGATATTCCTAACCATATTCAATTCAGCAATATGAAATTGTATGCTTTGTGGTTTATCACATTAATTCTGATATGATATTCATGGAGAATGGAAGAAGAAATGAAGAAAGAAGGAGAAACAAACAAAATCAATGAGGAACTTTAGAGCATTTTAAAAGAAAAATATTTCTGAATCTCTATACTGTAGCTAATGATTATGATGATGCTGGGGCCCATTGCATAAAACTTTTACCGGAGAAAAACTCGGGTAAAATCTGAAAACTCAGGTTAGCATTATTTTTACCATTGACTTTACCATAGGAAAAAAACTCAGGTTAAAATAACCAGAGTTTTTCTCTGGTAAAAGTTTTATGCAATAGGCCCCTGATGTAGATGTAGATAATTATGATGATGATGATGATGATGATGGTGAGTGATGATGATAATAATATCTATCACATTGGTTGTTATTGTTGTATAGAGAATGAAAGAAGGCATGAAGAAGAAAGAAGGATAAATAAATCAGAACAAAAATGAACTTTAGGGCATTTTAAAAAGAAAAATAGCACTGAATCAACCATGTAGATAATGATTATTATTATTATGATGATGATGATGATGATGATGAATGATGATAATAATATCTATCACAGTGGTTGTTATTGTTGCAACGTACTTGCCAACTGTCCCTATTTTGACCCCAAGAAAAGGGGAGAGAATAGTGTGATTTTATCATGTGTTCCTATTTTTGCAAAAATCTGCCTGTAGTAATGTATGGGAAATTCAGGAATATTCCTATTTTTAAAGATATTCCTCCCATTTGTCCCTATTTCTTAGGTTTCAGGGTTGGCAAGTATGTTGTAATGATAATTCAATTTTGATTTGATTTTATTTTCCGTTAAAAGCAACAACACAATGCAAATTCAAAGTACAAAACATATAAAGTAATTACAGCATAAAAACTAATTATAGTCTTAACGGAAGGATAGCCCTACTCAGCTGTGCTAATCATCGCACAACTGTTTTACAGAGGGGTCCTCAAGTGAGATATAAATGACATAGTTTAGATAACGAAATATCAATAACAATATTAAAATACGAAGAACAAATTACAAAGAAATCAAGTGAGACACGTATAAAGTTAATGTCCCTTCCTATCCCTACCCGTCCAGCCTAGTCATCCAAACTCATTGCATTATCCCCCCCCCCCCCTTCCCCAAATCTTATCATGACTGTAGTTTTCTAAGGGAATTTTGTATATAGGGATAAATAGTTCATTATTATTATTATTATTATTATTATTATTATTATTATTGATGTTTGATTATCTTTTTGTCTGCAATCACTGGATGCTATATATTCGCACCTCACATCATTCTGTAAAGATGTAACGACTGTATGAGATTGGCACTAATCTTGATACCTCTTAATGCAAAGGAGTAGAAATCGACTCTTTTAGGAGTCATGTTAAGGATCACTCTATTAAGTAGTGGCTTGAATTACTCTTCTGAGAGTGATTTCCACTATTTTGAGCATGAATTTCCACTCTAAAATGAAGTGATCCCTGATTTGACTCCTAAAAGAGTGGATTTCCACTCTTATACATTCAGAGAATACTGCAGCTATAGTCACACAATATTTTTTTTCATCATCTTTCCAATTCAGGTCAATGTATATTCACCCACCAAGTGTTTATAATCAGTGAAATGTCTGTGATTATTTTCCCCATTTACGTAGGTAGTCTATTTTAGTGCTGGAAATTTAAGCCTGAATTGCTCTTCTGAAAATGATGAGGCTGGTATATTGTGAAACCCTTTCTACTTTTGCTTTTACATGTATATCTCAATCAAAACTTGGCTCTGATATCTCGTAACTCCTCAAAGCTCTGTATAATTTTGGCCATAATGGGCTTGTTTTCAAATGTTGCAAATTATTGGGCATCCATCTTATGTGTCTACTGTTTACAATAATGAAACAAGTCTAGTTTTATGGGATAAACACAGTATCAGACGTGACAATTTTTGTGTTAGTCCAAATCCTAAGCATAAGCAGCAAAAAAATGGTGGTGAATCTAGGTAAGAGATAAATTTTGCAGGTCGTAAATGAGACGTATAGACAGATTTTAAGAAACAACTACCAATTATCGTTAGTTGAGAGCCAGAAGGGTGTTAACATCATTTATCGTTGTACAACACCTAGAAAGCTTGTTGTGTACATGCCTATGGGAGCTCAACGTGCAAAAATCTCGTACTGTTGCACAGTAGTCGTGCAGTTTCGTACCATTTTCAGCAGTGCATATGATGTCACAATAACTGTGCGCTGTGTACTAGTGTGGATTTGCGTGATCTTATTGCGCACTGAAATTGTTTGTGAATGAAATACGCATTACGCGTTACGCGTTGGCCGCGCG
>CBDFNQ010000030.1:0-117729 GCA_965250225.1 Gammaproteobacteria bacterium
CGTCAACAGACATCTTGTGATCGTCTTCGTTCAAGGTAACGTCGAACAGTTCTTGTGCTTTAGCTTCTGCTTCTGCTGGCCATTTGCGGGTAAGTAGTACTTTTGTCTTTGACACGATAGACTCCTGATTACGTTTATAATTATCTTATTTTATAATAAATAGAGAGCTTTGCATGGATAGAAAGTTTGTTCTCAGGCGAGGCAAAAATGAACGCAAAGAGGAAGTTTACACGAAGTAAATGACCGACTGAGCACATTTTTAACGAAGTATGAGGACAAAATTTCATTCATGCTAAGTTCTCTAAAAGTATAAAGGGCACAACATCTCCGATGAAGTGCCCTTTACTCATTCTTACTACTAAGGTCTAACCTATTTTGGCCATGACTTCCTTCACAACAGGTGCAAATGAGGCTGGATTAGGCACAACATGTACACCACACTCCTGAAGGATTTCAACCTTCTCAGCCGCACTATCGCCGACTGCAGAAATAATCGCCCCTGCATGACCCATGCGAGTACCCTTGGGTGCGGTCAGACCTGCAATGTATCCAATAACAGGTTTGGACATATTATCTTTAGCCCATTGTGCAGCCGCCACTTCTTGAGGTCCACCAATCTCGCCAATCATAATGATTGCCTTGGTCTCAGGATCTTCTTCGAAATACTGCAAGTGATCGACAAAGGCACTACCGTTGATAGGGTCGCCACCGATACCGATACTACTTGAGATGCCGATTCCAACTTCCTTCATTTGGGCAGCAGCTTCATAGCCCAGCGTACCTGATCGACCCACGACACCGACAGGACCTGGCATATAGATATGACCAGGCATAATACCCATCATGCATTTACCGGGACTAATTGAGCCAGCACAGTTAGGACCGGTCAATACCATCTTATCCTCTTCCTTGTAGCGAAGCATATAACGTTTAACACGGATCATATCCTGTGAAGGGATACCATCGGTGATGGCGACACAGAACTTAATTCCGCCATCTGCCGCTTCCATAATACCGTCTGCGGCGAAGGGAGGCGGAATAAAAACGATGCTTGCATTCGCACCAGTCGCTGCAACCGCTTCTTTTACTGTGTTAAATACTGGGCGATCCAGATGTTTGGTTCCGCCTTTACCTGGGGTTACACCACCGACTATATTGGTGCCATATTCAATCATCTCAGTCGCATGGAAAGTACCAATCTGACCGGTGAAACCCTGGACAATTACTTTTGAATTCTCGTCTAACAAAATTGCCATTATTATGTCTCCTATTTACCGGTCGCTTCTTTCCAGGCGGCAACAGCTTTGTCCGCTGCCTCCTGCAAAGTATCAGCAGAAATGATGGGTAAACCACTCTCGCGAATAATCTTTTGCCCTTCCTCAACATTGGTACCTGATAGTCGAACCACCAGAGGCACCTTCAGATCAATCTGCTTCACAGCCTGAACTACACCATCGGCGATCCAGTCACAACGGTTAATACCAGCAAAGATATTGACCAGAATACATTCAACACTGTCATCTGAAAGAACCAGGTTAAACGCCTTGGCTGTACGCTCAGCAGAGGCACCACCACCAATATCCAGGAAGTTAGCAGGCTCACCACCAGCGTGCATGATCATATCCATGGAAGCCATAGCCAGACCTGCACCGTTAATGATACAACCAATGTTTCCATCCAGACCTACGTAGCTCAAACCACGGTCTGCAGCTCGCATTTCTCGAGGATCTTCCTGCGATTTATCACGCAATTCAGAAATCTTTGGATGACGGAACAGGGCATTATCATCAAAGCCCATCTTCGCATCAACTGCGAGAATCTTGCCTTCTTTGGTGACAACCAGAGGATTAATCTCCACCATATTGGCATCGAGGTCACGCATGGCACGATAACAACCGAGGAAGGCAGTACTAGCCTGATTGACTTGTGATTTATCCAGACCCAGGGCAAAAGCCAGTTCTCGAGCCTGGAAGGCCTGCATCCCAACCGCTGGTTCTACTGAAATTTTAATGATAGATTCTGGCTTTTCAACAGCCAGTTGTTCAATCTCCATACCACCTTCGGCAGATGCGACAACGGTGACACGTTCTGCGGCACGATCCAGTACAAACGCCAGATAGATTTCACGATCAATGTTGCAACCTTCTTCAATGTAAAGACGGTGACAGACTTTACCGTTAGGACCCGTTTGATGTGTAACCAGTTTTTTTCCTAACAACTCATCAGCCGCTTCCCATACTTCGTCTTCAGTTTTACAAACCTTAATACCTCCGGCCTTGCCACGGGCACCAGAGTGAATCTGTGCCTTTACGACCCAAACATCACCGCCTATCTCAGTGGTTCTGTAAGATGCCTGTTCCGGGCTATAAGCAAGACCACCTTTACCAATGGGCACGCCATAATCCGCCAGGATTTCTTTTGCTTGATACTCATGGATGTCCACAATGTCACCCTCCTGTTATTCTAAAATTTAAATTCTTAAGTAACTATCTACTACTTAGCCTTAGCAGCGATTTGATCCGCTTGCGCAATTAGATTGAGAGCCATTTTTTCTGACGCAATATCAATCATCTTGCCATCAAGTTGTGCTGCACCTGCGCCAGTCTTAGCCGCTTCGTCTAAAGCTTCAAGTACACGACGTGCATGAGTCACAGCTTTCTCCGGTGGAGACATCACTTCATTCGCTAATGGAATTTGCTTAGGGTGAATTGCCCACTTACCGTCGTAACCGAGAGCTGCAACACGACGTGCCGCTGCGCGATAAGCATCAGGATCACTGAAATCGCCAAAAGGACCGTCAATTGCACGTAAACCAAAAGCACGACATGCGGTTAGCATTTGTACTTGTGAAGTATGCCATTGATCATTTATCGCACCTTCACAAACATAATCTGGATTTAAGCCGCCAATAATGGTGGTACGTGAACGCATGCTTGCCGCGTAATCACCAACACCAAAATGGAATGCTTCAAGACGCTTACTTGATGTTGCAATAGACATGACATTGGCACCACCAAGAGCAGTTTCGATTAAACATTCAAAACCGATTCTTTTCTCCATGCCCATCGCATCTTCAACCTGCGTCGTCAACATATCTACAGCGTAGACATCTGCTGCGGTACCGACTTTAGGAATCAAAAAGGTATCGAGATTTTTACCCGCTTGTTCGATGACATCGACAACGTCACGATACATATAATGCGTATCTAAGCCATTAATACGCACTGATATTGTTTTACCACTCCAATCAAGATCATTTAATGCTTCAATAACATTTTTACGGGCTTGTGGTTTATCAGCAGGTACTACGGCATCTTCTAAATCAAGAAAGACGTAATCCGCGTCACTCTTTGCTGCTCCTTCCATCATTCCTACTTCTGAAGCTGGGACTGCTAGCTCACTACGCTGTAAGCGTGGAGTAGCTGGTTCGTATGAAGTAAAACTCATAATTATTCCTCTTTTTATCAATATTATTTAAACAGTTAGTTCTACAGATTCACCATGAATCATATGAACGAGCAATCTTCATGTCGGCGTACAGTGGCTTGGTGAAATCTGGTAAATCCGCTGCACGCATATCTTCCTGCTCGATATCCATTGCATTTTAAATACGGCGTGGAACATTGGTTGGACCTGGAATAAAAAGAAAGTTACGTCCGGGCATAGTTAGCCTCCAGCCTTAAAATTAGATAAGGGAATAGTGCAAAAAATAGAACAAGAGTTCAGGTTCATCTCCATAACCAAAACTCTTAGTCGAAATTCTTATCTGTTTAGCATGCCTGGCCTCTCTCTGGACCCAGGTACTTTTTTACTGCTTTTATTTATATTCTTATAATTATTTTCGTTTCAGTTTTTATTATAAATATTGTGCTCAGCGCAAGTAATTTGCGACTTAGATATCCCCTTCATCGCTTATCGCTTCATTCTAATCACAATATCTGAAACGATCAAATTTATCCTTTGTATATACTCAATCAACTTCAAGTTGCAGGATCGATGATCTGAAAGTTATCATTAATTCTATCGTTCAATGAGTCCGCGATATCCGGTAAAGTGTTTTTGAAAAAGTCATCGATTTGCTCACGAAATTCCTTGGCCGAATGGAAATAGTGGTTATTACGGACGTGTTCGTTCATCACTTTCCATAAACGTTCTATCGGATTCAAATTAGGACTATAAGGCGGCAGGATGTGTATCTTAATATTAAGTTCGTTTGCCTTTTCTTTAACACTCGCCGCCTTATGATAACCCGCCCCATCAACTATCCAGTGAAGGGTGTTTGCATCAACGTATTGCGCTCGTAATTTGGATAGAAAATCAACAATGCTGTCGGCATTAATCGTGTCATAGGTTTCTGTCACCGTGTTTGACAAGGCATTGAGTTCAATCGCACCTAATAGGTTAATCCGTGTGCGACTCGCGGTTGTTTTGATAAGCTTATTTGTCCCTCTCTTTATCCAACCGTGACTCAATTTCGTCGACTGTGTCGGATGCACGCCATCACCAAACAAAATAGGCTCATCAGCACCGACGTTTGCTTTCAATACGTCATACTGCTTGATAAAGGCATGTTGTTGTTCAACATCGGCTTTGGCGGGGACCCCTTTGGGTTGTTTATAAACAAATCCTTGACGATGCAACCATTTATGTAAACCCGATACCGTGTAGTCAACCCCATAACGGGTCTTGATGTAAGCCACAATTTGGTGGTTATGTTGATATAGATGTGCTGTCAGATGTGCGAGTAATTCGTCACATTGTCGCTTGCTTAATTTCTCCTCGGAACCGCCGTTTGCACAGTGCAATTTCTGCTCTCCGGTATAGTCCTTCAAGTGACGAAGTATACAGGTTTCATGTTTGCGCAAGGCTTGCGCTATCATCGTTGTGCTCCACCCTTCAGAATTCAGTAATACGGCTTTGATACGATCACCTTCCCGGATATCTCGCACTTGCTTATGTCGTGCTTCTAATTTCAATTTGTTTTCTGCGGTTAATTCAATCTTGCTCATAGGTGATAGACTGATCTCTTAATTCATAAACATCAAGCTCTTTCATCGATCTTGGGTATATGCTGCAATGTGGCATTTCTCATAGATTCATACTGCGCTGCAAATCATCAATTAAATCCTCAATATCCTCCAGTCCAACAGAAATTCTCACCAACCCTGAGGTGATGCCTGCAGCCTTTTTTTGATCATCAGTCAGGCGATGGTGTGTCGTTGTTGCCGGATGGGTAATGGTGCTTTTTGTATCACCTAAATTAGCTGTTATGGACAAAATTTGTGTGTTATTAATCAAATCCCATGCGGCTTTTTGTCCACCAGACAAATCAAATGAAACAACCCCACCAAAACCTGTCTGTTGAGATATGGCCAGATCATGTTGCTTATGAGATTTGAGACCGGGGTAATGCACCCTGATGATGGTTGTCTGCTGCTCAAGCCATTCTGCTAGTTGTAATGCCTGTTCACAATGTGCCTTCATACGAATCGCTAATGTCTCAAGTCCTTTAAGAAAAACCCATGCATTAAATGGGCTCATTGTTGTTCCAGCCGTGCGTAAAAAAGCAAAGACATCTTCACCGAGTAATTTTTCAGATCCGACTATAGCGCCGCCGATACAACGTCCCTGACCATCAAGATATTTAGTCGCTGAGTGGATCACAATGTCCGCACCCAGTGCCAGAGGTTTTTGTAAGGCCGGTGTACAAAAACAATTATCAACAACCAAGAGACAATCATGGCTGTGTGCCAGATCTGCCAATTTTTGAATATCAACAATTTCGATCAGCGGATTCGAAGGAGTTTCGACAAACAACAAGCGAGTCTCAGGTTTGATTGCCTTTTCCCATGCCTGTAGATCGACCAATTCAACAAAACTGGTTTCAATACCGAACTTGGTGAATATCTTATCGAATAAACCGACGGTTGTTCCAAAGATGCTTCTCGATGCCACAATATGATCATTCGATTTTAATAAAGCTAAACACAAAGTCGTTATTGCACTCATACCTGATGAGGTGGCGATACAACGTTCTCCACCTTCCATCGCCGCCAATCTTTGCTCAAAGGTTCGAACAGTAGGATTGGTAAAACGAGAATAAATATTTCCTGCCTCATCACCACCAAACCGCGCTGCGGCTTGTTCTGCACTTTCGAAGACATAACTTGAGGTTGGAAATATTGGTTCAGAGTGCTCACCTTCGGCAGTACGTGCAATACCACCACGAACCGCCTGGGTTGCTAAACCGTATTTAGAAATATCAATTTTAGACATGCTTATCTCCAATCTATCTGACCTGAGTATAAATAGCGGATGATATGCAGACACATAAACACTGACATAAAAAAACCCGCTATCAGCTATTGCTAAAGCAGGCCTTACTCTTTAGCGGTATTTTTTAAGCGCCCGCAAGCTGATCATCAAATCGGCGCAACAAAACTTGTTTAAAAACTAGTGGAAGAAGCCCGAAAAGTCAATATCCATCTGTTCAATCCATAGCCAATCGCAACGAATTATCCGTTGTCTTCGCTCAAGTGCCGTTGGTATAGAAAAAACCACCAACCGCAAACAGAATAAAACCAAATAACAGAACCCAAAGTATTAATCGTTCTCGAAGAGCTGTATGTACGATCCGTTTACCGCTGTGAGTTGAAGCTGCCTGCCCAATACGTTTCTCTATGGTTCGAATCACGCTATCGACACGTAAAAATGAATCCGTTGAAGTGTGTTGTTTCTCGACATCGGTCTCTCTGGAATCCAGAGAGACCGTCTCTTGAGCTGGAGTAGTATCTTTTACTGATACCTGAATTTCGGAAAAATTTTTGATTTCCTGAGTGCTTTCAAAAAGCTTGGCGCGATTTTCTTCATTGATCGCAACAATTCGACGTTTTACCGCCTCAACAACATGGTTAGCGCCCTGAAATCGTTTTTCGATATCTGAGGCCATCATTCGTTTAATGATCTCTATCGTTTCTTTTCCACAAGCCGTGGGATGATCATATGAAATCATTCCAGACAAATGACCGTGGATGATATCCTGAACCGTCTCGCCATTAACGGGTAAACGTCTAAAGGCCATGTAAAAAGCAACGCAACCCAGACTGTAGACATCACTGCGCTTATCCAGTGGAGCTTCAGGGTTAAAAGTTTCAGGTGCCATAAAAGCCGGTGAACCCATGACGACCGAAGCTCTGGTTATAGTTGAATCACTGATGTCACGTGCCAGACCAAGATCGGTAATGAATGGGCGTCCCTCCCGTGATAACAATATATTCTTTGGTTTGATATCACGGTTAATGATGCCATTACGATGAGCTTCAAGTATAGCCGAGCTGGTCATTCGCAATAACTTGAGGATATTCATTTCCTCAACATGGTCATAGTGAGCTTTGACAAAATCATCGAGTGTAAAACCATCAATAAAATCAATGACGATGTACGGGCGGCCTTCAAACTGACCATAATCAATAATACGAGTGATACAACTATGATTGAGCTTTGCCACCATTCTGGCTTCACGCTCAAAACGTTTGATGTACTCATCACGTGAGGTCTCAAGTAACTCATCACGAACCAGTTTAACGGCGACATCAATATCCAAGTTTTCGTGATAGCCCTTGAACACCATGCCCATAGAACCTTCACCGATATAATCAGTAATCTTGATATTACCGATCTTCTTGCCAAGAAAATTAGTGTAATCCGCTCTTGTCGATGGGGTATTCATAGCAAACTAATTTACTACTTAAAAATGGGAATTAACATGAAAATGCTTTAAAGATCACGATGGTCACGATTAAGTAATTCTCTGAGTGCCGCTGAAAGACCTTCAAGATCGGAATTTTCCAATCTGTCAAAATGTGTCTTCGCTTCCAGGACCTGTTCACGACGCACTAGATCAACCGCAATATTTAAATCGTGCAAAGGATCCGTTGACATATGCTCCGTATAATTGAGCCCTATTTTTTCTTCTTCTGGTCGCAAATTAAAAATCGTTATTTTGCTGAAGAATTTCCACATGATATAACCCATCACATAGCTCCACAGTAAACAAACGATTGCTCCACCAGTCTGAACAAGTATAAATGAAATTTTTGTCAGTGATTGATCCAAACTCTGATTCAAAAGAACAAGAGAATCTGGCGTAATAAAAACAGGCACTAAAATAATACCTACTATGCCAGCTGCCCCATGCACAGGGACAACACCCACTGCATCATCAAGTTTATACCTGTCCATCAATGTTGAAATCAATGGGACAACAAAACCACCAGCAATACCAATTAACATAGACGACTGTATACTGACGACATCAGCAGATGCGGTAATGGCCACAAGCCCACCGAGTAGTCCTCTATACAAAATATTCATACTGGCAATACCAGAATAAGCCCAGGTACTTAAAAGGGCAGTCAGTCCACCAAAACATGCTGAGATGATGGTATTTATCAGAATCGAAATTGTATTTCCATTCAATTTCTCAGCACCACCAACGATGCCAATCCAGCCAATAAACAAAATAATGACGCCCAGTGCGATCATTGGAGGATTTGGAGCGATCATATCCACCAATTTTCCCTGTTTGTTGATCCGCGAGACTCGAGGGCCAAGTACTTTTATGCCTGCTAAAGCAACACCGGCGCCAACAATGTGTATAACAGAAGCGCCAGCAAAATCATAAAAACCGATCTCGGACAACCAACCGCCACCCCACACCCAATGTCCAAACACTGGGTAGATAAAAAGCGTAAAAATAATCGACATTAATATAGATGAAAGAAACTTACAGCGCTCTGCGATACCGCCTGAAATTATCGCCAGCGCGACACCACAAAGGGCGGCCTGGAATAAATAGTTTGATAATTCTTGTTGTTCAAGACCAAACAGAAAAAAACTGATTTCACCTATCGTTCCCATCCAACGATCATCACCATACATCAATGAGTAGCCAGCAATAAAAAATATCGCAAACGAGGCACAGATATTCATCATGGCCTTAATAGCCACATTGATGTTATTTTTTTTTCGGACAACCCCGGCTTCCACGCACAGGAAACCAGCTTGCATGAACAGCACGAGAACCGTAGAAAAAATAATCCAGGCTATCTGAGGTAACTCGATTAGTTCTTGTAACGCTTGTTGTTCCATATCTAGGTTTATACCAGAAACAGCAGTGATGGGGCCATGCTTATTATTATGTGGTATCTACGATCAAAACCACATCTTCGAAAGATATTCGGCAAAAGCCAGAGGGATTAGATCCGAATGGCACTTACTTAAGCTCCAAAAACAAAAATTTTTCTTGTTTGTCATCCCTCCACAGGCGGGGATCCAGTGAATATAGTGTGTCTTGTCTAACTGGATTCCCGCCTGCGCGGGAAAGACGGGCTTAAGTAAGTGCTATTCGGATTAGATCCCATCACCTGAATTGGCCAAGCCAATAAGGTTCCCATCATTACTTTCCCTTTTTGATTTGGCATTATCATTCCTCAAGTCTGCAAGGTGATCAAGATAATCCTGATTGATATCGCCAGTCACATATTTGGCATCAAAACAGGACGTATCAAACTCGCTGATCCTGGGATTGACCTCAGAGACAGATTTAATCAAATCATCGAGCTCCTGATAAACCAGCCAGTCAGCACCTATCGTTTTCGCCACTTCTTCTGTCGTTTTATTATGTGCGACTAGTTCTTCTACAGATGGCATATCAATACCATAAACATTCGGGAATCTCACTGGAGGAGCCGCAGAGGCAAAATACACTTTCTTCGCACCCGCATCACGTGCCATCTGAATAATCTCCCCTGATGTCGTTCCACGGACAATTGAATCGTCCACCAACATGACATTCTTACCTTTAAATTCCAGGTCGATCGCATTGAGTTTTTGTCGAACAGATTTTTTTCGTACTGCCTGGCCCGGCATAATAAATGTTCTGGGTATATAACGATTCTTGATAAAACCTTCGCTGTATTTAATCCCTAATTTATAGGCCATCGGTAGCGCACATGTTCGACCAGTATCCGGTATCGGAATAATGACATCAATATCGTGGCCAGGCCGCTCACGCAGCACTTTTTCAGCTAGCATTTCCCCCATTTTGAGGCGCGCATTGTAAACTGATATACCATCAAGAATAGAATCCGGTCTGGCAAGGTACACGTGCTCAAAAATACATGGCGCATAAGAAGCCTTATTTGAACATTGTCGTGTATGGAGTTCACCGTCTTTGGTAATGAATACCGCTTCTCCTGGTTCTATATCACGGATCACTTCAAAACCAAGAGAGTCAATTGCGACACTTTCTGAAGCAATCATGTATTCCATACCCCTATCAGTCATGCGCTGACCAAAAATTGCGGGACGAATACCTTTCGGATCGCGAAAACCTAAAACCCCGAAACCAGTGATCATTGCAACCGCTGTATAGGCACCGACACAACGGTTATGCAATTTGCTCACAGCATCGAATACATCATCCACCGACAGACGCAATTTACCGAGCTGCTGTAATTCATGTGCCAATACATTTAATAATACTTCCGAATCAGAACCGGTGTTCAGATGACGCCGATCGTCCTCAAATAATTCATCTTTTAGTTTATCGCCATTGGTAAGATTACCATTGTGGGCCAGACAGATGCCATAGGGTGAATTGACATAAAAAGGTTGTGCCTCGGCTGAAGAAGAACAGCCCGCGGTTGGATAACGTACATGACCAATTCCCATATCGCCCTTAAGGTTGAGCATATGATCGGTGCGGAAGACATCACGTACCAGGCCATTATCTTTTTTCAAATACAGGCGACCTTCATGGTAAGTCACCATACCAGCAGCATCCTGGCCACGATGTTGCAGCATCGTCAAGCTATCAAAGATAAGTTGATTGACCGGATTTTTACTCACTATACCAACGATGCCACACATAGAATGTCTCTACCTTTTTGTTAAGGAACTCTGATTAAGTCAGAGTTTCCTGTGGTACATAGGCAAGGATTGCTCGACTTTGGCTGAAAAATTTGTTCCAGACATTTTCTCGGTCTCCGTTCCTGACTCAACTCTACCGATTCCTTCCCTGGAATCGACCCGAATATCTCCTATATTCGTCCCGACGTCGCTCTACCTCCCCCATGACCTCCACGGATGGAGGAAATGCAAAAGGGTTGTAGGAACAACCCTTGCCTTGGGGTCGTCCAGACAATCCTGTCGCATTTCCACCTGATCGCTACGGACTCCTCGGCTCTGGCCTCCAGCTTCGCTCTACCACCTACCTCCCTGTAGGCGTGTCCTCTCGCGACACTAAAACTTCCTGTATGTCATCCATGGAGTTTATGTGCCGCCATTTTCAATATCCATAGGTTATTGAAAATGAAAGAATACTATAAATCGCATTTATCTCCACGAATGGAGTGTATGCAGTGCAATCGCCCGGAGCGATTGCTGCGTTAGTTTTCGCCCTCTGACAAGCCATGGATGGACTTGTTCAGAGGTTCTTTAATTAATCAATGAGCTGCTTATCGACGTTTTATATCCATGATGCTCAGCCATGCTCTCAGGTAAATATTGTTGGCCCCAGACACATACCGTTTGAAAAGGTCTGATCAACCGTGAATCCTGCCACCAAGGCTCTTGTGGAAATGCAGTAAACCCGGCGAAAAAAACAGCCAGTGTCACAATAGCCCCACCAAGACCTATACCAAATAAAAAACCAAGCATTCTGTCCGTCGCGGTTAAACCACTTCGCCCAAGCAGTTTAACGATAAAATACCCCAAGGTAGAAAAAATCATCAAACTAACAATAAATAAGGCAATAAATGCTAAAGCCGTCCTGATTGAAGTCGTTTCAATATAAGGTGCCAACATCGGGGCAAAGGAACTGGTGAATTTAACTGCAACACCGGAAGCCACCGCCCAAGCCATCAAAGAAAATAGTATGTTCAAAAACCCGTAAAAGACACCTGCCAAGGCTGGAATAGCTATAATCACTAATAAAATAATATCGATCAATTGCATCTCAGGGTTCCAGATTAAGATTATAAAAAACTAAATTTTACGCCATCACTATCATTTGTCACCAAATGGATGTATCTCAGATGAATACACCAGGGTCTGTTTATCTTTCATTGCCGCCACTGCCAAGAGCTATTTTTGTGCTCAACAAGGCGAAATGAGTGCGGTGTAGTCATTCTACATAAGCGATTGACAACGCCGTTGAGTACGAAAATAGCCTTGGCCCCCTGGTTAAATTCAAGGGGGATTGGGGCTGAAAAAACGCCTCTCGGCGTTGCTCGTCGTTTATTTGGAATAACCAAACTGCTCTCCTCGCGCCTGGATAGACGCTTTTTCAACCACCAACAGAGGTGGCAATGAAAGATAAACAGACCCTAAGGATATTTCACTAAATATCCATCCATTTCGACGGCCTTTTTTATTTGCTGTTTTATTTTTTCAGCTTCTGCCTTATCCAGTGTTGGTGGCCCAACCCGGACACGATAGGTAATCTTGCTCTTGTCGTTACTGAGCAATGGCTCAACAAACGATTGAAATTTTTTGTCTAATAATCGTTGGTTAAGCGTATTGGCATTCTGCTCACTATTGAAACTACCTAATTGTACAACCCATGCCTGGGTTGCTCCCACCGTTGTTTTAATGTCAGCTGCCTTCTGGGAATCGCTGATTTGAGCGTTGCTTTGTGGCTCTGCTGGTATTTTTTCTTCAACTAGAATTGGCTTTTCATTTTTACCCTGTTTTTCAATTTCTATATCAGATTTTATTCTATCTGCTTGCTTATTCTCCGCTTGAGGTAGTTCTGTTTTCACTCCCTCCTCAATCATTTTGATTTCTGAAACAGGAACTGGCGGTTTCTGCGGGTCAACGGTCTCATCTAAGGGTGTCGGCACGGGAACCAGACTGGAACTAAAATCGGAATCAGCTTGTGCAGAAGAATGTTGCTCATGGTTAGCTCCAATTTCTGTTATTGGTACATTACTCAAAAACATAGGAATAAAAATAACCGCCAAGAGAATTAAGACAATGGCTCCGACCAATCGCTGTTTTAATTGTTGTTCCATAAACTAAACAAATCAATCAAAATTTAATTCATTGATAGCCGCACCAACCGTCAAAAACGATCCGGTGATAACGATACGGTCTGTTTTTTTTACTTTTGTTAATACATCGTCCAAAGCAGCTGACATAGTACTGAATGTGCTAACCGGTTTTTTATTTTCAAGTTTCTCAAGCTCCTCCAGTAAAATACTGGTTTCAGTCGCACGAGGAGAATCCAGTTCAACGATACGCCAACTACTGGCGATATCATCCAGTTCGGCAAATACGGCAGTATGATCCTTATCGCTTAACATCCCGATAACAACATGTGTATCACCAGCACAGTTCAAACGATTCAAGTTTTCAGCAAAAATTCGTGCTGCTTGTTGATTATGCGCTACGTCTAAAATAATTTCAGTATCGCCTGTTATGCGTTGAAAACGTCCGTTGAGTTGAAACTGTTTCAAGCCTTCATGAATTGCTGTGTCACTGATTTCAAAATTTTCTGGTAAGCAGCTCAAGGCCATTAACACACCAGATGCATTTGCCATCTGAGATCGATTATAGGCACAAGGTTTGGGCAAATTTTTATATTCTATTAATTGCGTTTTCCAATCCCAACTGTCCTCAGTAAATTCAAACTGAAAATCACGCCCGAGCAGATTTAGATCAGCACCGATACTATCGGCGTATTCAATCAATGTATGAGGTGGATTTGGATCAGAACAAGCAGCAGGTTTTTTGTGGCGAAAGATGCCAGCCTTTTCTCTGGCAATTGACTCACGGTTTTTTCCTAACCAGAATTCATGATCCAGAGCAATACTGGTCACAAGAGCTACATCCGCATCCAGAATATTAACTGCGTCAAGCCGGCCACCCAAACCTACTTCTAAAATTGCAATATCAATCTGTTCATTGCGAAATATATCAAGTGCAGCTAATGTACCAAATTCAAAAAAAGTTAAGGAAATTTTACCTCGAGCTGCATCAATCCGGGAAAATGAATCACACAGGGTATCATCGTCAATTTCAATTCCTGCGACACGAATACGTTCGTTATAACGGATCAAATGCGGCGACATGTAGGAACCCGTTTTATATCCCGCTTCCGACAATATATTATCCAGCATAGTCACGCTTGAACCCTTCCCATTGGTTCCCGCCACACTGATAACTTTAAAGGTCGGCGAAAGTAAATCAAGTTTATTGGCCACTGCCTTACAACGATCCAGTCCGAGCTCAATCGATGTAAAATGCAATCCTTCCTGCCATTTCAACCAGTCTTGTAAATTATCAAATCTGGGCTTTTCAGTACTCATGTGATTTTTAAAGGATTCAATCTAAGGTGAAGATTCGTTATAGATCCGGAAGATATTTCCTTAAGCCGGCATTTATGCAATTTACGTAGTAACAGTCTGATGAGTTAACTTTGCGAGCAGACTATGGATCTGATCACGCATTTCTCTACGGTCAACGATCATGTCCAAATCACCATGCTCCAGTAAAAACTCGCTACGTTGAAAACCTTCAGGTAAGGTTTCACGAACCGTTTGTTCAATTACACGTGGCCCAGCAAAACCAATCAAGGCATTTGGTTCAGCCATATTAATATCTCCGAGTGTTGCCAGACTTGCAGAAACACCACCCATTGTTGGATCAGTCATCACAGAAATATAAGGCAAGCCTTGAGACTTTAATTTCGCCAAAGCAGCACTGGTTTTAGCCATTTGCATCAAGGAGACCAATGCTTCTTGCATCCGTGCTCCACCACTGGCGGAAAAACAAACCAATGGTATTTGATACTGTATAGCGGTATCAACTGCACGAACAAAACGTTCGCCAACAACTGAACCCATAGTTCCAGCCATAAAATCAAACTCAAAGGCACAAGCAACTAATGGTAATTCCTTAATGTAACCCATCATCACAACCAGTGCATCGGACTCACCAGTCTGTTTTTGTGCAGCATTAATTCGATCCTTGTATTTTTTACTATCACGAAAACGTAATTTATCGAACGGTTTAACCTCTTGGCCTATCTCAACCCTGTCAGCTTCATCGAGAAAAAAATGCAACCTGTCACGCGCATGGATACGCATGTGATTATTACATTTCGGACACACTTCAATATTCCGTTCCAGTTCGGCCCGATAGAGAACAGCATTACACTTGGTGCATTTTGTCCACACCCCTTCAGGCACAGTACGACGCCCGTTACTATCTGTTTTTATTCTTGACGGTAATAATTTTTGAAACCAGCTCATACGTTTATTCTATCTTAATTTTGTGGGCTCTACGTAATTTATACTGCCTTCATTGCGCTGCTCATCTCGGAGAGAAAATCCATGGCAGTTTGTTGTAACAATTCAGGTTGTTCGGCTTTTGAATATAAATGTTCAACCAGGGCACTGCCAACTACCACTGCCTCACTGATTTTTGCTACTGCAGCAGCTGTTTCGGCATCCTTAATACCAAATCCCACACCAATAGGCAGAGATGTTTTGGATCGGATCTGATTCAGCTTGTCACTAACTTCATTAATATCAAAACGATTACTTCCAGTAACACCCTTGAGTGACACATAATAGACAAAGCCGCTCGCGGCATCACAAATAACCTGCAGTCGTTCATCGACAGTCGTCGGTGCAATCAAAAAAACCTGATCCATTTGATGTTGATTGAGTATTTGTGTCAATTCATTCGCTTCTTCCGGTGGCAGATCGACTATCAATACTCCATCAACGCTGGCTTGCACAGCAGCCTCAACAAACTCGGAATAACCCATCACTTCAATCGGATTCATATAACCCATTAATACAACTGGAGTAGTGTTATTGGTTTCACGAAACTGTGTCACCATCACTAATACATCTTTCAAACTGATGTGATGTTCCAGTGCACGTTCACTGGCCCTTTGTATCACCGGACCATCTGCCATCGGATCAGAAAAAGGTATACCCAACTCAATGATATTAGCGCCACCCTCCACCAAACCATGCATGATGGACACAGTGTAATCAGGATGCGGATCGCCTGCCGTAATAAAAGGGATCAATGCAGTGTTGTTCTCTGCTTTCAGAGATTCAAATAGTTTACTAATTCGACTCATCGCAATGTCTTAAATACTATTAATTAATGTTAGATTTATTTGGACTGAAGTTTCAGTTTTAATTGCAGTAGCTCAATCGCCATGTCAGGCATTTCTTCATGTAGTTTCGATTCACCAGATGCCAACCAGTGATTGACCTGTTCAAGATCAACTTTCACCATCTCCGCAATATCCAGACGTTCAAGTTTATGCAAAGAAATAAGATCAATTAACTGTTCGCGATTGTTCATAATTAGTTTTACCCTAAAGAATTACGTAGTGTAGCAATGCGCTCTTCCAGTGGTGGGTGCGTCATAAATAAACGTGATAATTTTTTTTTGCCACTAGAAATACCAAAGGCTGCTATTTGATCAGGTAAGGCTCCACCTGGTTTTTGATTCAAGCGTTCAAGCGCGGCAATCATTTTCTGCTTGCCAGCCAATGACGCTCCTCCCGCATCGGCACGAAATTCACGCTGGCGTGAAAAATACATCACGATCATTGACGCTAATATTCCCAAAACAATTTGTGCGAATATCGTTGTAATCCAGAAAGCAATACCATGACCACGTTGATTTTTAAAGACCACACGGTCAACTAATTGTCCAATAACCCTGGATAAGAAAATGACAAAAGTATTGACCACACCCTGGATCAAAGCAAGGGTGACCATATCGCCATTGGCAACATGGGTGACTTCATGAGCCAATACAGCTTCCACTTCATCGCGCGTCATTGATTGCAATAAACCCGTACTGACAGCAACCAGGGCTTTATTCTTGTTCATTCCCGTCGCAAACGCATTGATTTCCGGCGCATTGTAGATAGCAACCTCTGGCAAACCGATGCCTGCCTGTCTGGCCTGTGAATGCACCGTATCGAACAACCATTGTTCATCGGCGTTCTTTGGTTGTTCGATCACTTTCGCCCCGGTCATTCGTTTTGCCGACCATTTTGATATAGCCAGTGAAATAAATGAACCCGCCATACCAAATACAGCAGAAAAGAGTAACAATGAAGTTAGATTCAAACCATATTCATTCAAGTACGGTTCAATACCAAGCAGACGCATACTGACACTTAGAACAACCAAGATGCCAATATTGGTAGCTAGAAAAAGTAGTACGCGCATAATAAAAACCTCAGTCTTAAAACCGTTAAACCTTGATGCCTTCTCTGGCTGCAACAGTATGTATATCCTTATCACCGCGTCCAGATAAATTAACGATAATAATTTGATCCTTTGACATTTCCGGTGCAATCATCGAAGTGTATGCAAGTGCATGACTGGACTCAAGAGCTGGAATGATGCCTTCTATTAGTGTTAGATCGTGAAAGGCTGCAAGTGCTTCATCATCATTCACAGTAACATATTGCGCCCTGCCAATATCTTTCAACCACGAATGTTCCGGCCCTACGCCAGGGTAATCAAGTCCTGCTGAAACAGAGTGCGTTTCAATGATCTGACCATTTTCATCTTCCATTAAGTAGGTACGATTACCGTGTAAAACACCTGGCTTCCCTGCATTCAACGGCGCAGCGTGCTTGCCAGTTTCCAGCCCATAACCACCCGCTTCCACACCAAGGATGGCAACCTCTTTGTCATTCAGAAACGGATGAAATAAACCAATCGCATTAGAACCACCACCGACACAGGCCACCAGCGTATCGGGCAATCGACCTGTTTGTTGCAGGCATTGTTGTTTGGCTTCACGACCAATGATCGTCTGAAAATCTCTGACCATGGCTGGGTAAGGATGAGGACCAGCCACCGTACCAATAATATAAAAAGTATTATCAACATTGGTTACCCAATCTCGCATGGCCTCATTTAACGCATCCTTCAAGGTTTTTGAACCAGCTTCAACGGGTACCACCTCAGCACCCAGTAACTTCATACGATACACATTAATCATTTGACGTTGAATATCTTCAGCGCCCATGTACACAACACATTCAAGACCCAGGCGTGCGGCGACTGTTGCAGATGCCACACCATGTTGACCAGCACCCGTTTCAGCAATAATGCGTGTCTTCTTCATGCGCCTGGCCAGCAAACCCTGACCAATAGTATTGTTTACTTTATGAGCACCAGTGTGATTCAGATCTTCACGTTTCAGATAAATGCGTGCGCCACCCAGCTTGTCTGACCAACGTTTTGCGTAATACAACGGTGATGGCCGCCCAACATAATGCTGTAATTCATAATCCAGTTCTTTGAGAAAATCCGCATCCTGCATGTATTTTTCATACGCAGCTGTAAGTTCCGCTAAGGGTTCCATCAGGGTCTCGGAGACGAACCGTCCACCATAAGATCCAAAGTGACCTTGATCATCGGGATAGGAATTTTTTTCTTTACCAAGAAAACTTTCAAAGTTTACCTGGTTATTCATTGTCTGCATGATTTACCTCTTGAATAAACGCAAGCATCCTGGCCACGTCTTTGATACCTTTTTCTTGTTCTACCCCACCACTGACATCCACTGCTGCAGGTCGGGCTATGTTTATTGCCTCACGGACATTATCCGGATTCAAACCACCCGCCAGGATCACAGGTTTCGACAATGATTCAGGGATTAGATTCCAGTCAAAACGCTGTCCTGTACCGCCTTCTAGACCCTCAACATAGCTATCGAGTAACAGTGCCATTGTATCAGGATATTTGCTGATCTCAGCAGTTAAATCCGTTACAGATTTCATGCGGATTGCCTTGATGTAAGGCTTGTCATAGGCAATGCATTGCTCATGGGATTCATCGCCGTGGAACTGAAGGATGTCCAGTGATAGTTTGTTCAACACGGACGTTATCAATTCCGGTTCAGCGTTGACAAACAAACCTACCGTTGTCAAAAAAGGCGGTAATGAATTAACAATATCTCTGGCTTGTTCCAGATTTACCGCACGTGGGCTCTTATCATAGAAAACAAGACCTATCGCATCCGCACCCGCATTATAAGCAGCGAGAGCATCTTCCACACGAGTGATGCCACATATCTTTACGCGCACACGCTTGTCATTGTTAGCTAGTTTCATTCAAGTAATTTTAACACTTGATTATAAACAGAGCGGCCATTGTGACGGATCAGCTGTCGGGATGGAAAATTTTTCTGGGTAATCAACTTGGGTAAGATATAAACCATCTGGCGGTGCGGTAACACCACCCTGAGTCCTGTCGTGTTTTTCCATTACTTCAGACGCCCATTCAATTGCTTGTCTACCCATACCGATATCCATCAATACACCTGCAATGTTACGTACCATATGATGCAAAAACGCATTTGCCTTAATATCCAGAATAATATAATCACCTCGACGAAATAGCTGTAGATGAGAAATCGTCCTGACTGGACTTTTTGCCTGGCAGTTTATTGCACGATAAGAACTGAAATCGTGTTCGCCAACCAGACATTCAGCAGCACTTGTCATTGCATCAACATCCAATGGCCGACACTCCCAGGTAACTTTTTTATGCAGTAATGAATAACGCGCAACTCGATTCAGTATGATATAGCGATAGGAACGTGATTGTGCTGAAAAGCGTGCATGGAAATCGTCACACACTGGCTGAACCCAATTCACATTCACATCAAACGGTGAATTGATATTAACCCCGAGCAACCATGAACGCATTGTGCGAACTGCGTCAGTATCCATATGAATAATCTGATGGATAGCGTGTACACCGGAGTCGGTTCGACCGGCACACTGGATTTTGACAGGATTATCAGCAACGGTAGAAAGAGCTTGCTCGAGAGTTTGTTGGACTGTGCGGCCATGATCCTGTGATTGCCAGCCATTAAAATCGCTACCGCAATACTCAATACCGAGCGCAATCCTGTTCATCTAATAAAACGGAAATGTTTTGAATAAATTTATATAAAACAGGTAAAAACCGATTCAGGTAACCTGGGTCAGTAATTCTTCAGCAATTTTTTTCTGCTCAGCATTTCCTTCAGCAACAATCTCATCCAATATTGCCTTGGCACTGTCATTATCGCCTAGTTCGACATAGGCCTTGGCTAAATCAAGTTTGGTCGAGATTTCATCTTCCATGCTCTGCTGTTCCGAACCTGCCGAACGTGGAATAAATACGGTCTTGTCATCATCATCATCGACAAAATCGATCTTGGGCATTTCAACTGTGGGCATTTCATGTGAAGGCATTTCATGTGAAGGCATTTCAACCGTACCTTCCATGTCGATATCCATCTCAGTATTAGGTAACAATTCTTCCTCATCGTCATCTTGCAACTCAAGATCGAAATCCTGTGCCATTGAATCAGTATTCTCTTCATCGAGCGTAAATTCATTGGTTAAATCGATATCCATTCCATCCTCATCAGAGTCTTCACCAAGATCCGATTTCAAATCATCGGTATTTTCCCCAAGTGTTTCAAAATCACGAGTGACATCATCTGATAAATCAACATCCAGGGACGGTTCATCAGCCGAATCCTGACTGAAACCCCCAGAATCAAATTCAACTGTCAATTCCTCACCGGTACTATCTTTAGAATCGGACAAGACATCCATATCGAACGAACCACTGACATCCAGATCGAGAGATGTTGAAGCACTTAAATCACTACCTATAGGCAAATCAAAATCGACGACATTATCATCCTTCGCAGAACTCGCTGACATATCAATCGTATCCATGGCACGCTCAATCGTACTTAAGCTTGAGTCTTCGCTGGCTGAATCCTCATCCGTAGCAACATCGGTACCCATGTCAAGATCAAATGCCTGAACATCAAAATCCAGGGTGCTTTCTTCTTCAATATCGGATTTACGGGTAAAGGAAGGAAGCGAACCCAGATCAGTAGACGCCGTTACATCCAGTAAATCTTCCTGAGAACCTGCTGTAATATCCAGTATATCTTCACCGCCATCTCCACCGGTGAGATCAAGAATATGATCTGTTGATTCCATTGGTGATGATGAATCTAAAAGGTCAATTTCACCTGAACCACTGAGATCAAGTAAATGTCCTCCGCTGGCACCCTTTGCAGACACATCCAGAATATTCTCATCAGTAATGTCACCAGGGCTACTCACTTCACTGAGAGTGGAGAGCAAATCTTCCGGGTCTTTATCCGAAGCAATTTTATTCTGGCTGGTAATATCAAAAACGTCATTACCCGATTCAAAAAGATCACTTTCAATACCGGGTGATGATGCTGCATCTGTGGTTAAATCTACAACCCCACTAGTCAATGCTCTTTCTGCCGCACCTGAAGCCAGGGCTTGTGTATCATCTAAACCATCCACACGTTCTTCGAAAAGAGCGCGGTTAGGTGACATTTCTGACCACATGGCAAGAGTCATATCCCAGTGAGAACCAGCACCGTTCACCTTATCATGGAGAACTTTAGCAGCTTGCTCATAGGAGGTTTTATCGCTGGCAGCGTAATATACTTCAAGTAACTTGGTATGGTATTCCAAATTGTCTGGACTCTCTTCAATGGCCTTCTTGACAAATTCTTCCGCCTGATCGAAATGTTCATACGCCAGGAACACATTGACTTCAGCCAATGGATCTTCATCAGAATCATCAATACTTTGTGGTTCGGCAAAACCGGGAGTTTGACCACTTCCAAATTCAAGAGCGCCTGTTTTCTCTACATCACTATTCTCAGAGATATCCAGAGAAACCGGCTCATCTAAAACAACTTTTTCTGAGGCAGAATCTACATCAGGTTTCTTCGATGTTGAATCGACATTATCAAAACTCATGATATCGTCATCATCATCCAGATCCATGACTTCTGCCTGATTACTACGTAATTTGTTGAAACCAAAAAACCCAAGCATTAGAACAACCAGCCCACCGATAACACTTCCTAACAGTTTCAGATTATCACTGACAAAACCTGCCATTGGAGCAAAGTATTCTTTAACGGTATCCAGTAAACCAGACACGGCACCAAGACTGGAATCGGGTTCTTCGCTGACGGAAGGTTCATCAATAGGTGCTTCGTCTATAGGTTTTTCCGGTAATTCTTCGAGCAGCTCTTCTTCCATGGGTTGATCCATGGTTTCTTCTGACAGTTCTTCTTCACCCGGAAATTCTTCAAGCATGCCAGGATCTTCTTCCAGAAATTCTTCAGCTTCTTCACTCTCAAGAGGCAATTCCTCTTCCATGCCAGGATCTTCTTCCATGTCCGGCTCTTCTGAATACAACTCACCATATTCTGTGGGGTCAACTTGAGGAAGTTCTTCCTCAGAAATAAAGACAGTATCTTCATTGAAACTTTCGGAAGCTGTCGACTCATCCATGATCTCTTCAGGTAACTCTTCTTCCATCAATTCTGGTTCTTCGAGCTCTTCGGGTAGTTCTTCTTCCATAACCTGTTCAGGCATTTCACCAGATAATTGAGCTCGAAGTGCTGATAGCTCATCTTCTTTCAGGACAATAAGACGATTCAAATCTTCAATAATGCTTTCATTTTGAATCAGCTTTTCTTTCAGTTCCCTGTTTTCACTCTCCAATGTGACCAATGACTCCTGGGCAAGCGCCAGGTCTTCAGTCATGACGGCGGAATCACTGCCCATCTCACCACTGCCTTGCCCTACCCCAGCTTCTGTATCACCAGAACCAACCAGGGTTAATTCTGGGTTGGTCTCTTCAACAGCGCTGTCAATACTCTTTGCCATGCTGTCTGTAGACTCAGATTCTGTTGCTTCACTACTTGTCGTTGAAACACCAGAAGACTCTGGTCTTTCCGTCACGTTATCAGCAATCATATCCCTGGCACTTTCCCAAAGACTGTTCTGCTCCCCGACTTGTGCTATCGCTTCTGACTTACTTAAGCTCTGAATATCCGATAAATCAGGGTTAGTAAGTACTTGCCCTGTTTTCAGATCATTGATATTGCTGTTGAGAAAAGCCTCAGGATTATCGCGTAACATCGCCAGCATTGTTTGCTGAATACTGACGGAATTATCTGGCCGCATTTGACTTGCCAGGGCCCAAAGAGTATCGCCTCTTACCGTAGTGTGATCACCACCTGTATAGTTATAATTAACAGCAGGAGTTGTTTTTTGACTCGGCGATGGTGTCGGTGATGAAGCCGCCTGATAACCCAGGTCATAAATAACATTATGTCCATCTTGTGCAATATAATTTGCCGGGGTATCAATCGTATTACCAGGAACACTACGCACCGGTACAGGCGAAGACGTCGTTACCGATTTTTGGGGAATTAGTGTAGCTTTTGGTTGAGAAATATTCTCCTTTAATCGACTTATGGGAGAATAGGTAGGCGGATCCAGTAGCACTGTATATTCGCGCAACAAACGACCACGATTCCAGTTGATTTCTACCAGGAAATGTAAAAATGGTTCGCGAATTGACTCTTTACTGTATACACGAATATAGTCTTTGCCCTTGCTGGTTTCTTTAACTTCAAAAAACAATTTTGTTAGATTAAATGAGCGATCGATATCTGCGCGTTTAAAATCTTCAGAACCGGCCAGGCCGATTTTTAAGCTATCCAGCTCATCTGCAGTGGCCGACAGTAACTCGATACGAGCGTCCAATGGCTCATTAAGATTAGACCTCAAATCAAGCTTGCCCAACCCCAGGGCATGCACAATGCCAGGTATCAACAAGATAGATATTACGAACGCTAAGTTGCGGATCATTTCTGCTTCCTATTCTTTTTAGTTATCCTAATTCAGGGTCTATTAACAATTTGTATTCACGATTCAATCGGCCTGTTGACCAGCTGAGTTCTAATGTAAAGTTTAAAATTGGCTCTTTTAGTGGCTCATCACTTTTAACATGCAAATAATGGTTTCCTGTTGAGCCAGTCACGACTTCCACTCTAATCTTCGGCTGGCGGTAAATATTAGTGACTGTTTCATCGTAGATAATGCCCACCTTGAGATTCTCAATCTCCTTAGGACTCACCGATAAAAACGGAATATGCGCATCTAACCTCTGATTTAGCCGGGAATTTAGCTGTATGTCCGAAATTGACAGGGCATGGCTCAGGGGATGAAATCCCAACAGCAAGGTAATGAACAGGGCAAACAAAAAAGCCTTATTTGTTGCTGGCATGATGATATATCCACTCATTTATTTATAAATTTCAACATGTTACATAAAGACACTACTTTTTGTAAGCGCACAGCCTTCCTACTGACATCATGACCTAGAACCCGCGCTAAGCGATTACCAAGCTAAGATTAGAACTTATGAATGTCCTTTATAATAACGACTTAACTATAGCTTACAAATAGTCTTTTACCAAAATTTCAGCTATTTGAACACTATTTAATGCCGCACCTTTGCGCACGTTATCAGAAACGACCCAAAGATTGATTCCTCGGGGATGAGAAATGTCTTCACGGATGCGACCAACGAAGACAGGATCCTCCCCAGCGGACTCCGTAACAGCTGTGGGATAACCCCCATCTTTCTGCTCATCCAGCACCACAATCCCGGGGGAGGCGGCCAAAATTTCACGTGTTTTCTCTGCACTGACCTTCACTTTTGTCTCGATATGTACTGCTTCTGAATGACCGTAGAATACCGGAATGCGCACTGCAGTCGGGTTCACCTGGATTGAGTCATCCTCCAGAATTTTGTGCGTCTCCCACACCATCTTCATTTCTTCTTTGGTATAGCCATTGTCCTGAAAATCATCAATCTGAGGCAACGCATTGTAGGCAATTTGTTTAGGATAAACAGAAGCCTCATATTCCCTGCCATTCATCAGGGCGGCCGTTTGCCCAGCCAGCTCTTCTACCGCTTCTTTGCCAGTTCCCGACACGGCCTGATAGGTACACACGTTGAAGCGTTCAATCGTTGCGACATCATGAATCGGCTTGAGTGCAACCAGCAGTTGAATGGTTGAACAATTGGGGTTAGCGATAATGCCACGGTTTTTATAATCCGCGATAGCGTGTGGATTGACCTCAGGCACTACCAGTGGGATGTCATCGTCATAACGAAATTGCGACGTGTTATCAATCACCACGCAGCCGGTTTCGGCCGCACGTGGGGCATGGATCTTTGAAACCGAAGCACCAGGTGAAAACAAACCAATATCCACACCAGTAAAATCAAAGGTTTCCAGGTCTTCCACAACCAGTTCGCTACCTTTAAACGGAATTTTTGTACCCACGGAACGACTGCTGGCCAGGGCAACCACTTCCGAGACCGGAAAATCCCGTTGCTCCAATATGGACAACATCGTCTCACCCACAACACCCGTGGCACCCACTACGGCAACTTTGTACTGTTTACTCATTCATCAAAAACCTTATTGTTCTATCATTATGACAGGGCAGCTACAACCGCATCACCCATCTCAGAGGTTGTGATTTTTTTCATTCCATCGGAATAGATCTCAACCGTTCGAAAACCATCTGCCAATACTTTGCAAACGGCTGTTTCTATCTTGTCAGCTAATGCACCATTATGAAATGAATAACGCAACATCATCGAGGCCGACAGGATGGTCGCTAATGGATTAGCAATATTTTGCCCGGCAATATCTGGTGCTGAACCATGGATCGGCTCATACATACCGGCACCACTTTCATTCAATGAGGCCGATGGCAATAAACCAATCGAACCAGTTAACATTGAGGCCAAATCAGACAAAATATCACCGAACATATTTCCCGTTACAATGACATCAAACTGATTTGGATTGCGCACCAGTTGCATAGCGGCGTTATCAACATACATATGCTCCAGTGTAACTTCCGGATAATCAGCCGAAACCCTGGTAACGACCTCGCGCCACAGTTCCATGACTTCCATCACATTTGCCTTATCGACAGAACAAACACGTTTGTCGCGTTCCATGGCTATCTCAAACGCCATGTGAGCTATACGTTCAATCTCGGATTCACTATAGATCAAACTGTTGTAACCCTGGCGTTCACCATTTTCCAGTTCACGAATACCGCGTGGTTCACCAAAGTAAATACCACCGGTTAATTCGCGCACAATCATAATATCCAGATTATCAACCACCTCGTGCTTCAACGCCGAAGCATCGGTTAATTCTTTGTAGGCTATGGCTGGTCGTAAGTTTCCAAACAAGCACAAACCCGCGCGCAGTGCCAGCAGACCGCGTTCCGGTCGTAAATGACGTTCAATGGCCTCCCATTTAGGCCCTCCAATCGAACCAAACAGGATGGCATCGGATTGTTTTCCAAGCTCTAGAGTTTCATCAGGCAATGGTTTGCCTGTCGCCTCATACGCCGCGCCTCCGATCAAAGCTTCAGTCATATGAATATCCAGGCCATGGTTCTGCTGTAATGCCACAAGCACTTTCACAGCCTCAGCAATAATTTCAGGCCCAATACCATCACCGGGTAATACCAAAATCTCTTTCGTCACTTCTGTTAGCCTATATTTTCTTAATGAAATTAATGACAATAAAAATAGTTGTCGACGCAAAAAAAGCCGCCAAGCATACCTTAATTCTAGCCTTCAGGTGAATGGCTAATTGTAGATTTTGCCGTCAACCAGGCCGCGAGCATTACCAGACCACCGCCTAACCATTCCTGGCCTGTCATGATCTCCTGACTTAATAATGCTGCTGAAATGGCACCAATCGGCACTTCAAATAAAAATAAGGTCGCTGATTGATGCAAAGGTAAATGCGTGACACCGTATTGCGCGAAAAAAGTCATGGGGATCATACCGAAAATTCCCACCACTGCTGCCAACCATAAGGCATTAGAACTAAACTCAGGAATCTGAATAATCGTGGAACTCAATATCAAACCCATCAGAGTTATTACAATCACACCCACCCAGGACACTAACATTTTATAAATAATTGGCGTATCACCTATCTTACGCACCAGCACATTGGTGAGCGCAAAGGCAAAACCCGATGAAATCGCAAGCCAATCCGCATAAGCAAAATGAAAATCGAATTGATCATTCCACAACAAAACGATTGCTCCGAACAAGGCAAGCGAAAGATGGAAATAGGATTTTTTTGAAATTGGCTCATAGAAAAATAAACGCGACAGGATCACCGTCCACACTGGCGAGAGATAAAACAATAACAACACCCGCACTACCGTTCCTTCCAGCACCGCTAAAATAAAGGCAAGATTGGTCCAACCTGCGGCCAGTGCCAATGCGAACATCAACCACGGACAGCTCGGCCAGGGTTCTTTCTGACGAAACAGCAAGGGCACTACGACAAAAAATGCCGGGACATAGATTGCCAGGCTTGCCCATAAACCCGGCAAACCCATCTGCTCTAATAAACGTAATGGATACCAGAGCAATGCCCACAAACTCGCCGCACCTAAACAGGCAAGGATTGCAAACAAATGATTTGAGCTATTGCTGGAATTATTTTTGGTCGACATTTTAAGTTACTCTATACTAGCCGCCTGCCAACTGACAGGCACCTGGAAAAACTCTTTTAACTCAAGATGAAAAGAAAGTACACGTGAACCCCGGACTCGATACATTACACCCTTATCCATTTGAAAAACTGGCTGCGTTGACCGAAGGTCTGGCTATCAATCCGCAACGCTCTCGTATTAGTTTATCGATTGGTGAACCCAAACATAAAACACCGTCTTTTATTCTCGATAGCCTGAAAGCTAATCTGCATCAAGCGGCTATTTATCCAACCACTAAGGGCGTGGCAGAATTACGTGAAACCATTACTTACTGGTTATGTCGGCGTTTTTCTTTACTCGAATCCACCATCAATCCTGAGACAAACGTATTGCCGGTCAATGGTACGCGTGAAGCAATCTTTGCCTTTAGCCAATGCGTGATCGACCCGAATGCCAACGCTCAGGTGTTAATGCCAAACCCTTTTTATCAAATCTATGAAGGTGCTGCTTTATTGGCCGGTGCTGAAGCAGTGTATCTGAATTGCAATGAAACCAATCGTTTCATCCCGGATTTTACCAAGGTTCCAGAATCAAGCTGGCAGAAATGTCAGTTGCTGTTTGTTTGCTCGCCGGGGAATCCGACTGGATCTGTTATCCCACAGGAAACCTATAACCAATTATTCGAACTCGCGGACAAATACAATTTCATCATTGCCGCCGACGAATGTTATTCCGAAATTTATTTTGATGAAGCAAACCCACCTCTCGGCTTACTAGAAGCAGCGGCAAAATCTGGACGTGATGATTACAAACACTGCGTGGTATTTCACAGTCTATCCAAACGCTCAAATGTACCGGGAATCCGTTCTGGTTTCATTGCCGGTGATGAAAACCTGATCCAGACCTTCTTATGTTACCGTACCTATCATGGCTGCGCGATGGCACCCTACACCCAACTAGCAAGTATCGAAGCCTGGAAAGATGAGAATCACGTCGAAGAAAACCGTACTCTGTACCGGGGAAAATTTGCAGCGGTATTGAAAATCCTCAAACCGATTATGGAGGTAGAACAACCCGATGCCAGTTTCTATCTTTGGCCCAAAACACCTATCTGCGATACAGAGTTTGCAAAATTACTGTTAAAGCAAGAGAATGTCGCCGTTTTACCCGGTAGCTATTTATCCAGAGACGTGGGCAACACCAATCCTGGAGCCAATCGCATACGCATTGCCCTGGTTGCAGAAATGAAGGAATGCATTGAAGCCGCTGAGCGAATTGCGGAAACGGTAAAACGACTATAAGCTGAATCTAACATCAATATATATGCAGGAAATGACAATGAGTGAGTTTGAATCAATTATCAATGAACAGTTTGAAAGGCGTTCTGAGATCAACAGCGGTAATGCCAGTGATGAATTAAAAAAGGCGGTTGAAGATGTGATCTGGAATCTGGACTGTGGTAAATACCGGGTCGCTGAGAAAATAGACGACAAATGGATTACCCATCAATGGTTAAAAAAAGCCGTGTTACTATCTTTCCTGTTAAAAGAAAACTCTGTCATTCAAGGAGGCATCACCAACTACTTCGACAAGGTGCCGCTGAAGTTTTACGGTTATACCAAAAGTAACTTCCTCGATAACGGTGCACCTCGCATTGTACCTCCAGCGGTTGCTCGACGAGGCAGTTTCATTGCAAGCAATGTGGTTTGCATGCCCTCATATGTCAATATTGGTGCCTATGTGGATTCCGGCACCATGGTCGACACCTGGGTAACGGTCGGTTCCTGTGCCCAGATTGGTAAGAACGTACACTTGTCTGGCGGTGTCGGTATCGGTGGCGTTCTTGAACCCCTGCAAGCCAATCCAACCATTATTGAAGACAACTGTTTTATTGGCGCACGCTCTGAAGTCGTTGAAGGTGTGATCGTCGGCGAAGGCGCGGTCATTTCAATGGGTGTCTACATTGGTCAAAGCACCAAGATCTTTAATCGCGAAACCGGTGAAGTCACATATGGCTATATCCCACCGGGTTCTGTCGTAGTCTCCGGCAACCTGCCTTCCAAAGATGGAAGCTATAGCTTGTACTGTGCAGTGATCGTGAAACAAGTAGATGCAAAGACACGTAGCAAGGTTGGTATTAATGAATTATTACGGGATATTTAATTTCTTAAATTTGTTCAAAATAAAAAAGATATAAGTTAAGTGGGGAATGTTATATCTGACTCTACTGATTGATACGCTGTCGGATAATATTCTCCATTTCATTAAGAACTACTGGATCTATCCATGGGTTTTCTCGGTATTCTTCGATCTTTTTAAGTTGTGGGCTAATATCCCATTTAGGCGTAAACCCTGCTCTTTCAGAGTCAGGGGCTAATATTCGACGAACCATCTCTGGATTTTTTGAAACAATAGCCCAAGTTAATAACGAATAAGAAGGAGGCATTGCACCATTCTGTAAAAGCCAGTCGTAGAGATCGATCCTGCCAGCTCTAACCGCGTAAAAAACCGGAAGGTGCTTAAATTCGTCTTTCTGATTTGGATCGCCTGAAATTAAATACTCCTGTCGAAACTCATCAAGACTCACATAACGTGTTCTTCGCATCTTATAAATATCGGTCTGATTTGATCTATCTTCTGGCTCATAACCTCGATACCAAAGAAACTGTCGATACGCTTTTTCTTGTTCACCAATCGCGTGGTATGTATCTTCTAAATGTTTGAATACGGCCGGCCACAGGCCATCTGTTCCACCTTCAATCAACCTTTCCATGAGCTTAATTTGTTTATTTCGCTCTTTTGGTGGCTGAAGAAGAAGCCGTTTCATTTGAATATAACGGTTATGAGGATCTAACATAGATGCCTTTGCAAGAACTTCCAAATTTCGTATAGAATTTTCCTTCTCTCGAGTATATCCAGAAGCTCGAGTATCTCCTGCAGTATGGTCGAATGTAGTAACCGTAGGTATAAAAGGCACCCAACTATAAATCTGTGCTGCTGACTTAAAATCACCAGCCATTTCTGCTGCGTTTGCTGCAAACATCAATTTTTCACGGGTAGGTTCATAGTCATGTTTAAAATTAGGAGTATGAATATTAGAGTCAAAACGAACTTCGTTGAAAATTTTTACATATGGTTCTTCTATTATTTGTATTGTCTTATTTCGACGAAGAACGATCTTCTGAGCAGGAGGTTGTTTCCCTTTACGAACTTCGAATTGTACCTGTCCCGGAAAATAACCATAACGAAGCGCAGAATACTTAAGTTTTACAATGTCCGGCCTAGAAATATTCAGCTTTAGTATTTCATTCGTTTGTCCATGCTGATTAGTCGGCAGGATTGTATTAAATCCGAAACCTGTACCAATTGTGCTTACATGAGCAGGGATAAAAAATGGACGCTCAGCATCAGCGAATTCAGCAATATTTCTATATCTTTTTGTGACTCTATCAAGGTAGTTAAAAGAAATATCCGGAGGATTAGAAAGACCCGCCGTATACTGTTTTTTTATTCTTGGTATAACAACGCGCCAGACCTCTGCATATGCAACAACGTTACCACTCTCATCAACAACCTTTATCTCAACTTTAATGTCCTTCTCTCAAGTTATTTCATATTCTGGAGTAGAATTGCACCCCGTGGAGATAGTGAGGCTCAACAACAAACCCACAATTCGCATCGGATGTTTCTCAAACATATCAGATACATATGTGATAAAATAAGTAAGGTCAGGTGCTACTATTCTTCTCATGATAGATGTTCCAAATCATCAAGATCCTTGTGCCGATTAGCTGCTTTTTTATTTTCTTTTAAATGTTTCAAACCAATTAAGTTGACATCAATATTTTCTATTTTTGTAATTATTCTGTCATCGTAACAAGCGTTAAATTCAACTCCGGATATTCCCGTCATAATTTCTATTCTTAATGGTGGATGTCCCATGCGGATAATTTTATCTTTGTCGAGGAACAAACTTTCTGTAATTTCCGGGTCATCAAAACCAAAATCATTCAGTGTTTTTGTGATTTTTAACGCGTTTTCGGAATCGATTGCAATCCATACATCCAGATCAATTGTGGCACGTGGGTAGCCATGATAACCGACGGCATAGCCGCCAATTAATAGATACTCGACCTTATTTTCGTTCAGCAACTTCAAAAACTCTTTGAAGTCGGGTGGTAACTGGATCATAGCCGTAGAGAATTTGCCGCATTAGTTCAAGAGACTGTAGTCGATCTGTTGGAGTCTTTTTGAGCCAATAGTGTATTTCATCAGATGCATCCGTTAATGAAGCAACAGACATAGAATTTTTATCCATTGAAACATCAGACTGATTCATTGATAGTGTAATTTTAGATTTGTCCTTCATTATGTCAATGCATGGAGAATGTCGTGGATATTATACTATAAATTGCGCTATCCCATCACGAAATGACCAGTCAATATCATGGTTTTCAACGATTGTAATTAATACATTTTCCTTTGGGATGCCTGGATCTTTCGCCAGATTCTCAACCACTTTTTTATAGAACGCTTGTTTTGCTTTATTCGAACGACCAGCTCGCATAATTAAAGACATCATAACTCTATCACCATCTCTTTCCTGAAGTTGCAGGCAATGCGGTTCAAGCTCATGGATAATTTGATATCGATCATCATCAGGAAAAGCCATGGTTTCGATAACAGCTGAATTAATGCTATCACCTATAGCTTTAATATAGTCAGGTGATTTACCTTTTAAGATTGAAATATTAACTAATGGCATTTCTTTCTCCGTATAAGTTGTAATTTATTATTCTCAATTCTTTATTCATTATAAAAAAACAAGTAGAACCAGGTACTACTGTTCTCCTCACCATAGATATTCCAGATCCTCATATCTAATTGTCAGCTTCTGTCCGGACTATTGATAAACTCAGTGCATCTGCCCATTGCTTGCAGCGCAACTGCAATTGTGGTGAATCTTGATGAGAATAAATTTTAAAACAGCGCTCCGTACGAGGATGGTTAAGCTTGATGACCTGTACGGTATAAAATTGTCTGCCATATCTATTAAGATATGATAGTTGTTCTTCACACCAACAAATATTTTGATAATATTGTACAGGTTCTCGCCAAAGTATCTGGGATCCATCGGAACATTGAATATAGCTGCCATCGACAAGGTAAACTCTTTTGTTTTTTTTGCGTCTCCATAAAACCAGGGAAGACCATCCCAGAAAAAACAATGCGGCTAGAGAGAAAGCGACAACAGCAAATAGCGTAACATCCCGGTCTTGCACCGGATCTGTCTGGTGATTAATTAATGCGTTGGCAAAACCTGCGATCAAGCACAAACAAATAATGAAGCAAGTAAGTAAAGCGAAAAACTCGAATTTTTCAGGGTCATGTGTAACGCTTAAATTTGAGACGATACCCGGTTCATGTTTAGAAGAATCCATCATAGTATACCACCATCAAACAAGAAATTGATAGTGATCGGTTTGATGTGCATATCCAAAACCTAATCTAAAACCATTTACAGTACTAAGAAATAATTCGTCTGGCAATACCATGAGATTTTTAGAACGGATTAATTGATCACAATATTCAGTAGCCGTTTGTTCACCATGTAGAATAGGAAAGGCTGTACATCCTGCCTGTGGTTTTATTAGCTTGAATTTAGCCTGTCTTTGTTCCATAAAATTAACAAGCTGTTTTAAATGTCCTAAAATCAGTTTTCGATTTCTTTGCCAGATTGTTTCGTAATGCGGTAGTACCTGTAATACCAGTTGTTCGTCCAGCAAGCTATTACAAATGGAGAGATAGTCTTTGACCTCCAATGCACGTTCAAGTATTGCTTTGTCCTGGCAACTGATCCATCCAATTCTTATTGCAGGCAATGCAAATGCTTTTGACATCACACTAATACTGAGTGCTTTCGGATAAGCATCTACAATTGCAGGCAAGCGGTCTACTGGATCGTGCTCCAGACCGCGAAACACTTCGTCGGATAATATCCAGCAATTATTGTTATCACATATTTTTATGATCTGAAATAATTGTTCTTTACTGATCATAGACCCTGTCGGGTTGTGGGGATAATTCAATGCGAGTAACTTGCAACCAGACTTGATTGCATCTTCAATCTTATTAATATCGAGGCGCCATTCATCTTCTACCTGTAGCAGGATAAACTGAATATCACAGTTCAGATCACGAGCTGTATTGATCAAAGGTTCAAAGATTGGGGTGATCGCTACTACCTTATCACCCGGTTCCAACAAGGCATGCATAGAACAATAAATAGCTTCTTGTGCACCGGTAAAGGTTGCTATGTGATTTGAATCTTTGTGATCATATAGTGCCGCAATTGCAGTTCTTAATAATTCATCGCCGCAGGTTGTTGTGTACCCAAGTTCTTTCTGCGGATCAAAAATATTTTCGGTACTACCAATGATCACTTCCAGCTCAGCCAGTGTGAATGGCTGAGGATTCGATTGAGAAATGACAGTGGGTGAAAACGATTCCCACTGTTTGTAATACTGATTGATTAAGGAAGGTGCAAATCGCATTTTTTCCAGACTGACATTTGTGCGACGGTATGTTGATGTTTGCGTGCTGTCTCTCTAATGACAAATGGAATATCGATGGGATCACAGAACGCTTCGAAATGTTCTTTCAACACATGATGCAAACCATCCAGCGTTGTCATGTTTTCACCGTTGATTTTGTAGCCCCCAAGCCATTGAGGTTTCTCAGTATATTCTTCCAGCCAGGTATAGGGCGAGGTGATCACTAATAAGCCGCCAGCACGTATGCGTTGATGAATTGATTTTAAAAATTTAGCCGGTTCATACAAACGGTCGATCAAATTTCCAGCAAACACCAGATCATAATCTTTATGAACCGGTTTCAGATTGCAGGCATCACCTTGACTGAAATGAACCCTGTCCGCTGTTTTATGCAACTCCAGTCCTTCAAGACTGGCTTGTTTGAGAGTGCTTAGTTCACCTTCATCCATGATCAGGTAACGTAAATATCCGTGTTCACGTAAGCTCAATGCATTATGAATAAAGCGGGTCGAAAAATCCACGGCATCAACATGCGGAATTTTCCTGGCTAACTCAAAACTACTGCGTCCTACGGCACAACCGAGATCAAAAGCTCGTTCAAACTGTTGATCCCCAGCAATTTCAAATATGGTATCGATACAGGCCTTTGGATAATTCTTAACAGAAAAATATTCATCGCCATAATGAAACTCAAGATATTGTGAAATAAACTCATCGGTTTCATAACTGTTGAAGGTTTGATCAATCTTTTCTCTCGATTCAACATAACGGAATCCAGCATGCTGGTAAAAATGTCGGCGGAAAGCATAACGACTATCTCGATGGACCTCGTTGCCAGTAGAGATCCAGCTACCACCTTTGATCAAATTATGTCGCCCATCAAAGGTCGGAATAGAAAAATCATCGTAAGCCGGATGCACATGGAAACCATTAAGTCCATCAATAGCTGTTTCCGTCCATTGCCAGACATTACCAATAATATCGCCGAATTGATCGTGCATAAAACTGTTCACTGGCGATGAGGATGCCCAGTATTCAAGATTAATATTACCCGGTGCCTTGATCCACTCGGTATGATCTTTGTCGATATTCAGATCATAAAGTCGATACCACTCTGCCTCACTGGGTAAACGGATTTGTTTATCAGTACGCGCGGACAACCAGTTACAGAATGCTTTTGCTTCGTGAAAATTCACATCAGCAGGCCAATCCCATGGCATGTTGATCTCTTCCAGCATGCTTCGATAACGGTAAGTACCATCATTACTTTTAATCCAGAAAACAGGGTGAGTAACTTTTTTATATTGGTTCCACTCCCAGCCTTCTTCTGACCACCAACATTCAAATTGATAACCTTCGTCTTTAACAAAAGCCAAAAATTCTTTGTTACTGACCAGAAAGCGGCTGGCTTTGAAGCTTGCAATATCAGTTGTTAATGATCCGTACTCGTTGTCCCAGCCATAGGTGTTGGAAGGTTTTGAGCGTCCCTGTTGGACCTTGCCACCAGTAACATCGACTAATTGATTATCCGGTGCAGGACCCTGTTGCGTGCATTTGCAGATTGGCCAATCAATGTGAGGTGTTACTGATTCAATAGGTAATTGTCTGATCAAAACAGACGATGTCTCCAGGTGGATCCGTTCATGTTCGATCCCCATTAGAATGATCCAGAATGGATCCTGCCATTGAATCGGTAAGGACAGAGGCATAGTGTCGATGAGTTCATCAACCAGTGCACGAACTTCCTTTCTGTAGTGACGAACTTCATCCACGGTTGGCCAATCATAATTCTTTTCATCCAGATCATCCCATGACATTTCATCAACACCGATAGCCATCATGGATTCCATGTCCGGGCTTATCCGTTGATCAATGATTTTTGAAACAACTAACTTATTAATAAAAAAAGTAGCTGTATGTCCATAATAAAAAACAAGTGGATGACGCAGTGACTCAGGACGCTCATAAAACACCGAATCATCTTTGAGTGTTGTATATAAAGATTCATATTGATCGCAGGTCGCATGAAAATATTCACGTATTTCTTTACGCTTTTGATCGGCCTCACCGGCATCTATGATTGGAGTTTTGTATGTTTGCATAAAAATATATTAATTAAATAGTTTTCGATAAGGTTTTTTATAACACTAAGCTCGCATAAAATTGTTCACTGTAAACAAACGTGCTTTGAAATTACCTTGCGTGAGTATTTTCACGCAAAGCACGAATTCTTTCTTCTAATGGTGGATGAGTCATTGTCAGTTTCTTCAAACCCAATGCGCCAATTAAACCACCGTTGATTCCCATAGCCTGCATTTGCGCAGGTAGTTGTGCAGGTTGTTGTAGTGATTGCAAACGTTCCAGTGCACTAATCATTTTTTCACGTCCAGCTAATTCGGCACCGCCTGCATCTGCGTGATATTCGCGCCAACGACTAAACCAGCGAACGATAAGTGTTGCTAAAAAACCCAGAACAAGTTGTGAAACCATATAAGTCGCCCGATAGCCCATGCCTCGACCAAAACCATAACCACTACTATTGTAGCCACCGCCACGACGCCGATCGACCATGGTTGAAATAATCTGTGACAGAACAATAACAAAAGTATTCACTACTCCCTGGATCAGAGACAAGGTCACCATATCACCGTTAGCAACATGGGTTATTTCATGACCTAAAACAGCTTCTGCTTCATCCCTGGTCATACTATCGAGCAGACCCTGGCTTACCGCAACCAGTGACTTATTTTTATTAGCGCCTGTGGCAAAGGCATTTGGCGCTGGAGAATTAAATATTGCGACCTCTGGCATACCAATTCCAGCTTTCTCAGCCTGGGAGGTCACTGTATTGACTAACCATTTTTCGGTATCGTTTGCTGGAGATTCAATGACTTGAGCACCCGAAGAACGTTTGGCCATGCTTTTTGACATTAACAGAGAAATAAACGAACCAGCAAAACCCATAATCCCTGCCATAATTAACATTGGCGTCCAGCTCATACCCGGCTGATTCAGGCCAAAGACCGTGATCAATAAATTTAACACGAACATCACTGCCAGGTTAGTGCCTAAAAACAAGACTGTTCTCATCATCATGTGACGTCTACTCTCTCAGTATTTCTCTGGGTCAGGTCTCGAATATTTTTCACACTGATAGTTTATCTTTCTTCGCCATGGCCACAAGGGCTTGCCTTACATCAATAGCTTCGGAGATTTCTTGCTCAAATTGAATACGATGAATGCGTGCCCCGATAGACAAATGAAATCCTTCGCTATCAATACCGACCATGACAGGTTGATTTTGTTCCTCGTTTGGAATATCAAATAAGCTGCAATAGTGTGTTAATGCATCAGGGTGATCCGTGTTCATATGATTTACCATGCTTTGTTCTTCCTCAAAGCTGAATGGATTGGCTTTTAAAAACTGTTCCTTTTCTACCCAGAAAATCTTGCCAAACCCACCGATGTATCGTGCACGCACTAAATCAATAGTATAAAAATTAAAATCATGCGTTTTATGATAACCACGAGATTGCGGAAAAAAAGTATAATATCGTTCCATTGTATCTTCGTCGGAATCTGATATTTGTCTGGCATCACCTAGATAGGTTATTCGACCAACCGTTTGTGAATCATCCGCCTGCCCTTCTGTTGCGATTAATGAGACTTTGGTATTGGATAAAATATTTTTGGTATGCTGTGCAATCGTGCTGATCAAAATAACAGGTTGACCGTTATTACCCAGGCAATAGGGCACAACAGAACCAAATGGATAACCTTCCACATCTATTGAATGTGTGCACAGGATCCCCTGATATTCCGAGTTAAATAAATCTCTTGCCTGTTTAGCGGATTTTTTCAAGTTTGGCATCGAATTATCACACTATCCTTTTGCTTGTTTTTGACATCAGCCTGATGTTTACGAAGAATGATGAGTGAATATTTGTTGCCAAATAATTAACAACAGATAAATTTTGAAATGCCTAAATCAAGAGCCTGTGTTCAGGCAGTCAATGCAGATTTCACCTCAGAGGCTAGCTGGTTAGCCAGAGCACTAATTTGATCAGCGTCTTCACCCTCTACCATGACGCGGATAAGTGGTTCCGTACCCGATGGCCGCAATAAAACACGTCCCGAATCACCCAGCTCGTTCTCAACACTTTTGACGGCTTTATCGATTTCAGGAAAATCCACCAGATTGACTTTATTTTCAATGCGCACATTGATCATAGTCTGTGGACATTTGGTCATACCGTGTTTTAACTCAGATAGGGATTGACCGTTTGTCGCCATACTCTCCATCACCTGTAACGCAGAGATAATGCCATCGCCTGTGGTGGTCATGTCCAGATTGATAATGTGTCCAGAAGATTCACCACCGAGTTTGAGATCCGCTTCGAGTAATTTTTCGAGGATGTAGCGATCACCCACGTTCACACGATGAAAATCCAGTCCCATTTTTTTGATGGCTTGTTCAAGTCCAAGATTACTCATCAATGTGCCTACCACCCCACCATTGAGTTCCTCTTTTCTGGATTTGCTGATAATAAATAACGCTTCATCACCATCGACTATTTCACCCGTGTGATCTACCAGGATCAGTCGATCAGCATCACCATCCAGTGCGACACCGACATCTGCTTCATTTTCAAGCACGGCTTCACACAATAACTCGGGTTTAGTCGCACCACATTCGGCATTGATGTTCAGTCCATCGGGTTCTATGCCAATCGAAATTACGTTAAAGCCCAGTTCTTCGAAAATTTTAGGCGCAGCACTGTAGGCAGCACCATGAGCACAATCAAGGATGAGTTTAATGGTATTGAAATTAAGATCGGTATTGACTTTGCTTTTGCAAAATTCAATGTAACGGCGACTGGCATCAGCCATGCGGATTGCTTTGCCAAGATGCCTTGAATAAACCGTTTCTATTGGCTTATCAAGTTCAGCCTCAATCTCCAGTTCAACTTCATCAGGCAGCTTAAGGCCTTTGGCTGAAAAGAATTTAATACCGTTATCATAATACGGGTTGTGGGAAGCGCTAATGACAATGCCACCGAGTGCCTGAGTTGTTCTGGTAAGGTAGGCAATACCTGGGGTTGGTAATGGGCCTAGTAATCGAATATCAATACCTGCAGCAGATAAACCCGCTTCCAATGCAGATTCAAACATGTAACCGGAAATACGTGTGTCTTTTCCAATCAGGATCGGGCCTTCACCCTCTTTCGCCAAAACCCTTCCAGCAGCCCATCCCAGTTTCATCACAAAATCCGGAGTAATTGGACCATCGCCTACACTTCCGCGAATGCCATCTGTACCGAAGTATTTTCGCTTGCTGCTAATGATATTGTTCCAGGATTTTAATTACGAAATATGAAATAGATATGTATAGGTAATGTATATATTTTACTTTTCACGCTTAACGTTTAAGTTTAACGCTTCACTAGCTCAGGCCGGTTTTGCCTTACCATCAATCGATGGATCATCGTTACCCGTTTTGTTTTTATCGTCGTTTGTGGACACCTTTTCAACCGAACCAGTATCATCATCATCCCAACTAGCCGGTTTTCGCGGTATTTTCCCTGCCATGATATCGTCGATTTGATCACTGTCGATGGTTTCATATTTAAGCAATGCTTCAGCCATCGAATGCAATTTATCCGTATTTTCTTTGAGGATTTTTTCTGCTCGATCATAGTTCCTGTCAATAAAACTACGCACTTCTTCATCGATCACATGGGTGGTTTCATCAGAGACTGTCTTATGCTGAGTCACAGAACGCCCCAGAAAGACTTCATCTTCATCCTCCTGATATGACAAAGGTCCCATCTTTTCAGACAAGCCCCATTTGGTCACCATACTCCTGGCCAAGCTGGTTGCGCGTTCAATATCATTGGAAGCACCTGTGGTAACTGCATCTTTGCCAAAAATCAACTCTTCAGCAATACGACCACCAAACAAGCTGGATATCTGACTTTCCAGACGCTGCTTGCTGTAACTTAAGCGATCCTCTTCTGGTAAAAACATGGTCACACCCAGGGCACGACCACGAGGAATAATTGTCACTTTATAAACTGGATCATGTGAAGGCATCAAACGACCTACGATAGCGTGCCCTGCTTCATGGTAGGCCGTAAGCTTTTTCTCATCTTCACTCATGACCATGGAACGACGTTCTGCACCCATCATTATCTTGTCTTTGGCGCGTTCGAAATCGTCCATCTCAACCATTTTTTTATTACCACGTGCTGCAAACAAGGCCGATTCGTTAACCAGGTTTGCTAAATCAGCACCAGAAAAACCGGGTGTACCACGCGCAATGACATTGGCATTTACGTCATCTGCTGCAGGGACCTTGCGCATATGTACTTTGAGAATTTGTTCACGACCGCGTATATCTGGCAAGGGGACGACAACCTGTCGGTCGAATCGACCGGGGCGTAACAAAGCTGGATCAAGGACATCGGGACGGTTGGTAGCAGCAATCACTATGACGCCTTCGTTACCTTCAAAACCATCCATTTCGACCAATAACTGATTTAATGTTTGTTCACGTTCATCATGCCCACCACCGAGACCGGCACCACGATGACGACCCACAGCATCAATCTCATCAATGAAAATAATGCAGGGTGCGTGTTTTTTGGCCTGCTCGAACATATCGCGAACACGGGATGCACCCACACCAACAAACATCTCAACAAAGTCGGAACCGGAAATGGTAAAGAAAGGTACTTTTGCCTCACCAGCAATGGCTCTGGCAAGCAAGGTTTTACCTGTGCCTGGCGAACCAACCATCAACACACCAGAAGGTATCTTGCCACCGAGCTTTTGAAATTTCCCGGGATCACGAAGAAATTCGACCAGTTCAGCCACTTCTTCTTTTGCTTCTTCAACACCTGCAACATCGCTGAAGGTAACACGTATTTGATCTTCACCGAGCAACCTGGCTTTCGATTTACCAAAGGACAAGGCACCGCGACCACCGCCTCCACCTTGCATCTGGCGCATGAAATAAATCCATATACCCAGTAACAACAGGATTGGGAACCAGGAAATAAAAGCGTGGGTCCAGATTGAATTTTTATTCGGCTCGTCGGCTTTAATAATGATATTGCGTTCAACCAGCAGTGAGATCAACGGGTCATTGTTGGTCTCAGGGCTGTATGTTGTAAACCTCGAATCATCAGAACGAAGGGCAATAATATTATTGCCTTCAATATTCACTTCTTGCACACGACCCGTCTTCACTTCGTTCAGAAATGTCGAATAATCAACCTTTTCGATCTGCGGTGTTGCAAAATTCTTGAACACCATCATCAGTGCCAGGGTGATGACGATCATCAATACCAGGGTTCTGGCTGTTTCACTCAATTTTTTTTACCTCACTCATAATTTATTTCTGTGTCTATGGGTAGTTATTTAACAACCAATTTGACGCTAAATATCATACAGTAACTATAACTTAAAGGTCTGTGCGAGCATATAAAATTCTCTGGAACTACCCCTTGAAGCCCTTGGTTTCTGGGCCCTTAACCTGGTAAACCGCTGTTGAACCAGTTTTTGATATTGCTCGATACCTGAACCCTGAAAACATTTCAACAGCATGTGCCCACCTGGCTTTAACACATTTTCTGCCATCTCCAGTACTAATTCTGCAAGATGCATACTTCGGGCCTGATCAGCATCCTTTATACCTGACATATTGGGGGCCATATCCGAGATTACAAGATCGGCCTGGGATTTATTGAGGTATTTCAGACAACGCTGATAAACCATATCTTCCGTAAAATCGCCTTGAATGAAATCAACACCAATTAAATTGTCCATTTCCAGTATATCGACCGCGAGAACCTTACCTTTCGCTCCAGTTTTTTCAACCACATATTGACTCCAGCTACCAGGGGCTGCACCAAGGTCTACTACGGTTTGCCCAGACTTGAATAAGCGATATTTTTCATCAAGCTCGACCAATTTATACACCGCGCGAGAACGATAATGTGACTTCCTCGCCTGTTTTGTGTAAATATCCTTATTTTGACGTTCAAGCCATTGTTTGGAACTGGGACGTTTACTCATAATACCCATGATACTTGGAAATGCGTGTTCAGAGTGGGTCTGTTTTCATTCAGGGCAAGGCAATGCGCATGGCTGCCCCCTGTAAAGAGGAGTAACGCTGCCATGGATGAAAACGGTGTGTGACGTGCAGGGAAGCACAAATGCCGCGGGCGCATGGATGCGCAATAAAGCGGCCTATGAATATGCATTTCCAAGTATCATGGGTATAAGTCTATTGTTTCAATTACTGAATAAATTACTGAGAAATCAACATGAACATTTTCTGGAAATCGATTAGCAAAAGCTTTCTGTCATTCTTTTTTATTGCTCTTGTTACAACCGGCTGTACAAATTTTACCAAAGATTCATTACCGCCGACATTTTCTTTAGTGAGTATTAATGTGGTTGAATCCACATTATTTGAGCAAAAACTGGAGATTGGTTTACGAGTGAAAAATCCCAATGACCATCCCATTAATGTACGTGGCGCCAACGCCGCACTTGAAATCAACGCGATCCCCTTTGCCGACGGATTTATTCGTGAAGGCAACACCATCGATGCCTACAGTGACGAAGTTTTTATTATCAATGCGACCACTAATCTTAGTCGTTTATTAAGACAAATAGGAAAAATCGCCGACACCGGTGTCGTGGATTATGCCCTGAAAGGTGGATTAAAGATTGATAATCTTCTGACCCCAATCCCGTTTAATGAAACAGGACGATTTGCACTGGACGAATTATTTCCCGGCATACAGAAACTGAGATTACAAAATCAGGAACTGGGATATTAGAGATATTGAACTTCCATAATCTCGTATTCGATATTACCGCTGGGGGCATTGACGTCGACCACATCCCCTTCTTCTTTACCAATCAAGGCACGGGCAATAGGTGATGTAATCGAAATCAGTTTATTGGTAATGTCAGCTTCTATCTCGCCGACTATTTGATACCTTACTTCATCCTCGTTTTCAAGATTCATCACCCGTACTGTCGTACCAAAAACAACCTTGCCCCCGGCATTGAGTTTTGTCACATCAATGATCTCGGCTTCCGCCAGTCCAGATTCAATCGCCTGAATACGACCCTCGGTAAAGCTCTGCTGTTCACGTGCTGCATGGTACTCGGCATTTTCACTCAGGTCGCCATGCGCACGAGCCTCTGCAATCGCAGCAGTAATGCGTGGACGTTCAACTGTTTTCAATTCTTTTAACTGAACGCGTAATTTTTCTGCGCCTTTTTCAGTCATTGGGGATCTGGCCATTAAATAAGCTCCTTGTGTAAATCCTGAATTCGATTGACTGTCATATCGGCCTTTTGTTTCAAACCATCTATGGTTGCTCTGGCACCGGCGATGGTCGTGGTATAAAAAACCTTATGTTGCAAGGCTGTGCGCCGTATGGAATAGGAATCAGCTATTGCCTGCTTACCTTCGGTTGTATTGACGATTAAGGCAATCTCATCATTTTTTAACATATCAACAGCATGCGGCTGGCCTTCGCGCACCTTATTGATGCTTTGACAGGACAAGCCGATGTCTTTCAAAACTTTAGCAGTTCCATGTGTGGCACATAATTCAAATCCTAACTCGACCAGGTCTTTTGCAATTTCTTTTGCCGAGGGTTTATCTTCGTTACGAACACTGATAAAGGCCAGACCTGACTGTGGGATATTATCTCCTGCGGCCAATTGTGCCTTTGCAAAGGCCCGTCCAAAACTGCGACTGATACCCATGACTTCACCGGTGGATTTCATTTCCGGACCTAGCAAGGAATCAACGCCGGGAAATTTGATAAAAGGAAATACCGCTTCTTTTACTGAATAATATTCTGGCACGACAGATTTTGTTACACCCTGTTCCTTTAAACTCTTCCCGATCATACAAAGCGCTGCAACCCGCGCCAATGAAACACCGGTCGCCTTGGAAACAAACGGCACGGTTCTGGAAGCACGCGGATTAACTTCCAGGACATAAATATCATCACCTTTGATGGCAAACTGTGTATTCATCAAACCAACGACGCTCAAGCCTTTGGCCATCATCTTCACTTGTTCCGAAATCTTCGCCTGGATGTCAGTACTGAGTTGGTGAGGTGGTAAACAACAGGCCGAATCACCGGAGTGCACGCCGGCCTGTTCAATGTGTTCCATAATGCCACCAATAATGACATCTTTTCCATCACAAATAGCATCCACATCGACTTCAACCGCATCACTTAAAAAATGATCGAGCAAAACAGGCGATTCATTGGAAACTGAAACCGCTTCTTTCATATACGTACGAAGATCTTCTTCTGTATGAACAATCTCCATCGCCCTGCCACCCAACACATAAGACGGACGAACAACGAGTGGATAACCAATTTCTTCTGCCAGAATGACCGCTTGTTCAGCTTCGCGTGCAGTACGGTTTGGCGGTTGTTTGAGTGCTAATTTTTCTAACAAATGCTGAAAACGTTCGCGATCTTCGGCCAGATCAATGCTGTCTGGCGTTGTGCCGATGATTGGTGCCCCGGCTTTCTCCAATGGCCTTGCCAGTTTAAGAGGCGTTTGACCACCGTATTGCACGATCACACCTTCTGGTTTTTCCAGATCGATAATTTCAAGCACATCTTCCAGAGTCAGTGGTTCAAAGAAAAGTCGATCGGAAGTATCGTAATCGGTAGAAACCGTTTCCGGATTACAATTCACCATGATGGTTTCATAACCGGCGTCGCGCATGGCAAGCGCCGCTTGCACACAACAATAATCAAACTCAATGCCCTGACCTATTCGATTCGGACCACCACCCAGCACCATGATCTTTTTCTTATTGCTCGGTTTCGCTTCACACTCTTCATCATAAGTGGAATACATATAGGCCGTGGTCGACGCAAACTCGGCAGCACAGGAATCGACACGTTTATAAACCGGCCTGACACCGAGACCATGGCGTTTACCACGGATAGCGTTTTCACTGGTATTCATCAAACTGGCCAAACGCGAATCGGAAAAACCTTTTTGCTTCAAACGAAAGAGGTGATCCTTATCCAGGGATTCAAGACTTTTACCTTTTAGTAAAGATTCTTCTTTAACTAAATCCTCAATCTGCGCCAGAAACCAGGGATCGATAAAACAGGTATCAAAAATTTCTTCAATCGTCATGCCGTGACGAAAGGCTTCTGCAACATACCAAAGCCGGTCGGCACGTGGAACTCGCAAACCGGATTTGATCTGATCAAGAATATCGTCACTACCTGGCTTGATGATTTCGGTAAAACCATCGACACCGATCTCCAGACCGCGCATGGCTTTCTGTAATGATTCCTGGAAAGTACGGCCAATGGCCATGACTTCGCCAACGGATTTCATTTGCGTCGTTAAACGATCATCGGCTTTGGGAAATTTTTCAAAGGTGAAACGCGGCACCTTGGTAACAATATAATCAATAGATGGTTCGAAAGAAGCCGGAGTCACACCACCAGTAATTTCATTGGCCAATTCATCCAGAGTAAATCCTACCGCTAACTTGGCCGCGACTTTTGCGATGGGGAAACCGGTTGCCTTCGATGCCAATGCCGATGAACGGGAAACCCGTGGGTTCATTTCAATAATGATCAACTCGCCATTTTCAGGATTGACGGCAAACTGCACATTTGAGCCACCGGTATCCACACCAATCTCACGCAAAACTTCAAGAGAAGCATTACGCATGATCTGATATTCCTTATCGGTCAAGGTAATGGCTGGCGCAACCGTTATGGAATCGCCAGTATGAACTCCCATGGGATCAAAATTCTCTATGGAACATATGATGATGCAGTTGTCTTTACTATCGCGCACCACTTCCATTTCGTATTCCTTCCAACCAATGACCGATTGCTCCATAAGAATTTCAGTCGTTGGTGATGCATCCAGTCCGCGTTCACAAATATCAATAAATTCTTCACGGTTATAGGCAATACCACCGCCGCTGCCGCCCATAGTGAATGACGGACGAATAATAGTCGGATAACCAATCTCTTTATGCACCTCTAGCGCTTGTTTCAGGCTGTGAGCCAAAGCCGATTTCGGCATAGCCAAACCAATCTTGTTCATGGCGTTACGAAATTTTTCCCGATCCTCTGCCTTATCAATCGCCTCTTTGGTCGCACCGATCATTTGCACGTTATGTTTTTCCAAAACACCGTGTCTGGCCAAATCCAGGGCGCAGTTTAAAGCGGTTTGCCCACCCATGGTTGGCAACAGAGCATCGGGGTTTTCTTTTTCAATAATGGCTTCTACAGTCTGCCAATGAATCGGCTCGATGTAGGTCGCATCGGCCATATCCGGGTCTGTCATTATTGTTGCCGGATTCGAGTTCACTAGAATAACTCTATAGCCTTCTTCTTTTAGTGCCTTACAGGCCTGCGCACCCGAATAATCAAATTCGCAAGCCTGACCAATAATGATCGGACCAGCACCTATGATAAGAATGGAATTTATGTCAGTTCGCTTTGGCATAGTCGACTTACTTCGCTTCCATCAAATCAGTAAAATGTTGAAACAAATGACGCACATCATGCGGCCCCGGGCTCGCTTCCGGATGCCCTTGAAAACTAAAGGCAGGGACATCGGTTCTGTGTACGCCTTGTAAGGACTGATCAAACAAGGAACGGTGAGTTGTTCTTAGATTATCTGGTAGTGTTTCCTCATCAACGGCAAAACCGTGATTTTGGCTGGTGATCATGACTTGTTTCGTTTCCAAATCCTGCACCGGGTGGTTAGCACCGTGATGACCAAATTTCATTTTCATTGTTTTAGCGCCGGAAGCCAGGGACAGTAATTGATGACCAAGACAAATGCCAAAAATGGGGGTTTTCGTCGCGGCGATCTCTTGAATCGCTGCAATGGCATAATCACAAGGATCGGGATCACCTGGGCCATTGGATAAAAAAACACCATCCGGTTTCTCGGCCAAAACGTCACTAGCGGGCATCGTCGCAGGCACTACAGTCACTTTACAACCAGCTTGTTTAAGCAACCTTAAAATATTGCGCTTCACACCATAATCGTAAGCGACGACATTGTATTTATTGTGGTGATCATCAGCAGCCAATTGTGTATGGCCTTTACCCAGTTCCCAGATGCCTTCTGTCCAAACATAAGGTTCTTTGGTCGTCACTACCTTGGCCAGGTCAGCACCTTGTAAACCAGGAAAATCTTTCGCCGCTGCCATAGCCGCTTTTTCATCCAACGCAGCACCACTCATGATGCAACCGCGTTGCGCTCCTTTGTCACGCAAAATTCGGGTCAAACGTCGAGTGTCTATGCCTGCGATTGCAACGATGCCATGACGTTGAAGATAAGCATCAAGGCTTTCTTCCACACGCCAACTACTCATCTGCAATGGCAGATCCTTGATTACCAAACCACTGACGTGGACATTATTCGATTCTTCGTCTTCAGAATTACAGCCGACATTTCCAATATGTGGCTGCGTAAGAGTTACAATCTGCTTACAGTAAGAGGGGTCAGTGAGAATTTCTTGATAGCCAGTCATGGCTGTATTAAACACCACTTCGCCAACGGATTGGCCATCGCTGCCTATGGACTGGCCATAAAACAGACTGCCGTCTTCTAATGCGAGTATGGCTGTATGATTCATAAATTCCTTACGAAAAAATCAGGATATAACTAATGGATGCCTGCACTTTACATACAAAACGGGAGCGACCACGATGGTGACTCCCGTTCTTGAGAAACTGTAGGAATTGTACTTGAGAGCAGGTCTCCCTGTCCATTGAACATGCTTGTGGAATAGAAATAAATCTCATGAAAAAAACAAAAACTATTGCCCACAGGAACGAATTCGCTGATGCTGATTGCAAATCACGTCAACTGGAGATTGAAGGAAAAACAGTCGATTGCTTCATCGTATTATCAAACGGTAAATACTACGCTTATATCAACCAATGCCCTCACACTGGTGTGAACCTTGAGTGGCAGGCCAATCAGTTCCTGGATGACCGTTGTGAATTTATTCAATGCACAACACACGGAGCAAAATTTCGTATTACAGATGGCTATTGTGTTTTCGGACCCTGTCAGGGAACCTCACTCAAACAAATTCCGATCAAGGTAACTGCCAACAGGGTTGAAATTCTGGAATAAGATGCATAAAAAAACCCCGCTGATCGGGGCTTTTAGAGATACGAGTTACGACTATTATCGAATTATTTTTTCAATTTTCTGGCGGCAACCAGACCAATAACACCTGCAGAAAGCAATATTAAAGAATAGAGGGTTCAGATACTGAAGGGACATCATTATCCCTGCTACCGCTATCATCAGGCTCACCTTATTCCAACAATAAGAAGCACCGAATTCAACTTATATTTCATAAGGACAGGTGAACACCATTAAATTCCTGATGTCGCTAATTTTAGCTAAATTTCAGAATATACATTAGAAAACCAGAAGTATTTGTCTAATTTTCCTATAGTTATTAACTATTTGTTACATTTTTATTGTAATCTGCTGTAATTTTGTCAAATATAAGTATTTTGATACCTTAGATGATTGATTTTTTTGAAAAATCAGAGAGAAACGGAATTTATTTTTTTAACTTATAACACCACCATAAAATGGCGATAAGAGATAACAAAAAGCATTTGAATGCCCTAAACCCAGGACATCGATTGCATTGGTATGAGGTCAGGGAAATCCTTGGTCATGGTGGTTTTGGCATCACCTACCTGGCTTATGATAATAATCTTGCCCATGAAGTTGCCATCAAAGAATACATGCCAGCAGAATTGTCTACCAGAGACACAAGTGATTGCAGTATTCATCCACTCAGTGAAAGCAAACAATCGCGTTATGAGTGGGGTCTGGAGCGCTTTATCGATGAAGCACGTACCATCGGCCGATTTAAACATCCGAATATTGTTCGGGTAAGAAATATCTTCGAAGAAAATAACACCGCCTATATGGTCATGGATTATGAGCTCGGCGAAAGTATGCAAGATATTGTCAGTCGTAAAAAAGTACTTCTTCAGGAAGAACTGGTCAGCGCACTCTTTCCTATCATTGATGGTGTCAAATCCATACACGCTGCAGGATTTATTCATCGCGACATAAAACCCGCCAATATATTTATTCGGGTTGATGGGGAACCAGTATTACTGGATTTTGGATCGGCAAGAAAATCTGTTTCAAAAAACAAACGTACACTGACCAGTCTTTTTTCAAAAGGTTATGCCCCCATTGAACAATATGAGACCTCCGAAGCTGAAAACCAGGGACCATGGACTGATATCTATTCACTCGGTGCCACCATGTATCGATGTATTTCTGGGATGGCACCAACCGATGCAATCGATCGCAGTTCTGCGATCATTCATACCGGTCATGATAGTTATGTTTCCGCTATTGAAATCGGTGATGGTCGATATTCAAAAACGTTACTGGAAGCAATTGACTTCGCACTTCAGTTTAAACGCACTGATCGCCCAGTTGATATTTCTGAATGGGAAATTGGACTTGAAAATCTGAGCCATACTATTGGTGATATCACCATTCAGAACAGCATCCTCGAAGTTGAGAATAAAAACCGATTCATGTCGGCAAAAAAAGCTGCAAAGGCAGGCGAGATAAAAGCTCAGGCAGAACTCGCATATTACTATGTCAGAGGAGTGGGCACAGAAAAAGATAACTCAATGGCATTCAACTGGTATTTCGATGCCGCACAACAAAACAATATCAACTCTCAATATAACCTGGGTGTTATGTATGCCAAGGGACGTGGTGTTAAACAGAATTTTTCTGAGGCATTTCGCTGGTATAAAAAAGCCGCTGAACAAAATGACGCATCGGCACTGGCAACGATTGCAATGATGTGTGAAAAAGGCATCGGCACTGATAAAAACGAGCAACAAGCTATCGAATATTACAAATTAGCTGCACGACAAGATAATGTCCATGCCCAATTCACATTAGGTAATTTGTATGCAAAAGGTACTGGTGTAAATAAGGATTACGTTGAAGCTTTTAAATGGTTTAAGAAAGCGGCTGAGAATGGGCATATCAATGCCCAATTAAACCTCGGTTATTTTTATGGCAAAGGTAAAGGCACCGATCGCCAGGACGAGCTTGCAGTTGACTGGTTTGAAAAAGCGGCTGAACAAGGCAATCCAAACGCCCAATATAATCTGGGTGTCATCTATTCACGCGGTCGCGGCACGGAAATCGACCTGGAAAAATCAAAAAAATGGTACAAAAAAGCCGCTGAACAGGGAGATGATGGTGCGAAAGAAGCCTTGCGTAAACTTAATATCACCCCATAAGTTCATATTCATCTTCTTTTTAACCCCACTATTCCTGGGTTTCCCTTCAGAAATCCTCATGAACAGCCGATAACTCTAATCGGTCAGACTCAAACTCTATCTGACTGAAAACAATATAAACTCCACATAATAATAGATATATTTTTATGAGTTTTCTGGATCTGAAAGGAAAAAAAGTGTTGGTCATTGATGATTTTGACGAGATGCGGAATCTTGTCCGGGGTATGGTAGAACCATTGCGTCCGGATATTATTGTCACGGCCAGAAATGGTAATGAAGCCATCGAACAGATGGAAAAAACGCCATTTGATATCGTTTTCTGTGATTATAATCTTGGCAAGGGTAAAGACGGGCAGCAAATCCTTGAAGAAGCACGACACCGCTCATTACTACCATACTCAACAATCTTTATGATGATCACCGCTGAAAGTACTTCAGAAATGGTCATGGCTGCCATCGATTATTTTCCAGATGATTATATCTCCAAACCCTTCACAAAAACTCTGTTACTGAAACGGCTAGATAAGATCTGTTCAAAAAAAGTAGATCTTGACGTTATTTCAGTCGCCTTTGAGAACAAAGACTATGGTCGAGCATTGAAGCTTTGTGAACACAAACTCAACGAACAACCTAATGGCCAAACAGAACTGCTAAAAACGAAAGGCGAGCTCTTATGCCGACTTGGCCAGTTAGAAGCCGCTGAAAAATTTTATGCAGGCTTACTGGAACAACGTGATCTACCCTGGGCAAAGCTGGCACTTGGTGAAATTTATTTCACAAAGAAACTCTATTTTGAAGCTGAGGAAACCTTTGAATCGCTCATCAATGATAACCCTGCAAATATGAGTGCGCACGACAGCCTGGCAAAAACTTATGAAAAAATAGGTGATTTGCGCCGTTGTCAAAATATATTAAATATAGCTGTCGAAAAATCTCCTAAATCGTTATTACGTCAACGAAAACTGGCTGAAGTTGCTTTTAAAAATTCTGATTACGAAGCCTCCGAAACAGCTTATGGACGTGCAATTGCTGAAGGAAAATATTCCTGCTACCGAAATTCAAGCGACTTTTCAGGTCTTGCCAAAACAATGTTAATTCAGGATAAACCCGATGAAGCCTTGCAAACCATAGAACAACTTAACAAACAATTTAAAAACACGCCCGAAGCACAACTGCATTCCGCTGCAACAAGCGCATTAATCCACAAACAAAATAACAATCTCGATACATGCATAGAAGACATGGAAAAAGTATTTGAATTATTCAAAGCTTTTCCAGACGAATTAGACATTGAGACTGCTCTCGATGTAACAAGAACATCATTAGCTTTGAATTTATCAGAAAAAATTGAACCGATTGTTTCTTATCTAGTAAGAAACAATCTTAATAATGAAAAATTGCTCGAACAGATCGTACAAATATATGAAATGTATGGTCTCAAAGAAAGAGGAGAAGCAATTATCCATGAAACGAAACGAAACGTCATCTGCATTAATAATGAAGGAGCTGAACTTTTAAAAGATGGTAAACTCGATGAATCAATTGAATTTTTTATGAAAGCGGCCAAAAGCATGCCGAATAATTCCACCATAAATATCAATGCAGCTTATTCATTGATCATGCAAATGCAAAAAACCGGAAATATAAACAGGTATTACTCACGGGCAAACAAATACCTTGAACGTGTTTTAAAAACTGATCCTAATAATCAAAAATATCATCAATTAATGAAAATGGTTCAGTCGCTTACAACGTAAGTTGCTTAAGATTATGAAACACGATATTCAATCACTAGATTTTTCAACAATATTGGCTAGCTCAATACACGATATGAAAAATTCATTAAGCATGTTGTTGAATAAAATTGATGAAATCAGCATACAGAATATTCCTCAACAACAGACCATTGACTTTGACCAATTAAAATATCAAGGAAAACGTGTTAATGATCATATGATACAATTATTAGTACTTTACCGTATTAATAAGACACAATATTTTACCAATATAAATGAGTTAAACATTCAGGATTTTCTTGAAGAAATTCTGAGTCAACATGAACCATTACTGGAACATCATGGTATAGAGTTAACCATGGAATCTGATGATAATCTGTTCTGGTACATAGATCGTGATTTAATCTCCAGTGTTATTACCAACATCATGAATAATTTATACGTCTATACAAAATCAAAAATCCTGGTACAGGCAATAAAAGAAAATAATTTATTACTTATAAAAATAAAAGACGATGGGCCAGGTTATCCAGAAGAAATGCTGGCATCAGCAACAAATCAAAAACCGGAGTTTGATTGCAAATCAGGTAGCACGGGATTAGGTTTGTATTTCGCTTCCGTCGCAGCCGATATGCACAGAAACAAAGGGGAAAATGGATATATCACAACAACTAATGACGGAATAAATAATGGTGGATGTTTTTCAATATACATCCCTTGATTATTTATTAGGGTAATTTTATTTTTGTATTGTCCATTATTTTGATCATGTTTCGGTTATCAAATTATAGTTTGAAAATAGACAACTTCTGATCAGCAGATAGGATTTTGTCATTAATATACGACAGAATGTATCATTTTTGCCTCTCTATGAAAGCAAGAGATATCGCACTAAAACATAAAATAGAACACATAATGTAACTGGTATTATTGTATCTCCTAAAGACAGCCACATGGCCCTATTTCTGGCAATTTAGCTCTTAAATTACTCTCGAAGAACCTGTCTTAATACAATCTGAAACTCGAAATCTCGAAAGTTGGCACTGTGTTTGCTGATACACACTATCAACTCAAAGAATTTTGTTGAAAAACACATGAAACTGAGGGAATTACGCCAATGAAACTTGAAGAGAAAATTCAACAACACAAAGGGACAAAGCACTATGCAGCTAGCTACTTTGTCGATTTATTAAGAGATAAATATCAACACAAAATGAAACTGGCCAGGCATCACTGGATAAACAAATACGATACCTTAAGTAAAGCCTGATACTTCAACCATAAGCAAAAATATATTATCAGCTTGCTTCTCTTGCCTCGCGCTTACGCTCGTGCTCTTTTAAATATTTTTTTCGAATACGAATCGCGACTGGTGTTACTTCAACCAGTTCGTCATCATCAATAAATTCCAGCGCCTGTTCCAACGTCAATCGTATCGGTGGCGTTAAAACAATGCTTTCATCCGTACCCGATGCGCGTACATTAGTCAGTTGCTTGGCTTTCAGGGGATTTACAGTCAGATCATTATCACGTGAATGTATTCCAACAATCATTCCCTCATACACTTCATCGTTATGACCAACCATTAATTTACCGCGTTCCTGCAAGTTAAATAACGCATAACCCAACGCCTTACCCTGACCTTTCGAAATCAAGACACCATTAAGACGTTGACCGATCGCCATATTGACCATCGGACCGTACTGATCAAATACGCTGTATATCAAACCAGTGCCAGAAGTCATGGTTAAAAATTCGGTACGAAAACCTATCAAGCCACGTGCCGGAATGACAAAGTCCAGACGCACGCGTCCTTTGCTATCATTCACCATATCTTTTAAATCACCACGTCGTTCACCAATTTTTTCCATCACTGAACCCTGATGTTGTTCTTCTACATCGATGCTCACTTGTTCAAACGGTTCCATCTGTACGCCATCGATCTCACGTATGATCACTTCGGGGCGACCCACGGCTAACTCATAGCCTTCTCGCCGCATATTTTCGATCAACACGGATAGATGCAGCTCACCACGACCAGACACGCGATATTTTTCAGCACCATCGACACGGTCAACACGCAAAGCAACATTATGTTTCAATTCCTGTTGTAGACGTTCCCAGATATTTCGGCTGGTAACGAATTTACCCTCTCGTCCGGCAAACGGTGACGTATTGTGTTGGAAGGTCATACTGATCGTCGGTTCATCGACCGAAAGCATGGGCAGTGTTTCCACATGTTCCGGATCGCATAGCACCTCGGAAATATCCAGGGGATCAATACCGGTTATTGCAACGATGTCACCGGCATTCACCTGCTCGACTTCAACCCGCTCAAGACCATGAAAACCAAATATTTGCAGGATACGACCGGAACGTTGTTTTTCGCCTCTATCAATTATTTTTACACTGGAATTCCGTATTAACTTGCCACGATTGATACGACCTATACCGATAACGCCGAGATAACTGTTGTAATCCAGGGTGGAAATCTGCATTTGAAACGAACCATCAATATCCACATCAGGTGCAGGAACATGATCGATAATAGTTTCGATCAAGGGAGTCATATCACCTTCGCGGACAGAAGGGTCGAGGCCACTGTAGCCATTGATACCTGAGGCATACACTACCGGGAAATCCAGCTGCTCATCGGTCGCACCCAGTTTGTCAAATAGATCAAATGTCTGATCAAGCACCCACTCAGCTCTTGACCCGTCGCGGTCAATCTTGTTAATCACCACAATAGGTTTAAATCCCATGGCGAAAGATTTCTGTGTGACAAAACGTGTTTGCGGCATCGGACCTTCAACTGCATCGACAAGCAATAACACACAATCCACCATGGAAAGTACTCGCTCAACCTCACCACCAAAATCAGCGTGTCCTGGCGTGTCGACAATATTGATCCGATAATCACCCCACTTAATCGCCGTATTTTTCGACAGGATAGTAATGCCACGCTCTTTTTCCAGATCATTGGAATCCATTATCCTCTCAGACACTTTACGCTGATCCAGCATACCGGATTGCTTGAGCAGCTCATCCACTAATGTGGTTTTACCGTGGTCTACGTGAGCGATAATCGCTATGTTTCGAAGCTTTTCAATCACCTTGAGAAATTCCCGATGGAAAAAAGCCGGGTATTATACAGATTCATTGCAAGATAGCGATGAACGACCATCGCGACTCAATTGATTCCAACATCCACCTGGATAGCCATACCAGAATAAATAACTCTAATCTTCGTAATTTACATAAAATTAGGCTTCTTATTAGTTGAAATACTTGAATTTATTTACATAATGAAAGATGATTGTAAACAGGCATTAAAATAATTCATCTGATAGCAGCATCACAGGCACTTTTAAAAATGGCGATAAAGGAAGAATCCAGAATAGGGAATAATAAGCTAAGTGGTATCAGCAAAAGCAACTGGTTGATCAACCAGGAAAAGCTCGAATACATCTATCTCTATTTCAACGAGCTCACCTACTCCATCAACGGCATGGAACTGAATGAAGCCCATAATTTCAAGCTGACCAATACAATATCGCTCATGGGTTTAAGAAAACGTCATTATGTTTGCAATACAAAACGCCATCAGAAAGGGGATATCCTTGCTTTCACCTTCCGCTATCACCTGATGGGTGTAAGCAATTACGCCATTAAAGTAACCAGTAAGGAAGAAGCTGATTTTCTCAGCAAAATTTTAACGGAACGAAAAATTCGCTTTCAACGTCATGATGAAAACCCCAATATGATACCTCGCCATATTCTGTTTGATATTACACCGAAGATCACAACCCGCCTTGTTTTTACACCCGATCCGCAAACTGGTTTGATCATCTTGAACATTACGAATTATGACGGTAAGTGGAACCAAACACTGAAATTCAAACCAGAGCGGATCAATAGTGAATTACTGGATGAAATTGGTAGATTTTCTTTGCATCAGGATAATGAGTTACTTGAGATCACTGGAAACCGTTTAAGCTTAAGTATGCTGGAAAAACTGCGAGCAAAACTGCACGGTGAAGAACAAAAACACCCACCACAACAACAGGATCCACGACTATTGAGTTTGCTTAAACGCCACTTACGTTAAGAAAGTAAGTATTAAAGACCCAACACATCCTGCATATCAAACAAACCGTTTTCTTTACTGGCTAACCATTTGGCCGCACGTACAGCTCCAGCGGCAAAGGTTTTACGGCTGCTGGCCTTGTGTGTAATTTCAACTCTTTCACCTTCGCTGGCAAACATAACCGTATGTTCACCAACAATATCACCAGCACGAATGGTCTCGAAACCAATCGTTTTATCATTACGTTCACCCGTGACACCCTCACGTCCATACACCGCACATTCTTTTAAATCACGGCCTAATGTTGTTGCAACAACCTCACCCATACGCAAAGCCGTGCCTGAAGGCGCGTCCTTTTTATGCCGATGGTGTGCTTCAATTATTTCAATATCCGTATCATCACCAATTACTTTCGCCGTCAATTCCAGTAACTTCAAACACACATTCACACCGATGCTCATATTTGGCGCAAAAACAATAGCGATATCATTTGCAGCATTTGTAATCTCGGCCTTTTGTTGATGAGACAAACCTGTTGTACCAATCACCATACGCTTACCCGAAGCATGACATTTTTCAACATTATTCAATACAGATTCAGCCAGGGTAAAATCAATCAACACATCAAAATCATCTGTCACTGTAGCGATATCATTCACAATGGAAACACCCAGTTTCCCTAAGGCTGCAACCTCACCCGCATCCGCGCCTACTAATGACGATTCAGGATGCTCAATCGCCGCACCAATCTGAACACCGTCCGTATCCTGACAGACCTCCAGAATTGTTTTTCCCATGCGACCAGCCGCGCCACAAACAGCAATACGTGTCATTTGATAAGTTCTCTCTTTTATAAAATTGGAAAAGAGTATACAACAAGCTCGGCTTTTTAGGGATGAGAGTTACTGGTTTGATTCATAAACTTCAATCTTTATAGGTGATCCAGCATTAAGATCAGTTTCTATCGATTCCTGTTTAGTAGCATTCAATTGGTACTGGTTATAATTAATATATACCACTGCCTGCTTTTCAGCATAACTTCGTTGAGTCCCGAACAAGCGGTGATGCTCAACCAGATGTTGTATACGTTTTTCTGCTTTTTTATTACCATTTTCACCTGCCGCAAAATACCACATATAACTTGTGACAAAATCTAATGGTTTGGTCGCGTTATTTTCAATCATCATTCCAAAATTCAATTGCGCTGAGGCGTGCTTTTGTTTCGCCGCTTTTTCAAACCATGATTCAGCTTTCACTGCATCTCTATGTCCGTGAAGACCCAAATAATAGATCATACCCAGATAATTCTGTGCCTCTGGATCACCCTCTTCGGCCAGTGGTTTAAATAGTGAAAAAGCCTTGTCATATTCCTGAGAATCAAAGAGCTCAATCGCAGTCGCGGGTTGTTTGTCACAAGCTGATATTGATATGAATAAAACAAGAAACAGAGAGAAGAGAATTTTTTTTATCATGAAAAATCTCGATTCAATTAACAATTTATTCTAATGGATCATCAAATACTGTGTATGACGATCACTATCTAGAGACCCAGAGCAAAAAACCCACTAACCCCTTTAGTGACGAAAGATACAATACAAATAAGATTTATTTATCCGATTGTTTCCGCTCTGCTTGCAAATTTTCAAATAGAGATTCTGATTCATTCAAATAATCATCAACAGATAGATCGGAATGTATTTTAAACATGGGTGGTTTCAAGACTTGAGAATAAGAAGGTTCCCATTCAAATTCTTCTTTCTCCAATTCGTAGATGCCAAAGAAAAATGCAAATGAAAAACAGGCAACAAAAAAAGCAACCGAAGTAGATTTATGAAGATTGGTTGCAATAGAAAGATTTAACTTTAATAGCAACGTAATGATAAACAGTGTGAACAGCCAACTAATAACATCGCCAATCAGTGCACTGTTACTCATGTATTCAAGCGGTTCAAATACATGCTCACCGATGATCGCTAATAAATAGACTCCTGCTGTCACAGAAAGTTGGACATAAAATTGAGGTTGATGTCGTAACACACGCCCTACTATTGACCATATCGCTGCCCAACAAACGGTGAGAAAAACACCCAACAATGCCTCTGAGGCCAGATCTTGCCACTTTATCATTGTCGATGTTTGTAGGTACTCAGAGAACGCAACCGCCAGGCCAACCAGAAACAACATGATGGCTGGTAATATTGTGCGCCAGTGACCATCGACCAACCAGTTCGTCACTAAGAGTTTTCGTGTTTCTTCAATCTGGTGATCATTGGCATAGAATCTCAATACGGTTCGGCCAATCATTACCTTGTCACCAGATTGTATTTTTATCTGTGAATTTTTAACCGGCTGGCCATTGACTAATACCGGGTTGGTTGTATCCAGAATATCGAGAAACCATTCCATATTACTTTCTCGCAACCTGAGTTGTTCGGCAGCGACATAGTGATCCGTTAATACCAGATCATTGCTATAGGCGCGACCAATAGTATAGATTTGCCCTTTGCATCTGACAAATTTGGCATAATGACCGTAACGAGGCCCGATTTGAATATTCATTGTTCCCATTCGATAGAATCCATAAATTTTTTAAACAATAAATGAATATTCTTTTTGCTAATACCTGTTGCACTGGTTTTAATAATGATTGCTTTATCATTTAAATCGACCGATGCTAAAAGCAATATTGCATCATATAAATCATCGTATTTGTGGTAGGCACGAATGCAGGTTGAGGCACGCCATGAATGTTGGCTGATATGAATGAAATCAGTCTTACATTCATAGTTGCTGACATCTTCTTTACTGGACACATTATTTAAATAACTGTGTTTAAATCTTTCCTCTAAATAATGATAAAACTGAAAACGATTTAACTCAGTCGTGTATATCCATTCGTAATCATAGGTAAGAGCGCCCGTATAAAAATTGCTATGAATATATAATTGATCCTGTGATTGACAATGTTTGTGAACCGCTTTGAAACGGGAGTCATATTTATCATCAGTATGTCCCCAACACTTTAATGATGGACTGATTTTCCCCGGCAAATTTAATTCTGCAAGGGAATTCATTTCCCAATCAGTCTTCAACAACTCATCAAAAAATATTGCCTGATCTTTTAATAACAAACGTTCGATTTCTTTTTCAAAAATCTCTGGCTTTCCACTGGCAATAGTATTTTTTAATAGTCGATCAAGCTCTACCACTGGCACCAGAAAACTCAACTGTTCACTACCTTTCGATACATTAATGCCTATAACATTGCCATCACCATCAAATGCAGGCCCGCCACTCATCCCTGCATTCAATGAACCTGAAAACAGAATTTTATGATAGCGAGATGTATCAATCAAACCATTGTAATTACCTTCAATGATCGTCATTCCTAAATCATGGGGATTTCCCATGGAATAGATACGATCACCTTTTGCTAACGGTTTTAAGTTGAAACTGAAAGAATTTTCAGTAGGTGGCTCAATTTTTATAATGGCAAGGTCATGAATAACATCAATTCCGGTCAGCTCTGCATTGCCAACTGCACCGTTATGAAATACATACTCAAGCCGATATTTTTCAGGTTCATGGATCGTATCCGACACCACGTGAAAATTTGTAGCTAGATAACCATCCGCACTGATCTGAAAACCCGATCCAATCGAGGATTTATTACCAGAAGCCTTATCAATCACACGGATCTGATAAACCTTATCCTTCAGTTTTGTAAACAAAGTACTGGCCGTTCCTTGTGCTGATGCATTCGAAACACAAAAAATAAAAATGATTGCCAATACCAAATGATATAAACCGCGTGTCATAAACCTGTCCTGTTAACGATTATTATTACTTACATACTTTGAGAATAATGGGGATGTCATTGATTTACAAATAATCTATCGATAATGCATAGTGTTTGATTTATACAATTTATTTGAATATTGGTTGCACTTATTTGGGCCGACTACCAAATAGCCATAGTTATTTTTTCCCAGAATAAGGCGCAGTGCTTTTGAGCAACGGAATTTACACGCCAGTAAGTGAGTAGCGGAAAAAGTGCTGCAACGAAATTATGGGGGAAAAGAGCATGACTAGTCCGTCATGGAATCAAAAAACCGCTTCACCCCATCTAACCACGATGTGGCCTGTGGACTATGCTTGGTTCCACCATCATTCATTGAATCCTGAAATTCTTGCAACAGTTCTTTTTGTTTGCGTGATAACCTGACTGGTGTTTCTAACATGATACGACATAACAAATCACCTTTGGCAGATGAACGTACTGTTTTCACACCTTTGCCGCGTAAACGAAATAATTTTCCGGTTTGTGTTTCAGTGGGTATTTTTAATTTTACCCGCCCTGATAGCGTGGGGACTTCCAATTCTCCACCCAGAGCAGCTGTTGCAAAACTGATCGGTACATCACAATAAAGGTCTGTTCCATCACGTGTAAAAATAGCATGATCTTTTACAATGACATGCACATAGAGATCGCCGGATGGTCCGCTGTTCTCTCCTGCTTCACCCTCACCCGATAAGCGAATGCGATCGCCAGTATCCACACCGGGTGGCACTTTGACGGAAATAGTTTTGTTGTCACGCAGGCGACCTTTACCAGTACATGTGTTGCATGGGTCTTTAATGATCTTGCCCTGACCACGACATTGCGGGCAGGTCTGCTGCACCGAGAAGAATCCCTGTTGCATACGTACCTGACCGATACCATTACAGGTGGGGCACCCAACAGGACTGCTACCTTTTTTTGCACCGGAACCATTACAAGTATGACAACTCACCATTTTAGGAACACGGATCTTGATGGTCGAACCAGACACCGCATCTTCCAATGACATTTCCAGGTCGTAACGTAAATCTGCGCCACGATAAACACGTTCTCCAGATTGGCCTCCACCGCCACCAAAGATATCACCAAAGACACTATCAAAAATATCACCAAAACCAGCACCACCTGCGCCCGCTCCTGGGTTTCCAGCTGCGTTACTGACTGCATCGTGACCAAAGCGATCATAAGCCCCGCGCTTTTGTCCATCAGAAAGCACATCGTATGCCTCTTTGGCTTCCTTGAATTTTTCTTCGGCCTCGGTATTTCCTTCGTTGCGATCGGGATGATATTTCATCGCCAGACGACGATAAGATTTTTTTAATTCATCATCTTCCGCGCCTTTGCTGACACCAAGGACTTCATAATAATCACGCTTTGCCATTTTTTGGTTCTTCGTTTAATAATACTTTTATTGAAATATTGTTCGTTGCTACAGGCTCTCTACAATGCAATCAGCCCGGAAAGAGCATTCACTCTCCCGGGCTTATATTTTTAAAGTCCGATGACTTAACCAGCTGCATTAAACCGATTATTTACTCGTGTCATCAACCTCTTCAAACTCAGCATCAACAACATCATCCTGACTTTCACTGGACTCAGGATTAATATCAGCCGGATCAATATCGGGAGCCTGATCACCTTCGGCCGCTGACTTTTGATAAGCGCGCTCAGCGAGTTTGCCTGCAGCTTCCGTTAACGTCTTGGTCTTCTCTTCAATCGCATCTTTGCTATCACCTTTCAGTGCTTCTTCCACATCGGCAATCGCAGCTTCGATATCAGTCTTCTCCTGTTCCTCAACTTCATCAGCCAGTTCTTCAAGAGATTTCCTGGTTGCATGCACCATGTTTTCAGCCATGTTTTTGGTATCGATCAATTCTTTGGCGATACGATCTTCCTCAGCATGTGCTTCTGCATCCTTAATCATTTCATCAACTTCTTCATCCGATAAACCACTGGAGGCTTTAATGACAATCGATTGTTCTTTACCAGTTGCCTTATCTTTTGCTGAAACATTCAAGATACCATTGGCATCGATATCAAATGCAACTTCAATCTGTGGCACACCACGAGCAGCAGGCGGAATATCACTCAAGTCAAAACGACCCAGTGATTTATTACCCGACGCCATTTCACGTTCGCCCTGCAACACATGAACCGTCACCGCTGTTTGATTGTCATCAGCAGTTGAGAACACTTGTTGTGCCTTGGTTGGGATAGTGGTGTTCTTATCAATTAACTTGGTCATCACACCACCCATGGTTTCTATACCCAGTGACAACGGTGTGACATCCAGTAACAGAACGTCTTTCACATCGCCGCCTAATACACCCGCCTGAATTGCAGCACCTACGGCGACCGCCTCATCCGGATTCACATCGCGGCGTGGTTCTTTACCAAAGAACTCTTCAACTGTAGCCTGCACTTTCGGCATACGAGTCTGACCACCAACCAGTATCACATCGGTAATATCCTCAGTGCCAAGACCGGCATCTTTCAAAGCAACGCGACAGGGTTCAATGGTACGTTCCACTAAATCTTCTACCAGTGATTCGAGCTTGGCACGAGATAACTTAAGATTTAAATGTTTCGGACCCGAAGCATCCGCTGTGATATAGGGCAAGTTCACATCGGTTTGTGTACTGGAAGATAATTCTATCTTGGCTTTTTCTGCCGCTTCTTTTAAACGCTGTAAAGCCAGTGGATCATTGTGTAAATCCACGCCTTGTTCTTTTTTGAATTCATCACAGAGAAAATCAATGATGCGGAAATCAAAATCTTCACCTCCAAGAAAAGTGTCACCATTGGTAGCAAGTACTTCGAATTGATGTTCGCCATCGATCTCGGCAATTTCAATAATGGAAACGTCGAAGGTTCCACCACCTAAATCATAAACAGCAATCTTGACATCTCCGCGATTTTTATCCATGCCGTAAGCAAGGGCTGCTGCGGTCGGTTCGTTAATAATACGTTTCACTTCAAGGCCTGCAATACGACCGGCGTCTTTTGTTGCCTGACGTTGTGAATCGTTAAAATAAGCCGGTACGGTAATCACCGCTTCACTCACTTCTTCACCCAGATAATCTTCAGCGGTTTGCTTCATTTTCATGAGTACGCGCGCAGAAATTTCTGGTGGAGCCATCTTCTTACCTTTGACCTCTACCCAGGCATCATTGTTATCCGCCTTGACGATTTTATAAGGCACCAGTTTGATGTCTTTTTGTACCGCGTCTTCATCAAAACGACGGCCGATCAAACGTTTCACTGCGTATAAGGTATTCTCAGGATTGGTGACTGATTGACGCTTGGCAGATTGACCCACCAGAACTTCCTCACCATCTGTATAGGCCACAATGGAAGGCGTGGTTCTTGCACCTTCGCTGTTTTCTATGACTTTTGGTTTACCACCTTCCAGTACCGCAACACATGAGTTGGTAGTACCCAGGTCTATTCCGATAATTTTTCCCATCGTATAACTCTCCAAAATGCCAGATAGTTTGTTCTATCTGTTGAATGTATATAGGAAACTCTGACTAAGTCAGTGTTTCCTGTGGCACAAGGATGTGCCATCATTTTCAATAACAATAAGTTATTGAAAATGTAAGAAAACTAAAAATCGCATTTTTAGTTTTCGCCCTCTGACAAGTCAGGGATAGACTTGCTCAGAGGTTCCTATAAGACTAAATGACTTAACTTGTTTGATTACATGGGGTTTAGGCCACGCTTTTCAAGCCTGTTACTTTGCGACCACAACCATTGCCGGTCGCACCAGACGACCATTGAGTTCATAACCTTTCTGCATCACTGCTGTTACCGTGCCAGATTCCATACCTTCAAGCTCCTGCATGGAAACTGCCTCATGCAATTCGGGATTAAATTTCTCCCCTTGTGGAAAGATTTCAGTAACACCAAATTTTTCCATCACTGCGCTGAATTTATCTAATGTGAGTTCCATGCCTTCACGTAAACTAGCAATGTCTTCGGCGCTGTTGGCTGCATTCATACCCAGTTCCAGACTATCCAGTACGGGTAATAGATCCGTCAGAAATTTTTCCAGTGCATATTTATGAGCATTCTCTACATCACGACTAGTGCGTTTACGAACGTTTTCAAGCTCTGCCTGGGCACGCATGGCCTTATCCTGATTGTCACTGGATTGTTGTTCTAGGGCGGCTATTTGATTATTCAAAACATCCAGCTCAGACAAGGCATCGTTTGTTGTCTCAAGATCATCACCTTCAGCTGTTTCAATCAGTTGTTCTGCTGCGTCTGATCCGTCTGACGTTTTTTTCTCTGTGGTGTTATTTTTTTCTTCATCCAGCAACTCACCCTGGCTGGGATCACTCTGTTCGACTGACATCACAAACCTCTAAATACTTGAAAAATAGACTAAAATTATAAGTTGAGAGCTATATGGGGATTAATGCTGGGATTTCAAGGCCTGACCTAACATTTTTGCGGTAATATCAACAATCGGTATGACGCGTTGGTAGTCCATGCGGGTTGGGCCAATCACACCAAGCACACCTAAAATATCACCGTTAGATTCATAAGGGGTAGTAATCACGCTACAGTCATCCAGTACTTCATAACCTGATTCTTCACCAATGAATATCTGCATACCACGCGCATGAATAGATTGTTCGAGCAAATGCAGGATGTCACGTTTCTGGTTAAAGCTTTCGAACAGTTTGCGTAACTTTTCAACATCACTGAGTTCACTCATTCCCATTAGATTGGTTTCACCGCTGAGTACATAATCATCAGCGCTTTTACCCGTCAAAAATGCCTGCTGTGCCACTTCAATCGCCATCTGCATGAGTTGATTCACATTTTCTTTCATGCTTTCAAGTTCTTTCAGGACGTCATTACGAACCGTGTCCAATGATTTGCCGATAAATTTCTCGTTTAAATAATTGGATGCTTGTTGTAGCTCCGATGCAGAATACTTTCGAGAGGTGTGAATAACCCGGTTTTGAATATCATTATCACTGGCAACCAGGATCACCAGGACACGATTGTCCGACAAAGAAACGAATTCAATCTGCTTTAGAGCGTGTTGTTCAGCTCGCGGTAACATCACCACACTGGCAAGACTGGTGATTTCTGATAGCGCGGTAGATGCCTTGGCCATCAGGGCCTGGGGTGACTGCTGGATGTCCAGCTGCTTGGATAAGTGATGAATATCTTCTTCGCTGAGCTGTTTGGTCTGTAAGAGACTGTCAATAAACAACCGATAACCTTTGACGGTGGGGATACGACCAGCCGACGTATGGGGCGAACACAATAAACCAATATCTTCCAGGTCAGACATCACGTTGCGGATCGTAGCCGGACTGAGCTCCAAATCGGTATCACGCGCCAAGGTTCGAGACCCTACCGGTTGACCGTCGTTGATAAAATGCTCCACCAGAAATTTAAACAGATGCAAACTGCGTTCTGAGAGCAAATCATTATCGCCTGTTTTTGCCATAACCTACTATTTCGACCAATGTATGAAAGAATTTAGCACTCTACCTGTTTGAGTGCAAAAAGCGGTTTGGTTCTTTAATCACGGCATGATAACTTTGCTGATATGGAAACCACAGACAGATAATCAAACATGTTTCAACGTATCGGCCTGATCGCTTCTAGGCGAGTGGGAAATGGCATCAAGGAAACACTCATTCAAGTTACCGAACTACTTCGGGAGCGCTCGATTGATATCGTCTTTTGTAAAGATTGTGCAGAACTTCTGGGTGAAAAGGATCTGGATATACAGGAACTTCCAGACTTTGGTAACAACCTTGATCTAATCATAGCTATCGGTGGTGATGGCACGATTTTGAATGCCGCGCGTTTAATCCACTCGAATAATGTTCCGCTGCTTGGCATCAATCGCGGCACACTGGGCTTTTTGGCCGATCTACCTGCCGAAACAGCTGCCAAGGCTTTATCTGAGATCCTCGATGGGCAGTATGTCGAAGATAAACGCTTTATGTTACATGGGGAAATCACCCGCGATGGCAAAACCATCGTCGCTGGCGATGCCTTTAACGATGTCATTATCCAGAAATGGAATATTGCCCGTCTGGTCGAATTTGATACCTTTATAAATGGTAATTTTTTGCTGTCACAACGCTCGGATGGAATGATCGTCTCAACGCCCACAGGTTCCACCGCCTATGCCCTGTCTGGAGGTGGCCCAATCGTGAACCCATCGCTTGATGCGCTGCTACTGGTCTCTATTTGCCCACATACCTTGAGTATTCGTCCCATCGTGCTGGACGGCGATAGTCAGGTTGAGATCATTGTTGGCAAACGCAAAACCGATCAGGCCAAATTAACCTGTGATGGAGATATTATTGGTGAACTGGAACCTGGGGATCGGATCCTGATCCAAAAATCCGAACAAACGATCCGTTTAATTCATCCTCAAAACCATGATCACTTTAGTATTTTACGTGCCAAACTCAACTGGGGTCGTTAGACAATGCTAAGCGAATTGCATATACGGGATTTTGCTGTGATTGAATCTCTGGATATTGAATTTGAAAATGGCATGACCGTATTCACTGGCGAAACAGGAGCGGGTAAATCAATCATCGTCGATGCTATGGGACTAATACTGGGTGATCGCACCGATAACAGTATTATCCGCGGCGATCAAAACAAGACCGAAATCACAGCACGCTTTACTCTCAACCAATGCTCTGAGGTACGGACACTATTAGAAGAACAGGAAATGGATACCGAAGATGAATTATTCATCCGCAGGGTGATCAGCAAGGACGGCAGATCCAAGGCATTCATTAATGGCACCCCAGCGCCGATTCAGTCGCTTAAGCTACTAGGCCAACATCTGGTCGATATACACGGCCAACATGCACATCAATTCTTGTTAAGAAAAGACTCACAACGCGCCTTGCTCGATGACTTTGCAAAGCACCCAGGTTTATTAAAAAAAGTGAATGATCACTATCAATTATGGGTTGAGATACAAAGACAGCAGGAACAACTTAGCGGTAATGATGACAGCCGCGAAGCACAACTCAACCTACTCAAATATCAGGTTGAAGAGTTACAGGCATTGGACATACAGAAAAATGAATATGCCGGACTGCATGAAGAATCAAAACGCCTGAATAATGCATCCAAGCTACTGCAAAATGTGCAAAATGCACTGGATGAGATTTCTGAAAATGATCGATCATTACTGAGTAATCTCCATCATCACCAGCAGGTCATGACCACACTGTCTACTCATGATGAAAAATTAAAAACCATTATTGAATTGTTAGACAACTCCATCATTCAACTGGAAGAAGCCTGTCAGGAATCACGTTCTTATCTCGATCAAGTTGAGATCAACCCGGAAAAACTGAACGAAGTAGAAACACGTATTGCACATTTACATGAAACGGCGCGTAAACACCATATAAAACCCCAACAACTGGGCGAACATTTTGAAAAGTTAAAATCGCAACTCGATGCGCTCGAAGGGGGTGAAGCACGTTATCAGGAACTCAGTAAATTATCTGAAAAGGCAAAGCAGGCTTATCAAAAAACTGCAGCAGAATTACATAAATCACGGGCTACCCAGGCTAAGAAACTCAACAAAGCCGTTGTTACGAAACTGCAGGATTTAGGCATGTCAGGTGGACGATTCGAAACAAACATCCAATACGACGCTAAATCTCAACCACAAAAAAACGGCATAGACACAATTGAATTCCTCGTGAGTGCCAATCCCGGTCAACCGTTAAAACCTATCAACAAAGTTGCCTCAGGCGGTGAGCTATCCCGTATCAGTCTGGCCATACAAGTGATCAGTCACACAGGCGATGGGATCCCGACCTTTGTTTTTGATGAAGTCGATGCGGGTATTGGGGGTGCAACAGCAGATACCGTGGGCCGCTTACTCTACAGTCTGACGAATAATAATCAGATTTTTTGTGTCACCCACTTGCCACAAGTTGCTTGTCATGGTGATCACCATTTTCATGTCAGTAAAACCAGTGATGACAAAACCACCCAGACACAAGTAAAAACACTAAACAAGGATGAACGTGTTGCAGAAATTGCACGCATGTTGGGAGGCGCGGAGATCACTGAAAAGAGTATTGCTCATGCCATGGAAATGTTAGAAAACAAAAAACAAAACGACGCAGCTTAATAGGAGTCTCTCTTAACTAATGGCTAATGGCTTATGACTTGGGCCTCACATAGAGCACCAGACTGTGTTCCTCCAGTTCAAACCCATGTTGATTAGCAATCTCTTTTTGCAGACGTTCAATCTCGTCATTCTGGAATTCAATCACCTTGCCCGTTTTTAAACAAATCATATGATCGTGATGGCCACCTCTGTTTAATTCAAACACCGAATGGCCTGAATCGAAATTATGACGAATAACTAGGCTAGCGGCTTCAAACTGGGTCAAGACACGATAAACCGTTGCCAAACCAACTTCTTCTCCTGCTTCAAGCAACAACTTATACACATCCTCCGCACTCAGATGCTTTTGATTTGATTCCCCAAGCATTTGTAGAATGCGAATTCTGGGTAATGTTGCCTTCAGGCCTGCGTCTTTCAAATCAGTCGTTTTCATATGTGGCTCCTGTGGATCACCCGGTTCATCGCGGAGTTTTACCGCTTAACGAAACTTCGGGAATTATACGCAATCCTAATTTGAAAGTCCTTGCTGCTGTTTCAGGCACATTAGGCTACAATTCACAGCGTTTTTTTAAAATACAGAGTGACCAATTGAAATCGATATTACCTAAGCTATTGATAATCTTTCTCTTTGCCGGATGTTCGGCAATAGAAGAAGGACGTGTGAAGCCCCCTCTCGTCTACCGTGTTGATATCCAGCAGGGCAATGTAGTCAACCAGGCCATGCTCAACAAGCTTAGAGTTGGTATGGACGAAAGACAGGTCAAATTCATCATGGGCACTCCCTTGTTGGTCGATCCGTTCCACCCCGAGCGTTGGGATTACTTGTATTATGTTAACCGGAGTGGCGAAGACCCTGAAAAACGGCACGTCACGCTTTATTTCGATGAACAACAATTGTCACATCTGGGTGGCGATGTAAAAGTCAGTTACTTACCGGTTAAGGAAGGAGAGGATCGTACCGAGAAATCCATTGTGGTACCGGAAAAATACGGCGAACGGGGGTGGCTGGAAAACGTGATCAATGATCGACCTGAAATACAAGAGAAAACAGAACAGAAAGAAATAGAACACATCGATGAGGTATCGAAGCCAGACGACATTGACATACTAGCCACAGAAACCCTGGAAATAGATAAACACGTTAATGAGTCTGAGGAGAAACATATAACATCTGAAAACAAAAAAACCGAAGATGAAGGCCCAGGTTTCTTCTCCAAAATGTGGGACGAGATCATCGGAAAATAAATCTTTTCGCAGTCTGCTTCAACCTGAGACCTTGCTTGTAACACATATGAGCCGGATCTAAGTCAATAGGCATTAAAAAACGTTTTCAGTTAATTTAATAACTAAAAAGTAAAGCAATGAGCAAAATCGACTACTTCATCTGTCATGGCAGCTGTTAAGACAGTCGCTTACAGCAAACACATATAGAGGATCTCTTATTGTGGTCTCACCGCAGCTTAGCTTTTCTAATCATTCCATTGATAAAGCCAAGGTCACTAGACATTCATCGGTTAACCTTGTTCTGGCACTATTCAAAGTGGCAGGTTGACTCATTGCTTGAGTCCCCAGTTGCCTACACGGATGTAGGTAAGGGGCGTGAGCAGGAGCGGAAGCTTTAGGTTCAGGCTCAGTCAAGGTGTAAGCAATTTTGTGTGTGTTAATACACGCCAATGGGATGTCTAATTAACTCCAGCTCGGGATAAGAAATTGAACTACAGGCGTGTTCCCTGATCAGATCGATTGATAGCAAATATTCAATCAGAAAGGAGGACACGCCCATGAATAAACTAGTCGAAATATACTGTGATGTCGATGACTTTTGCCAACATTTCATGCCATTGTGGGAGCAACAACTGCTGGCTGATGGGCAACGAAAGCGGCGTAGAGTGGGCCGAATGCAATCCAGTGAGGTGATGACGATAATTATCTTGTTCCATCATTCGAATCACCGAGATTTCAAGAACTATGACGAAGGGTTTATCGCGTAGTTCTATGGCGATGCCTTCCCTGATTTGTTGAGCTACACAAGGTTCCTGGAAGTGATGCCGAGTGTCCTGGTGCCTTTATGCAGCTACTTTGCTTACCTTAAAAGGGAAACCCACCGGGGTCGCTTTTATCGATTCAACCAGTCTGAAGGTCTGCCACAACTTGCGTATTCCACGTCACCGTGTATTTGATGCATCGCCAAACGCGGCCGGGGCACCATGGGTTGGTTTTATGGGTTTAAACTGCATCTCATCATTAACCATCAAGGAGATATTTTAGCGGCTAAAATCACCCCCGGGAATGTCGATGACAGAGCACCTGTTCCTGAGCTATGTAAGGAGATGGAAGGCAAACTTTATGGGGATAAAGGTTATATCGGTCAGGCTTTATCCAATGATTTGTTTGATAAAGGCGTTGAATTGGTGACCCATGTCAGGAAAAACATGAAGGTAAAAACACATTCATTGTGGGACAGGGCCATGCTCAGTCGACGCTTTATTATTGAAACCATCCATGACCAACTGAAAAATATTTCTCAGATAGAACACTCTAGACATCGTTCTGTGCATGGCTTTATGCTGGATTTTATCGGTGGTCTGATTGCTTATTGTCTTAAAGAAAACAAACCTTCGCTAAACTTATCGGGTGATGAGTTTGATTGTTTGAAACAGGCTATGGTGCCTGTCGCTTAAACCGATCTCAGGTTAAATAACTTGGTGGTTTTCCTGCACTTATGCCGCCTTAGGTTTATCTACCTTAACCTGTAACAATCTATTGTCAGGATCTTGAATATAGTGAAAATATTATAAGCCCGTGGATTACCACTAATTACTTAATTCAATTATCCTGTCCTTTTTAATGTCCAATAAATATAAATTACCTATTTAAATATCTTTATTGTCATATAGTTATATAAAGTCTAAACTGTCCTAAATAATGACCAGTAAAGTGTCCGAGATTATGACTAATTTAAACCAGTTCCAGCCTTTATTCCCTGAAAGCTCGGTGCTGGGCCCATTACAGGAACTGGCATCTGAGATCATTGCGCAATGTCATTACTTGCATGGGCAGACGGGAAAATCGATTGTACGGGCGCTTAAGCCAAAGCTTCGCGCTATGAATTCCTATTACACGAATAAAATTGAAGGCCAGCATACCCTCCCATTCAATATTGAACGTGCACTTAAAAAGGACTTCGATGCCGACATAGAGTTAGCAAAAAAACAGCGTTTGGCTATATCACACATGGAAGTCGAAGAGTTACTGGAAACGCAACTGGAAAAAGCCGGATTAGATGATCTTTTTGATGCTGCTTTAGTTCGTAAGATCCATGGGGAACTCTATAGTAGATTAGCAAAAGATGACCGGGCTACAGATGAAGGAAAAATTATTATTCCCGGTAAATATCGAAAGGACGATGTCGCTGCAGGTCGGTATGTTGCACCAGGTTGGAAATGTGTTGATGATTTTATGAAAGGGTGGTCAAGTCACTATCAAGGATTAACCGGAACAGAGGCCCTGATTATTGGTATCGCTTGTTCGCATCATCGTCTTGCCTGGATACATCCTTTTATTGATGGCAACGGACGAGCTGCTCGTTTGCATTCACACTTGGTGCTACATGCAAAAGATCTGACACGGGGACTATGGTCTCCCATGCGCGGGTTGGCACGTAACCAAGATGATTATTACGCTCGGTTAAACAATGCTGATATGCCGCGACGAAATGACTTGGATGGTCGCGGAACGTTATCGCAGGAAGAACTGGTTAAATTTGTAGAATATTTCCTGGAAATATGTCTTGACCAGGTAAGCTTCATGCAACAGCAACTGAATCTTGATTCATTAAAAGGACGTCTAAAAGATTTATTAATGTACTTACAGGAAAATCCATGGCAAGTGGGTAGTGAAAAATCATTAGTGAAAATAGAAGCACTCGAAGCAATACACTATACAGCAATAGCTGGACCCATTGAACGCGCACGATTTATTGCAATGACAGGCCTTGGAGATCGATCAGGCCGACGAGCGCTGGCAAGTTTAATCGATTACGGTGTATTGTCAGCTGAATCAACACGCGCACCTGTCACGTTTACTGTACCACTTTCCTCTTTGCGCTTCCTGTTCCCAAAACTATGGCCCGAAGCAGAGATTGAATGATCAAAATATTTTAAAGCTTCTAAAAAATATTTTGATCTATCTTATGAGAATTACTTTGCCAGATTTGTTTACTGATAGAGAATATTCATGATTGTAATTAAATGTCTTTTTATTTTGACTTACCTCCCCCCCTTTTTCCTTGCCGAGAATAAAAGCAATTATAGAGGCAGCTGCACAGGACGTACAAATGAGCGGCTCCATGACAGGTAGTAAATAGGGTCAAGTATAGAGGGTAGATTTATCTCAACATCAGCCAGGTAACATACGCGATTAGAATGACAAGCAGTGGTATTACAATAAAGAACACTCTTCTGGCCTTATCCATCAACACTCGACCTTTTTCCTGAACGTCTTCTGCGCGATCCTGCAGCTTACTGGCTTTTTCGTATTGTTCTTTGACCAGGCCAAACTGTTCTCGTTGTAACTCAATAGCCCCTGCTTACATTTCTATTTGTTTTGTCTGATTGTCACGAATCTCTTTTAACAAAGAAACTGTTTCATCTTTTATCTAGGACTCACTCATTGTTTGTTACCACTCAAGTGCTAGAGAATATAAGTATCATATACGACTGGCACTCCATACAGAAATCCACCCAGAATAAATATCATAAAAAGTAACAAGGACAATCGCTTTTTAAGTGTAAAGAACACGACCTGCTCTATCGCTCTGAAAAACCAAAAAATACTGATCAATATCAATACGCTTCGACCAAGGTCTGTGCTCAACAATTCGTGAGTATGGAAAAGTGACAGGTAAGCAAAGATAAGAAATACAAACGTGAGAGACAGGTTCAACACCTGCATGACATTCCGGTTGATAAAACTGAGTGAAACCAGGTCATTTTTCCAGTCAAACAAACGCCAGAAAAAAATATGAAATATCACAAAAGCGATATTGAAAATGCCTCCTGCGATGATAAATGTTTCATTCAATTTTTAAGGCCTATCTCACATATCTATTTTATTTAAATTTATTCGGTGTCAGACTTACAATCTGACTTTGCTAACTCACTGGATTCCCGCCTACGCGAGAATGACAGGAGTACTACGTCGATTTAGCCTTGAAAGACCAGGTGAATTTAAACAGGGAAACCACATCACCGGAACTATCTACACCGGTTGATGTAACCGTCACTTTTTGTCCCTCTCCGGTTTCAATGGCACGGTCAACCGCCTCCCTGAATTGTGCGCCTTCATGACAGGTAAAGGTTGTGAGGGAATCCGCTTTTTTGACAAACTTTGCTTCCACTCCAGTTATCAACATCGACATCGGTGGCTTGTCATCAATCGTTATCAAGCCCAGTAATCCGGTTGATAATTCTGCGGCTCCCGTCTGGGCGGCAAAATAAATAGAACGAAACGGGTTTTTGCTAAACCAGGAATAAGGCAAGATGACCACACCTGTATCTCTATCAGCTAATTTGATCCTGATTCCCCAAAACCAGGCACTGGGTAATTTACATAAATAGAAAAACCACATCTTCCATTTATTGTTCATGTTCGAAGCCATATTCGAGGCCAAGCGGTTTTTGCTGTTGTCAGAAGAATTCGCTGTCATAATCGTCACCTGTCGCAATAAATTATACGGCGCATATTACTTAAATTGATGAATACGCTGGTTCACTTAAAATAAACCGAGCGCTCGCTCTTAATTTAAAATATACTATCGCTATGAATAAAGCTAGTCAAACTTCGTATCCAAACTTGCTCCAACCACTAGATCTGGGTTTCACCACCCTGCGGAATCGTGCTGTCATGGGTTCCATGCATACAGGCCTGGAAGAAGATCATAAGGATTTCGAGCGACTCACGACGTTTTACAATGAACGGGCAGATGGCGGCATCGGCCTGATCATTACCGGTGGTTTTGCCCCAAATCGCAGAGGTAGACTGGCTCCTTTTGCGGCAGATTTACGATCGCATTCACAGGTTGATAATCACCGAGTAATGACCCGCTCAGTACAGCAACATGGTGCAAAAATAGCCTTACAGATATTGCACGCGGGACGTTACAGCTTCCACCCTTTTGCGGTATCGGCATCATCACTGAAATCGCCCATCTCCCCCTTTCGTCCCTGGGCACTGACTCAGCGCGGCATTCGTAATACTATTTCTGATTTTGTTCGTTGTGCAGAACTGGCTCGTAATGCAGGATACGATGGGGTCGAAGTGATGGGATCGGAAGGTTATTTGATCAACCAGTTTATTGCCCCTCGTACGAACCAACGTACTGACCAGTGGGGTGGCTCTACTGAAAATCGCCATCGTTTTGCCGTCGAAATCATTCGTCAAATACGCACAACCGTTGGAACTGATTTTATTATTATTTTTCGATTGTCCATGCTTGATCTGGTAAGCAATGGCAGCCCATGGCAAGAAGTGGTTGAACTGGGTAACAACGTCATCAATGCTGGTGCAACAATTATTAATACTGGTATTGGTTGGCATGAAGCGCGTGTACCAACGATTGCAACGATGGTACCTAGAGGCGCATACACCTGGGTAACACGACGGTTTAAAGAAGCACTGGATACTACTGTTCCGCTGGTTGCTGTCAACCGTATCAATACTCCTGAGGTTGCAGAGCAAGTACTCGGCGATGGCGATGCTGATCTGGTATCAATGGCCAGACCACTTTTGGCTGATGCGGAATTTGTTAATAAAGCCTCTGATAATCGTGCAGATGAAATCAATACCTGCATAGCTTGTAATCAAGCCTGTCTCGATCACATCTTCGCACAAAAAATTGCCTCCTGTCTGGTCAACCCACGCGCCTGCCATGAAACCGAATTAAATTACTTACCAACCAAACAGCCAAAACACATTGCAGTGGTGGGTGCTGGGCCTGCAGGTCTTGCCTTTGCGACAGTGGCTAAACAACGTGGTCATCAAGTGAGTCTGTTTGATAGCGCTGCTGAAATCGGTGGCCAGTTTAATGTTGCCAAACTAATCCCGGGCAAAGAAGAATTTTATGAAACCTTACGTTATTTCAACAAACAACTTGAGCTGCTCGATGTAGATATACGTTTGAATACCCAAGTCGATACAAGTTTGTTAAATCAGGGGAAATATGATCTCGTTGTATTGGCGACTGGCGTCACGCCTCGTATTCCGAACATTGAAGGTCTAAACCATGACAAGGTATTGTCTTATCTGGATGTCTTAAAACATCAAAAACCCGTTGGTCAATCCGTTGCCATTCTTGGTGCCGGCGGTATTGGTTTTGATGTGGCTGAATATTTGTGTGCCAATGGTCATGCTGATTCTGAGCAAAAAGATGACTGGCTCAGGTATTGGGGTGTGGATAAAGAATATCAGTCTGGCGGTGGTCTGTTAAATCAACCCGATGAAATCATCGCGACACGTGATATCACCCTGTTTCAGCGTAAACAAACCAAGCATGGCGCTAACCTCGGAAAATCAACTGGCTGGATACATCGCACTAGCTTGAAAAGACACGGTGTCAAGATGGTGAATGGTGTGGCCTATCAACGTATCGATGACGATGGTTTGCATGTGCTCATGGGTGATGAGGAAAAATGTTATCCCGTGGATAATGTTATTTTATGTGCTGGACAAGAACCCAGACGTGATCTCTATCAGACATTAATCGATACAGGATTGAACATTGAACTCATAGGTGGAGCAGATGTGGCGACCGAACTGGATGCCAAACGTGCAATTAATCAGGCTTCAAGGTTAGCCGCAAAGATTTGATTTTCAAGCTGACATAAATCCATCTCCAGTCATTACAAAAGCTCAAAAGGATTTAACGAGTATAAACATTTGATGGATGTGGCAGAATCAGAACAAATCCAGGAAATGGATCATGCCGATACGACACAGGAGACAGGCTATGTAACATTTTTCAATTGCCTTTGGTGGGGAACGAATTAATTTTTACTGAGAAGAAGAGAGTAGATACATAATTTAAATTACAGTCTCTTGAATAGTTTCATGCTATGTTTTTATTTTGTTTTTTATAGAGGCTTAAAATTATCTTGAAGATGTTTTAGGTACCAACTTCGTTTAGCTTTTTTTCTCCATTCGACTAATTTATTGCGAAAATCACATCTTCCAAGTAAGCGCCCGCAGTTACAAGGGCATAATAATTTATTTGCTACTCTTTCCCTTTTACTCAGAGCTTTTAATAGCAGGACAACATTCGCCTTGCCCCGTATGTTGAATATCCCCTCATAATCTTGGACAAGACCGGCTTCATAATGTGGCAATTCTCCATATGGGAATACCCCATGCCGGATCTTATGAAAAATTGAGTAAAGGAATGGATCAACACATGTAGTAAAAAAATTATCGAACTGAGGATTACGATTAATCTTGTCAAGAATTCTCAGGTTTGAACCCAGACAACAAGTACCATCTCCCGTATTAATATGATAATCAGAAGACCTCTCGATTTTTGAGTCCAGTTCAATTACTTTTGGTATTTCTTTCGGATAGGATTTATCAAACTGAATTCGCAGATTAACTGATTCAGTAACAAGCTCAAAACCATCCATTTGAGCATTAATATTGTACAGTCCTTCAAGAACAAGACCTTGTGATGATAATTCTTTTAACCGTAAACCACGATTGTTAAAAAGGAACTCACTTAATCCGTAGTTTTCCCATACACTCATTTATTGCCTTTTTAACCACGGTTTTGGATTTGATGTTTGTATATTCAGTGCCGGAGCATCGGTTATCAAGCTAACGCCTAATATAGAGGCTATATCAGATTTATCGAGCTTGATATCAAGGCCATGATCTGCGGCTTCAACAATTCTTGACGGTTCATCCGCTGATATGAGATTTCTGAAATCAGCTCTGGCCTGTTGTAGCCACATCCTGAAATTATCAGCTAGTTTCAGGTCAGTATCTTCCGAGGAGTACCATTTATCAGCAAAATCTTCCGCAGGATTAACAGGATTTGGAATGAGAGGTACATTACTGTTTATGTAGTGATCCATTTCATCCAAAATTCGTTTTATAGCAGAAACTACGTCAGCTTCTCCCTGATATGCCCTTCCGGCAAGTGTTGTAATAATAATAGATATTGGTTTGCTATCAGGGTTGTCCTGAAACAGGATATCTCGATGACGTTTCAATAATTGAATAGAAATCTGCAAGGGCGTACGCCAACGATAATAAGGCAGTTCTTCAATGTTTGCTTCGACCAATCTTGCCCTTTTTTCTAAAAAGAGGCGGCTAGTTTGCATTCTTTCGCCAAACCATTTGGCAAAACCTTCTGGGTTACTGATTCTCCATAAATCAGAGATTTTTGGATAAGCAGGATCAGTATTATCGGTTATAGATACTGCAAGAGCCGCAACATTATCTGCAAGCTCTTCGTCAAATTTAGATAATGTAACCATAGATTCTCGAAGCACGCTCATTTGTGTCCCTGATTCAGGAATACAAGGAACAATATCCATGTGAAAACTCAGATCATCTGCATATTCAAGTGTCCAGCATCGCTTTTTCTCCTCCATGGGATTCTGAATATTATTTGATTTGTGATAACGTTCAAGATCATTACCAACAAGTGTCTTTAGCTGTTGCTGAGTGTGTGTCTGTTTAGTTATCCCATCTTGTAGTTCACAAATAATATCAAGATCATATCCTTCTTTTTCACCATGCGGCCTAATTGCAGTACCTAAACGGAACGAACCTGCAGGGAAAACATGAGGATCATGAATAGAACAGGCTGAATCATCTTCATGAAGATGTTCACCTATACTTTTATACCTTTGCTCTGCCTTTTCATATGCGCTATCTGGTAGATCTATATGAGTCAGTATTTCACTTAATACTTCGTTTTCTTTTTCAAAAGACATCTTATTCACCTTTAATTTCAATGGTTCTTACAAAGCTATTAGCTTTGTTGTTGTGGTCAAAAATAATCCATGGCATATCTGCTTTAGGCATCCTCGCTCTTCCAAGTTCAATTGCACATGAGACCGGCATGACGGGAAATATATTCAAGGGTGTCGCATTCCCAGCTTGCGTTTTAATATCAATCATCAGTTTCCTGATCGTGGTTCGGAACAAGGAAAGTTGAAGTTGCGATTTGATAAAATCATTATTAGGATTGGCTATGGTTACTTCCCAAATGGAGACATTATTTCCAAGTACGTTTTTGATCCGGTCATGAGAAACATGGTCACTTAGAGATAAAAGTAAGACAGGTTGATGGGTAACTTCATCTGGCTTATTTATTATGTATTCAAATTCTTCGGGATGTTCTTGCCATTGCCAGTTTTTCGGTTCCCGATGTAGTTGATATGTGTCGACAGAAATTTTATCGGTGAATTCTGCACCTAAAAGAATCAATAATGGCTGTGGCGCAAGAGCAAATACAGAAAAATGAATATTTGAGTCAGACTCAATTAATGAATTTATTTTTCTGGAAAATGACATTTTCAAATGATTGAATTCAGCTTGCCAATATTCATCAGTGTGATCACGAAGTGCTGATTTCATGGATAGATGTAATGGACGCTCTTCGGCCGGATATTTATATGGGAACATTGATGACACGCATTCCACATAATCGATGGGTGAATTTTCAGCACCTATGTTTGCAGCATATAGTACAACGTATGATTTTTTATCTGGCTCAATACCTGTAACAATTTCGATTCTTAGTTCATGTTCGCGCTTCCAGCCAATCAATAAATCTCCCGAGTATCGCTGTCCTTTTTTATCTTGATCTATGGTTACATGACATTGATGACACATTAACATTAGATTACTGATATCGTTTATTTCACTACGATTAAGGATAAAAGGACCAAATCCACGAGGACCATTTTCTGAAAATGAATAAATATGGGCTTTTTGCGCGAGGTTGACCGATTCTTGGGTAACTGCTGATTTATACAAAAGACGGTTACAACCCTGGAATTGACACCTTCCTCCGGCTCGCGCCCAAAGTTCACGTTCAACTTTCTGTTTTATATGGCGCGTAACTTCTTTCATCGTCTTGATAATGCTATTTATATTTTCCCGACCAAGGGAAGTGACATTGGCGTGGTTGCATCAAATATAAGGTGGCTCAGATAACCTGCACCAGCGACTAGAATTAACCCGCGTAGGAGAGTTTCTTTATCATCTTTCGGCTGCCAATCATAAGCTTTCTTTAATCCATATCCGATTCCTGCAAAAACAGCTACGCTGTGACAAAATTGTCTGTGGTGAGGATTAGTTGCTGGTTCTAGTAAATCGGGAAGTTTGCCGAAAAAACCGGCAAGGGGAACAGCAACGGCCGGGTTGTGGGCGAATTCCGACTTTTTACCCTGATCTAGACAAGCTGCTGCTAGCCCTGTTGCACATCCTGCGATTATGTGAGTTCTTCCGCTTGCCATGTCTATTTCTTCTCCTTGCGGACACCTTTAAAAGGAATCTTGTCAGTTGTTTTTACATCCATAAACCGCCCAAAATCTGTATCTCGCTTAATATAATGTCCTGATGGAGTCTTAGTTTGAGAGCGGTTGCGAACAGCCCCTTTGCGTTGTCCATCTCCTGTAGGAGGATTTGTTGCCATAATCTAATACCTCGTTGTAGAGGGCGGTTATGCCCCGTTTAAGTTACTATATAGTGATTCTAATAGACTGGATCACAGGATATAGAAAAAATCTACCGGATAACAAGCATTAAAAGTTCACTATACTGAACATTGGAACATATATTATTACGCTAGTCAATACTGTAATTTACCAGTATTCTGAACTTTTAAATGGGAGATGTAGTACATGCTGACAGCACTTGGATCTAAGATGAAAAAATTACGTGAAGAAAAGGGATATACACTTGAAAAGCTAGCAGAATTAACTGAATCCAGTAAAAGTTATATCTGGGAACTTGAAAATAAAGCGCCTCCCCGGCCATCGGCTGAAAAGATCTCATCAATTGCTAAAAAACTTGGTGTCACCATAGAGTATCTAATGGACAACCAAAATATAATGAGCCAGGAAAATGCAGAAGATACTCTGTTTTTTAGGAACTACCAGAAAATGGACACTAAAACTAAAGAAAAGATCAGGACAATGGTAGACCTCTGGCAAGAGGATGATGAGTAAAGAAACATCACCACAGAAATGGGCCTTTCAAATATCCCACGTATTAAACACCGTATTGGGAAGAGAACATTTCCCGATAAATATTAAAGATGTAGCAAAGGAATATTCCTTAAAAATAAACCCTGACGACCCCATTATCCGAGTCGAAGGTAAGTCACTTCCAGGGTTTGAAGGTGGGCTTTTTAAAGCACCGGCTCAAAAGAAGGGTTGGGGGATTTTTTATAACAAGGATATAAGGTCGCAGGGGCGTATTAATTACACACTTGCTCATGAGTTCGGACATTATTTACTGCACCGCTTAAAGTATCCGGATGGTCTTAAGTGTGGAGAACAAGATTTATATCGGTGGGAATCTGAATACAGGCAAATAGAATATGAGGCGACGTGTATTACGTATGCCTTATGCGAAGCTTCGTTCACAGAAAGAATTAAATCGTGCTTACGCGCATGTGTCTTCTCGAACATGGGTCAATGCGCAAAATAAGCTTTATGAGCGTTTGGTAAGTATGGGTTTTGAAGAGGAAGAAGCAAAGGAATTTACATATCAAGTTCCTATGACTGGTATAAGTGATGTGCCACAGGAGAAGGAGTTTACTGTAACACTCAGTGAGAAACCCGATTTGTCCGATCTCGATCTGGCAGAACAAGCCAGTGTTGAGATTGAAGAGCAGGAAGGTGGAGAAGTCATTCTAAAAGTCAAAGGAATGATGAATGATGATGTTATTAAAAAAATCTCCAAAAAGGTTAAGAAGAAAGCTGACCGTGATCAGTTTGAACTTGCTGCAAATATCCAGAAAAAGCATCAGGAAGCAAGTCTTACTCCGGCACAAAAAGGAGTTGTTTTTTCATTGCCCCAATTGGCCTTACGTTTTGATGACGGGCTGGAACTGGCAGAGTCTGAGACATGCCTTTATGCCTATGGTTGGGATTTACTTAAGTACCCTGCTCAACTTACACAAGACGAATTTACTGTTGATGATGATGCAAAGCATTTCATGGCTGACATTGAAGGCAAGAAGGTTGTTATCCAATATGCAGACAGTGATCAGCAACTTTCTCTTGAAGGGATTGATACACCCTGGACAGAGTTAGAGTTAAGCCGTTGGCTGGACAAAAGATTAAAACAGCATGATGTAAAACAAGTCGATATGCTGGAGTTCCTGCGGCGCATGGTTGATTACTTGCTTAAGCGTAGTGACCTTGATATGCCAAAACTTGTACAGGGTAAATTTCTTTTAGAAAAGGTAATTAAAGAGAAAATTTCTGAGCATAGAAAAAAAGCAACACATGATGGATTTCAACAATGTTTATTCTCAAACGATGCCATAGTTGATATTGGTGAATATAGTTTTACTTTTGATCCCACACAATATCCTGCTAACAGACTTTATGGAGGACAATACAAATTCAGTAAGCATTACTATCCACGCATTGCTGATATGAACAAAGAAGAAGCAGATTTTGCATTCGCATTGGATAAAAATCCTTTAATCGAATTTTGGGTGCGTAACATTGAGCGCAATTCTGATCATGCTTTCTGGTTACCGACTTCATCAGATAAGTTCTATCCTGATTTTGTTGCTAAATTAAAAGATGGGCGTTTGTTTGTTACTGAATATAAAGGTGGACACTTGCTTACTAATGAAGACACAAAAGAAAAAGATAATGTGGGTGAGCTTTGGGCATCCAAGTCAGGTAATGTCTTTTTACTGGCTTCAGTAGATTTGAATGGCAAAGACTTCTTTGAGCAGATCAATGAGGCAATAGCTTAATAATATATCGGGACATATATCTCTTTCAGGGATAGAGACTGTGTCTGTTTGTGTTTCCGGCGATTATAGGTACTTGCATATCATTGAACTTAAACATACTGACACAGAAGATAATCAGATCACTATACATAGTTTGATAAATTTAATTTTCATGACTAATACCGATTAAGTCCTGAGGCTTCAGTTTGTAACGGATGATATTCCCCTCATGCAATCCGTGAAATTCCTGACCTATATAGTCAATGACCTGCTGATGATCTGCTTCGGGAATATCAGCCTCGGCAAACATTTCCCTTATCCTGTCCGGTTGAAATGATTTCCAGTCAAGAACACATTTACGGACTGCCAGTTTTACAAAATCCCTGTAAGCCAGTGCCGCTTTTTCAGGGTTTTCAAGTTCGGCACGCAGGATTTTGTAATTTTCAACTGAGGTCATATAGGCATCAATATAGGTTTCACGTAGAAGCGACACATTATTCATTTCATAGACACCGATAAGTCCATCTATATAGTCACGATCATTCATTGTAACAAACGACATGGGTGCCAGTTCAGCTTTGAGCAATGGCACATTGGACAAGATACGTGATGTTCTCTTATTAATATCATCAAAGGCTTGAAGATAGGGAACATGCACGAGTAGAAAGAATGACTGTTCGAACGGATCAACAATAGCCGCAGCTTTCTGGATCAAAACATTAAAATTTTCTTCAATCTCAAACTCATTACCTGGTGGGCTATAATTTGAGTGTGTAATACCAACAGCCATACGTCGTAGTCGACCGACCATCACCGGATTGGTGAGAAGACCATTAGAAAGCAAAGCATGAATGTTACAAATATCACGCCTGTCAATATTGATACTGTCCAGATTATCGACAATATATTGAATGGCTTCTTTATGGTTGAGGATCATTATGGCTTCCTTGCGATCCTTGCCTTCCGCTTCCTGCCCGAAACGAATTAAACGTTCGGTTTCAAGAATGTCGTATGTATTTCCTTCCATACGCGATGAGGCCCAGGACAGATCAACAAGCAGTCTTTCCAGAATTCGGCGTGCATAAGTACCGGCTGGAAACGATGCTGGGTTGGGCTGACCGGCTGCCTTTAATTGTTCCCGAATGTCGCTGGCAAGATAGTAGGATTTATTTGGAATATACTGGTCGAGGAACTCCCTTTTATAACCAACGGGTTTGCGTTGGTTGTAGGGCGTTTTCAAATAATCACGTATGACAGCTGAGCCAGCCAGATAATAACCTGTCGCCCGAGCTTTCCCTGTGATTTCAAGCCTGTTTCCATCAACAAGTTTTTTCAGAGCCCGCCATACTGTTGGACTGCTAACATCTGGGGCTACAGTTTTACGAATATCCTCCCTGCCCGCACCCGGATGCCCTGCTATATAGTCAAGTATGGATTGGTCAGAAAGAGACATGAAACGATCCCTGAATTTGATGAAACAACTATATTATTAATATATATAGTAAAATTAAATATTTCAAGGGATTGTTTCACTTTATTTGAAACGATTTAAGGGTTTTGAAGTAGCTTGGAAAACTTTCATTTGACAGTCAGCACAATGAAACCATTGGTAGTGAGGTATGAAACGTATAACCAATTGATATAACTACCATTATCAGTATTTCTTGTTAATCATTTCATCCTAATTGAAACGATAATTATAAAAAAATATGTCTGCTTTGGCAAAAGTCAGTCACGAAAAAATTCGAATTAATAGAATACCCTAATCAATTAATTTTTACGTTCAGCTATCACTCTTTAAATAAGATAACAAACGAATACGGGCGCAGATATCTCCTTCTTTGTCCGTAGCCTCAACTGTATTCCATTTTTGAAAACGACCGCTTTCCTTGACCTCTTTTTCTGCAGCGTCAATATCTTCCTGGGTTAAACGAAATTGATAGAGTAAATCGCTGTGAGCAGGTTTCAAATATTCTATCTCGGCTTTTTTTAACCAGGCAACAGAATCTATATTTTTCTGATTTAAGGCAGCACGGTACATTATTGGGTAATACGGATCAGCGGTCATAAAGATCGAACCACCAAAAATACTGCCATTAAAATTCCGATTGAGTAGAGAAAAACGTAATTTCACATCCAGTTCCTGATAATCATCCGAAACTCGTGACAACCAGGTTCGATTGAATATCAGGGGAGGATAGATATTAAAAATAACTTTTAATCGCGATGGGGTCATACGTTTGAACATAGGATAATTGACCGTAATTTATTGGCGCAAAGCGGAACGCACTAATGAAATTATCTGACAAGCATACTCATCCAGGCTCTCATTATCACTCTTGTATTTCCAGTGTTTCAGATAACGTTCCTGAATCATCGTCACGGCCATCGTGGCAATAAAATGATGCTTTTTACGGCTTTTGCCTGAATCTATTTTTTTCAAAAGGGCTTCTATTTTATCAATCATGTTCAGCTCAATATTTTTTGATTCCTGTTGATGCTTCCTTGGCAGGCATCGCGTTTCAAAATATAAAAAATAAAACCAGGGATGCAGAATATCCGCCGTATAAATGGAGTGGCAAATAATATCCTCCAACGCTTGCTGGGGATCTTCCTGATCCAAAGCAGTTTCGACCGCCTCGGTGGAAACGTGCTGCACCATATCTTTGACAAAGATAGCGATGGTGTCCTTGGATTCGATACAGGAATATATACCCCCCATACTCAAGCCAGTCTCTCGACAGAGATCACGCAGGGACATTTCATGAAATCCAATTTTAGAGGAAATCTTGAAGGTCGCCTTGAAAATCTTTTCCAGATTATTCACAGCAAACTTCTGTTTTTTCGTCTTAATCTGTCCACTATGCCGCTCAAACACAGTGGCGTAGACGGCCTTGCCCTTATACGGAAACTGAGCCTTATATTGATCGCATTTCATCTGTTACAAGCTATCATTAGTAATAAGGTCTGCATCAAAAAAATAATATTTCTGCTGATTTGGTGAATATCTACTAGACAGACTAGCATAAGCTGGACTAAAATATCAAAATATTAATAACGAGCGCTCGCTCTTATATGAAAAAAGGAAAGGTGACAACATGAATCTAGCCATTACACTGATAATTATCATCGGCCTGGTAGCCCTGGTACTGAAACAATCCGGTTTACGTGCCTTTGCTATTGCCAGCGGAGTGTCCCTCCTGGTAGCGATTTTTACCTCGCTGAACCTGATATTTATTGTATTACTCGCCATTGTGGCAGTGGTCGCTGGTCTGGCGAATCTCACCAGCATGCGTAGTGATTTCATATCAAGACCGTTTTTTGATATTTTCAAGAAAATGCTGCCGGCTTTATCAGACACCGAGCGAGAGGCGATTGATGCCGGCACTGTTTGGTGGGATGGCGAATTGTTCAGTGGCGATCCGGACTGGAAAAGCCTCACCCGTATCAGTAAGCCAGAATTAACCCAGGAAGAGATCGATTTTATCGAAGGCCCAGCAACGGAATTATGTCGCATGTCCGATGCCTGGAAGATCAATCATGACTGGAATGTGATCCCTGAAAATATTATCCAGTACGTTCTGGATAATGGTTTTCTCAGTATGATCATTCCGAAACAATATGGTGGCCTGGCTCTGTCAGCCATAGCTCAATCTGAGGTTCTGATCAAAATATCCAATTCTGGCGCTGCCATCACTTATCTGGTCGCTGTGCCAAATTCATTAGGACCTGGCGAACTGTTGATCAAATACGGCACCGAAGAACAGAAAAATCACTATCTGCCGAGATTAGCCTCCGGCAAAGAAATACCCTGCTTTGCCTTAACCGCGCCATTGGCCGGTTCAGATGCAACCTCAATCCCGGATACCGGTGTGGTTTGCAAGGGTAAGTGGGAAGGAAAAGAAATTATTGGTATGCGTTTAAATTTCAACAAACGTTATATCACTCTGGCACCCATCGCGACCCTGGTTGGTCTGGCATTTAAACTTCAGGATCCCGATCATCTTATTGGTGATGTCGATGATTATGGTATTACCTGTGCGCTCCTGCCTCGTGATACCAAAGGTATGGAGATCGGTCGTCGCCACCTACCCATCGGTGATGCATTTCTGAATGGCCCGATTGAGGGCAAGGATATCTTCGTACCGTTAGACTATATTATCGGTGGCACAAAGATGGCCGGTTATGGCTGGCGTATGCTGGTGAATTGTCTGTCAGTGGGTCGTTGTATCACTCTGCCTACTGGTGGCGCCGCCTATGCGAAACGTGCCATCCTCGGAACCACCGCCTACGCAAGTCTGCGTAAACAGTTCGGCGTCCCCCTGAAGAATTTCGAAGGTGTACAAAAACCACTCGCGCGTATGGTGGGGCTTGGTTACATCCTCAATGCCGCACGCACACACACAATTCAATCTGTCGATAATGGCGAAAAACCAGCGGTTCCTTCCGCCATCATTAAATACCACTGTACCGAAATGGGACGTCAATGTGTCATTGATGCTATGGATATACATGGTGGTAAGGCCGTAATGAAAGGCCCAAAAAATTATGTTGCATCGAGTTATGAATCAGTCCCAGTCGCCATCACGGTTGAAGGTGCTAACATCCTCACTCGTAACTTGATGATCTTTGGACAGGGCGCGACCCGTAGCCATCCTTATGTCCTGAAAGAAATGGAATTGGCACAACAGGAAAGTACCGATGAAGTCATTGATGCCTTTGATGATGTGTTGTTTAAACACATCGGCTATAGCATTACCAATGCGGTACGATCAGTAAGCTATGCATTAACCGGTTCGCGGATCGCCAGCAACCCCGGCCATCCACGCCTGGCTCGATACTACGCACACCTGAGTCGATTTAGTGCGGCCTTCGCCCTGGTTGCCGACATCAGTATGTTATCCCTGCAATCAAAATTGAAATTTATGGAAATGCTGTCTGCAAGGATGGGCGATCTATTAAGTAATCTCTATCTAGCCAGTATGGTGATCAAGCATTATGAGAACGAAGGTTGTCCGAAAGAAGATTTTCCTATTGTGCAATGGGCACTGGAATATCTTATCCATGATTATCAGGAAGCGTTTAGAGGAATTGTCCAGAACTACCCAAACCGAGCGCTTGCAGCCTTATTGAAAGTCACTGTGTTTCCATTGGGAATGCACTTTGCCCCACCCAGTGATGAACTGGAGAAAAAAATGATCGAGGTCGTGACGCAAAATAATGCAACGCGTGATCGCATGATAGCGGGTCTTTATATGGAAGACGCCGACAACAACCCATTAGCACACGTCAATGCCGTGTTCCTCGAAAGCCTGGGCCTTCAAGCTATCAACGACAAAATCCGTCAGGCTCTGAAAGCAAAGACACTACCAAAATCACAAGGGCTTGAATTGATCAAAGCCGCTAATGACGCTGGCGTTATCAGTGACAGTGAGGCGAAACAGCTCAAGAATTTTGACGAACATTTAATGTCTGTCATTCATGTTGATGACTTTGATCAGAGCGAATTAATTCGTACAGCTGTTGGAGACAAACCCAAAGCAAAAGCGACAACGAAAAAGACCACCAGGAAAACAGCCGCTTAACAGTAGCCTGGCATTATTGTCACAGGAAAAAAGATGGAACAGAAAAACAACCATTCAACCAATGCTGTCGAATTAATGCGTACTCAGATCGAACCGCGTTGGGGTGACATGGATGCACTGGGACATATCAATAGTCTGGAATACCTGGCCTATATGCAAGAGTGCCGAGTGCAGTGGTTGATAGCAGTGGATATAAGCTTTAATGAAACAATACCCGTATTGGTGAATCTGCATGGTGAATTCAAGGCAGAGCTTGTCTATCCCAATACAGTTGAAGTCGTGATGTATGGATCAGAGCCTGGTCGCTCCAGTTTTTTATCCGAATATGAAGTCTGGGCAAAAGGTGACCCGGATTATTTATGCGCAACGGGTTATGCAAAGATGGTCTGGATCGATAGTAAAAAACGTCGTCTAGTTCCACTACCCGATACGATACGTAGCAAGTTTCAATAACCAATAACACTTATCTAAAACAGAGAAACATTTCCATTATGAGCAAACACTTTAAAAAAGTTGCTGTACTCGGCGCTGGTGTCATGGGTGCACAAATTGCCGCATTACTGGCAAACATGAATGTACCGGTGATCCTGTTTGAACTGGCCGCCAAGGAAAAGGATAAAAGTGCCTTGAGTAAACAGGCGATAAAAAAATTAGGCAAATTAAAACCACCGCCCTTTGCAACAAGTGGTATCGATCGTTTTATCGAAGCCGCTAACTACGATGACGATCTACAAAAACTGGGAGAATGCGATTTAATCATTGAGGCCATTGCTGAAAATATAGAATGGAAAAAAGATCTCTATGGAAAAATCAATGGCGTAATTAAAGAAGATGCAATACTTGCTACCAATACTTCTGGACTGAGTATTAATCTATTAGCGGAAATTCTACCGGAAAAATCACGAAAGAATTTTCTTGGTATCCATTTCTTTAATCCTCCACGTTATATGCATCTGGTTGAACTTATTCCCTGTAAAAATACAAATAATGATGCGCTCATAGCATTAGAGCAGTTTCTTGTCACAACATTAGGCAAGGGTGTTGTGGTCGCAAAAGACACACCGAACTTTATTGCCAATCGCATCGGTGTATTTAATCTGATTGCTACCATTCATCGTGCCAAACAACTGAATATTCCATTTGAAGTAGTCGATCAGATCACAGGCAAGCCCATGGCACGTGCCAAATCAGGAACTTTTCGCACTATGGATGTGGTTGGCCTGGATGTGTTGTCACATGTCATCAAAACCATGGAAGATAATCTGAATGACGACCCATGGTTTCAATACTATCCACTGCCAGATTTTATTAAACAATTGATCGGTGATGGAGCACTTGGACAAAAAGCAGGCAAGGGAATCTATATCAAAAAAGGCAAACAAGTATTCAGTCCAAAAGAAAATACCTATGTCGATGCCAATGAAAAAATGGATGACTCTTTGGCCGCTATTTTTAAGGAAAAAGATTGGGGTAAACGCTTTAAGGCCTTGCAAGACTCCTCCTCGGATCAAGCACAGTTTATCTATCTAACACTAATGGATTTGTTTCATTATTGTTGTGTCCATCTTCAAGATGTTGCCTCTAACGCAGCTGATGTCGATCTTGCCATACGCTGGGGCTTTGGCTGGGAAGAAGGACCCTTTGAGATCATGCAAGCCATTGGTTGGACATCATTGATTGAAACACTGGAACAGCATATCAAGGCAGGCAATGCCTTGAGTGATGCTGCTCTACCAGACTGGACAAAAGAAATCAGCGAAGTACATAACCAAAACGGTTCATGGTCCCCGACAGAAAATAATTATCAACCGCTCAGGGACAATCCCGTTTATCAACGACAAGTTATCCGTGAAAATGTTGTCTCTTCTGATGCTGCATTGGGTACAACTATCTTTGATAATGACAGTGCCAGATTATGGCAGCATGATGATGACATCGCGATACTATCTTTCAAAACAAAGATGCATTCTATTAACGAAGGCGTGCTGGACAGTGTGATTGAAGCCTGTGAGCAGGCCAGTAATAATCATGCCGCATTGGTACTCTGGCACCCTACTGCACCGTTTGCCGTGGGAGCCGACCTCAGTCAGGTTGGTGAACAATTAAAAGCCGGTAACATTGCTGCAGTCGAAAACATCGTAGCAAAGTTTCAACAAGCCAGTATGGCACTCAAACATTGCCGCATACCAACCGTCGCAGCAATACAGGGACTGGCTCTGGGTGGTGGCTGTGAATTTCAGATGCACTGTAATGTTACCGTTGCCGCAATGGAATCCTACATCGGCCTGGTTGAAGCCGGTGTCGGTTTGTTACCTGCTGGCGGTGGTTTGAAAGAGCTGGCACTACGAGCTATGCATCTTTCAAAAGGCAGTGATACCTTTCCCCATATTCAGGCCGCCTTTGAACTCACCGCAATGGCCAAGGTGTCTGCCAGTGGGCTTGATGCCAAAAACCTCGGATTACTAGCACCTGTGGATGTCGTGGTCGCCAATCCACATGAAATATTGCACGTCGCTCTACATCAGGCCAGGGCGTTGGCAGAAAGTGCCAACCAACCTCCTCGTAGTGATGAACTGGTCAAGGTCACTGGTAAAACCGGTAAGGCTACTTTAATGATGATAGCCACCAACATGCTCGAAGGGCATTTCATTTCACCACATGATTACAAGATCGCTGAAGGCATTGCCACAGTATTGTCCGGCGGTAATGTGGAAAGTGGTTCACTGGTAAGTCAGGACTGGTTGTTAAAACTCGAACGTGAATTTTTTATCGAATTGATCAGCACGGAAAAAACCCAACAAAGAATTGTACATACCTTAACAACCGGCAAACCACTGCGTAACTAAATCGAGGAATTAAATTGTGAGCCAGACATTACAAGATGCTTATATCGTAAAAACACTAAGAACGCCGGTGGCAAAATACAATGGCAAATTTAAATATACCCGCCCTGATGACCTCCTCTCTCATGTACTGAAGGGCGTGGTAGCCGATACACCGGAACTAAAAACACGAGTCGAAGATGTGATCATCGGCTGTGCGATGCCTGAGGCAGAACAAGGTATGAACGTCGCACGCATCGCGACCTTGCTAGCCGGTTTTCCAGATAATGTCCCAGCCATAACCATCAATCGTTTTTGTTCTTCCGGTTCACAAGCTGTTGCTATGGCTGCCGATCGCATACGTATCGGTGAGGCCGATGTCATGATTGCTGGTGGCACCGAGTCGATGACTATGATCCCGATGATGGGCAATAAAATCGCTATGAACCCCAGGGCCTTCACCGATGATAATATTGCGATTGCTTATGGCATGGGGATCACGGCCGAGAAAGTTGCCGAACGCTGGAAGGTCAGTCGGGAAGATCAGGACTTATTCGCGGTTGAATCACATCGTCGTGCCATCGCTGCTACCGAGGCTGGGTATTTTAGCGATGAGATCCTCGATTATGAAGTTGATTTATCATTTCAATCACCGAGCAAACTAGAAACCACACAACAGAGCTACGTCGTCAGTCAGGATGAAGGCATGCGTCCGGGTTCCACGCCGGAGGTATTGGCCCGATTAAGAACGATCTTCAAGGCTGACGGTAGCGTGACCGCAGCGAACTCATCACAGATGTCCGATGGTGCTGGTGCAATGTTACTGGTTAGTGAAAAAATTCTCAAGGAATTTAATCTGGAACCCATCGGCCGCTTTATGACATCAGCAGTCGTCGGTGTAGAACCTGAAGTTATGGGAATTGGTCCAAAAGAGGCAATTCCTATGTGTTTAAAACGTGCAGGATTAAAACAGGATCAGTTAGATTGGATAGAATTAAACGAGGCCTTTGCCACCCAGGCTCTGGCAGTGTGCAATGAACTGGATCTCGATAGAGATAAGGTCAATCCTAATGGTGGCGCTATTGCTTTGGGTCATCCATTGGGCGCAACCGGTGCGATACGAACTGCGACAGTCATGCATGGTCTTAAACGCACTGGAGGAAAATACGGCATGGTAACAATGTGTATTGGAACAGGTATGGGCTTTGCCATGATCTGCGAATCATTTCAATAAAATACATTGATCATGTCTATCTGCTCTTACTTCAGAGATGTCCTGAACTGGTTCAAAAAGATAATCAAACGATTGTTTGGTAGTACGACTGATGATGTCGATAAAGTAATTCCTCCATCAAGGTCTCCCTGGCTCAATGAATACGAAGAAGGGGTACCTGAAATAATAAGTTTCGATCATTACCAATCACTTAATGAAATATTCAACAACTCTTGCCAGGAATTCGCCGATCAAACTGCTTATTCAAATATGGGAGCCAAACTCAGTTACGCAGAAGTAGATCAGCTCAGTAAACAATTTGCTTCCTGGTTACAAAATGAATTACAGGTAAAAAAAGGCGACCGAGTTGCCTTAATGATGCCTAATATTTTGCAGTATCCCATTGCCGTGTTTGGCACACTTCGCGCTGGTGGTATTGTGGTCAATGTAAATCCCATGTACAGCCCTCGTGAACTTGAGCATCAGCTTGATGACTCTGGTGCTCGAGTAATTGTTATCCTGGAAAATTTCGCTCACACACTTGAAAAGATCATTGACAAAGTAACGTTGGATCAAATTGTTATCACCTCTGTTGGAGATCTATTCCCTTTTCCAAAATCAAAAGTTGTCAACTTTATGGTCAGTAAAGTAAAACATATGGTGCCGAAATGGAATCTGGATAAACACATTCGCTTCAATAAAGTATTGTCAAAAGGCAAACAGCTGGATTTTACTCCAGTTGAGATACAACACGAAGATAATGCTTTTTTGCAATACACAGGTGGTACTACTGGCGTCTCAAAAGGTGTGATGCTCAGTCATAAAAACATGGTGGCCAATACATTGCAATGTTCTATATGGGCAAGACCATCGATGCAATATGACGAAACAGGCATGATGATCACCGCCTTGCCTCTGTATCATATCTTTGCATTGACCGCCGCTTTTTTTATGCCGATGAAACATGGTGAAGAAGTTATGTTGATAACTAACCCGAGAGATTTCCGAGGCTTTATCAACATGATCAAAAAAGTAAAATTTTCATCCATCATTGGAGTCAATACATTGTTTAATGCTATGTTAAACACCGAAGGCTTTGATGAAGTTGATTTCAGCAACTTCAAATGGACCATTGGTGCCGGCATGGCCGTTACACGTGATGTCGCTCAACGCTGGAAAGAAGTTACCGGTTGTCACATTACCCAGGGATACGGGCTTACAGAAACCAGTCCAGTTGCAACGGTCAATCCGTTAAATGTAAAGGAATTCAATGGTTCGATTGGTGTGCCTGTCTCCAGTACAGAAGTCGCTATTATGGATGAATCAGGCAACAAGCTTCCTGTCGATGAAATTGGTGAAGTTTGCATCCGTGGTCCACAAGTCATGGAAGGCTATTGGCAAAGGCCAGAAGAAACTGAAAAAGTATTTTTTGATGGTGGCTGGTTCAGAAGTGGCGATATGGGTCGTATGAACGAAAAAGGTTTTGTTTATTTAGCTGATAGAAAAAAAGATATGATCCTGGTCTCTGGCTTTAATGTTTATCCGAATGAAATAGAAGATGTACTGACCTTACATCCTGATATTGTAGAAGCAGCGGCCGTTGGTGTTCCACATGAAGACAAAGGAGAAGTCGTCAAAGCCTATATCGTAACAACATCAAAAATACTGACGAAAGAAGAGATCATTAACCATTGCCGTGAAAATCTCACCGGTTACAAAATCCCGAAATATATTGAATTCAAGGATGAACTTCCAAAGACCAACGTTGGCAAAGTCTTGCGCAGGGCATTGAAAGAAGAAGTAAAAACAACTGCTGAAGATAAGGCTAACCATCATTCAGAATAATCTGGCAATAGAATAGGAGTTCTAAAAGGGGCAGAGTCTGAAAGATCCCTACGAATTTCATGATCCGCTGCTTCTATCGCCTTGGGAACACGTTATTTATGATTCTCAGGACAGGGCCTACTATCAATTAATGCCTGTTTTCCATGTGCATCATAAGCTCATTTCCATTTATAAAATGTTTCTCTACATGTTCCAAAATGACGACAAGTCTTCGATATATTTCCGATCACTTTAGCGTAAGTTATAATTTTTAATTTTCTAGCAATATCTTGTTGTGCTCTTTGATTCTTCGTTCTCGACTCCCAAATAGGTAAACAACAGTAAAACTGTCTACCTAAGTCAAGATTTTCTTATCGAGACTTCTATAGATTATTAATTACGTCTGCAAAAAGATCTATTCCTTTGTTAATTTTAATTTCATCGAGTGCTCCATACCCTAGTGGTATAGTTTGATCTACATCGACGAGATGGGCGTATTCACCCACAATACTATCTTTTAAGGATAAAATACCAACGCTATGCGAGCGCATTATATTTTGTAATTCATGGGCCTGTGGAAAAGAGTTTGGAAGATACCAAGCAATATGTGAACCTCCTTCAGTCCCAGTAATTTCAATTTTTCCGAAATGCTTCTGCAGACAACTTATTAAACTGTTACGACGATTCAAATAGGTTTGACGAATATATTTAAGATGAGTACTAAAACTTCCTTGTTTAATAAAATCAGCAAGAATAGCTTGTTCCATCCAGCTTGTTCCATTATCTAATAATGATTTAATAGCCCTAGTAGGTTCTATTAACTGTTCTGGCACAACTAAATATCCAAGTCGCAAACCGGCTCCCATAGTTATTGAAAATGAACCCATATAGACAACTCTTTCACTACTATCTAATGCATATAAAGTAGGTAAATGAGATCCCTCATATCTAAATTCCCCATCATAATCATGTTCTACGATAAAATTATTATATCGTGATGCCCAGTCAACAAGATCTAGACGTCTTTGTCGAGATAAGGTGGTTCCCAGAGCATACTGATGTGAGGGAGTAACATATATAAATTTTAAATTTCTCTTCGGAAAACATTCTATATCAATTCCCTGTTTGTCCACTGGTATGGCTGTTAGTTTTGCACCATATTTTTCAAATACATAACGTGCCCCCCGGTAACATGGTGCTTCGACAACAACCTCTGATTCAGATTGTATAAATAAATGAGATAATATATTAAGCCCCTGTTGACAACCACATGTAATGATTACTTGTTCAGTTGTAATTGATATTCCCCGAGATGACCTAAGATAGTCTGCAATGACTTCACGTAACTCGAATAACCCAGCAGGATCTCCATAATCGGAGATTGAACGAGCAACAGATGACATACGCAGATTAGCTAGGCGACTCCAGCTTTTAACTGGAAATAATTTTGGATCGGTACGTCCTAATCTAAAGTCATATTCCAGTTTTGTTCGCTCGGGATTGTATAAACCAGATACTTGATTTTTAAAATGTAAACCATTATAACTGGCTTTATGAACACTGGTTTTTAATTTAATTTGTTTATAGTGATCAAATTTAAAAATATTTTCTGGAATATTTTTTGATACAAAAGTACCAGTAGCCAACTTTGTTACTAAATATCCTTCACTGATTAGATGATCATACGCAATTAGTACCGTATTTCTGGAAATTTCGAGTTGTTCGCATAGTTCACGAGTGGAAGGTAATTTTTTTCCTGGACATAGATATCCATTAATTATTAATACCTGGATTTGATCTATGAGCTGTCTCTGTAATGAAGCTTTATTTCCTGTTTCAATAGTCAGTGGTAGTCGCATTTTTAGCTAAACTTACAAACTATTTTGGAATAATTGGGTTCAAAGTTACTGCAGGCTCGAGCACATATTTTTGTTGATAATTTCTTTCGCCAAATATTTTTTCATACGGCCAATCTGAAATATTATCTTGAGTTATCATTTGTAGTCGTGGACTTGCACGAAAAGGTAAATTTGTAGTTGTGTCTCCTGTTTTCTCACCATTAATAATACGAACCACCATATCCATCGATATCATTCCTTGCATCATCATGTGATCAGTAGCAGAAGCAAGAATTTTTTTATTCTGGATGAGATCATAGACTTCTGGTATCAAGTAAGTTGATATGATCCTGAGATTAGGATGGTTAGCTCTATATTTATTAAGTGCGGCTTCTTCACCATCAGGGCCTTTCGATAACATAGCGTTTGCCGCCAAGGCATTACCTATAAAATAATCAAAATCTTTATATTTTTTTAAAAAATAATTAACCAAGTGTCGCTGTGTTTTATCACCCGTGTCTCCCCAGACAACATGGGCTATTTCTACATTGTTACCTCCTTCAATATTTTGAAGCCCCTCTAGAAACCCATTGTAGCTATCTGGTGCCCACCCAGTTCCTTTGGGTCCTGGGAATACAGCAATTCTAACTTTTTCTCCTTTCGTTAATTTGAGTAAGTATTCTGCTACAAAATATCCAACGTCTTGATATGACACTAAAGATTTTGAACTTATATCTTCTGTATAAGCATCCGTAATAACAGCAACTATTGGAATATTTATATTCTTTAGTTTTTTAAAAATATTGTTTAATTTTGATTTGTTAAATTGAACAGGACCAATAATTAAACCATGGTAGTATCCTTCTTTAGCTTTTTCATATACTTCTTCTAATTGAAGCGCTTGTTTCCCAAGATTTCTGTATCCTCCTGCCATATGAAGTTCTATACCAATCCCTAATCTTTCTGCTTCCTTTTGTATTCCATAATAAACTGCTATCCAATATGGATCTTTTAAATGGGGAAATAGAACCGCAATCCTCGTCCCTTCTATTGCATTTTCAGGATACATCCAATCTTCTAATATAGGCCCAATAAGACTCTCAGATGGAAGTCCCGGCACCTTACCCTCTGTATCATAGTAGCCATAATAAGCATTGATTAGAAAGGGTTCAGTTTTCCCTGCACCCGGAATAAAGAAAAGTGGAAATAACATTAAACAAATGATTTTATATTTCATTATTTTCAATTACTTCTTCTATAAAAATACAAAATTATCCACCAGGATCATCTTCTAATAGATTTAATTTCAGGTTCACAGGCACTTGAATAATAAAATTTGTGCCTTCCCCTGGTGAGCTTTCACATACGATTTTGCCGTGTAGTTTTCTGACAACAATGTTATACGCAATATGTCCGCCAAGGCCGCTTCCACCCATGCCTCGCTTCGTAGTATAGAAAGGGTCGAAAATTTTTCTCTGTTCTTCTTCAGTCATCCCTCTACCATCATCTTGGTAATGGATTGTAAGAACATCATCTGTAGTACTAATATCTATACAAATACAGCCCTGTTGAATGTTTTCAAAACCATGCTTAAGAGAATTCATAATAAGGTTAGAAAAAAGTTGATAATATGCGCCCGGATAACTTGTAATATTAATATCGTCCCCATCAACAACTTTTATTTTATGTTGCCCATGTTTCAGGTTTGGGCTAATTGCAGAGATCACATGATTAACATACGTTCTTAAATCAAAATTTCGTAAATCATCAAAAGACTGATCAACAGCAACTTGCTTGAAGCTCTTAACAAGCTTTGCAGCTTGCTGCAAATTTGCATAAGCTATATTGACTCCATCCTTGCAAATCGCAAAAAACTTATCAAGTTGTATCCGACTTAATTGATCATTATTTAAATCTTTTTCTACTTCATTTAATTGTTGTTCCAAATGAGAGAGAGCGGTAACACCAACTCCTATTGGAGTATTAATCTCATGGGCAACGCCAGCCACTAATCCTCCCAAAGCAGCCATTTTTTCAGACTCGACGAGTTCATCTCGAGTCTTTTCTAACGTATCCAGAGACACCATTAGCTGGTTGTTTGCCTGTGTAAGAGACTGCGTACGCTCTTCAACTTTTTGTTCCAGTTCCTGATTAAGTTTGACAATTTTTCCCTTGGCAATATCACGCGCACGTATTGATTCAGACCAGTTTTTTATCATGGTATTGAAAGCATCTTCCAAAGCTTTTAGTTCAGTGGATTCTGCATATTTCATGTTGAATCGGAATTGTTTAATATTATCCACATCCCAATTTTTGATAGCCGTCTCAAGCTTTTTCAGAGGCTGAGTCACCATTGGTCGACTCAACAACAATACGATCCCCCATAACGCCAGCGTCTTGATAATCGCATTGATAATAATGAATACATATCCGTGTTGAACTCTGGCAAAAACAAACGAACGACTGGAATATAAGGTTAGAGAACCAACATTGTAGGTATTCTCATCCGTAAGATTCAGAGGGGCTTCTTCCCAAAACAGTCCGGAAAATAGAGAAGAATCTCTAAGTATTTCTTCAACTCCTTCACTGTGATAGACGTGTTCACCATTCGCGTTGATAAACTCTCCGATGGCGCTAACTAACTGACCCTCATCATCTACAACTTTGGCACCAATGATTTGTGGTACTTTCACCATTGCTTCCATCGAAGCTTTGAGTCCTAGATCTTCCTGGTTCCAGATAGCAATAGCCAATCCTGGCTCAAAACTACCATGAAATACATGTAAATCTGTATTAATATCATTTTTAGTAAAGGTATATTCTGCAATCATGTGCATCAATGTAACTGTAAAAGTTATAATGATGTAAAAATAAAAAACACGGGTTAGCAGTTTTGCAGCAATTGTGTTGCTAAGTTTGCCTTTTGTTGCAGTCATAAGCTTTCTTGAACCTCGACGCCATACTTCGGCTATATATGAAAGATTACTTTATATTTACGGAAGATATCGTTTCTCCGACATGTACCTTTTAACACTTGGCGCATACATATCAGTTTTCTTGATTAACTGCACCTTTAAAAATAAATAATATCAATTAATGCAATTTGGAATTTACAGAATCTATTGTAAATCATTAGTTAATGGATTAAACCTCACGATTTCATTATGACATTTGAAGTATTCGTTTACCGGTTTCACACACTGATAGGAGTTCGTTAAATATATTGCCTTGATGTATGCCCTGTAAGCAGGGTTCTTTTAACTAGTTAAGACGTTTCATTTATTCATCCATGTCATCAGAATAATATTTAAATGTGTTTAGTCCAGATGATTTTGCCTCTCGCATTGCGATATCGGCTTCTCGCAAGAGCTGACTATTATCAACACTGTTAATACGAATAGTAATACCAATATTGACTCCAGTTTTAATAGTATGGTCATCGAAAACAAACGATTTACTTAATTCTTTAATCATACGTTTAGCAACATTAGAAATATTTTCTTTTTTCCCATAATTCTCTAACAAAATAACTAGTTCGTTTCCTCCAAATCGGCCAATAAGATCTATGTCTCTTAACATTTGTAGGATACGTTTTATGACCTCATTCATAAAATGATTGCTAACCTCATCTCCCAATGTATCTTTAATCTCGTCGAAATTGTCAATTTCAACTATCATTATGGCCTGATTTTCATTATCTTTTGATCCCCGTTTTAATCGGGTAATAGGATGTTCTTCATATAATCGTTTACCTGACACGTTGTACATGGAATTATTATCAGACACATAGGACAATAACATATCCTGTTGATGTTCCAGATAAAGTATCTGCTTATATGAACGTATTGACGTATAGAGAGTATCGAAAAAATTCTCTGCTGTAATTTCTGATTTATTTTTAAAATCATTGACATCATAACTTTCAATTAAATCCTTGACATCCAGATTAGCCGCCTGACCGGTACGCAAGATGATTCGTGGGGTTGTCAATTCCAATGTATCACGTACATATTTAATAACCTCAAGCCCGGCATCATTGGTCTCCATAATGATATCCAACAAGATCACCGCGACATCAGGGTGTTCATCGACAATCAATTTTGCTTCTTTCGCCGAATAAGCATGCAGATTAATAATTTCTCTATTCTCAAAAGAAAAATCTCGCAACACAAATTTTGTAACACTGTGCACAGACTCTTCATCATCGACTATCAGGACCTTTAACGGTCTGTCAGAATCGAATGGTACTGGATCACTAACCAAATCTTCCTTAATTTGATCCTCAGATTCAATTAAATTTCTGTTAGATGTGGCTTCAGATAAGTGTGAAAATCTATGTAGGGCAACAATGATATTCGTGGATAAATTTGATGCGGTAGCATCTACTTTATTAATATAACCATTAACATCATATTCCATGATGATGGTTTGTTCAGGGGCAAAGGCAGGATAGGCTGTTCGAATAATAATTTGGGTTATTGAATCTGCTTTATCATCACGAATGTAATTTATAAGTTTTAATCCTGAATAATCCTCTTCCATAACGACATCAAGCAGAATTAGTGCAATATCATGTTGCTTATCAATTATTTCACGTGCTTCCTCCTCACTATAAGCATGCAAAAAGCTTATGGGTTGACCTGAAAAGACAAAATCAGAAAGTACATGCTCTGTTACCCGATGTACATCGGCTTCATCATCAACAATTAGAATTTTCCATGAGATTAGACTTGAATGGATAGGTTGATCTTCTTTATCATCAACAAATTTTATCCGATCATCCAATGCAACATCTTTATTCAGCTCATCAGGCATGTTTCACCATTAGGTATACATCATCTGAAGGCATTTAACATAATATGTCATGCCAGCAACAACTTAACTATTGGTATTCGTAAAAAATATGGGGTAACCAACAGTATAATATGAAATTGTACTGCAAAAACAGACACTTGTTTAGTATATATAACAATAAAATTTTAATTTCTGCAAACCGGGGGAAGTCCACTTACCCTTATCTTAATCGTACCATGAATGGTCCCCCAGTTGATGGATCCTCCTCAACGGTTCCTTCTGGGTCCTCTTTAGGGCCAGCCTTTTCTCTCTTCTCGGGTGGGCCCATCAAGACTCCACAGGGTGTTGATAATGGGACTACTACCCTCTCATCGGCTCTAGCATCATTGTGCGCTACGTGTCCAAAAATACTCTCCCAGGCAGGCATCGCTCCACCTGAAGTGTCCATTTCTAGATAAGTTCTATAAAGATCATTGTATATTTTAGCTTTGTCCTTGCTTAAATTTTCCCTGAGCGTTGTGCATATGTGCCGGGCTGCATCCCACCTGGGACGGTTGTAGAATGCCCCTTTCTTACAATACATCTCAGTGGTGCATATCGGATGACCAAGTGTTGTACACAAACCTGGGATTATTCCCTTCCACCGGTTGAAATCATTCGCCCGCTTCGCCTCTTTCTTAATCCAATCATCCATGTCAGTTAATGGCATGTCGTAAATGGCTCCATCCACCGCACGCTCCTCCAGTCGTTCCTGCTCCCATGAGGGCCCAGAGCTGCCTGATATATTTCACAGTACTGCAGAAGTAATTCTTGCCTATTTGGATTGGGGGGATTCGATTGTGATAGATCGGTTGCTGCCAGAGCGCCTGCGCATATGATGGATGCTACCGCTACCGTTAGCCCGACCGTGTAATTATTTCTCTTCGTCATTGTATGAGAAATTCCTAGGCTACGCATGAACCAGTTTATGGAAGAGTATTTCCATAAGCTCATTTTAATAAAAAGCGCCACAACTTAAAGTGTGGCGCTTCTTAATTGTAAAAAATGATGCTTTTCATATCAAACGACAAGATATGAATAAATTTAATGTGTATACCTTAGAAGAACAAAATCAATCCAAGGTTTGCAACATCATTTTCAACCTCACCGCTAGAAATATTTTCAGCCTCTATATGAGAATATTCACCCACCAGAATGATGCCTGATGTCAGTGTATGGTATATACCTGCTGTGATTTTGCTTTTTTCTTCAATCTGGAGGCTACCCACAACTATATCAGCAGGGTTTGCATCCAGATTTGAAACACCATAATTCAGACCAAACTTGGTGCTACCCGCAGTATATGTGCCCTGTACCAGGTAACCATCACTTTCACGTTCCAGGCCCGTAGCATCAACCGCATCAATGAAAAATCCTGTATGACCGACACCCTCAGCTGTATAGTAGGAACCGGTAAATTGAAAGTCATTAATATTGAATTGAGCCGTTACGTCAATGGCGTATGCCTGGTAGGTTGGCCCGCCTCCAGCGATATCCACTGGCTGGGTCAACATGGTCGATGAAATATAGCCCTGAGCAAAATTATAACGGAGCCTTCCATGGAAACCCGGGAACTCTGATCCGCTATCAGCACCCGCAAATGCTCCACTGTTAAATGAAAAGCTGCTGAGATCCAACGGCTGGAATGCACCAATCTGGGCAACCCATGCATCACTGGTCGGTAGTGTCCAGGTCACCTGGGTGATACGATCAAGGAAGACATAACCGGTACCCGCCGCACCCAACGAGGTATTAATTGGGCTGTGTGATATGAAATTGGCACCGACACCTAAAACCGACATATCGGCAAAGGTCACGTCATAAGCGAAAAGGCCCCATTGGCGACCGGCCAATATTGTTCCTATACTTTCATTGCCCAGAGTCAACCAGATACGGAAACCCTCATCTGAATCTGTAGGCCCATTAAAGGACTGATTTTGATCAAGACCGCGGTCAAAGGTAAAATTAGCACTTATATCATAACCACCTCTGTTAGTGGCCACACCAAATTCAATTATCGTTGGCAGATAGCCGTTACTTATCGTGCTGACGTCTTCTTGACCATTACCCAATAGGTTACCACCACCACACGTGAATGAACCTAAAACAACTGCAGCACCAGCATCGTCACAACTGGTATAAATATATCCTACATTAATATTGCCATTTACAGAAAACGTCCAACCATCGTTTTCGATTTCAAATGCATTAACGTTTGACGCGCATAATGAACCACTAACTAATAATATAGATGTCATTTGTTTGAAAAACTTTCTTTGTAAAATTTTATGAATCACTTTAGTAACCCCCATGTAATGTTGTAAATATGCAACAGATTCGAACACCTACAGCTTTGCTTATTTTTTAATAATTTTCCTATTTCTTACTGCATAAACAGCTAAGACGTGCCCCACAAGCAACAGAATGATGGTTAATTTACAACACATAATAAAGACCCAACATATAACTATCTTATGGGCCCATAGTCATGCTTCATTTTTAGAACAATGAATGATTAAACTTCACGCTAGGATAAGCAATGGTGTTTAAGCTAGATATATTTATGATGAGGATTATGGAATACGGACTTGCTAAATAATTAACATAAGTTAGACATGACTAATCTTTAAATTAGACACTCGCTAACTAGATTTGTGATACTTAAAGCTTAAACATCTGATGTTATCAAGATATTTGTTCCTTTAATTCGTATTAAAATTTGGATCCTGTTGTATAGTCAAGTTAACTCGTAACCACCATTTTATGTGCAACGACAAGGCGCAGACTCTCCGCGTTCTTTTTTCATGCGTTCTGCTTCATCACGCGCTAACTCAGGTGATGGGTATACTTTATCTTCAAATAAGATAAAGGGTTTAACCCTGTCAGCATTGAGTTGCCCAACACACCATTCCTCTTCAGGTTTAGTGCAGACAACCATGTAAGCGCCGGGTATGGGACCAAACTGCCTGTTATTGAGTACAAACAAAGATTTCGCCAAATCATCGAGTTTATCAACATCAAGTAATCCTAATGCCGCTTTTTCGAGTTCGTTGGGTGGGATCGCGCTTGCCCCCATCTCTGCCTTACCATCCAGGCGTTCCATCATCGGCAAGGATGTCTGTTGTTCAGTTTGATTCATCATTATCGTCTCCAATACAAATCTTGAAATAGTAACTATATTTCAGGCTGACTATTCATGAACAAAGTCACTGCATAGTCAACCTTATCGCAATTTATAAACACTAAGGTAAAGGTCCCTCTTTCAAAAATCCCTTGATTGTATTTTCAAGGATACGCGAAACATTATTGTCGTAATTGTTATGGGAAAGACTACCGCACCATGAAAGTGATCCCGGAGCAAATACAGCCCCATCATTTGGCGTTTTATAGTAAATCATATCTGCCCTGACCATGGGATTCTCTGTACCACCACCATGATAACCGCGTACAGAAAAATGTATTTCCTCATTCACTTGTAACATCAGATTGGTATGGTTTTCTGAACGTGCTACCAAATAGGCGTTATGTGGTGTACCAAACTCAATGTCATAGCGATCCAGTTCAAGACCGGCAGCGCCACCACCGACCAGACCAAAGTCGCCTATGCGTTCATCTTCACCTATACCTTCAAATATCCACTCGCATTCAGGCCGGGTACTGTCTTTCACTCGTTTATAATAGGAAGAAACATCGAAGCCATAGGCGGTGAAAGTGAGACCACAAACCTTACTCGGAATACGGCCACGTGCTCGCCACATACCGCCATATTTACCATCGAAGGCATTGTTATATTCACCAGGGTTGGCCGTCCACGCACGTGTTCCGGCCTCACCTTTACGCACTTCAATAATATTATAATTATTCGGGTGATATTCGCTAATCCAGTAGAATCCATTCGCACCAAGATAAATCCAGCGACCACCCTGACTTTGATAAGCGCTATAGGCATCCAACATCCGCTCAGAAGTATATTCTGGATGGCTTCCCGTTAAGACAACGTCGTATTTATTTAAAAGATCAACGCCTTCTCTGTGCAGGTCCTCATCGGTATGGATATCATATTCGATATTCTTTTCTTCCAGCCAATCGACCAGATGTAAATCACCATTAAGTTGCCATAATGAAGGTGATAACCAATGACGATATTTTGGTCGCATATTTAAAATCGGACGCAAGCGGGTTGAATAGCAAACACCACTACCATCGGAATGTAATGAATAGGTAGAAAGACCATATTCACGATGCTCATTCAAATATAGATCGGCAGGTTCCATGATAGGCACCTTACCCGCCAACAATTCTGCAACCACGCAGTTAGTCGCCAGGTTATCATTTGAATAGGCCATATAGGAATTGGTCGGCATTATAAATGCGATCCTGGAAGTCGTCGTACCTTCAGGTGGGCGCACGACGAACGGGATGTAATCTTCCGTTTCAGCAGAATCGTTTCCGCCAACTCGCAGGCGCGCAGCATAGACACCCGTTTTCAGGTTCTTTGGTACGATATATTCAAAATCAACATCCCAACGCGCATCATCGATATCATCATCATGGAAATGAATTGCACCATATTCTTCCGGGTTATGATGATAAACCATTTCATCCCCGGTCCAGTTATAGCCGGTCATACCACGACAAGGCAGATTGACGATAAAGCCGTTTAAAACACAGGTTGAAGAGTCGAGGATCTGGGTAGTAGCGATATTTTTCTGTATATTGCTATGAAAGTCCCATGCACCAATGACATCATTCCTTAGTTCCGACGGGCAGCCTTTAATACCACGAGCCAACGCTTCAATTTCTGACTTTGACAAGGCACGTCTACTCAACCTGGGACGATCAATCTTGCCATTATAGTACAAACCATGTTCAGGTAATTCAATCGGGTTCCACGCTTCTTTATAATGTTTACCGAATATATGCCTGCCGGATCGTTCTTTAATCGTTGCCGATGCCATCAAGAAAGGGGCATCATTTTGTGCCGGCTTAATATGGTTAATTGTCTCAACAACTGCAGTTGTTTCATCCGCTGGATGCAATAGCGACATACCCAGGCCACCATTCGCAAGGGTAAGTACGGGCTCTTGATACAAAACAACTTTTCCGGTTTCGGCACAGTAACTTGCAGCAACCATATACCACACTTTACGTAGTAGCTTTTTCTCAGTCGATAATGTCATGACTTGACCTCTACCATCACCGATTTTTAATGACAAACAGCCATTCTCATCAATGAACATACCATAGCCGGATTTGCTACCTTCAACCCACTTGGTCAAAATACCCTGTGGTCCTCTTTCCAGCCCTGGATTGGAAGGGCTTTTTCGATCTGGAGTCGTTGGAAATATATACGCCTGCAAGGTAAAACTTTCGACATTCAAACGGTCATCTTGAGGAATAATGACATAGGAACCACCATGAATTTTTTGGTTACGTCCTGGATAAGTACCGTTCACGGGAGCACTGATTTCTTCTTCTTTATAGCCTGGCCCATCCGGGTTTGTATCACCGTGGATCAAACGCACCATTTGAACTTCATAATCTTTACCATGTTCGGAGTTGACATAAAATTTTAATTTGTCATCCGGGCAAAGAGAATATTTATTACTATAACCTGTAATTTGTAACATTGTATTTACCTCAAATTTAAGAGCAGTTTTCTGTTTTTCTTCCCTTTATGATTTGTTTGTATTTCAAGCAAGGGAGTTATCTTAAAAAAATTATTAGCTTAGGAATATTCTGCTAGCAGGTCGGCAATTCGTTTTAAAAATATCCCGTGCTCACATGCCTCAAAAGATGAAAAAGACTCATCAAGAATTTCAACGGGATACCCACGAAAACCACTACAAATAGCTATCCTGTAATCTGCATGGCGCTCTTTTACAATCACCACGTATTTGCCGGCCATTCCATGTCGACGAAATTTATCCAACACTGTCCTAAGATCCTTGCTGTGCTCCACTGCCGGATTTCCACCTTGGGGGGCTGTGCCAACCGGATTGGATCTGTGCTCTGCAATCAGCCTGTTGCGCGAGGCATCATCGGTAAGTAAAGGCATAACGTAATGGCGTGTGATGTAATCATCAGTATCAGTATGACCTTGGTTTGTTTGCACACCTGTAGCTTCTTTTTTCATTGGGTAACTCCCATCATTTCAATTTAAAGTAAAAATATTTTTTCACCTTCAAGATTAAACAACTGACTTAAAAAAACATTGTTGTGAATTTAATGAACATAATTCAAACGTTATAATAATTTGATGTCAGCTAATTCAGATTTTTTTATCTCATTAATCTTCTATAAAGGCTTCAATCTCCCGATCCAATACAGTAGACATTTCCATCTTGTAGGCGAGGAACCAAATAACGCCGACCCCAATCGCCCACCAAAATATCTGCCAAGCCCAAATTGATGGCATACCAAAAATCCAGCCTTGGTAACCCGCACCCGGCATTCCAAAAAAGGCATTGCCAATAACTACACCTGGGCCAATTGCGAAAAACATCCAGATCAATACGATGACCCAGGCAACCGGTTTTAATTTTTGTCTTTTTACAGACAAGGCAGCATGCTTGTTTAAAAAATCATGAAATTTCATTCGATGGGATTTATCGGTATCATTTTTAGTCAAACCAGAAATAACCAGGCAGATGACTAAATTGAAAAATATACCCCACACAGCTGAATGGATCGTCCAGGGCCAGCGAGCCCAGGGTAAGGAACCATTACTAATCATCTGACCCAATGGTTCTGTCAAGACCACTGCAATGAGGCCTGCGATCAAACCCAACGTCGCAGCCTGGCGTGTGATCCAGGGGAACCAGATCACTCCGAGTATGGATGGTAGCAATTGAAAACCAAAGGCAATGGCCATGCCGCCTAATAACACCATGGCTTGTTGAGTGAAGGTTGCCATTAACAATGCGGCAAGCGTGATCAATAAGACACAGATACGCCCAACCAATATCTGCCATTCATGATCGGCATTCGGATTGAGATAGCGTTTAAATATGTCCCTGGTCAACATCCCTGAGGACGTTAATAGATAAGTAGAACCAACTGATTGAATGGCCGCCAGGGCACAAACTGCCAATATACCAAGTAACCAGGGAAAGTTATCTCCAATCGATCTTATATAGTGAATAACCAAAGTACCTTGTGGATTGTCTGAAATAACCGGAATAATATTAGCAACATTTAGTCCTGCACTATTGACCTGTGCATTAGCGCCTAACAGGTTTGCTGCCACACCCTGAAAGGTAGCAAAGAAAAATAAAATGAGTCCAACACAAAATGCCGAGCCCCAAATCAGATGAATCGCAAATCCCCGTGGTGACTTACTGGCAAACCCCCACATCGAGAATGAGGGTGATGACTGAATACCCATCATGGAGAGCATAAAAGTTAGACACATTACTGCGGTCCAGGGTCCACCAACCGGAACCTCTTTACCAAGCCCCGCAGTCCATTGAATGACGCCAGGAATGGCAAAATAACCATTATGATCACCACCACCGAGGCCTTTAGTCGAACCCCAATAGCTATCCGGAGTTTCAGCTATTTTTGCAAGACCGATATTGAGTGCATCAAATCCACCCACCAAATGAAATGCAATAAGACCAATTGTAACTGTACCCAGTAAAAATAAAACAAACTGCACAATACCGACATTGGCAACAGCACGTAAGCCACCCGTCACAACATACAACAACACAATAGAAGCCAATATCCACATAGCGAGCGTACGCGAAAAAAACCCTTCACTTAATTCACTGACTAAGAAACCAGAGGCACCAAACAACATTGCCAAAAATGGAACTGCAAATAGCAATGAAATACCTACTGAAATAATACGAATGGCATCACCCTTAAAGTAATCAGCAAACATCTCACCAGGAGTCACATAACCAAACCGCTTGCCCAACATCCATTGTCGTTTTAAAAGGATAACGCCGGCCAAGGCGATAGAGATCACGTAAAAAGATGTATTGACATACTGGAAACCATCACGAAACACCAGTCCAGGGTGGCCTATAAATACCCATGCAGCAAAACATGTTGACGTTGCTGCCAGGACAAATGCCCAGGTTGAAATTTCCCTGCCTGCAATAAAAAAATCACTTGCGGTATTAGCCGTCCTGGACGCCCTGAGGCCCCAGAAAATACAATAGGACCAATATGCCAAAATAAAAATAAACAGCCATATTATTTTATCCGACATTACAAACCTTCCCATGTTTATAAGTCAATATGCAATTTTGAATTATTAATATCAATTCATTACACCATACAAAAAAATATTGAGTTCGCATTTTAAAATAATAAAAAATCATTATTTACTGGTCCTTTCACGAATAATCCGCAATGCCTCTTTGAGGTAAACCCTAAAGACATCGTAGTTTTCACTCATAGGAAAATGACCAATATCATTCATTTCTATATAGACCCCGCCCTTGATCTGGCTTGCCGTATTCTCTGATGCCTCAGGCGGTGTTAAATAATCATAGGTGCCTGTCATCATTACCACCGGACATTTACGGCCATCAATATTTTTCAGCTCCTTGCGTAAATCATGGTCAACGGAATAATAATAAAGATCGCCTTTAAAGGCTTCGGAACCCTGAGTGTAGTAATGCCAGGTCAACCAGCGATCAATGTCAGGTGACTGTGGCGCCATTAAATCCCATATCCCACTGGCACATACTTGTGCCGCATTTGTGTGAGGATGCCGCCAATTATCATGATAAAATCCAGGCGAATAGTCTGCAGCTTCTACAGGGATCACGGCTTTAAAACGATTCGGATGATGCAAGGCGAGTTGCAATGCAACGTTACCACCAAACGATGACCCCATGAAAATTGGGTTTTTCAACTCCAGCGCATCACATAACGTTACAATAAAGTTACAATAATGCTCCGCCGTTAATTTGTATTCTTCTTTCCACCATTCTGTATTATGCGGTGGATCAGATTTACCATGACGAGGAAGATCATAGGCAATGACGTTGTAGTTCTTGGTGATCTCATCATCTTCTAATAACCCTCGCCACTGATGATTGTGACACCCGGCCGTATGTTGGCATAACAGTGGCGTGCCGACACCATTATGAAGATAGAATACTTTATATTCGTATCCATCGACTTCTATAGTTACGTAGCGTCCAGTAACAGGAGAATGTTTATGCATTTTTTTTAACGCTCCTTTAAATAATGTTCAGCTTTATCGTCACTATGATGAGCAATCAAACCGGCACCCCACTCTTTCGTAGAAGTTCAAATTGAAGTGTGAAATTCCTAAGGTTTTTCATCATGACTAATTGATTGCCTTCAATCCTTAAATCTTCACGAAAACTGGCAGCCCAGATACCTTGAAACATCGGCTTGGGTATTGGTTCTGCAAATTGTCGCCAGGTTGCGGCAGAGGCACGAAGCGCAAAATCATATGAATCTGACGGCTGTGGATTGGTATTTATCTTTCTAACTTTTCCATCCAACATTTCAATGATTACTTTTTTATCTTCCATGTCATACATAAATGAGCAGGAATAATATTTGCCCATTGCTGAAATGGTCTCATCATTGTTGCTTAGATTTTCGTACTTCTGCGCCCAATTTTTAATATCGACCTTCATAGTGAAACCTCATCATTGCCCAGCTTTATCATTTTTTAGCACTACTGCCAGATTGCTTCTTATCAAAACCACCCAGGATGTTACTAATGTTGCTTATCTCACCGGGTGACATACCAATTTCATTTAATAAATTATCAACAAAAGGCATCTGTGCACGGTAACGCAGCGCAGAATTCACGACATCATCCGCCAGATTCCCGGATCCATTCTTACCATTCCCTGTCTTGACCGAAGAACCACTGGAACCTCCTCCGCCAGAAGAATGTCCCTCGCTAAAACCAGGTAAGCCATTCACATCCAGGATTTTGATTACATCGATATTTTCAATCGGTTTAACACTTTCGCGGATAATGGAATCAAGATTCTTCGCAAGTTCCATACGTAGCTCACTCTCTCGACTAGCATCACTACGCAAGTTTTCTGCTTCGTTTAGCAACTGCTCACCAGCCGCTTCAATCTCATAACGCAGTTTGGCCGCCATTGATGCATGCTTTTCTGCTGTCTCCCGTTCTGCAGCCGATTCTTTTTCAGCCCTGGCCAGGGTTATAATTTTGATAGCCTCGCGTTCAGCCTGTTGAGATGCCTGTATCAATTCGACCTGTTTTTTTCGTTCTGCAACTTTCAGTTCACGAACAGTACTGACACCTTGTTCCGCTTCAACGGTGTTTGCCCGGGCTGTCTCTTCTTCTGCATTAGCTTCTAATACAGCGATTGATTTTTCGATGACAGCAAGTTCACGTTCTTTTTCTTCCAGCTCAAGTTTCTTGATTTTATCAATTTCAAGCGCCTTGGTTTTTTGTTCACTTGCAATGCGAGCAGCGTCCAGGTTTTTCTGCTGTTCGATCTGCGCCTTTCTAACTGCTTCCTCGGTTTTGATCTGTGCTTCCTTAGATTCCTGATAACGTTCAGACTCTTCACGTACAACTTCCGCTTTCTGTTTTGCCTTACGGACAGCTATTTCCTGTTGCTGCGCTAACTGGACAAATTTAGATTCTTTTTCCAGCTCCAGGGCAATCTTTTCAGCCTCCAGATTCTTGTGTTTAATCTCAATCTCTGCATCTTTCTCGATTTTATTACGCAGTTTTCTGCGGTCTTCGATCTCTTGTGTTAATGCGGTTTCAGTCAGAGAACGTTCAACCTCAATGATTTCTTCAGTGGAGATACGCGTTTTTTCTATTTCTTCTTCTTCCCTGATTCGTGCTTCTTCCGCTTCACGTTCACACTTGGCCTTTTCTATTGCGACCTGTGCACGTTGATTGGATCGTTGATTTGAGATTTCACGTTCTTGTTCCAAGCGAGAAAATTCACTTTCTCTATCAATTTCCAGAGCTTGTTTTTCTGTTTCCAGGTTTTTGCTTCGTATCTGGATTTTGGTGTCCTGTTCGATATCGTTACGGGCTTTTTTACGTGCTTCTATCGTTTTTGTCAGCTGTGTTAAACCCTCGGCATCAAATGCATTAGACGGGTTGAATAATCCCAGATCGGTTTGATCCAATCCTGTTAACGAAACCGTTTCCAGTTCCAGACCCGTTTGGCTTAACGACTCTTCAGCCAACACCTTAACTTCTTTGACATACTCGCCACGTTTTTCCTGCATTTCATCCATGGTCATTTTAGCGGCGACAACACCCAGGGCATCAACAAAACGACCCTGGACTAATTCTTCCAGGCTGTCAGGCTGCAAAGTTCGCTTACCGAGAGACTGTGCAGCCAAACCTACTGAAGCAACATCCGGCTTAACCTTGACATAAAATTCTGCAATGACTTCCACTCGCATTCGGTCGTGAGTGATAAAGGATTTTTCACCACCACGTCGTACTTCTATATGCAATGTCCGCATCCCAACCATGGTTATGTTATGGATGATAGGGAGAACGAAAGCACCACCACTTAAGACAACTTTTTCACCACCCAGGCCAGTCCTAACAAAAGCGACTTCTTTTGATGAACGTCGATATAGCCAATGCATTAAATAAACTGCAATAGCAATTGCGAGCGCTACCAGTATGATTACGGCAATAATATCTGCACCAGTCATAATTAATTACTCCTCAATAAAATCAAATAAAATATTGCATGTTACGGGTTAAGAGCTTCATCACTGGCTATCTAGTTATTCAAGCTCGTATCTCTTTTTGCTGCCCGATATACCACCAGGCAAAAGATAATTTTGTTTAAGAAATCTACAAAGTTATAAATAATATTGAGGCTATTAGTATCAACACCACCGCCCAAATATTCTATGAAGTAGCCCAATGGGTAGATTGCCCAACCAATGGTCACGATCAATCGTAGAGAGTTATATGTCCTGTTTGTATTTTCGTTACCTTTATTAGCATTAACCTTACCAGCCTCGCCCATATAAACTTCCCCAAGAATATACAGCCAGCCAACCATACCAATGAGAAAACCCAGTGTGGTACTGACATAACCCCCAGCGCCCAAATATTGAGCAATCACCATGACAAATGCACCGATCAACAAGCGCCAGAATAGCGCTGTGGATACAGTTGCGGTTGCGGCAAGTACGAAATAAAACAGCACAGCCTGGACAGGAATTGATAATACCCAGTCAATGTATCTCAGGATTATGGGTGCGGTCCCTGTGGTTACCCACATATCTTTCAAATAAAAATAATGGACAGCGGATATTAATGTCACAACGCCAATCAGAGCCATACATGACTTCCATCTCTTTGATACAGTTTTTCCTTCCAGGAAGAAAAAATACGTGACAGCAATCATTGCAATAGATAATAACCAGAAAGTGCCACCTACAACGTCTGTTGGTACAAGCATTTTATTCATAATGATAATTACTCTCTAATTTTTCGTTTTGTACGAATGAATAACAAATATTTTTTGGGAACATCAGTTTTTTACTTTTGCAAACTATATTCGCTGTATAAATGCATTTTTAACCTATATCTGTGTCCGTATATGTGGTGATCGTGCGTATAACGCAACCATTGGCAAGATCAACAATCCGAACACGAACTGTTGCCCTTCAAAGTTCAGTCCAATACCCACAAGGAATGAAGTCAGTACCTGCAAGACCAGCACACCGATCACCGTGTAACCATAACCCCCCAAACCACCAAGTAATGATGTTCCGCCAACCACAACAGCAGCAATGGTCATGAATAAATAGGGATCACCCACACCGATAAACCCGCCGCCACTCCAACCTAAGAGTAATGCACCAGTAAATGCGGAAATACAGCCACTGATGGTGTAAACACCAACCCAGTAGCCTCTTTCCGAAATCGACAGCCTGTCTGCAGCCTTACGACTTCCACCCAGTGCGTATAAATTCCTGCCAAAACTAGTGTTTCGTAGACCGACAATAAGAATGATAGAACCAACAATCCAGACGATAATTACCGGCGGAAAAGGTAAACCAAAGGTTGTGCCATTCATAGCTGCGACATTGGACAACCACCAGGGAACTGTCCCGAATACACTACCGCCGAATTCAGTACCAATACTGGTTATGATTTGTGTACCACCAGAAACTGCAAAACCAACACCCAGGGTTAATATCAGCGCCTGTCCTTGTAAACGAAAACTAAGCACACCATTAACTAACCCAATACCAGCCCCTATTAACAGGATCACAACAAATGCCAAAACAGGCGGGACACCCAGGTTAAGCAAAGACATCAAGCCAATATTTGATGCCCCAATTACAAAAGGGATAGACAAATCCAGACCGCCAAGCATGACCACCAGCGTTTGCCCGACACAGGCAAGCCCTAGAAATGAGGCAAATACCAACATGGATTTTATGTTGGCTGTTGACATAAAACCCTCAACGACTAATGCCCCCAACTACAAACAATCCAACAAGTACCGTAATACCAATAACTGCACTTTTATTAGACTTGATATTTTTGTTTAAGACATAAGCAAAGATGATAAAACCGAAAAAAACCAATGCCGATATCAGATTTTTTCCAGTTAAAAAATCTTCCTTAGTAAAAGAAGCAATGAGAAACCCAGCAATCAAGACCAATAGAACTATTAAAATACCCTTATTAGCTGAGATAAGGCTCCCCAGGACACCTGGTTCACCGTTTTCAGTATCTTGTTCTGGTTGTTCTTCCTGGTCTTTTTCAGGCGCGTCTGAATTATCAATTGCGATTGAATCTGCAGGATATATCCAGCGAACCGAAAAGTGGTGCCATCCCCATAATACAAGTGCGAATGTGGCTGCGGCATTAAAACAGGATATGTTGCATAGGCACATCATCTGCTGAACCTAATATTGCACTGGCAATGGCGATCAGCACTGCAATGATAAAGCCCAGCCATTTAGAAAATTTGAAGACTGATTTATTCATTTATTATCTCTAATAGCTCTTATGCTAAACATCATCCTGACCATTGATGTAACGCGATATCACGGCTTTGATTTTTCATGACGATGCGAAGAATATGCAAAATTATCGGGGCTGTAAGCATAGCGATCATGATCACAATCGCTATCTTCCACAGTGGGGCACCAATGGCATAAAATAATGCGCTCCAGGCTAATGTTGCGCCCAAGACGACAGAGGCATGGGGCCAAAAGCTTTTAAATGTATTTTCCCTCATCGTTAGCCACAGGATCAGATGCAGCAGAACAATGAGAAAACTGATATAGGCTATCTGTGTATAGGTATTTAAGCCCTCAGCTCCGACATTCACCCTGGCAGGTTTTGCATACTCGATTTTTCCCATATCAACCGGCTCAGGCTTTACAAGAATCGGTGCTGCATATTCTATTTCCTGCCGTTTATGGGGTTCACCGATTTCTTGCACACTATGCCCGGTAAAGAAAAACACGGAAGCCAACGTCAAAACACTGATAGCGACAATGATCACGTGGGATATGTCCTTCAACTCTGTATGGGCCAACGGCCCGGCAAATATAAATAGCACCAAGGCCACCAACACCACTACATAAATCTCATTTACATGTTGATTAGCAGGTTGCATACCGGTAATACCATCAGAGAATAATAAACCTAGACAAATTGCGATGAGACCTGCGACAAACCACCACATAGATTTTTTCTTCGTACTGACACTAACGTTAGGCAACATCACCAAAACAATTAAAGTTGCAAGTAATATAGATCCCACAATCAACGCGATCATTTGAGTCGACTTGACAATTAAACTTGATTTAGCTGAGCCTTTAGTTTCATCAGGGAAAGTTTCCAATACAAAGAAACTCGGTGAATTAGTTTCCATTTCTACAACAAATTCGTCTGCTACAACCGGAGTGATAGCCTCATCGGAAACCGGTTCTTTGTCATTAAAAATCATCCCGAGCACGGTTATCGCCACGATGATAACCAGCCCTATCATCGGTGGATTGATATTCTTTGAATAATGATATAAAGAGATAGGCAACTGCGGCAACGCCGATAACGATATACAGCATATAGGTACCACCCGTAATTCCATCAGAAACAACATCCTTTGCAGTTTCGCCATATATCGGTATCACAGAGGCAGCAGATCTGATCGAATCTGCTACGGATTGGTCAATAATCAGCTTATCCATGGTCATGTGCATAATGACACCCAGGCCGACCATGGAAAGAATCACAAAAATACAGATGGCGACAGGTTACGAATTTTCTTTTGTATTTCCGGCAGAGCAACACTTATCAACAAAGACAGGACCAACATGAGACCGTACGCCGGTCTGTTACAAAACTCTGTACCGTACCAAAATTAAATGTCGCCAATACATAGGTAATAAGATAAATATTTAAGGCACCCAGCAGGGAGCTAAATGCCCCGCCTCGACCACCTGCAAGATTGGCCCCACCCAAAACCAGGGCCGTTACGGCCATCAGAGTATAGGTGGTGCCCTGACTTGGATCCCCGGAACTGATCAGTGAAGTAAACGTCAGTGCTGCCAATCCGGCATAAATTCCACCTATGGCGTGTGCACCTATACGTACCAGATTAATCCTGACACCAGTGGTGTAAGCGGCTCGCTCATCGGCCCCCATCATCCGTAGATGTCCAAAGAACGACGTTCGAGCGATGATATACCAGGCAATCGTTGCAAGTACCAAGATAACCAATACAGGTGAGAAAATAGAAGTGCCAGCACCCCAGGGCAACATCCATTCAGGTGCAGTCCCACCTGGCCGCGGCATGATGACAAGATTTAAACCAACAAGGGCAAGGTACACCATGAGTGAAACGATAATCGGTTGCACACGCACAAAAATAATGATCAGTCCCACCAAGACCTGATAGGCAATCCCGATACCCATCGCGTACAAGAAAAATACAATCGGCGATGCTATTTTCCCCGCTACAAATAATTGGATCATCCCAACATTAATAAAACCAATCAGTGGCCCAATGGAAAGATCCACGCCAGCACGCCCTGCAATAACAATTATGGTTAATGCGTAAGTCGCCAAAATCAATGCGCAACAACGATAATAACGCTGCCTATACCAGCGCTTGATATCAAATTTGGTGATCTGATAACAGCAAAGATTAGCAACACGAAAAATATAAACATTGGCACCAGAACATAGGCATTGCCACCACCTGAAGTAGACTGTTTTACATCATCAGCACTTGCAACATCAGTACTCATTGTCCACATTCCTGTTTATGTTTAATTTTCATTCTGTAAAATTCGTTTATTAATTTCTATTGAATGAAGGAATCCTGCTGTTAATCAAAATAAAGAACCTTAACTTTTCCATGTCCTATTTTTCTGTTTCTCTTTTGCTTTTCCCTTTCCTTATCAAAATCGACTATTTTTATATGATCGACATCCCTTGCAGTTATTATATTTTGCCTGGATACAATTTGTTTACGCGCTCCTTTATTACGATCAACGTTTTTTCCCTATACGTGAGATCCTGCCCGGTGTAATACCACTAGAAACCATATATCTGTCGAATATCTCTGCATCTGATTCTGAATAACTGACTGTTTCAGTCAGGCTATATTTCTTGCTCTTGCCTCACTCATGGTCTTTTTAAACCATTTATCTGAGTTATCCAGATTCATTAACTCCTCAAATAAATCTGAATCACTCTTGGTATAGGATATAGGCGCTGGCTTTATATTTTTCTTGGCTGTTTTTATTTTTTGTTTTGTTATTATTTTTTTTAAATGTTTTTTCCTTTAACCTTGTCTGCATCAAACACCATTAATTCTTCAAATAACGCCGAATCATTCTCTGTGTAATCACCTGAATTTCGTTTTTCCAGCTTTGTCTGTGTTTTTATTTTGTTTACTTTGGTTTTTTCGACTGCAGCATCAGTATCCATTAATCTTTCGAATAGTGCTGAGTCATTTGCAGTATAATTAATTTCAGTTGAATCACTTTCGGCCTTAGCTTCCCCGCTTATTATCGTCCGACTTTACTTCATGTTTATCAAAAGCCATTAGACTCCGAAACAACTCGGAATCTGAATTACTATATGAAATAGCATCTGGATATTGATTTTTATTAGCCAATGTCTTATTACCAAAATAATTTAATTGTTTTTAAAGAATAATAATCAGGGACAATAAAAACATTAATAAACATCAGGACCCTGATTACTATTAATTTAATTGAAATAAGATATTTTTATTTTTTCTCTTCCCTGTCTAATTTCTTCATTTGTATCATCTTTTTCAAAGTCGATGATTTTTATATGACTGCCATCAGTATTTGTTTTTTCTAGATTTTTCTGTACTTCCGACTTTCTACTATCCGTTGTTTGATTTTCTGCTTGATCTTTTGCAACAGACTTTGTCCTGACTGTCTGTT
>CBDFNQ010000031.1:0-107428 GCA_965250225.1 Gammaproteobacteria bacterium
TATTCGTGAACGTGGTGATTCCACTACGACTATTGCAAATATTCTGGAGAATTGGCGCGACACGCCAACTGAAAAAGCACTCATGGAACTGGCCAGATCGGAGGAGTTATTAAACCAACCGGAACAGCTTGAAATTGAGTTAAATGGACTGCTTGCTAAAATCATAAAAGATGCTGAAAAGGACGAACGCATAAAGGAAACCCGCCAACTAAAAAGTGTGAGTGATCTAAAAAAACAACAAGAAACCCGTGAGAAGGATAAAAAATAACACAAACAGTTATGGCGATAAATTGACAGATATGCTATAATGGGCGGTTCGCTTTGGTCAAAATATTCTGCAGAAAATCAATAACATAGCAGTGATTTACAGACTATATTTATAGCATAATTATTTAACACATACACATGCAATTTTCACACCAGTAAGAAACCTATGGAACAAACTGAACAAACTACTAAGGTCGATAAACAATCACAGTTAAAGCTGCTCATCACCAAAGGGAAGGAGCAGGGTTATCTAACCTATCATGAAGTAAATGATCACTTGCCCGATGATATTGTTGACCCGGAACAAATCGAAGATATCGTTAACATGATCAACGACATGGGCATTACTGTCCATGAGTCACCTCCCGAACGCGACATCATCATGACCGACAGTACTGATGCGCCTGATGAGGACGCTGCTGCTGAGGCTGCAGCTGCATTGGCCAGTGTTGAGAATGAATTTGGCAGGACAACCGATCCTGTCCGCATGTATATGCGTGAAATGGGTACAGTCGATCTTCTGACCCGTAAAGGCGAAATACAGATCGCCAAACGTATTGAAGATGGCTTGAACCAGGTTTTGGCCGCCCTGGCCTGTTACCCTGGAACCATCAGTTTTTTACTGCAGGCACACGAGCAGGTTGAAAAGGAACTGCTTAAACTTAGTGACATCGTTATTGGGATAAATGATTTCGAAGATGAATACCCTGATGAAGGTAGACCGCCACCGGTGGTGGTTAAAAGTGAAGACGATGAAGAAGAAGAGGTCGTTACTTTAGATCCAGAAGAAGTTCGCGTACGAATCAAGGCGATCAACAAGCTTCACGCCAAGGTAATAAAATATGCCAAGCGTTATGGTCGGGGAGATAAAAAAACTGCAAAAGCTCAGCTTGAACTGTGTGAAAAATTTCTTGAACTACGTTTAACACCAAAGCTGGTTGTACAGTTAACGGAAAATGCCCGTTTTATTATTGAATCGATTCGTTTAGCGGAAAGAACCATTATGGGTCTTTGCGTTAAACAGGCGAAGATGCCACGCAAAGAATTTATCCAACGCTTTCCTGGTAATGAGGTGAACACGGAGTGGGTTGCTGAGCTTATTGTCAGCGGTGAAACATCACCGGAAAAACTGAAAGAAATTGAACCTGAAATTGTAAAGATTCAACATAAACTTTCAGCACTTTTTATTGATGCCAATTTAAACATTACAGAGTTTAAAGAAATAAACCGCAGGGTTTCTATTGGTGAGGCCAAAGCACGTCGTGCGAAAAAGGAAATGGTCGAGGCTAATTTGCGTTTAGTGATTTCAATTGCAAAAAAATACACGAACCGAGGTTTGCTGTTCCTTGATTTAATCCAGGAAGGCAATATTGGTTTGATGAAGGCTGTTGATAAATTTGAGTATCGTAGAGGTTATAAATTTTCTACTTATGCCACCTGGTGGATACGTCAGGCGATTACTCGTTCTATTGCAGATCAAGCTCGTACCATTCGAATTCCGGTGCATATGATTGAAACGATCAATAAACTCAATCGTATCTCTCGTCAAATTCTGCAGGAGATGGGACGTGAACCGACTCCAGAAGAGTTAGCAGAAAAAATGGAAATGCCCGAAGACAAGGTTCGTAAAGTATTAAAGATTGCCAAGGAACCTATTTCCATGGAAACGCCGATTGGTGATGATGAAGATTCGCATTTGGGCGATTTTATTGAAGACCAAAACATCGAGGCACCGGTTGATTTTGCTGGTTTTGAAGGACTGCGTCGTTCAACTCGTGATGCACTTGAAGGACTGACGCCAAGAGAGGCAAAAGTTCTGCGCATGCGTTTTGGTATCGATATGAATACTGATCATACTCTTGAAGAGGTTGGCAAACAGTTTGACGTTACACGTGAGCGTATTCGTCAGATCGAAGCCAAGGCATTACGCAAGTTGCGACATCCTTCCCGTTCGGAACAGCTAAAGACATTCCTCGACCAATAATTATATATCGGGCCCTTAGCTCAGTTGGTTAGAGCAGTGGACTCATAATCCATTGGTCGAAGGTTCGAGTCCTTCAGGGCCCACCAATTAAATCAATAAGTTAGGTGATAATTACGATAGCAAAATCTAAATCACCATGATTTGTTGGCAGTTAGGCATGTTGAAATACAATGCTGGTGGTGACAGTTGAATCTTAGGCTATAAAAAGCCCCGTTAGGGGCTATGTATCTATTCTGTTTAAGTGGTTGAAATTAAATCACTCTGGCACCATTAATTTATTTATTTCTTACTCCAGCTTTTTCAATGAATATTTTCACCGATTCTGGTTATTAAATCGTTATTCATTAATAAAGGCATGGATAAGGGCTGAGAATCAGATCCAACTACGGCTGTTGCAATAAATTAGGTGTCAGGAAACAGCAAAGATACGATGAGGGAAAAACTGAGAATTAGTGCTTCAATTTTTCAAAGGTGGCAGCGAGCATTGATAGTGAAGTTAGTTTTTCATCTGAATTTTCGCAATCTAAAGTGCCGATAACGTTTTTTAATGAATCAAGAAGCTCAGTTTCCATAGTAGAATGAGCTGTAGAATTCATTGGTTCTTGGCCCTCAATATAGTTAGAAATGCTAGAGCAAAGATCTCTTATTGCATATATATGATAAAAATATTGGTTTGGCTCGGAATTGATGTTTTCTTTTATCAAAGGCGAGCACTCACTACAAATATTATTTAGTGAATGATAAGAAAAGCCGTTATTATTTAAAACACTAAGCAATTGCTGCTTGAGGTTTCTTGCTATTTCTATATTCAATGAGTTTTTCAAAATCGCTAGCTTTAAAAATTGAGGATACGTGTACGTTCTTATATTTATCTCTTATATTTTTCATCCCTTCTGGCTCTTCTCTGTCGACCAGGGTAATAATTCCAACAATGTCGTATCCTTCTTCTTTAAATTGATCACAAGCGATAATAGTTGAATTGCCAGTAGTCACAACATCATCAACAACGACGATTTTTGTTCCATTTCCCTGTTCGTTTTCTATTTTGTTTTGCGTGCCATGTGCTTTAGCTTCCTTTCTGACAATAGATCCGTGTTGAACTTTTTTATCTTTCTGAAAGGCTTTTAAAATTACACCAGCAACTATGAAGTCGGCCCCCATTGTTAAACCACCAATCGCGGAAGGCATTTCTGATAGGCTATCTATTCTTTCCAAAACCAAGTCGGATAGTAAAGAAAGCCCCTCACCTTCTAGGGTTATTCGTTTACAGTCAAAATAGAAGTCTGATTTCAGCCCGGTGCTTAAAGTAAACTCGCCAGTTTTAAGGCAGCGTTCTTCCACTAGTCCTAGTAAACGATCTTGTGATTCAGTCATAATAATTTTCTCTGGTTTAATTATAGGCGAAGCCAGCGTAACCACATTGCTCGTTAGCATAAGTTTTTGATATGTTGCTGCGCACAAAAAAATACGAATGGTACCACAAGAACTTAATTTTTATAGTGCTTTTATTCTTGTTACCTATTAGAGAAGAGAATGCTAGCACTGTCAAGCCCTCAAGCAAAATACACTATATGTATGTATGAGACAGTTTGTCAGATACATCATATTGAGTCAAGTGAAAATTAAAGGCATTTATACATAATTAATATATATAAATTATATAGTTATAGAGATTATACTGCATAAACAAATGCATACGTAAAATATTATATGGGGCTGATTGTCAGGACATTTGCTTTAGGTACTAAGAATAGAGTTTGTATCCCTAGGCGACCAGCTGACAAGTGGTTTTCCTCTGGCAATATATATTTTGTCCCGCTTTCATATAAGAGGCACATATCTCTTGATGAAGGAAAATTGGTTAATGCTTGGACAGTAATAAATGCTGATAGTCCTACAGATCGTTGGTTAAACCAGCCAGAACTAGAGTCAGATCTTGTGTATGAGCGGAAAGCATCCTCGCGAACAAAAGGTGGCTGGGAATTTTATATTCCAAGCGAGTTTAGAAAACTAGCGTGGTTACCGGACATTAATTATTTATTAACATTAGAAGTTAATGAAGATGAAGAAGAAATAAACTTATGGACACCAGAAGCTTACAATATTCAGCGATACCGAGATGCATCGGTTTAGATATTTAGCTGCATATAGACTAAATATTATACAGGTCGTATTCGTGGATAAATGGTGCCGGATTGATTTAATATTTAGATCGAGTCAAAATACTATCTCATCCTCCTGAAAGGAGTCAGACCATGTTAATCCTCACACGTTACCAAGACCAATCAATAATAATCGATGATGATATTAAAATCATCAGCGTTGCCCACCAAATCATGAAATTTATTAGCTTAACTGTGTATTGAAATAATCAGCTAATCTGAGCGCCAGTTGGACGATGGTTAAAGTCGGATTGGCATGTCCGCAAGAGGGGAAAACTGAACTTCCTAGTACATAAACATTTTCGATATCCCAGGACTTAAGGTTGGGATCAACGACACTGGTTTTTGGGTCGACCCCCATTCTGGTTCCTCCCATATGATGATTGCCAGCTAATTCATCTTCGAATGGGTATTGGCCATCCCATAACCATTCATTAAGTCGGGCAGAGCCAAAACCTGATTTTACAAGAGCCTCAGCAAAAATCTCTGCAGAGACACGAGCTGTCTTTAAGTCCAAATCACTTTTAGCCCAGTGAAGTATAGTGCGAGGTACACTTAATGAATCCAGTTCTGTATCTAATTTAATAGCATTTTCATATCTGGGTTCTTGTTCCCAGGCAGCAAATAAAGAACCAACACAAGCAAGTTCCATTTCAAGTTTTTCAGCAAATTCATTGCCATATTCAGGATTAATACATAATAAATCTTTAACCATGCTTTTGATGGTATTGCCCACGCCTGTAGGTGGGATGACCCTAAGTCCACAATTGAGTATCTCGGCTTGATGTTTTTTTTGGGGTGAAATTTCAAAAAAAGTTCTGCCGGTGAAAACATCAGCGTCACCCTCAATTAAGAGTTCACCAAGAGTGAAGTGCGGATGTTCCATCCAGTAACGTCCAATGCTGTCATTATTTCCAATAGCAGTAGTTATATTTTCCGTAGAGATGTATTTTAAAAACCTTCCGTTTTCTATTCCACCCATAGCCAGAACGGTGTAACTGGCTTTTAAATCTTTTTTATTACCGTCTTGATCTTTTAATGTTAAATAGCGCATTTGATTATTTGTTAATTTAAGATTTACAAGACTGCTATTGAGAACCAGATCTACATGATTCTGATTGACAAAAAAATCATGATATTTTGGTGAGAAATGTACGGGAGAAAAATCATTTTCATAATTTATTTTTTGAACATCATTGCTCCATTCGACAGGCCTGGAGTAAAATTCTGGTTGAATTTCAAGAATGTTCGCAGCGCTAACTTCATATCTTGCTAGGTCAGCTTTTTTTATAGGCCAGGTTGCTTCAATACAGTAGGGTTTTTCCAGGAAATCGAATTCGTCCAATGTCCTGCACCAGCCACCCCAATGATTGGATGAGCCGCCAAAATATCTTAGTCGTGAGTATTCCAGGCTGAAATAAACATCACCAATCGTCTTGCCCCTGTAATTGCTTTGAACCTCCTCGGAAAACTCCATTCCTCCGGCCTCAACAACCAGAGTTTTTATATTTTGATCGAGTGATATCGCAAGGCTAATTCCTGCTGGACCGCTGCCGATAATAACTAAATCGTAATCAAGTGAGGAGCGTTCAAATAATTCTTCTAATGTATTAAATATCATTATTATTTCTGAAGTACCATCTGGATTCCGAGTCACGAATAATAATAATTTTGTCGTCCCTGCTGATATAGGCACTATTGTTCAGAAATTTTCCAAAGATCAGTAAAGTGGGCAAGGCTAAAAATTTTCTTCTGGTTATCATAACTATATCACTCAAAATGGATACATAATTTATAAATAAAACGAATGTATCGATATATTACAAAATTTAATGGTGGCTGCATAGAGTGATTATGTCTGTTAAAAACGTAATCATTTCAACAGCTCTGATTGACAGAATATACTGGTCATTTGTATGCCATGTATGATACTTTTTGATGATACTGCTCTCCTGATTATTGTAACCAGTAAATAACACTAATATGAAAATTCTATGGCTTTCGCATTTTATACCGTATCCCCCTAAAGGAGGAGTTCTCCAAAGAGGCTATCATCTAGTAAGACACCTTGCCAGGCATCATGAAGTTCATCTCCTGGCATTTAATCAAAAAGATTTGATTGGTCCATTATTTGACAGCGTTGAGAAGGGTGTGTCAGAAGCCTATTCACATTTAAACGAATTCTGCGCTTCCGTCGAATTTGTTGAGCTGCCCATTGATGAGAGTCCTTTCAAAAAGAAAATGGTGGCCTTGTCCAGTCTGGTAAGAAAGGCACCCTACACTATGAACTGGTTGAACTCAGAAGAGTATGAAGAAAAATTGATTCATTTACTTCATAATAATGAATTTGATTTCATACATTTTGATACCATCAGTCTTGCCCCTTTCAAGCAACACTGCGGCAATATTCCGACTTCGCTGGATCATCACAATATAGAATCACACATGCTGATTCGAAGGTCTTCTAAAGAATCAAACTGGTTGAAAAAGTTATATTTTTATCAAGAAGGTATTCGACTGGAAAAGTTTGAAAAGAAACTATGTTCGGAATTCACTTTTAATTTTACCTGTTCTGATGTGGATACAGAACGACTGCAAGAAATAGCTGAAAACAGTAGGGTACATACTATACCAAATGGTGTTGATATCGATTATTTCGATCCTGAACCCGCTTTACCTAAAGTTGATCGTATTATTTTCGTTGGCACCTTGAGTTGGTATCCTAACATTGAAGCAGTAGAATATATTGCAAAAGAAGTGTGGCCAAAGATTAAACAGGTTTATCCAGACCTCGGTATTGATATTATTGGAGCAAATCCGCCTCCGGGTATAGTTGCACTATCTAAATCAGATCCGTCTTTCAAGGTTCATGGGATTGTTGATGATATTCGACCATACATGAAACAAGCCAAGTGTTATGTTTGTCCAATCAAGGATGGTGGTGGCACCAAGTTAAAAATACTGGATGCGCTATCAATGGGAATGGCAATCGTTGCAGATGATATTGCATGCGAAGGTATTGAGGTCGAAAATAATAAAAATATTTTGTTTGCTAACACTGCTGAAGAATATGTGAGCGCGATCAGTTCGCTCCTGGAAAATGATAAGAAGCGGAGTATTCTTGAAAATAATGCTAGACAATTAGCAGAAGATAAATACACGTATGAAAATATTGGAAAAGAATTTTCAGATTTGTATATTCAATATAAAAATACTTAGAGACAATAAGTTAAAAAAACATTGTGATAAGAATTTATTCAATGTTAATGAGCTGCTTGTTCAAGTCTTTGGGGGAGTCTGCATCTTCCTTTTTATAGAAAGTTTATTTTAATTCACCAGATTTCATTGAGATTATGTATTTATGTCCGACCAGACTGCAAATTCATTGCCGTTGGGATCTGTAAAGTGAAACCGTCGCCCACCTGGAAATATAAATGCAGGTTTGATAATTTGACCTCCAGCAACCTCAATTTTTGATTGGGTCTTTTCTAATTCCTTGCTATAGAAAACAATTAACGCGCTACCATCTTCAGAAGACGAAAATAAATCGGATTTGAAAAAGCCACCATCAATACCTTGATCTGAGAAAGCAATGTATTCAGGGCCATAATCAACAAAAGACCATCCAAATGCAGCCGTAAAAAATAATTTTGTAGCTTCAAGATCGTTTGCTGGAAATTCCACATAATTAATTTTTTCATGGTTATTCATTAGTTGACCTCATTATTATTTAAATTCTTTCGCAATTGATGATAAATATATCATTGTAATAATGGCGCCATCAGACATTGCAACAATACTAAAGAGAGTTACCTCAGCAGGGGTCATAACGAGAACGCCCCAGAATGGACTAGCAACAATTGAAGTGATAGATAAAATGATAAATCCGGTGCGTGCAGCTTTATTAAAAAAGAATAACCCGACCGATACACAAAGCCAGCTTATAAATATAAACCAATAGACTAGTGGTGAATGCGGCAGTACAGAACCATAACCGTTGTAATCAAGGATTTGGTACACCTCAGATGAGAGCCACATGTAATCCACATAAGGTAACATCCATAACGCAATAGAAAGTACTGTAGAAAAAATAAGAATGTATCGGAATATTTTTTTCATTGTTTGTTGTTCTCAATCATAAATTGAAATATATTCCTGTTCGATTTGGCAAGCTGAAAACCAGTCATCAATTATACTGAAAGACGTTATCCATCAGCCGGTCAATAATTATTTTACACTCGCTTAATTGCACAATTGAATAGCGGTTGTTTGTATCTTTATGAATAATATCTTTACTATCTATTCTATCTGATGCAGTCAACCCAACAAGAGTGTCAAGCGCCTTGTGCACATTAAAATCCATCTCTTTGTATAAATGAATTTTTATTAACTCTTCTATTTCCGTATCAATTTCTTTTTTACTTAATGGTTTTTCGGTGGCGGATAAAACATGCAATACCAGGATCATTTCTTTACATAATTCTTCTTCTGCTGAATCAATTATTTTATGTATGACTCCGGAGCCAGTGTCCAGACATTTAAAAAACAAAATATCGGTTACATGTTTTAAAAAACTTAAACGCTTGCTTTTATATTTTATGTATTGCCTACCAGCAAAACCGCCGAGAGCAATACCAATAGATAAAACAGCAGTCAATAATGCATAGATAGCTTTGTTATCCTGTTTTTCAATATCAAATCCTGTTCCGATATTCATACCGAAGGTAAAAAAAAGAACAGCGCCTGTTAATAATGCAAGACTCGGTATTACTTTTAGCAGCATTGGAATCGCTGCGCCAACTGCCGGGATGATCAATATCAACTTATCCTTCAAGGTCATACTGATTTTCAGACTGGGAAATAACATCTCCAGATCGTGATGAGGAATATTTTTGTATAAATACAAATATATTCTTCCTGCTCTTAACGTGTCTTCCTCATCGCCTGTTTGTTGCAAATCCTCATTGATATGAAGAAGCACAACCATACGGGTATAATTATCGAAACTTCTGGTTACATTTTTAAACCATTTTTTTTCTGTAATTTTCTGGCGGTTGGTTTCCTGATAAAAAAACGAATATCGTTGGTAGACACTAAAATCAACTGATGTTTGAACCGGGATTAGAGAGGCTTGATTCAATGCGGCCTGGATTTCGGATTCCTCAATCTTAGTATAATTTGCTGCGAGTAAGGAATCTGTTAGTGAATCGAGAAATTGATCAGCCTTTCCCTCATCGTCCAGACAAATTTCATCAATATCTGGATCATAGCAACTGTACCCGTCTTTTAATTTTTCCAGTGTTTCCTGTTCTTTAAGATGAATGTAGGCCAACAAGATCTTGCATAATTGCTGGAAGTGAATGCGATCTTCTTTCTCAAGTGAGCTGTTTCCCATGCACAGTTCAATTAGACGTGAGCGGCTACAGGGGATGTAATTTTCTGACATATTGATCACAGCCCCATGAAATTGGTGCCAGGTTTACTATAAAAACACATCTGGGTTTTCTCTCCTGTGATAGTGCTGCAAAGCAATAAATTGAGTAAAGATTTTCACATATCTGCCGATAACCCCAAGGTTAACCAGAACCTCTTTACATTCATATGATTAATTTTTTACCCGCAGCAAATTTATACACCCAAAGCAGTAAAGTCCCTCAACAGGCAGTTACGTCCGTTGAACCAGACGTTACAGAAACCGATAATACGACAGAGAATGAAGCTGAACCTGTTAATAGTATTAAGCCATCAAGCGAATCATCTTCTTCGGCTGGTTCTGAATCCAGATTAAGCGATGCTGAAAAAAAGCAGATCCAGGAATTAAGAGCCAGGGATCGTGAGGTTCGTGCTCATGAGCAAGCACACGCAGCGGCAGCAGGTGCACTGGCAAAGGGTGCGCCGGCTTATGAATATCAGAAAGGACCCGATGGGCAACTCTATGCGGTTGGTGGTCATGTTTCGATTGATACTTCAGCGGTTTCCGGTGATCCAAAGGCCACTCTGGACAAGGCAGGAAAAATTCAACGTGCTGCTCTGGCACCGTCACAACCCTCACAACAGGATCGTGCTGTAGCTGCACAGGCGGCTGCTTTGGCATCACAGGCAAGGGCTGAGCTTGCACAGGAAAGATCAGCAACACAAGACACATCAAATTCAGAACTCACGACAACAACTGAGGACACACAAGGTGCTGGCTCAGAAAAAGTGAAAGCAAGATGTGCTGAATGTGGTGGGCAACATAGTTCTGATTCTCACGCTGTAAGTCTGGAGCTAAAAAATACCTTTGATACGGGTGAGAGTCAAAATACTCTTTTTGATATTGCTGCTTAAGATATTAATTATTTTTCAATAGTCCAAGCTTACGCGTAAAAACTTCCGGCAATACGCCATAGTGTAATTTTAGTTTAATATCACGGTCCCATTTGTTATCAATGCCACTAAGGTTCCAGGTATCAATAATTCCAATATGATGAATGTGATACCAGGGCGATACGATTGGGAAGGATTGCAGAGGCCAGTCGGTGCCAAAGATCATTCTCTCCTGAAGACCCGGATGCTGAACTGCTTTTGTCAGATAACCCAGTTTATTGATCTGGGTCAGGCTGGAGATATCGGTATACAGATTCGGATAGTTATCAAACATTGGCAGTATACGTTCGAAATTATCTTGTCCTTCTGATTCTCCCGTTGTTGCAATATGGGCAGCAATGACAGTGACCCCACATTTCAGTGGTAATTTTAGTTTTAACGGATCAGCCAGTTCATCATGTGCATTAGCAAACGATTTTTCCATGCCAGTGTGGGTTAACAATGGGATATTTAATTCTGCCATACGTTTATAGAACGGAATAAAATCTTTATTCGCTGGATCAATATGCATAATCGAGGGGATCCATTTAATTAATACGGCACCTTGTGCATGAACTTTTTCCAGTAATTCAATACTATTTTCACGTTCCGGGTTGATACTCGCACCAAATAATAAATTAGGATATTTTGCGGTTTCTTTCGCAACAAATTCATTTGCCACATAGAATTGGGTATTTTCTTTATTAAGTAAATGACTGTTTTTATCGATAACACCGTCTAAGGACAATACAATTGCCTGGTCTACGTATTTTGATTCTGCAATCTTCCCACTGAGTTTTTTAACAACGATTTGATCACCAAATTCCTCTAATTCCTCTTCACTGACATTCATCCATTTCATGAAAAAACCAAAACGATAATTATTATGCATTTCATCGTTGATAAAATTTCCAGAATCACCGTAACCCAGGCCTGCAACATGGGTGTGCCAATCTATAATATGTTTATTTACTAAATCATTTTCGGGTTGGGCTTGAGTACAGACTCCGACAAATAATATAAACAAAGGGAAAATATATTTTATTTTCATAATATTTAAGCGGTTCGTTGTAATTCTGTTCTACAATGACGGCAACAATATTTTATACCACGTAATGTCCTGTTGTGTCTGATGGTTGTTAAATAATGAGAACGGCACTGGCAGAGATAATCAAAGAGTTTATAACGTTTTGTTGGTATTCCGGCTAAATCAAAGTTGCAAGTAACACTGGCATTCGCCTTGAACATCAACATCATGTTTTTCCACTCTTTGCCATGAGGCTTTATATTTGTTATTCCATACAGAACATCGACTAGATAGTGGGCAACTTCATGTGGAATGGTAACAGAAATATTTTCAGTAAAATATTTAGCAAATAAATATGGGTTGTAGCGAATGATACGCATCTCATTTTTATGGACATACATGCCTGCTGTCCGACCTTTTAGATCAAATTGTATTACGATTGGTTGAAAAGAAAATTCAAGCTCATGGCTTGCCCGGCGAATATATTCATCAGTCAATTGCATGACCTGATGCTTTTGTTGATCGTTTAAAGGCTGATCATTTATAGGGCGATTGTTTATAGATTGTGTGTCCATTGAATTTTATCATGTCCTAAACACAGATTTAAGGAAACCCTGACTTAAATCAGAGTTCCTTGAAATCATAAAAAGATTAATTTGCTAAACTTGCTTTGACGACAGCAACACGGGTGCGTGATGCATATTCTGGATTCACTAACAGACTGGTCTGTATTACCTGGCTTTTACCTGCGGCCAATGTTCCGTTTAGTTGTTGTTGTGTCTGTCGCACTTTCCCAGCTGTATCAATATATTGAACTGCGACAATAATATTGTTCACATTGCGTGGAGTGGAATTGGTAATTTGCAATTGTAATGTTGAATTTTGTGTGAGCCCATAACGCGTTTTTATGTAGGCGCCTGGATTAGACGGCAGATCCAGTTCTACCAGTGATCCATATGCTGTCTGACCTGCTTCATTTTTTTGTCCTGCCGCTTTGCTGTAATAACCTTTGGCTTGAGTCAGTTGTCCTTGTGTGCGAGCGATATTGCCGAGAGAATTATAGGCATTCGCTGTGGGTAATAATTGTAGACTACGATCAAGATAGCGTTTGGCACTGACCTTGTCTCCCAGTTTTTCACTGACCAGACCATTTTGTAAATAATAGTAAAAGAAATCATTATTCAGGTTAATTGCTTTGTCATAATGTGTCTGCGCTACATTGAGGTTATTTTTTTTATGTTCAATATCACCCAGTAGCGAATGAAAATGACCTTCATTGGGTTCAATTGATATAGCTTTGTTTGTCAGGGTTTTTGCCTGGGCAGCATTACCATCGACAAATGCTTTTTGTGCTTCTTCGTATGCATCATAGGCTGGTTTGGTTTTAAACAAGTGTGCCATCCTTTTCTGATATTGTTCTTTTCCTGTTTCTCCTCCTTTGGCGAGGGCAGCAGCATCTGCGATATTATTTTTAACACGCTCTGCAGATGGTGGGTGACTGGCAAACATGCCAGAAATAAAATCCTGTCTGCGGCCTTCTGATAATTTTACAAAGGTCTTTTGCAGTTCAACCGCGCCCTGTGGGTCATAACCCGCCCGGCTCATATAATTCATACCATAATGATCCGATTCGCGTTCTGCATCACGACCATATTTGGTATTAATCAATTGTGCGCCAATCGTTGCGCCTAACTGGGCAAGATTCGCATATTCCGTTCCAGAGGTTGCTATGCTCGCGGCAATGATTCCACCCTGTAATAACATGCCACGCTGCATGCCTTTTACGCCGTGTTTGGCTGCGGCATGGACGACTTCGTGTCCTAATACTGCAGCAAGTTCCGATTCACTTTCCAGTTCAACGAGCAAGCCACGGTTGATTGCAATCTTGCCACCGGGTAATGCCCAGGCATTGGGGATGGAATTATTGATAACATTAAATTCATAGGGTAATTTTCGATCGCTGACTGCGGCCAGTCGTTGGCCAACAGAATTCACATAGGCCTCCACCTGAGAGTCTGCAACGTAGTCACCACCTTGTGATTGACGTGAAGGACTGTATTGTTCCTTGCCTACATTTAACTCCCAATCTTCTGATAATAAACTCAGCTCATTTTTACCAGTGACCGGATTAGCCGAACATCCTGCGACCAGCAGTAATACGACAAGGCAGAGATGTTGTCCCAATAATTTATGGTAGGTAGAAATCGTGCTTAATGACATGGTTTGCATCTAACATCCCCTTTAGCGATGTGCTTGAATATTCTTTTGTTTATCTTAAAACATATAGGACAAGGTGTTAATCCAGATGACTCATTTATTTATGAAAATATCGGAAAAAAGATGTGGAAAATACTGTTGTTTTTCCTTTAGAGTCAGAGAATTCATTGTTTGAATATTATTCTCGGGTATTTTTCCTGGTTCAGAATAATTTGCAATGGCTGTTTCAAGGCTGCTCTCCCGGAGTATGTGAAAGATTGGATAAGGGGAACGATTAGTAAGATTCTCAGCATCGTCTGGCGTGGTGCCAGAAAACTGATAATTCGGATGAAAACTGGCAATTTGATATTCACCCTCCCAATCATTATTTTGTAACAACGAATCAACATTATCGAGAAACTGGTTATAAATCGTAAAATTTTTTAATAAGACAGGGATGACTAATAATATTGTCTCCAGTTCTTCAGCCGATTTTTGATTGATGAATTCAAGTTCATCCTGTAATTCCTGTAATAATTCTCTTTCGTTGATGGCTTTGCTGATATAAATCCTTAATAAATTTTCCTTGACTGGCCTGGCCGCGAAAGGACACAGGTTCAGGCCAAGTACAACCGAGTCCAACCAGGTTTGGATTTCTCCCTCAATGTCAGGCATTGATTGATTCTAGCTTTGCTTCAATGAGTTTAAGTTTATCCTTGCGCGTGAGTTGTTTTATTTCATATTCGCGTTTCGTTGCCTCAGAGCGAGATGCATGAGATTCAGAATAGATGATATTTACCGGGCGGCGCATTCGTGTGTAAGCGGCCGCTTGTGGACTTTCATTATGTTCCAATACACGTCGCTCGAGATCCGTCGTAATACCAGTATAGAGAGTTTCATCATTACATTTGAGTATGTAGACAAACCAGTTATTCATAAACTTTCTTTATCCATTTTTAAGTGTTTCGTTTTTTGGTGGAATCGGTGAGAAGTATCCAATGATCAACATTAATCCACCCACACTTAAAAAAGATACGATGCGAGTTACCGTGCCGGAATCATCCAGATCGATTAGAAACAATTTAATGACAACGACTGCCAGCAACCCTGAACCGATAAACCATATCTGTCGCAAGTCTTTTTTTGTCGCAAAACCCATTAGGGCAAATGCTGTCAGTGTCCAGATGATTGACATAGATGTCTGAAACAGATCTGAACGCAACATGGAAGACAGGTTGAAATTCACGTTGCTATAAAAATGAACGCTGTGTGCAATAACAGAATTAAGCCAGACGAAGGCGATAGCTGCCAGAATTGAGAATGCCATTAATGGGTTGATGTCGATTGGAGCAGGAATTTGTTTCTTCTGCCATAAACGTACCCAGTAAAAGACAGTTGCAAGAGTAATCAACTGAGCAATGTCCTGCGGATTTAATACGGGAATATAGGGCAATGGTGATGGGTCGCCTCTTTCACCACAAACTGCAAGAACCCAAAGACAGAGTAATACCATCACCGGTAGTAATCCTGAGCTAAAATAACTCACTTTATAATTCTTAAAAGGCCATTGTTGCCTGTATGTCAATTGTAATAAATTATTAACCACAAGCGTAGGGATAATCCCCCAGAGTAAGTATGCCCATTTACCGAGATTGGTAAACTGCTCAGTTAATGCATCAACCAAACCCCAGGTCGTAATAAATAACAGTAACCAAAGTGTGATGGAGTGATAAATTTTGAGTAATGTCGCATCCCATTTTTGATCATTGCGAAATAATAATAAATACTGGATCAGAAAGGCCAGTGGCCATGTGATGAATCCAAAATTTGAAAATGGATTCTTATCACCTGAAATAATAAAAATGCTAAATAGAAACAACGCCATTAAGGGCAAGTATGCAACAGTGGTTTTTTCTGGTAGCGACCAATTGAGTCTTTGACCAAGCATGGCAAAACCCATAAAACTCAAGGATGAAAAAATCAATGAGGCATTGATTTCATAGCGATAGGACAAATGATAATCTATTTCATAGAAATTAATACCAAACCACCACAGCAGTCCCCAAAAAAGCAGGATCACGGATGAGTATTCTTCAAAATCATATAGCTTTTGTTTATGACGAAAATATTGGTAGGCTGAGAAGACACCTGCAATACTGATCATGATTGAGCCAATGTAGATACTATTGACAATGGCAAATTCGGGGTTGATGTGATCATTGCGAGCAAGAAAAATAAACGCAGCTGCAAATTGCAATAATAGGCCGAACATTCTCGGTATCAGTCGTTGTTGACGAAGACCGACCCAAAGAATGCCAGCACCTTCCAGTGCCCACGCAGCTGCTGTCCAGTTTCCATCCAGGGTAAATGGAATTGCCAGACTTAAAAATATAATCCCTAATGCCAAAAAAGAATCTACCAGCGTTTGCATGCCTTCGATCTTTTTGTTCCATAATAATTTGACCAGAATTAAATAAATAACACCCATGAATAGTGCAGACCAGGCATGACCGTATTCAAAATCATTGACTAACTGACTTTGCAGGGCAAAGCCCACCAACGGGGTACCAAAGATTAATGTGCCATCAACAAAGCCTTTTAGTTTTGGTGGTTGGCGAAAGGCAAAGAGGATTGAGATAGCGACATAAAACAAAAAAAACAAAATCAGAAAGGGTTCCGTACTATTAAAATAGTCGGGCTGATAATAACGTGCGCCCCAGATCGAGGCGATGACAAACGTGAACATAAACCCAAGCCAGTTAAGGCTGCGCCAGGATTTAAACCAGGCGATAGCAAATATTCCGGCGTTTAAAACGGCATAATAACTGAACAAACTGATATGACTGCCCTGACCTGTTGAGGTCAGAATGGGTGCTAAAAATCCACCGACAGTGGCAAATATTGCTAATGACTGGGCATTTTGTTTAATGGCTAAAAGGCAGGAACAGATGACTAATAAAAACAGGATTGCGAAGACCATGGGCATGGGTAACAGTTGGTAGCGACCAGCAGCAAACACCGTTAAATACAGAACGCCGATACCACCACCTTGAAGCACCAGTGCATACAGTGCATTTTTTATTCGCAAACGCCAACCGATTAATAGTAATGCAATACCAAATAATGCTATTCCAATCAGTCGCAACTCTATTGGAAACATGTTTTTTTCTGCGGCGTATTTAATCAGGAATGAAATTCCGAAAAACAAAATGATAATAGCAACCTTTACAACGACATTACCAGAGGTAAAAAAATTCTTGATATAATTGAATCCTTGCTCAATCAGTGTCGGCTCAGAATCTTCGGAAGGACTGGCTGTCCATTCGTCTGTATGTTGATCATAATTGACCGGATCAAATTCTCTGGCGACTTGTTGAACCGGTTCTTCTATGCGTTCAACAACCTCTTCTGTTTGTGAAGCCAGTGCTGTATCAACAGTGTCTGGTTCTTGTTCAGGTACAGGTTCTTCAGTTTGTTCGTTGTCTTTTTCAGGAATCGCAGAAAGTAGTTGATGAACGTTTTTTTCCAGCGCTATGATTCTATCGCGATAGAGGATGACAATACCTGTCAATACGCCGATTGCACCACCAAAAATTGCACCACTGACTTCGTCAATGCTACCACCTAGTATTAAACCGATAACTCCAAACAGAGTCTTCATTACAAGGAACTCCTGCTGTTATTTGATTTTATATTCAGCCGATAAAATCTATTTTATACCAAAGCTATCAGTATTTTCGAACTATCATCACAGAATCGTAGTTTGAACACTCGAATCTGACCATATATTATTGAATCGATGACTTCAGTTTATAATGAAAATGGTTATTGATTGGTATCTCACAATTAAAACGCTTCATATCCTGAGCTCCACTATTCTGTTTGGTACAGGATTGGGCATCGTATTCTTTATGTTACAGTCCTATTTTACTGATAATCTACAGGAAAAATTCTATGCTGCTCGTTATACAGTGTTGGCAGATTATCTGTTCACATTACCAGCAGTAATATTGCAGCCACTAACTGGCGTGTGGTTGATCTGGTATGGTGGATATAACTGGATGGATTACTGGATTATTACTTCTTCTATGATTTACATCTTGACAGGTGTTTGCTGGTTACCTGTTGTCTGGATACAAATACAACTAAAAAAGATACTTGAAGAAAGTGTTACAAACAAAACTACTTTGCCTGTTCGGTATCACAAACTTTTCAATATCTGGTTTTGGTTTGGTTGGCCAGCTTTCACAGGTCTAATAGTTATATTCTTTCTCATGGTTATGAAGCCAGTATGAATAACCTTAACAACAAAACTCAACCTATATTCAAATCAGTATTCGGCGACGACTGGGACAAATTGCCTACTGTCATCCAAAAGCACTATGCAAACTATCCTTACACCGATGATGTCATTACAGTGAAAGGGACACTGGATATAACATGTTCTGGTCCGATTAAAATTCTCAAGCCTTTGTTGTTGTTAATGGGCAGTTTGCCAGCATATAACCAGAAAAATGTTCCAGTAACCGTCAGCTTTGAAAGCAGTAGAAACAGTAAGGAATTTCGTTTTAACCGCATTTTTTATTTTCATGAGAATAAACCTTATCATTTTCGTTCTCGCATGGTTCAGGTTGAGGGAAATGAAGTGGTTGAGATCATGCGTTTTAACATAGGCTGGCAAATGAATTATCTGTGGCAGGATAATAAAGTGATCCTCAAACACAAAGGTTACGTATTCAAGTTATTTAGATATTTTATTCCACTTCCCATCACCTTTCTTTTAGGTGAAGGCTATGCCGAAGAAATTGCTGTCGATGATGAACGCTTTAATATGATTGTTCACATAACCCATCCTTTGTTTGGTAAGATTTATCAATACAAAGGGCAGTTCAGGCTAGTGTGACCACACGTGTTTTGATCATAGGAGGCTACGGAAATTTTGGTAGCTTCATTTCTAAAACCCTTGCCCGTGAAACAGACATTCAACTGATCATTGTTGGCCGATCCTTAAAGAAAGCAAGTGAATTCGTCAATGAGTTGAAAGTGGTTAACCCGATAGAGATAGAAAGAATCGATATCAGCAATCAATTTTCGGCATCTTTAGAAAAAATAAAACCTGACATCGTTATCCATACTTCAGGTCCATTTCAACAACAAGGTTATGATGTGGCTGAAGCATGCATAGTACAAGGTTGTCATTATATAGACCTGGCAGACGGGCGTGATTTTGTTAAAAACATTCATAACATGGATATACAAGCGCAAGAAAAGAATGTCCTGGTTATCAGCGGCGCCAGTTCAGTTCCTTGTTTAACATCTGCATTGGTTGATCATTATAAAAGCGAGTTTAAGGTTGTTAAAGAATTAGATTACGGCATTACAACGGCACAGAAGACCAGTCGTGGGGTCGCCACAACAGCCGCGATACTTTCTTACACGGGGAGATCGTTTCAAACATTGATTAACGGCAAGATGAAAGAGGTTTATGGTTGGCAAGATCTTCACCGACGCAAGTTTCCAAAACTTGGCCACCGTTTTTTAGGTAACTGTGAAATACCTGATTTGTCGTTGTTTCCTAAACGTTATCCAGAATTAAAAACCATTCGTTTCTACGCAGGCATAGAGATATCATTTATTCATATCATTCTATGGTTACTTTCATGGTTCGTGCGCTTTGGTTTGATACGAAGGCTGGAGACAACCGCCTCGTTACTGTTACGAATAGCATCTCTTTTTGATTGGCTGGGTAGCGCAGACAGTGCTTTTTATATGAGGCTTTCGGGTAGCGATCATAGCGGGGCAAATAAAAATATAGTGTTTGATCTGACTGCCCTCTCAGGTGATGGGCCTTATATTCCCTGTATGCCAGCAATCTTGTTGACTAAAAAAATAGCACGCGATGAGATATCAAAAAGAGGTGCTTATCCTTGTATGGGTTTTATCTCCCTGGATGAGTATTTGACGGCGTTAAAGCCACTCGACATTCATTGGGAAGTAGTGACACCATAAATAGTTGGATCTACATTTCTTCAAACCATCGAAAACTGTATTCACCTACTGGGCCAAATCTACTGGCTAACAAGCAAACAACGAATTTTCTCAAAACCAGCTAAAATTCATAGAAAACCTATAAATATTTATAATATCCAATAAGTTACATTATGTTTATAATATATTTATATAATAATTAAGATTAATTAATTACTATAATTATATGTTTTATATATCTTTTTCCTTGATTTAATTAGATTCTATTACTATAGTTAATCTGCCTAGTTTGGCCAGTTTTATACTAATAACTCACTACGACAGGTAGAATCTTATGTTAGCGGTTAATCATTTTGCACACCAACCACAACTCACAAACCCTAATTTATTCAGTCACATAGAGAGTAAACCCTGGTTTATTCTGACAGAAAATCATGAGCGGGTTAATTATCAATTTGACAGTATCGCCGAGTTTTTTGGCAAAGATGATGTCAATCACGATGGTGTAGGATTTACCTTTGACTCCATGTCTAAATTACAGCCGGGGGATAAGATAACCATCGGTATTCCATTGCCGGAATCTGTACACCCTTTTGAAGCCGAAGTCGTGACATCAAGGGCCCGTGGTGAACTGTACGAATCGGGGATCTGGTTGAGGATCACATCGGACTCAGATCTGCTGACTATTTTACGATCATGTGATTACCTGAACATTCGGCATACTTCCTGATTGTGCCCAATGCCGCTTGTTAAATACTAATAACTATATAGGTAAGCCTATTGGGGGGGAGGCTATCTCCCCATTTCTTTGATCTTTTCTAAACGCTGAGTCTCTTACGGTAGAAATAATTGCATCAAGTTATTTAAATAGCGGCTGCCTTTTTCAGTGGGTTTGATCCAGTCTGATTGCCAATCTAGTAAGTCCTGTTGTTTTGCATCTTCCAGAATATTATTTATGTGCTCTAGTGGTATGCCTGTCCTTTGGCTAAATAAGTTTGTATCGAAACCATCGGTCAGACGAAGAGCGTTCAGCATAAATTCAAATATCATGTCGCCTTCATCAATACTTGCATGACTGGCGTAAGCTTTTTCACTGCCAGTTTTTTGCATATAACTCTCGGGAAGCTTTACGCGTGCAGAACGCTCAACTACATTACGTGATGCATCGGTAATTTTTCCATGCGCTCCAGCACCAATTCCCAGGTAGTCACCAAACTGCCAGTAATTTAGATTGTGTTGGCAGGGTTGTTTTGCGTACGCTGAAACTTCATATTGTTTATAACCTGCATCTCCTAGAAGTTTTTGTCCCTGCAATTGCATCTCCCAGATTGAATCATCATCCGGCAACCTGGGTGGCTTACTGTAAAATACTGTATTAGGTTCCATCGTCAGTTGATACCAACTGATGTGTGTTGGCTTATGTGCAATTGCCGTTTGCAAATCGTCCATGGCTTGATCAATATTTTGTTCAGGAAGTCCAAACATAATATCGATATTAAAATTATCAAAGCCGGCATCTTGCGCAATTTGAATTGCAACACGGGCTTCATCAGCATCATGAATCCTGCCCAATGCGCTTAACTTTTCATCATTGAAACTTTGTACGCCTATCGATAATCGGTTAATGCCGGCCTCTCGATAACCCTTAAATTTTCCTGCCTCGACGGTTCCGGGGTTTGCTTCCAGAGTAATTTCAATATCGGGATGCAGATTCAATCGACTGGTCAATGCTTGCATGAGCGTCCGCATAGCATCGACTGAAAAAAGTGATGGTGTACCGCCACCTATAAAGACTGTATTGATGGTACGACCCCAGATACGTGGCAATTCAAATTCCAGATCACGGATCAGCGCATCGACGTATTGATTCTCTGGAAAATGGTTTTGTTTATTCTCGTGTGAATTAAAATCGCAATAAGGACATTTACGCACACACCAGGGCAGGTGTATGTAAAGGGATAAAGGGATGGCTTCTTTAAAACTCAAAAGTATTTTCTATCGTCCAGGTTTACTAGTTAACCTGAACTCGGGATAAGAACAAACCGTCATTGTGGACAGGGAATGTCCACAATCCAGTGCCAGGGAGGGTAACATGGGCGCGTTTTATCACGTCCATGTGGCTGGATTCTGGCCTCGTCGCTCTTGCGCGTCCTGCGCTTGCGACATTAGTGTTTCCATACACGTCATCCCTGGCCAGAACGACGAATTCGGAGGGCTACTAAACAAGATTTTATACATCGTATTCTTATCCCGAGCTCAGGTTAGTTACCAAAAGCTGCGCAATTTTTTTCGCATTCAGGAAATAGCTTAGCGTATGTTTTTACGATGCCGCTGATGTTACTCATTATTCTTTCCTGATGTATTTTTGTTTAGGGCTGTTCGGACTCTTTGGATGACTCATGCTGATAACGCCTAGTTTCAAAGCCGGTAACAGATAGTTTTTTCTAAATGTAGGTTTGTGTAACAAACCTACTTTAGCCATTATCTGAGCACTGCTTAAATAGCCATCTCCCATGATGGACAATAGCTTTTCAACTGGATCGGTAGCTGGATCGGTAGCTGGATCGCTTACTGGGTCGGTGGTCTTAATGCTTGCCAAAATAACCGTAAGCATAAACTCGATAAATAACGTGCACTCTGCCTTGTTATCCACTGCGGCCAGGGCCGAATAATAATCTTGCTGGTTATCTTTAATAGTATTTTCAATCGGTAATGAATAGAAGACCTCTCGCCACTGTCCCAAAATTAAGGTCTGCCAAAGTCGCCCCATTCTGCCATTGCCATCACTAAACGGGTGAATAAATTCAAATTCGTAGTGAAAAACACAACTACAAATCAAAGGATGATCGTCAGTGTGTTGTAGCCAATCTAACAAATCCTTTATCAACAACCGAACGCGATCTGCTTGTGGTGCAACATGAACCACCTTATCGTCTTTGTGAACCCCCATGCCAGCACGACGAAAATGTCCTGCATCGGACAAAATTTCTTCGGTCATTTTTTTATGTGCATCGAGTAAATCATCTATGCTGTGAACTCGATACTGTGCCAATGCCTCATAAGCCTTAATCGCTCCGCGCACCTCAGCAATTTCTTTTTGCGTTCCCCGAACAGGCTTACCCTCCACAATAGCAGACACTTGTTCCAGTCCTAAGGTATTGCCTTCAATCGCCAAGGTACCAGTGATGGTTTTTATCCTGTTCTGCTTGCGAAGCTGAGGTGAGTTTTGAATTTCTACAATAGCCGCACCCGCCACAGCTTCACTAATCTGTGTAACCAGAGAGAGAATTTTTTTGGTTATTTTGTAGGGCGGTTTGTAAGGCATTAGTTTTATTGCATGGTTTTTCTTGCTGACTTTATGATGCTACCGATATTTCTCATGGGGTTAATTTCCTTGATATATTAATTTTCGTTTATCAAAAGCTAGTTTAATCCCTTCTGATATCTGAACTATTTTTTGATTGATTTTTGGGTTTTCTATTAAGCCAGAAACATGAATCATCAAGGTGTCGGAGTGATTAAAATTAAATCACTCTGGCACTTTTTCGCTCCTTTTCGTTCCGAACGATTTGTTATGCGTCGTTTTCACTATTAGATGTTGATTCTGGCACCGGATGATTAACACGAAATCGAGCTATGAAATCATTACGGTCATTAACCTTCATTAAGACTGGATTCTCACAACTAGATGCTTTCCCAAAAAAGACGACATGTCTTTCTTCGAGGCTCGGAAGAACATGAGTGTAATCGGGGCCCAAGTAGTTTTCTAAAAACGCCATGCCAGTGTCGTCAAAAGTGCGAAAGGCAAGTATTGTGTTGCATTGGTTCAGGATTGTTTTTGTTACATTTGCAGTTCTCTGCGAAATTAAGAGGCATCCCATTCCGTACTTTCGACCCTGCAAAATTGCGCGGGCGGTTCCTGCTACCGCATGTTTGTCAGAATCAACTGTGAGGTTGTTGAACTCTGGAACTAACGAATGGGCTTCTTCAAATACAATACAAACCTTCGCGTTGTCGCGCATTTGGTCTTGGGAAAGTGCTAAGCAGGACTCGGTGACCATTCTAGTAATCTCCGCCGGAGTTGTTTCTCGAAATGCGGCTACCTGAGCCCAGTCATTTTGGCCAGGCCCAGTTTTCTTGTTTCGGAGATCCCCAGCTTGGATGGATGCATTTAATTGGGCTGGATTGTAAATCTTAAGCTTTGCCTCACAGTCTTCGGATAAGAAATTAGTGAGATCCTCATGAATCGCGGTCTTGAGATTCTCGAAACTTCCTCCCTTAATTCTAGAATCTTCAACGTTATCACGATCCTTATCTGCCGCAACTCTAATCTTTTCAAGACAACGAGATTCTTCTTCTGCGTTATAAAAATCGGAAAGTTCATGAGCATACTGGTTTGTAAGATCAAGGCAAACCACTTTCACGCCTTCCACAAACATTCGTTCGAGCATTTCAATTGCAATAAACGATTTTCCTACACCAAGTATTCCGAGAATTGCAGTGTTGTGCGTAATTAATTCGTGGATATTTTTTGTTCTAATGGGATATTTTGTTGAAGGCAGACAACCAATCGCGGTTTCATCCAATTCTTCAGTAGGGCCTACACTTTGAAAAGCTGGCGAGTGCATCTCAGGTATCCATTTTACCATTCGGAAACTGGATTTACTAGAATCCCATCGCCCAATCTTGCGTGCTTCCGCTCGCGCGAAACCGCGTGTATTTCGGTGGGATACTATCTCTTCACGAGTTAGACCATCAGTAATTTGATACAGAACTGGAGTTCCCTTAATCGATGCCTCAAGAATCGCCCCCTCACTTACGCCTGTTTCTTGAATGACCTCTACGTATAGTTTGTTGATAGATGTGTTCTCGGTAACTAATCCGACAAATTCATTGGATCGCTTTATGTAGGTTTCCTCATCCAATACACTCTTAAGGCTTCCTTCTGGATGAATTTTTGTCGCGGTTCCTGCTGGAACCGCATTTGCAAATAGCTCTATAGTTCGTTGCGCATCTTTTGGTAGATCGAGTAACTTCGCGCGTAATAATATTCCAGAATCCCTGCCGAAATATCCTAGTACTTGCGAAAGCTGTGGTTTTGTCCCCCGATCATTAATCAAAAGATAATCACCAAACTTTGCTGTTTTCTCAGGCTGGCGAACTAGAACAATACCCGGCTCATCAAACCCTGCAATTTCTCCTGCAATTCCAATTATCTCAGTATTTCCCCAGATCATCCGAACCTTACTAAAAAATTTAACGAAGTAAGATTCGGGGCGTAATAACACTATGAATATCAGGACGGATAAGATTGTGAATACCTGTAATACGTTGTCACGATGGAATAGGACAACAGAACTGAATATTACTATGCTAAATAGAAATCTATCGTTTCCGAATAAGTCAGCAATTTCTTTAGCAGTTGTTCCAATACGAAGCCATAGCCCTTCCTGCTCAGAGCGAAGCAACACTGCACATGCTGATATGACCACTATAAGGATGAGATAAACCAAAACTGAGCCCGCAATAAAAGACTCAGCACCCTCGAAAGAGGGCCAGTCAAAGGCAAACCAGCACGCCACAAAGGTGGCAATCGCCGATGCAATATGATTTGCCGGTCGCTCGAAGTACGGCGTTACTAGAAAACTACTTAAGAGCAAGCTGAGAACCCCTGCCCCAAACCAAAGACTATTTTCATTAGGTACGGGAATCCAAGAGCTGAAAGCTAACCGGTTGGCTCCGAAGAGTAGCCCAAGGTAAAGGATCAAAAATACCAGTCGCGACCTTCCGCTCCTCATTGGTTTCATTGTTCAATGCTCCAATTAAAGCTCATTATTCACTACTAAGACACATAACGGTGGAATTCACGGGCGGCGCAGCCGTCCGTGTGAATGATTTGTTATGAATTATTAATTATTCTAATTTCTTCGATGTTGGGTATTATTTTGTAATCAGATGGCAGTTCGCTATTAAATATATTATAGCAATTGACCATTACCTCATCTTCGGTGTTAGGTTTATTTGATGCGTAGTTTTGTCTCATGTTTTTTTATACACCAAAGAGTAATATATTCATCAGTTTTTTCTGATTTAACAAATCTTTTGCCGCACTTATTTCCTTGGTAGATGCGTTCACAAACAGCTATGCTTTTATCTGTTCTGGGGTAATAGCGGTTCAATAATCCCAATAATAGTGCGGCAAGCGCAATTGCTTCACCAACGCCAAGGCCAATAGCTGCAGTTACAGTTCGCGCAATAACTTGTATCTCAGCGAGAGTCGGTTTTCTCTCGCGATATTGATTGGTAATTTCATCTATTAGCGCTTCTAAATCGATTTGTTTTAATTCCATTCTCTCCTCCGTGCCTGCATAAGCCTAACTAGGTTTTAAGGGACACTTTGTCCCATATAGTACTATAGGTGTTTTGTGGATAATTCATTAAAACCCTCCTTGTTTCAAATAGGTAGGAATAAAACGAATTATAGCTGCTCTATATTTGGTGTGTCCACTTGAAGTGAATGGAATCACAAACATCGTGGTTGCAGGGATGCAAAAGAGCGATGAACATTTTTAATATGTGAATCATAAAGTGTCTCATAGATAATTATGAGGTTTAGGAATTATGATTAATTAAAACAATATCAATTAGTTATGTTGTAGCACAGTATTCTTAATATTGGACACATTCAGGAACGCTTAACCCTAAGGAGCGGGAATATGAAAACAGATAAACCTCCAAAATTACTTGGCCAGGTTAGATAAAAGCTCTGTTATTCAATAAAAGAAATTATAAAAAATTAAATTTTAGAAATACGTTCAAGTTGTTCCTTGAGTTTATCAAGCCGGGTTTCAACCTCGGCCAATTTACTTTTCTCTTTATCGACGACTGCTTCAGGTGCCTTGTCCGTAAAACTTTTATTTTCGAGTTTCGATTGTATGCGAATAAATTCTTTGTTTTGTTTTTCAATTTCTTTTTCGATGCGGAGTTTTTCTTCAGCCGGATCGATAATGTCCGCTAATGGCACTAGTAAAGTCATCTCTCCCGCCAGGGCCATGACGGCATCATCTGGTGATTGACTAATTTGTTCAATCGACTCAACCCGTCCCAGGGTTTGTATATAGCCTTGATTGCTGTTTAACCATTCTTGTTCTTGATCCGTTCCACCTTTCGTTTTAACCGCCAGTGGCTTGCCCGGTGAAATATCGCGTTCTGCACGGATACGACGAACACCGAGGATAAAACTCTTGAGCCATTCAATAGCCAATAGCGATCCTTCATGTCGTTCTAAATCCGTATTACGCGGATAGGTTTGTAACATAATGGTTTCGGATTTATTTCCAAGCAAGGGTGCGATTTTTTGCCAGAGTTCTTCGGTAATAAAAGGCATGAGTGGATGCATCATACGTAACATGATCTCCAACACATGTATTAGAGTATATAAAGTGCCACGTTTTTCCGCTTCACTGGCGCTTGTAGAATTCAATGTGGTTTTGGAAAGCTCAAGATACCAGTCACAATATTGATCCCAGGTGAATTCGTACATCGCCTGTGATGCCAGATCAAAACGATAGTTATTCATGTTTTGTTCTATTCCACCCAACGTTCGTGATAGTTGGGTTATTATCCACTGCTCGGCAAGCCCAAAGTTTTTTTCACCTTGATGAATATCCAGTGGATGATTTTCAACATTTTGTAAAACATAACGCGCGGCATTCCATAGTTTATTACAAAAATTTCGGTAACCTTGTATGCGTCCTATCTCAAAATTAATAAATCGACCCTGTGTGGCCAGTGAGGCAAAGGTGAATCGTAAAGAATCTGTTCCATAGGGTTCTATGCCTTCGGGAAAATGTTTGCGCGTGGATTTTTCAATCTTCGGTGCTTTTTCTAGTTGCATCAAACCCTTGGTACGTTTTTTAATCAGGGTATCGAGTTCTATGCCATCGATCAGATCAATGGGGTCGAGCACATTGCCTTTCGACTTCGACATCTTTTGACCATCACCATCGCGTACCAGACCGTGTATATAGACTTCTTTAAACGGTACTTCGCCTGTGAATTTCAATCCCATCATGATCATGCGCGCAACCCAGAAGAAAATAATGTCGAATCCGGTTACTAACACATTAGTTGGGTAAAATTGATCCAGTTCGGGCGTTTTCTCTGGCCAACCTAAAGTAGAGAAAGGCCACAAGGCAGATGAAAACCAGGTATCGAGCACATCTTCATCTTGCTTTAGATTGATATCACCAAGATTATATTTTTCGCGCACTTCATTTTCATCATGCGCAACATAAATATTGCCTTCATCGTCATACCAGGCTGGGATGCGATGTCCCCACCATAGCTGGCGGCTAATGCACCAGTCTTCAATATTATTCATCCATTCAAAATAGGTTTTATCCCAGTTTTCCGGAACAAATTTAATATCACCGTCTTTTACGGCTTTGATCGCCGGATCAGCTAACGGTTTAATCTTCACATACCATTGATTGGTCAGATACGGTTCGACGACTGCATGTGAACGATCACCACGCGGTACCATAAGTTTGTGGTCGTCTATTTTCTCTATTTTTTCATCAACTTCCAAATCCGCAACAATTTGTTCGCGTGCATCAAAACGATCAAGGCCACGATATTTTTCGGGTATTAAATTAAATATCCCCCCCCCCTCAGCCTCCTCAAGAGATCCGTCAGCAAGTTGCAATCCACTTTCATGCTTTGCTTTATGTCCAAAAGTTATATCATCAAAGTAGTTGGATTTAAGTTTCGCATCTTTAGTAAAAATATTAATTAAACCATTTGCAGGTAATGCTTTAAAAGCTTCGCTATCTTTATGCCTCGTCCAAACATCATAGTCATTAAAATCATGTGCCGGTGTGATCTTGACGCAACCGGTTCCAAACTCCATGTCCACATAGTCATCGGCAATCACTGGAATGCATCGTCTGGTCAGTGGCAATTCCACTTCTTTGCCTATTAACTGTTGATATCGTTCATCATCTGGATGTACGGCAACGGCGGCATCACCGAGCATGGTCTCTGGTCGAGTTGTCGCAACGATCACATGTGTTAATTTACCGATGGATTCTTTCAATGGGTATTTCATATGCCAGAGATAGCCGTTTTCTTCTTCCGAGATAACTTCGAGATCGGAGATGGCGGTATGTAGTACGGGATCCCAATTGACCAAACGCTTACCACGATAGATCAATCCTTCATCAAATAGGCGCACAAAAACTTCTTTAACCGCAGCCGATAAACCATCATCCAGGGTAAAGCGTTCCCGTGACCAGTCCATCGATGTACCCAGGCGGCGTGACTGTCGAGTGATGGTGTTACCAGAATGTTCTTTCCAGTCCCAAACAGCGTCGATGAATTTCTCACGGCCCAGGTCATGACGTGAAATATTTTTCTGTAAGAGTTGTCGCTCAACCACCATTTGTGTGGCGATACCCGCGTGGTCAGTGCCACATTGCCACAGCGTATCCTTGCCGTTCATACGGTTATACCGAATCAAGACATCCATCAAGGTTTGTTGAAAGGCATGGCCCATATGCAAGCTACCTGTGACATTGGGTGGTGGTAGCATGATGCAGTAACTTCCAGAGGTGTTATCTTTACCCTGTGGCGCAAAGTAGTTATTCGTTTCCCAATTTTCATAACAGTGGGATTCTATGGCTTGTGGGTCGTAGGTTTTTTCCATTGTCAGGCGTTGGAGATTTTTATACGTTAAAAACCGCGCATTGTATCATGGGTATTTGCACGCAGTTGACAGAATTTTACGGCAGTGAATGATTACAAGTTATTTGTTATTTATTTGTTGTTATTCATTATTTTTATCTGGGGTTTGTAACGGTTGTGTTTTGTCTAACTGATTTTTGATCTCAGTCATCACACTGTCCTTGATCGTGTCTTTTAAAATATCGACCAGGGCATCCAGTTCATCGGCTATTTTGCTTTCTACCTCTTCGAGCATGAGTGATAAATCAATGGGTTTTACAGGCGGGGTTTGTAGCTGACGTGCGTCGGTGTTGTTTTTGATAACAGACTCTTCGTCATATTCAACTAGATCATCGAGTATCGGAACATTGGCACTGGATCGATCTTCCTTGGCGCGTTCTAAAAGTTGTTCAAGCTCGTCGATTTTACGATCAAGGATCGCTGCCTTTGTTTCATCAGAATCCATAGTCATCACTCATAGTCTTTTCTCTACAGAATGTGGCTTTCCAATGTACAGCCAAGTTCGCGGTATTCTCGAAAATGCTCGCGCCCGGTTTTTTTACTGGCTTCATCGGTCGATACGATTTCCACAATTCTAGCAAAGCCTTGAGAAAATTGCGGCACGGAACTGTTCAGATTGATCATCACATCCTGATTACCTGAATATTGTGTTTGCCAACCAATACAGATGGGGGCATCGGCTGTTTCTTCGTCACTTTGGATCTGGTGTGGCAAAAAACTGATATCAGAATAGGTCCACATTCGATCATTCAGTTGTGTGGCTTGTTCCTGATGATTGGTATGAATATACATCTCATGGCCTTGTTGCCAAATTTTATGACTTAACTGACAAAGAAACACATCAATGCTGTGTTTTTCCGACAGCACATAAAAATCTACCTGTGGCATGGGGAATTACGAAGGGCAGTGGTCAAGTAGATACTGGGTCAACAAAGGTACGGGGCGACCTGTAGAACCTTTGTTTTTACCACTGATCCAGGCAGTCCCGGCGACGTCCAGGTGGGCCCAGTGCAGTTTTTTTGTAAACCGTGCCAAAAAGCAGGCTGCGGTAATAGTGCCTGCCTCACGTCCTCCGATATTTGCCATGTCGGCAAATGGACTGGTCAGTTGTTGATCATATTCATCCCAAAGTGGCAGTTGCCAGGCGCGATCGCCACTGGTTTCACCGGCATTCAATAAGTCTCTCGCCAGGGGGTTATGATTACTGAGCAAGCCTGTGGCGTGTTTGCCCAGAGCAATCACACAGGCCCCAGTCAGTGTTGCAATGTCCACGACGATTTTAGGCTCGAATTTTTCGCTATAGGTCAAGGCATCGCAGAGGATCAATCGGCCTTCGGCATCGGTGTTCAATACTTCAATGGTTTGGCCTGACATGCTGGTGAAAATGTCGCCGGGTTTAGTCGCTGTGCCACTGGGCATATTTTCTGTAGCGGGAACAATGCCGACAACATTGATGGGCAATCCCATTTCCGCGACGGCCAACATCGTACCAAATACGCTGGCAGCTCCACACATATCGTATTTCATCTCATCCATTGCAGGAGATGGTTTGATGGAGATACCCCCCGTGTCAAAGGTCACGCCCTTACCGACAAAGGTGAACGGTTTTTCGGTCTTTTTACCGCCTTTATATTCAAAGGTGATCAGCTTGGCTTCTTCCTCACTGCCCTGTGAAACGGATAATAATGAACCCATCCCGAGCTTTTCCATCTCGGCTTCACCAAGAACCTTTACTTTGATGCTGCGATGGGATTTTGCAATTTGTTGTGCCTGTTTCGCCAGGTAAGTCGGCGTGCAGATATTTGATGGGCGGTTACCCAGATCGCGAGCCAGATCCATACCATTGGCGATAGCAACACCGTGACCAATAGCTCTTTCACCATGCGGTAGTTCGCGACGCGTAGGTATGGTCCAGGTCAATTTTCGTAGCGCCTTTAGCTTTGCCTTTCTCCCGCTTTTCAGTTCATTGAATTCGTAGCTGATGGATCGTGTTTGCTCGACAGCCTGTTTGACCTTCCAGTAAATATCACGATTCTTGATGTTTATCTCAGTCAGATAACTGACAACTTCCGGTGCGCCAATACCGCGTAAAAAAGTAATGGAATGTGCGATGATCTTGCGAAAAGTAGAATCTGTCAGATCGCGTTCCTTGCCTGCGCCAATCAGCAACACCCGATCAGCAAGTGTATTGGGCACGTTATGGAGCAACAGGCTTTGGCCCGGTTTGCCTTCAATATCGCCACGCCTCAATAATGTGGATAAAAATTTATCACTGACATCGTCAATGATTTTGGCAGGATTTGACAGGCGTCTGCCTTCAAATACTGGCAATACCAGACAAGTCGTGCGTTGTTTTTCGGGCGAACCGCTTTTGATACTAAAATCAATTTTCATTGGTCAATTTTCCGAGACAAAATAGTTATGAATATTTGCGCCTTATGTCTGTCACACACTCATGGCTTCTGTTGTACCCATGATACTTGAAAATGTGTGTTCAGAGTGTGTCCGTTTTCATTCAGAGCACAGCTTACTTGTTCCTGACGTAAGTTAAGTACCTGCGTCCATGCAGGCAAGGCACGACGATGCGCATGGCCGCCCCCTGTTAAAGAGGAGTAACGCAGCCATGGATGAAAATGGGTGTGCTATGAATATGCATTTTCAAGTATCATGGGTATATGTTGGAGTGTATTCATTTAAGCGGCGTTAGGCAAAATTCCTGTACCTGAAATTGGCGATTATTCTTGATTCTACAACGATATATCTACAAAGAAATACTGTATAAATTTTTTCCCATATGCGGTTTGTTATTGCTGATCTTTATCAGTAAATACTACGTGGGTTATCTGGCCGAAGCGGCATCGGGTGAGATTTCGACCCAACTGGTGACAACATTTCTGTGGTTAAAAATTGTTGCCAGCTTGCCCAAGATGTTGCCTATCTGTCTGTTCATCTCGGTGATACTGGCTTTTTCAAGATTAGTCCGTGATAACGAATTGGTCATTTTTCATTCATCCGGTGTTGGTCGTTGGTTTGAATTATCATCGGCCTTTCGCTTCGCATTGGTTTTTACACTGTTTTTTAGTTTGCTGGTTTTATACCTGGCTCCTTATGCACAAGGGCGTATCAGTGAGCTCAAAGCACAGGCTGAACGTGATTCAGATATCATCGGAATTTCCGCTGGACGTTTCAAAGAATTCAGCAAAGGCGATCGCGTTGTCTACGTTGAAAGCTTGAGTCCTGATCGTCAATCAATGGAAAAAGTTTTTCTTCAGGTTCGCCAGGAAGACCGACTTGGTGTCCTCGCATCCGATACGGCTAATTTTCAGTGGGATGAGGATTTTGGTAATCGGTATATTGTCTTTCACGATGGCAGACGTTTTGTCGGTAACCCAGGTGAGCAGGATTATCAAATAACAGAATACGAGACCTATGCTGTTTTGATTGAAACCAGTAAGCTTGCCAGCGCAGTGTCTGCTCGGCCGCGAGCTCTGTCGACAATGATCTTGATTAACTCTGATCAGATCCCGCACCAGGCCGAATTACAATGGCGCATTTCTCTGATCCTGAGTTGCGTGTTGTTGAGTTTGCTGGCGGTAGTGCTTAGCGGACTCACCTGGAACAACAAACAATACACCTTGGTGTTTATTGGAATGCTGATCTATTTTATCTACAGCAATTTAATGGGTATTTCCAAAACCATGTTAAGTCGTGATCAAATTTCACCATTTATTGGTTTATGGTGGGTGCACATCGTTTTGTTGGTGATCATAATTATCATGTATCGCCTGCCCGGTTTTAGACGTGCCAGGACGAATAAAAAAGCACAAAAAATAGTGATGTCAAAGCCATGAAAATTCTTGATCGCTATTTGATCAGTTCATTAATTAAATCTACTTTTCTGGCTTTGTTGGTGCTGGTGGCTATCTTTGCGTTTTTTTCATTGATTGATCAACTCGAAGAGTCAGGACAAGGGCGTTATGGCATTGCGCAAGTGCTGGAGTATGTGATCCTTACGGTACCAAATTTAATGTCGGAATTATTTCCCATCGCTGCGGTGATTGGCAGCATGATGACCTTGGGGACGATGTCCAGTCTGAATGAACTTGCGGTTATTCGCACTTCCGGTATTTCGCAAAAAGCATTGATAGTTTCCCTGTCCAAAGGCGCACTGATTTTGATCGCAATCGCTTTTCTCATTGGGGAAATCATCGCACCCTATACCGAGCAACGTGCAACACAAAAAAAGTCCATGGCCTTAACCGAACAAATCACGCTCAAAACAAAGTACGGTTTCTGGTCGAGGAATGGTAATAATTTTATCAACATTCGAAAAATTTTACCGGGTAACCAGGTTGAAGATATTTATATCTACGAATTTGATGACAATAACCACCTAAGAAGTAGTGCTTATGCAAAGCGTGCAAAATATATTGACGATCATTGGCAACTTGAAGATGTGAAACAATCGGAAATCTCTGAAGATAGGGTCATCAGTCGCCCTATCGATCTGGCGAACTGGAAATCTGTTTTAAATCCAGATGTCATTAATCTGGTGCTTGTTGAGCCACAACATTTATCCTTATGGGAATTACAAGATTATGTTGCGTATCTCAAAGAGAATGAACAGAACAGCCAGGTCTATGAGCAGGCTTTCTGGTTCAAGATTGCCAAACCATTTACTATTTTATTAATGGTGATCATTGCAGTGCCGGTGGTAAAAGTATATTCACGACAGAATAATGTTGGGCAACGCGTATTCATCGGTTGCTTATTGGGTATCCTCTTTTATATGTTTAATCAGATCTGTGGCCACCTGGGTGTCGCCTATAATCTGCACCCGGCACTCAGCATGTTCTTCCCCTTGTTGATATTATTTACCGCCGTGGTGGTGTTGATGAATCAACAAGCGATAGTTCGCAGGTTTTCCTGATACTGAATTGGTGTTTTCGTCCGTACTCGATACGGAATCCAGTCAGTTTAATATGGGTTAATAAGAAAAAATTATATCTGAACCTACTTGCCCTATTTTATTTTTTTGTAAGCATATCAATCATCTTATCAGGGGCATTAATAAATTTTTTTGTAGTTTGGTAATGTTCTGTTTCGGTGTATTGAGTCTTATCTATTCCATCTTCTGATAATAACAAGATCTCTGCATTTGGATAAGCCATAATAATCGGCGAATGTGTTGCTATAATAAATTGAGAATCATCTTCTACTAACTCGTGCATTCTTGTAATCATGGACATTTGTCTAGAGGGTGATAAAGCGGCTTCCGGTTCGTCTAAAATATACAGTCCTTTCCCGCCAAAACGATTTATAAAGAGTGAAAAAAAAGACTCTCCGTGGGATTGTTTATGTAATGATTTTCCTCCGTAAGAATCTTTGATAGGTGGACCACCAGGTTCTTCATCTAATTCATCAATATTTGAGGCGACATTATAGAAACTCTCTGCACGCAAGAAAAATCCATCCTTAGGTCGTTTGAAATTTTTACTTAGCCTAATGTATTCATGTAAATTTGAATGGGATGATCTTGTACTGAAAGTAAAATTCTTTGTTCCTCCCTCTGGATTAAATCCAAAAGCAACAGCAATAGCTTCTAAGAGAGTAGATTTACCAGTACCGTTCTCACCAATAATAAATGTGACTGAAGGATGCAATTTTAGTTTAAATAAATTACGAACAGCAGGTAATGAGAAGGGGTATATGTCAAAAGAAGGGACTCTATCTCTTAATAATTGAACTTCTAGTAAGTAGTTCGATTCATCCATAATTATCTATTAATTGTTTTTTGTTCATCCTTAAATATAAAAGAGCAATTCGTGCTTGACTCTACTCAATTATTTTTGAAATAAATTATGTAAAAAGAAACCGACGAACATAGAGAACACGAAGATCAAAATGGATGTGTTTCCTGTCACTATCGCACTGATGGCAGGCCCAGGACACAAACCAGCCAGTCCCCAACCAATCCCGAATAACACAGCACCCAGTATTAATTTCGAATTAATATCTTTCGTCCCCGGCATCGAAAATTCAGAACCAAATAATGGTGCAGCTCGACGAAATATTAATTTATAGGAGGGTATTACCACGATTAACGCGCCCAACATGACAAAAATTAATGTTGGATCCCAGGTGCCAGTGACATCAAGAAAACCTATGACTCTAGCAGGGTTGACCATTTGTGATACACACAGACCTAGCCCAAACAGGGTTCCACCCACTAAAGAAGAAATTAACACATACGGTTTGGTAGAAGCTTTCATACTAATTCAGCCAGTTGTCGGGTGAGGAAAACCGTGCAGATTCCAACTGCCATGAAGACCAGTGTGGCAATGATTGATCGACTGGAAAAACGTCCAATGCCACAGATACCATGACCACTGGTACAACCACTGCCCAGTTTTGTTCCGAAGCCAACCAGTAAGCCAGCGGTTATCAGAAGAAGTGTTGATGCATTGATTTCAACAGGAGGGTATGAACCACTGAATAAGGTAAACAATACTGTCCCCAGACACAGTCCTGCGATGAACAACAATTTCCACAAGAAATTATCTTTTTCTGGTTTAAGCAAACTGCTGGCGATACCACTGATGCCAGTAATACGTCCATTGGTTAACATCATGAAGGATGCAGCCAAACCAATTAGCATGCCGCCAATTAATCCATTCAATAAAGCACTATTTTCTAACACAGGTTTTTATCTCCTGTTGGATTAATTATACTTGATCAATTACGAGTGGCACTTACTTAAGGTGGAAACACCGTCATCCCGGCCCTGGATTAAGCATTTCCAGGACAGGCTGCGGTCTGGGATCCAGATTTGGTTGATTATTATGGATTCCGGCCTACGCCGGAATGACGATAATAGTGTTTTCACAGGATGATTCTACTGTAAGTAAAAACCATGGCTAAACATCAGATAATCGAGAGAGTAATTGTTTCAGTGCCAGAGAGCGATGACTGATCTGATTCTTGGTCTCCGGTGACAATTCAGCAGAAGTACATTGATGATCTGGGAGGTAAAATATCGGATCATAGCCAAAGCCGTTTTCTCCACAGGGTTCAGTGACCAGCTGACCATGCCAGATCCCTTCTGCAATGACTGGCATAGGATCATCGGCATGTCGCACATAGACCATGACACAAACAAAACATGCGTCTCGTCTATTTTCTGAAGTTTTTTCTATTGTCGCAATTAATTTGTATAAATTTTCTTCATCCGTTGCACCTTCACCAGCGTAACGAGCAGAATAAATACCCGGTGCACCGTCTAAAGCATCGACTGCAATACCCGAATCATCGGCAATAGTAGGGAGAGAGGTTTGCCTTGCGGCATTACGTGCTTTCAGTAAGGCATTTTCCACAAAACTCAAACCCGTTTCAGGGATATCTTCCACATTAAAATCCGACTGTGGTCTGAGACTGAAATCAAGACCGACTAGCATTTGAGAAATCTCACGTACCTTGCCGGGGTTGCTACTGGCCAAAACAATGGTTTTATCCATCGAGTCGTTAACTCTCTAAAGTTAGACGCTGAAGCTGTTGTAGTTGATTGATACCCGCACTTGCCAGTTCCAACATGGTATTTAACTCAGCGGGACTGAATGGATGCCCTTCTGCTGTCCCCTGCACTTCAATAAATTCACCTTGATCATTCATAACGACATTCATGTCGGTTTCTGCGTTGGAGTCTTCGGCATAATCCAGGTCGAGTACTGGTGTGCCCTCAAAAATACCGACCGAGATAGATGCGACCTCACCAAGCAATGGATTTTCTGTGATCAATTTACTTTCAAGTGCCGAGTTTATGGCATCGACCAGAGCCACATAGGCTCCGGTGATTGACGCAGTACGGGTTCCACCATCGGCCTGTATAACATCGCAATCGAGTACGATGGTATTCTCACCGAGTTTTTTCATGTCCATGACTGCGCGCAGCGAACGGCCTATCAGTCGCTGGATCTCCAATGTTCTGCCGCCTTGTTTACCGGCATTGGCTTCACGTCGCATGCGTGAACCTGTCGACCGAGGTAACATGCCGTATTCCGCAGTCACCCAGCCATCGCCCGTGCCTTTTTAAAAAACGCGGAACCCCGCTGTCAAAGCTGGCAGTACAAATGACCTTGGTATTTCCGAATTCAATCAACACAGAACCTTCTGCGTGACAGGTATAATTCCGAGTAATGGTTACCTTTCGTAACTCATCTGTTTGACGTCCACTTGGGCGCATACTTTCTCTCCACATAATATAAAATGAAGCGATTATACGCATATATTGCTGCGACGTATTTGCCTTCCTTAAGTGAGCAGGTAGACTAGCGGCGCAATGAAAAATAACAGGAAAATAATATGATTTCCAGCATGACGTCATTTGGTCGTATTGAAGAAAGTATTGAATGGGGTCACGTCATTTGGGAGCTGCGTTCGGTCAATCATCGCTATCTCGAAATCAATTTACGCTTGCCGGAAGATTTCCGTCAGCTAGAAACGCAAGTCCGACAAGTGATTGGCAAAAAAATGAAACGCGGTAAGGTTGATTGTTTGTTACGTTTTGAAGCAATTGATTCTGCTGATAATGAATTAAAAATTAATCATGAACTGGTTGCTAAAATACTCAAAGCAGCAGGGCAAATAGGTTCTGATAATCAGCAAACAACAGCACCACTCAATACTCTGGATGTATTGCGTTGGCCTGGGGTTATCGAACGTAGCAAGCTGGATGTGGAGACTGTGTCCAGTGAATTACTCCAATTTCTCAACCTGACGCTTGATCAAGCGATTGAAACGCGTTTGACGGAAGGTGAAAAGCTCAAGGCAATGATCATTGAGCGTTGTGAAGCAGCCGATAAAATTGTTGTAAAATTTAATGAGCAAGTACCGGTTATGATGAGCAATCTAAAGGAGAAATTATCCTTAAGGGTTCAGGAATTATGTCAGGAAGTCGATAACGAAAGACTCGAACAGGAAATTGCCTATCTGGCACAGAAATATGACGTGGCTGAAGAACTTGACCGACTCAAGGCACATATCACTGAAGTTCAACAGGTGTTGCAGAAGGATCAACCGGTTGGGCGTCGCCTGGATTTCCTGATGCAGGAGATGAATCGCGAAGCAAACACCCTCGGTTCCAAGGCCGCGGACATTAACTATACGAATGCCTCTGTTGAACTGAAAGTTTTGATCGAACAGATACGTGAACAGATCCAGAATATTGAATAAATAGATTATCTATGGCTAGACACAACGATTTATCCGGGCTTTTGTTTATTGTTTCAGCCCCCTCAGGGGCGGGCAAAACTTCATTGGTATATGAACTAACAAAAGCGGAAGAGGACATTGAAGTATCTGTATCCCACACGACCCGGCCGAAAAGAGAGGGCGAGGTGGATGGTGTGAATTATCATTTTGTCGATGTGGAAATTTTCAACAAAATGGTAACCGACGGTCTTTTTCTCGAACACGCTAAGGTGTTTGGTAACTATTACGGTACATCACAAAAGTGGGTCGAGGAACGCATGAAGAATGGTCAGAATGTGATCCTTGAGATCGATTGGCAAGGTGCCGAACAGGTTCGTAAACAATTTCCACAAAGCCTGAGTATCTTTATTTTACCACCATCCTACCAAACACTGAAGAATCGCCTTGTCGGTCGAGGCGATGAAAACGATGCAGTGATCGAACGACGGATGAAAGGCGCGCTGGGAGAGATAGTTCATTTTAGTGCCTATCAGTTCATCATAATAAATGATGATTTTCAGAGTGCGTTGGACGATCTACGCTCGATTATCCATTCCAGCAATCACGATGTCCGTTATCAACCAGATTATTACCGTAATTTTGCAGAAAAACTTCTAAAAGAAGCAGAATAGGTACAGAATTCAATAGAATTCAGTTATAATTTTCGGCTCTGTTTTAATCAAGTACCCAAGAGAACTCCATGGCCAGACTAACTATTGAAGATTGCCTTGAATTTGTGGATAACCGCTATGACCTGGTATTGCTTGCCAGCCAACGTGCCCGCCAGTTGATACTCGGTGCCGAACCATTGGTTCCTGAAGAGGATGATAAACCCACTGTAATTTCCTTACGTGAGATCGCCGCAGGCTTGGTAACTCCAGAAAACATCAACGAAATTGATAAATTTGATGAAGAAGAAGAGTTTATTGAAGAGGGAGCTTTTTCCCTGCCCATCACTGAGTAACAAGAGGCCTTTTCACGATTCATATTTTCCGCCATAGCGGCGTTAAAAATAACCTAAAAGTGCTCATTTACTCCGTGTAAACTCCGCTTTTTAGAACATTTTCGCCTTGCTATGACAAAAAATATTTTTCGTGTAAAGGCCTCGTATTTTTGTTGTACCAATACCCGATTTCCTCCGGATACTGGTTTCCAGCCTTTCCAACCGTTGCATTTCCTGCGCATAATTCGTCTTAAGTCCATTTACACGATGAGCTGAATATGACATTCATGCCAACAAATCTGGTATATCAGTTCAATGATCTGAAAAAAACCATCGGGGAATATCTCCCGCCGGATCAGATCGCGCGTATTGAAAAGGCCTTTGAATTTGGTGCCCAGGCACATGATGGTCAAACTCGAATGAGCGGTGAACCGTATATTACTCATCCGCTTTCTGTCGCTGCCATACTTGGTGAGATGCATATGGATCACCAAACCATTCAGGCCGCGATTCTGCACGATGTCATTGAAGACACACCGACTGCTAAAGATGCCATCCGGAAAAAATTTGGTAAGGGTGTTGCCGAACTGGTCGATGGTGTCAGTAAGCTGACCATGATGAATTTCGACAGCTTTGAGGAAAAGCAGGCGCATAATTTCCGCAAGATGGTCATGGCTATGAGCAATGATATTCGTGTCATCCTTGTGAAGCTCGCTGATCGTTTACATAATATGCGAACCTTGGGTTCACTTCCTGCTGAGAAACGCCGGCGTATTGCTAAAGAAACTCTGGAAATTTACGGACCTATTGCCCAACGACTTGGGATGAACAATATTCGTCTGGAATTGGTAAATCTTGGTTTTTCCACCCTTTACCCGATGCGCTTTCGTATTCTCGCCGAACAGGTAAGAAAAGCTCGCGGCAATCGTAAAGAGATCATTACCAAGATCCGTAACGCACTCAGGAGGCGACTGCGACAGGAAAAGATACCTACTCAAATCCTGGGGCGCGAAAAACATTTATACGGCATTTATCAAAAAATGCGCGAACAAAAACTATCTTTTAATGAAGTGTCTGATGTGTATGCCTTTCGTATGCTCGTTGATTCAGTTGATACTTGCTATCGTACTTTGGGCGTAGTACATAATCTTTATAAACCTGTTCCGGGTCGTTTTAAAGATTACATCGCCATTCCAAAAACCAATGGCTATCAATCACTACACACAATTTTGTTTGGCCCTTATGGTGTTAATATTGAAGTACAGATCCGAACATATGAAATGAACGATGTGGCAGAATCAGGTATTGCTGCACACTGGTTATATAAAACCGGAGCAACACGTGATCACAAGGGCACCCACAAACGTGCCAGAGAATGGTTGCAAAATATTATGGAAATGCAACGGACAGCCGGTAACCCTGAAGAATTTCTTGAAAACGTAAAGGTCGATCTATTCCCCGATTCAGTTTATGTCTTTACACCCAAGGGTAAAATCATCGAATTACCCCGCGGAGCAACCCCGGTTGATTTTGCTTATGCTATCCACACCGACGTTGGTAATTCCTGTACTGGTGCTCGGGTAAACAAACGTCTTGCACCAATGGGCTCACTACTGGAAACCGGGCAAGTGGTGCAGATCATTCGCGATGAGTCTGCAAAACCAAACCCGCAGTGGTTAAATTTTGCAGTTACTGCCAGAGCCCGAAGTAATATTAGAAACTATCTTAAATCATTGCACGAAACGGAGGCGATAGTCTTTGGCAAGCGATTGTTGATAAGAGAATTACAGGCTTTTTCTATTAACTATGATGATATATCTGATGAGCACAAACAATCCGTCATTGAAGAAAATAAATTTAGCAGTGAAGATGAGTTATTAGCAAACATCGGCCTTGGTAACAGTCTTGCGCCGTTGGTTGCAAGAAAGCTGATCCCGGAACATAGTAAGAATATTCAAAGCAATAAAGACAGCCTGGATTCCGGTCCCCTGGCCATAAAAGGCACGGAAGGTCTGGTTATTAATTTTCCAAAATGTTGTCATCCGATTCCAGGTGATGCGATCATCGGTTTTGTAACGGCTGGGAGAGGGGTTGTTATCCATGTTCAAAATTGTAAAAACGTCAGCGATTTTCACAGCCAACCTGAAAAGTGGATTCAGGTAGAATGGGGAAAGGATATTGATCAGGAATTTTCCTGTGTTTTAAGTATGGATGCGACTAATCAACGTGGGTCACTTGCAACAATTGCCTCGGTAATCGCAGAGGTCAACGCAAATATTCTGAATGTAGAGTTTACGGAAAGAGATGATCGATACACACGTATTAACTTTCAGATTGAAGTTAAACACCGAAAACATTTAGCACAGGTTATGAGGCGTCTTCACCGAATCAAGCATGTAACCCACATCACTCGCGGTTAACTTTTATAACATCACTTTATGCACTGTTCCTATAGGAGTAAATTAATGAGTCGGGAAATTATTAAAACTGAACAAGCACCCCAGGCCATAGGTACTTATTCACAAGCGATTAAAACTGGAAACACAGTTTATCTTTCCGGTCAGATTCCATTGATACCAGAGACTATGGAAATGGTTGGTGGTGATATTACCAGTCAAATTCACCAGGTGTTTAAGAATCTTGATGCCGTTGCAAAAGCTTCGGGGGGTTCGTTAGCTGATATTGCAAAATTAAATATTTTTCTAACGGATCTTTCTCACTTCCCAACAGTCAATGAGATCATGGCGGAATATTTTCAACAACCCTATCCGGCACGTGCAGCTGTTGGAGTTGCATCATTACCTAAGGCAGCAGGTGTTGAAATGGATGCAATCATGGTATTAGAAAATTAAATCGAAAGATTAATCGTTTTTATTACAGACTCGGCTTAATACTGTGCACGATAAAAACACAGTTGATTTGGAAAGTGATATTATCCATTTAAAAGGTGTCGGTACACGAACCAAAGATCAACTGAACAAACTAGGCATTTCTCGGATCCAGGATTTACTGTTTCACCTGCCATTACGCTATCTTGATCGCACACGCCTGGTGCCGATAGTGTTCATTGCTTCCTGGTCAGGAATATCTTGTACAAGGTGAAATAGAATTAACCCAGATCAAGTTTGGAAGACGACGTTCTTTGCTGTGCCAAATTAGCGATGGGACGGGATCTTTAATCCTGCGTTTTTTTTATTTCAACAAATCTCAACAAGATAGATTAAAACGTGGTGATAGTTTACGTTGTTATGGACAAGTGAGAAATGCTGGCAGGCATTTTGAGATCATTCACCCTGAATACCAACTCGTGAATGTCGATGATGCGTTACCTGTTGATGAAACATTAACACCGGTTTATCCAACGACAGAAGGATTGTACCAGATTCGTTTACGTAAAATTATCGATCAAGCTCTGGATTTGTTTGATAAACAAAAACAGGGCATTGAATTATTACCAAAATCTATACGTCAAAAATATGAATTGCCACGGCTAGATAGCGCACTCAAATATGTACATCGCCCACCACCTGATGCCTCGATTAAGGAATTAAAATCTGGGACACACCCGGCACAACAACGCTTGGCATTTGAGGAATTATTAAGTCAATATCTGTGCTTGCAGCAATTAAGAAACACAATTCGACAGCAAAAAGCCCATCCATTTAATACAAATGAAACGCTTGCAAATACGTTTCTTGAATCATTGCCGTTCTCTTTAACAGCGGCGCAACATCGAGTCATTAACGAAATAAAATATGACTTGGCCAAAACAATTCCTATGTTACGTTTGTTACAAGGAGATGTTGGATCTGGTAAAACTATCGTTGCCGCGTTTTCTGCAATAAATGCAATCGCAGCTGGTTTTCAGGTTGCGCTAATGGCTCCGACAGAATTATTGGCGGAACAACATTTTGAAAATTTCAGGCTATGGTTTAATACACTTGGGATGCCTTTGGTAAAACTAACCGGTAAATTAAAAAAATCCGATCATCAAACTATAGTAAATGAAATCGCAGAAACAACACCGTTACTCATCATTGGAACACATGCCTTGTTTCAAAAAGACATCGTATTTGGCAAGCTTGGCCTGGTGATTATTGATGAACAACACCGTTTCGGCGTAGACCAACGGTTGAGCTTATTGGACAAAGGCAACAATACTGATCGTTGTCCTCATCAACTTGTGATGACGGCAACGCCGATCCCGAGAACATTAACGATGTCTGCCTATTCTGATCTGGATATTTCTGTCATCGACGAATTACCACCTGATCGAAAACCGGTGACTACCGTTGTGCTGTCTAATGAAAAACGCGACGATGTGATACATCGTATACAGGCAGCTGGAAATGAAGGCCGACAGATATACTGGGTCTGTGCATTGATTGAAGAATCGGAAGTATTGCAATGTGAAACAGCTGTCGACACACAAAACTATCTTCAGGACACAATGCCGGATATTAAGGTTGGACTTATTCACGGACGAATGAAAAACATCGAAAAAGAGACCATCATGCAATCTTTTAAACAGGCAGACATTGATTTGCTGGTTGCTACCACGGTGATTGAAGTCGGTGTAGATGTAGCGAATGCAAGTTTGATGATCATAGAAAATGCAGAACGCATGGGTCTGGCACAATTACATCAACTGCGCGGACGTGTTGGGCGTGGAACAAAACAAAGTGATTGTGTCCTGCTTTATCAGGCACCATTGTCTGATATGGCAAAAAAAAGACTTGAAGTCATGCGATCGACCAATGATGGGTTTAAAATTGCTGAGGCCGATTTAAAGTTGCGTGGTCCAGGCGAACTTTTGGGTACCAGGCAGGCTGGGATAACTGATTTAAGTGTTGCCGATCTGGTTCGTGATGCGAATTTATTGCCTGATGTAAGACTAGCGGCCAAAGAGTTGCATGAGCAACATCAAGATAAAATTGACAGTTTGATCCGTCGTTGGCAGGGACAGCAAATTCACTATGGTCAGGTTTAATGAGTTATAATACACCAACATTTGAATAAGCAGTTTAATCATCCATAATTCAATCGACTTCATAGCATCACCATTACCTCAAGGTATTCGTTTTTGAATAAACATTGGCCGAGTTCTGAAAATGCACGTCTTGTTAAATGTCCTAAGGCCTTGCGTGCTTGCCTGACTGAGTCAGGCTCTCTAACTCAGTATCTCAATCAATTTTGTGATCAAGAATTATCATTACGTTTACTCAATCAGTCATGGCAAAAACCAACTCTGGATGAGTGTAAATTATTAAATATACAATTCGGTAAATACGCCATAATCCGAGAAATTATTCTCGGTTGCGAAAATTTATCCTGGGTCTATGCACGCACTGTAATTCCGAATGCAACCTATCAAAAACGCAAACACCAATTGTCAAGACTCGGGCTGGTGCCATTAGCAAATATTTTATTTTCTGATAGAAATATTTCACGTCAAGACATGAGCCTTCACAGGCTTCAGGTAAGTACACTAGCAATTAGTAATGTAATTAATACCAATGAACTCGGTACTGATGCTCTTTGGTCCAGACGCTCAATTTTTGACATTAGTGATTCGCTGTTTTTAGTCCAAGAGGTATTCCTGCCAGGGATATATCCATGCATCCATTCTTAATAAAACTGGTGCAACTCAGTCGTTCTGTGATCGATCAGTGTCAAAAACAACTGAAAAAAATCAAACCTGTTTTATCAAGAGTTTGTGTATTTGGTAAATCAAAATATCGGCAGTTTGTACATTGGTTAAATACAAAGCTCGATATTTATCGGCCAATAGTTAAGGATCGTATTAAACAATATTCAATCCTTTGCCGAATGAATAAACCCATTGGCATCTTATTATTGTTGTGGCCAACATTGTGGGCACTGTGGATAGCCGCCGAGGGAATACCGGATATAAAAATACTTATTATTTTTGTGGCTGGTGTTTTCCTCACGCGTTCAGCAGGTTGTGTCATGAATGATCTTGCTGATCGAAATCTTGATGGGCATATTGATCGGACAAAAGACAGGCCTATCGTAACAGGAACAGTCAGTGTTAAAGAGGCCACACTAGTTGCTGCCGGATTGATGTTGCTTGCCTTTATTCTGGTGTTACAAACAAATGAACTAACAATATATCTTGCTTGCATTGCTTTTTTACTCGCTGCGCTCTATCCGTTAATGAAACGTTACACGTATCTGCCTCAATTTGTTTTGGGTGTGGCATTCGGTTGGGGCATTCCTATGGCATTCGCTGCCCAATTGAATGCAATTCCTGCTATCGCCTGGTTGATATTAATTGCCAACATACTCTGGTCAGTGGCTTACGATACTATGTACGCTATGATTGATCGTGAAGACGATATAAAGATTGGGGTGAAGTCGACTGCTATTTTGTTTGCGGAGCACGACACACTGATTATTGCGATTATTCAATCCATGCTAATTTTGACACTGGTTTTGGTTGGTTTACAACTGGAATTGGGAAGGATTTATAATGTTGCTATCATCCTGGCAACACTGATGGCCATATACCAACAAATTTTGATCAAAAGAAAGGAACCTGCAAAATGCTTTCAGGCATTTTTAAACAACAATTGGTTTGGCGCCGTGATTTTCCTCGGGATATTTCTACATTATCATTTTTTTTCAATATGAACCTGGTAAATTTTTCACTGCTCCTCGCTTTATTCACGCTTATATCGACTGGGGTTTCTGCCCGGGAATTGACAGCGATTGAAAAGGAATGCACGCGTGTCGGTAATAAACTCGGCAGTGTTGGTATTAAAGAATGCCTGGACATTAAATTGATTGTCCACGAAAGCATCAGCGTCAATAATGCCGGCCTTTTAATCAAGGAATACCCGCCGCTGCCAAGACGCCAACCGATGGGTCGTGTTCTGTTGCTTGGAGGAATTCATGGAGATGAGTATTCATCCGTCAGCGTTGTTTTTAAATGGTTAAAAACACTGGATAAACATCATTCAGGATTATTTCACTGGAAGATTGCGCCGCTGGTAAATCCCGATGGCTTATTACAAAAAAAATCTTCACGTCTGAATGCGAATGGAGTTGACCTCAATCGTAACTTCCCTGTGCCGGATTGGTCAGAAAGCGCTATAAAACATTGGGTTGAAAAAACCAAACGTAGCCCAAGGCGTTACCCTGGTGAAAAAGCCTTGAGTGAACCTGAAACCCGTTGGTTGGTGGATGAAATAAATCACTTCAAGCCCGATGTACTGGTTTCCGTCCATGCGCCACATGGCATTGTTGATTACGACGGTCCAGAGCAAGCACCACGTAAGCTTGGAGGTTTGTATCTGAATCTACTGGGAACCTATCCTGGTTCCCTCGGCCGTTATGCGGGTGTCGATCTGGGCATACCGGTCATTACTATTGAGTTACCTTATTCTGGAATTATGCCAAAGCCTGATGAGATATCAGAAATTTGGTCAGACCTGGTGAGTTATCTTATGAAAAATATGCAGCAGCAGGAGCTGAGTACAGAAAGATAAAAGTAACAGAGTGAGCAGACTTGAGTTTTTCTAGGAAACATTTCCTTCATAGATGATCCGCCATTTGCCATCCTGCTCCATTTTCCAATACTGTCGTTTGATAAAACGTCGGCGAAAATTATCGCTGTTATAATCCTGTTCAAACGTCACGACCATCAGGTCTTCACTGCCGGGGTAAAGAAATATACTGGTGTTGTGTAATTTAACTTCAATAAAACGTTTTGAAGGATTTACCTGCCTTTTGTATTCGACCCAACTGTCGTAGTCATTGCCCAATCCATAATACTGTTTGGAATAATGGCTCAGGTAACGTTCTGCATCACGGCTTTCCCAATCGGCGCGCCATTGTTCAATAAAGTGTTGATAACTTTTGCGTCGTGCTTGCCAACTATTCTTGTTTATCCATTCTATATTTTTGGTCAGGATCACAGGTGTTGCATTGACATCGATAAATGAACTGATTGTCCTGAAGTCATCATTACTTACGATGACACAACCATCACTATCACGAGGTGGGCGTGTATAGGTATTACTCGGAGTACCATGCAACCAGATGCCGTAACCAGTTCGTTTATGACGAACATCCCAGGCATTTGGATAGTTGATAGGAAATGCTCCATCACCATATAAATCGGGTAGCTTTTCAGAATTAATATAATCGGTTACAAAATAAACGCCAGTTGGTGTTTTTTGATCACCTTCACTGAATTTACCAATGCCATTTTTACCAATCGTTATGTAATAGTCACTATGAAAATACGGCGTTCCTTGGCGATTCTCGAATAAAAATAAACGTGATGCACCAAGGTCAACCACAATGGCGAATTTTTGATGATCACTTAGCTGGATCAATGAATTAGGTATTTGTTTCAGATTCGGTGGCTGTAAGTGGCGTTGCCAACGAACCCGGGCCTCCTGTCGTAATGACGCAATTCGTTCAAACGGAACAGAATAGTAATTTCCAAAATCTGTAATGCCCTGTGCTTTAGAGAGCAATAAATCTGCGTAGATAAGTTGGGCTAATTTAAAATCCGGCTTAAGATTAGTGAGCTTTTCCATGTCCTCAATAGCTGCATCAATCTTGCCAACCCGTATTTTTTCCAGAGCTTGAATTAGCAGGTTTTCATAAACATGTTTAGCCAAATGGGATTGTGTAATATTGGCGCGAGAGACCAGATCAGCCGCATTAACGGACAGACAAAACAAGGCAACGAGCGAACAGATTATCGCCCGCACACTATTTTTTTGCATTAATAAGATTGTTCCTCGACAATTTTCCATTGGCCATTTCGACTCTGCATTAACAATTTCTTTGTCACCCAGTCTTGAAAGGTATCTGACGAATAAGACTGTGTGAATGTTGCCTCTGCAGATTCCGTTCCAATCATCCTGATTTTTACAGCAGATACATCAATTTTGATATAGCCAGGGCTGTGCAAACGTTTTCTGCGCTGTTCGCTCCAGGTACTACGTGACATTCCGAATTGAGGGACAAAATTGTCGGAATAAAAGGAAAGGTAGCCAGAAACATCCTGAGACGACCAGGCGTTGGCCCATTGATTTATGGCTACTTCTATCTGTGGGTCTATCTGAACTACCGGTGCCGGTTGTACGACTTCAACGCTTTCCATTGCAGTTTCTGCTTCGGGTTCTGGTGTTGGTTCCGTGAGTGTAACAGGTTCTGGTACGGTTTCTTCAATCTGTTTCGGTTGAGGTTCGGGAGTTGGTTCGACCTTCGCCACCACAGTTTCTGTCTCTTCTTCCTTTGATGAGTCAGGAGGCGCTGAAAATAATTCTTTGATCAATGATAGTTTTTCCCTCGCACTGACATTCCCATCATCGAGCTCTAATGCCTGGTTGTATGCGCGACTGGCCATTTTTGCGTATATATCACCAAGGTTCTCGTGTGCAGTTGCATAACTAGGGTGCGTATTGATGGCATTTTTTAATGCTTCGCCGGCTTCTTCAAATTTTCCCTGTGCAGCATAAACAACAGCCAGATTGTTGTATGGTTCTGGTAATTCAGGATGATCCCTGGTGAGTTGATCAAACACATCCTCTGCTTCTTCTAATCTCTCAGAGCGAGTTAATATCAACCCCTTCATAAAGCGAGCTTCAATATTATTTGGGGTTTCGGCCAGGACTTCATTGGTCAGGTTCAGGGCCCTATCAATGTCTCCTTGTTCAAGAGATGTTTGTGCTTGCACAAGTTTCACATTGGCCATTACCAGGGAAGGTAAAACGGCACAAAATAGTAACAAAATAAAACAGCGGATATTTGTATTCATAATAGTAGCCAACCCTCTCGATTCTTATGGCTTACAGTGATTGAATTCAGGCATAGCAAAGAAGACCAGTAAGACCATATTGAAAAACTCCCTGGAATGCGCCTAACCAGCTATCTTATTAATTATGACGGGATATCAGTTCAACTTTTAGTAGCGATCTTATTCTAGGGATTAAGTGGAGCCAACGCAATCTTCGCACAGGAAACTGGTATAGAATCATAGCCGGATGGCATATCTGAAATAATATTATCAATATCATTTTTGCCTTTATCAAATGCAACATCGACCCAGTATATGCGTTTAACATCAGGGTCATGATAGGGAACCACGACGGGTTTATACCCTTTGGCATTGATTTCCTTCAGCCGATGGTCAACCCTTTCTTTCGATGAAAACAAACCCAGGGAAATCACATTGTTGAGGTTCGCCCGCTTGATAAGGCGATAATCGGTAACGCCCTTTTTTTTCAAATCATTTACCACCGCCTCAGCCTGGGCCAAGTCAGCCTGAACCGTAAGATAGACCCAGAATAATTCATTATCAGTATCAACAGCCTGGCGTTTTTGCGATAATAATTCATGGTTTTGCGTCCATGTAAATAAGCTATTTGCGGCGTCTTCACCATTGATTGGCCCATAGGAAACGCATAGGCTTTGCTCATTGGCAAACTGAGATACTGCAAGCTCCTTCATAAATCCCATCTGGTCGAGTTTTAACTGACGGTTAAAGATGTTGTTTTTCTCAGTAGAGGCCGGATCCGATATCATGGCTGAATCGTTAATTTGATCCGTAACTGGATTGGCGGCATTGTCAAAGCTTGCTAATGGTTTGCTGTCTAATTCATTCAGTAATTTTAATTCTTTAGCGTCAGCTGGTATGACTGGAATCGTATTCTCAGCCAGGGTATTGGCATGGGCCTCTTTATCCAACTCCCAGCCGAAATAAGCGATGTTCGCCAGTAACAATAATATAAATAGCCACTTCATGAATTTTGCACCCAGACCCCAAGACCCTGTAGTACTAAATGCGGGTAGTGTTCGTATTTGATAGATAGTTTTGTCATGACTTCAGGTGCTGCGCCTCCTGTGATGAGACATTCCACTTCTGATTGTAGTTCTGTTTGAAAAAGTTGATGGCTTTGTTCGATCAGGGCCGAAGTCGATATCAGTGAACCCTTTAATAAGCATTCATCGGTTGAACGTCCAAACAAAGAGTCGTTCAGATCCTGTCTGGATTTCAGACTGTTGATCTCACGGGTTTTTTCAGGCAAAGAGTTAAGCATCATGTCTACTCCAGGGACAATCAAACCACCACGGTGTTGACCGTTCGCCTCTATTCCATCAAGCGTCATAGCGGTACCACAATCAACGACCAGGATGTTTTTGTGACACAGGTTCCTAGCAGCGATGATAGCTATCCAGCGATCAACGCCTAGCTGACTCACATCATCATAGGCATTGACCACATCACCACAGTGTTTTTCAACCGAGGCAAATCGAGGTTGGATGCGCCATGTTCGATCACACCAGGCACAAAGAGTTTCACGGATGTCCGGGCCGCAAACAGTACAGACAATTATATCTGTCGGTTCAGGTTGCGCTAACCAATGTTTGTCCAGTGTCTGTTCAAATGTAGAATCCTGATATGCCGTTGCACCATAGACAGTGTTTTCATCGGTATCTGAAAAACACCATTTTAGTCGACTGTTACCTATGTCAATAAAGAGTTTCAATCATCCACCTTAAAACTAATTTGTCCAGATGTGAATTTCTGAATATAGCCGTCCACTGACATTAACAACTGACCATTATCATCGATGCCCAATACTCGACCAATATTGTTTTGGCCGGTCGTTGTCAGGATGGCTTTTTTCCCCTCGGCGCAATCTAATGCCCGCCATTCATCAATGTCCTTTGTAAACCCATGTTCTTGATAATCTACCAATATATTGAATAACTCATTGATCAATGCTGCTGCCAGTGTATTCCTTGAAGGAATAACTGATAATACACTGGCAATATCGATCGATGGTTGATCAATTTCTCGCCGACTTGCTTCAGGTAATGCGACATTGATTCCGACACCCAGGATCACATCCGTTGGCCCGGCATTTTCACCTTTTGATTCGATCAGAATACCGCCCAGTTTGCGGTTATTACAATAAATATCATTTGGCCATTTCAGGCCAACATTCTCAAGTGCAACAGATCGTAATGCACGCACAACTGCAACACCTACAGACAAAGACAGGCAACTCAAATCAGTTGGTGTTTCATTGAAATGCCAGCCGATGGAAAGATAAATTCCCGCACCGGGAGGTGAGATCCAGGCAGTGCCACGTCGTCCACGGCCTTTGGTTTGATACTCAGCCAGGGTAACATGTCCATGAATATCACCTTGTTCTAACGAGCGCATTAAAAAATCATTGCATGAATCAACATCAAACATCAGATCCAGTTGCTTTATGATTTGTTTTGCCTGTGGTGAAAATTGATTTTTAATCGTAGGTTCATGCAATAACTCTGGTGGTTGATTCAAACAATAACCTCGTCCCTTGACACTGTAGATATCGAATCCCAGTTCAGTCAGTGCTTTTATCTGTTTCCAGATTGCCGCTCTCGAAATATTCAGTACCGCTCCAAGATCTGAACCAGAATGGAAGCGTCCATCGATTAATAAGTGCAGGATTTTTAAACGTGTGGAACAAGCACTATCTTGATAGAGAAGGGTAGGGTTCTGCATGGGTCATTGTTCTATATTCTTTATGCAAGATTAGCACAATGAGAAAATGATAACGATAAATTGGTGCGGATTGATTCAGGCACAGGCTCGGCCTGACATCATTCAGCCAGGTATGTTAAGTAATGACTCTGGTGTGAATTTTATAAACTGATAACTGCGGTAATGCCTAAGGAATAAGTTGCTTTTAAAAAGCTTTCCTCTTCTTTATGTTTCCCGGTATAAGAAATAAGCTGCATTTGATGATTATCATACAGGATCTGATCATACGGCCCACCCATTTTGGGGTGCAAAGCTTTGTCCCCACCAACAAGAATATCCATAATAACTCTGCCATTTGTGTAATACCCCAATGCGCCGAAACTATCTCCTTCGTAATAACTATATTGTGCACCACCATCCGATTTCGGAAATTGATAATCATAACGATTGATAAAACCACCCACATATTCACGAGGCATATTCACATTATGTGTGCTTACGCTGGTGATATATCCTTTGGATTTGGTTTCACCAGCAATCGTTAATATGCTTTCTATTTCACCGCTTGTGCCAGTAAAAGATCGTTTTCCATCTCTGACAAGATTGGCGCGATTGGCACTGTGTTGTTCATCAATTATTTGTACCTGGGGGAAGACATAATCTTTGTTATACAGATCATCAACCTGATTTTTAGAAATGGTGCCTGCTTGTACAGCACCCTGTAAAAACAAACCTCCAGCCAGTAATACCATCGGTGTCGTTCTGGCTTTACGTCGTTCATACGCGATGCCTTTTTTGTTCAGATCTCGCAGGTCCTCTTTCAATGTGAAATTATTTTTACCAGCAAATTCCACTAACTCGGAATAAGCTTCCGGCTCGATTTCCTTTAAACCCTTCTGAAAGACAAGTACTCGGTTTCCTTCGATGATACAGGGGTGAACCTTTGCTGCATGCAATAATTTTTTCTTTATGCCGTTATTAGCCATAGAGTCCATTACGTTGTCTATCCAGGAATCCTCCGGACCTTGAGGTGGTTGATGTGTTGCCAGGGTCGCAATATTTGCTGAAGCATTAGTGAGATAATCGATTGCAACTAAACTCATGATTTTTCTCCAAATCGAAGTCTTTGAACAGTTGAGTTATATTAAAATTTATTGCATTCCCTGGTTTTTGCACCTGGTTGCTTTTTTATCACCAAATAGGCGATGTTGGTGTCCATCTTTAATTCATAAGGTTGCATCGACTGTAATCAGAAAAACTTTAGCTTTTTTTCGAGAGGAAAATGGGAAATTGCTATTTCAAATAGTCTTGTGTTTCAGGAATAATAACGACGTAGAAACTCAAATAGTTTCTTTCAATATAGTGATTGGAACAAATATTCAGGATTGTTCGGGTTCTGAGTCTTCAGGGTCTCTGAGCACGGTCGCATCCTCGCTGCCTGACTCATCAAATTCAGCCAACTCGCCTGGGCGAATGGTTTCATCATTTGAGGTAATATCCAGTTTTTCTGAATTTTCGATAATATTAAAGTCAACTGGATGTTCATCCTTATTAGAGTCTGTTTCGGCCATACTGATATCAAATTCTGGCTCAGGCAATTCACGAGCATTCGCCTGAATGGTTTCTTTCAATACGGTAGATGAGATTACGGTCATTCCATCTTCCTGTAATTCAGGTACTTCAAAGACAAACTCAAATTTATGGAACCGTACTCTGTCGCCATGTTTGAGGCGGGTTTCTTTTTCTATCAGGGTATCATTCACGTAGGTGCCGTTTGTACTGCCTTGATCAACAACCCAAAAGGCATAATCTTTGTATTCAATGACCGCATGGCGGCGTCCAATAGTGGATTCAAGGATAGTAATGTATTTCAGATCCTGATTATCCCTGGTTTCAACGCGACCCACCATTGCAGGCGTCGAATCCAGTTTGTAGCTTTTCTGTTGTGTATGGCCATGTACATCTTTTAAATAGGCTTCTGAAATATAGATTTCATCATTTATACGATTCCATTTTGGCCGTAAATAAAAGAAATACGTCATACAACCAAGCAGAGTCAGGAAGATTGCCAATAACACATAGGGTAATAAGGTTTTTTCTTGTTGAATTGGGAATGTAATATTTTGATCCCTGTTCAAGGGAGGACGATCAACTGGTTTCTCCACTACCGGGGATGGGACAGTTATTGCTTCTAATTCATTGGTCGGTATTACAGCGGATTCTTCAGTCAGCTCAGGTGCAATTTCCGTTTCTTTAACAAGAGAGTTTTTTTCAATCACTCCATACTCATCGATCAAGGCATTAATTTTTTCAAACGCATCATCCAGTTGTTCTGCTTTTATCGCGCGGTAGTATTCAGCACCTGTTTGTTGTGCTAATGACTGGATCATCTGGAAGTCAGCAGAATCGGTAAATGCAACGGCAAAAATCTTTATCTCATTATCCGCGGCATCGGCTGCAAGTTCCTGTTTTAGCCACTTTGATTTTTCAAGATCAACTTGAGGGTTCCCTGTGTCGACTATCCCGTCAGTTAAAAACACAATATATTTCTGACTGTTCTCGCGACCGTTATTTTTTAATTCGTATATTGCCCGCTCAATTGCAGCAGGGCTGTCTGTATACAATCCTTTGTGATCAATCAAATCAAGACTCGATAATAATTGTTTCTTGTTATCTTTCGTTACTTCGAGAAACGGAACGGCTAATTGCACCTGTTGATCAAATACTACGATCGATAATTGTGTCTCGTGATCCAGTTTGTTGATGAATTGTGTTACTGCTCGTTTTGACAGAAACTTGGGATCATTTTTTTTCATGCTGCCGGAATTATCCAGCACCAGAACCATGTCTTTAATTACAATTTGATTTTCTTCTGGCAGATTGGTGTTTTGTGTAGAGGCTTCGTTCGATGCATCCCCTGCAAAGCTGATATTTGAGAACAGGCTTAACAATAAAACAAGACTGTTAATAGTAATAATAGAAGTAGTATATTTTTTCATGTTCAGAATAAATTTTTCTTTCTTAGAAATTGACTAGTTATTCCCAGTGGCCACAGGTCTAACCGGATCTGAGCACCATTCACTCCAGGAGCCGGCGTACAATCTCGGTGGTTCGAGGCCAGAGTGCGCAACAGCGAGTAAATTATGGCACGCGGTTACCCCAGAACCACAATAAAAAACAGCATCAGTAGAAGCATGTTGGCCAAATAACGGTCTAAAATCTGCTTTTAATTGTTGTTCCGACCTGAATAAGCCCTGTTCTGTCAGATTATTTTTCCAGAAGTGGTTGAGGGCGCCGGGAATATGGCCAGCCTGTTTATCAATAGGTTCTGATTCACCACGATAGCGAGCAGGGTCTCTGGAATCGATCAACAATTTTGCGCCATTGACATTATCCAGCGTGACTAACCATTCGCTGTGAACAGTTCCCATGAAATCTATTTGTTGTCTTGTTTCAGCTGCTGAGGCTATTGGGAAACCTGTTTTTTGCCAGTTTGGCCATCCGCCATCCAGCAAGGCGACGTCTTCGTGCCCCATATAGCGAAGCAACCACCAGAGTCTGGCAGCAAATGAACCACCGACAGAATCGTAAACAACGACCTGTGAATTATTTGATATGCCCAGAGATGAAAAAAGCTGGTTCAGTGCCTCCGAGGAAGGAAGTGGATGTCGGCCATTGTCAGTTAGTGGCGGGCCACTTAAATCATCATGTACATCTGCAAACACAGCACCTTTGATGTGCGCTTCATGATATTGTTGTTTCCCCGCGTCCGGTTCCATCAGATCATAACGACAATCGACTATGACAAGATTATTGTCTTCGAGTCTCTTCAACAATTGTTCTGACGAGATAATCGTTTTAAACATTTCCTAATGTTATATCCTGAGCAGGCAAACGTGAAGTGGTAGTCTTTTCCAATATGAAATGAGCCTGAACGAGGGGCGACTTTCCAACATCAAATGAGCCTGAAATAACATTTAAAGTCGTTCATGATCACAGGATGAAAACGATCATGAAACTTGAACAACTCACGACCATTGACACCGTCCGTCAATTTCTCGAAGGCACTCAGGCAGTGGCCTTTTGTGTCGCCAACAGCAAACAAGACCGCTATCGGTGGGTACAAAAGACCTTGGTGGCATTTCGCTATTTCTCACTGGGCAAAGCAGAAAAAGGTCTCATCACACGTTACCTGATGAAAGTCACCGGCTACTCCCATGCGCAGGTGAAACGTCTCATTGGGCAATACATCAAGAATGGCAGGATCACGATAAAGACTGCTCGTCGCAATGGCTTCAAACCAAAGTACAGCAAGGCCGATATCCGTTTACTCGCCGAGATGGATGAACGTCATCAGCAACCCAGTGGCCCGGTGATAAAGAAACTCTGTGAACGCGCCTATGAGCGTTTTGAGGAAGCGAACTATGAGCGTCTGGCGGGCATATCCGTATCACATCTTTATAACTTGCGTCAGAGTACGACTTACCAACGACAACGTTGTGTCTTGACGAAAACCCGTCCCAAGGCAGCCAAAATTGGTCTACGGCGAAAACCCTGTCCGAATGATCAACCGGGCTATATTCGCATTGATTCCGTGCATCAGGGCGATCAGGACAGGCGCAAAGGGGTTTATCACATCAATGCCGTTGATGAGGTTACGCAGTTTCAGATCATTGTCACGGTAGAACGAATAAGTGAACGCTACATGCTGCCGGCATTAGAGCAATTATTGGCGGCCTTCCCGTTCAAGATACAGGGCTTTCACACCGATAATGGCGGTGAATACATCAACTATACCGTGGCTCAATTACTCGAGAAACTCCGTATTGAATTCACTAAATCAAGACCTCGGCACAGTAACGATAATGCCCTGGCTGAGAGCAAGAATGGCTCGGTCGTGCGTAAACTCTATGGCTATATGCACATCCCGCAGCAGTATGCCGATGACTTTGCCAGGCTCAATCAAGGCGAGGTCTATCGCTACGTTAATTTTCATCGACCTTGTTATTTTCCCTCTACCATCACCGACAAGAAAGGCAAAGAGCGGAAACGTTATCGCTATGAAGACATGATGACACCCTATGAAAAGTTTCGCTCAGCACAAAGACCCAGTCAGTATTTGAAACAAGGGATCACCTTCAAACAACTGGATGCATTTGCTAACGAAATGAATGACAATGAAGCGGCTGAACAATTGAACTCAGCTAAAAACCAACTCTTTAAACAACTTCATGTGCGACTAAAACTCAGGGCTTGATGATGAAATATAACCCCTCTCTACAGGCTCATTTCTGGATTGGAATATACTGTGGTGTGTCCTGGGTTGCTGGTTTCTGGATCAGGGCAAAATTGCGATATATTACCCTTATGAAGCGCCTGATATTACATATTGTCCTGTTGCCAGTGGTGTTAATTTGTACAAACGCCTGTACCAGCATTTCCTATTATAGTCAGTCAGTTCTCGGTCAATACGAAATTCTTGCAAAAAGTCAGGATATCGAACAACTCTTAACGGAAAAAATTGACCCAGTTTCAAAAAAGAAATTAGCCTTACTGCTGGAAATACTGGATTTTGCCAGACAGGATCTGCTATTACCGGATAATGGCAGTTATCGCCGATACACGGATCTGAAACGACCCTACGTTATCTGGAATGTATTCGCCACAGAAGAGCTGTCCTTGCAACCCAAACAGTGGTGTTATTTAGTGGTCGGTTGTTTGAGTTATCGCGGTTATTTTTCCAGGGATGAGGCAAAGGCCCTGGCAGATGAACTGAACGCTCAGGGGCTGGATGTTTTTATGGGAGGAGTCACAGCGTATTCAACTCTGGGCTGGTTCAAAGATCCCGTATTAAACACCATGATTTCACGCGATGATATTTATCTCGCCAGGGTTGTCTTTCATGAACTCGCACACCAGAAACTATATGTCAAAGATGACTCGGAATTTAATGAAGCCTATGCCGATGCTATTGCAACAATAGGTCTACAGCGTTGGTTGGATAAGCAAGACCTGCAATCGAAATATCAGCAATTGCTGCTGGAAAAAGAGTATGAAGATCAATTTGTCAATCTGGTATTGAATTATAAAACAAAGTTGCAATCGCTGTATGAATCCAGTGCTAATGACAGTTTTAAACGCAGTGAAAAAAAATTGCTCTTCACAAGGCTTGAGGTGGAATATCAGCAATTAAAACAGGGTTGGAATAACTATAATGGACTGGATAACTGGTTTGATACACAAACCAATAACGCGCGAATATCCGCTATCAGCACCTACCGAGAACTGGTTCCAGGTTTTATCATACGCTACCACCTTGCAAACGAAAATCTTGAGACTTTTTATAAAGATATAACAGCTCTTTCAAAATGCACTTTAGAACAGAGGCATAAAATTCTATTAAAAAAAACAAATGACTGGTCTTGCTTAGTGAAGCTATGATTAAGTTTAGCTTATCATTTCGGGCTCGCAAGAAGTCTTATAGTTAATTGTTTTTATTTGATTTTTTAAACACTGGTTTCTCGTTGTGATTGAAATGACAACATATTAAGAGTTTTCTAAATTAAATCTGGCCAGAAAATTTATTTGTTTTTTTGTGAAATATTTAACTGTATTCAGTGCTAAATTACTATTAGAATACTGAGTCAGAGTGCTACATCAATCTGGACAAAATTTATCAGGACATTGCCCGTTTTGTGTTTGAAATATGTTGAAAAAAAACATTCCTAAACCTGTCGAGTTAGAAATAAGAAAACACCGTATTCGATTCAATTCGGTTGAAGATTTTGAATTTGCCTTGAATGGTAGAACATCGATTCCTGCCCCAAAAATCTCCGAGATGGTTCATCTTTCGTCAACGGAATTGAATGATGAGGCGCTCACAATAAAAAATGTCGAGACTTTTTTTGTATCGATCATTGCTAATTTCTCAAAAAATCCTGAGGGCATCGATCGTGAACTCAAGGAAACCGAGCCTCTGGTATTCTCACAGGATCATGCCTGGCGCGACATTATGGCTGCCCTGAATGCAGCTGATGAACTATTGATTGAGTTTAAACATATAGCGGTTGTTAAATATCTGCAATATCTTTCGGCCAGACAGTATCTGATCAATTTTCTACATTCGGAAAAGAACAAACCAACTTCAACTACGATTACTGATTCCATGACCATAGAATCGGAAATCTACCATGGAAGCGCCGATCTCAATAGCGCAACTCTGGATATGGTGCGTGCCTATCACGGCCAACAAATCACAGAAGATATGGAACGCATGCCAAAAGGGGAGCGAGTGTTGATCCACCTTCTGAAAGATAAGGGCCTGGATCTGATCCTGTCAAAATACAAATGCAAATTGGTTGGTGGCGATATTATGAAGTTTATCGATCATGACGGTAATGAATACCCTTTAAAAGAAGGTAAAAATATCATCGGGCGTGATGCTATTTGCAATATCATGATGGAACAATTCTTGAGAGATGTATCGCGTGTCCATCTGGTAGTGGTAAAGAAAGAGAGGGCTAGTCTGGAGTTAACCGATTTGTCTTCACACGGAACGTATATCCCATCAAAATATTTTGTCTCCAGCGAAACAGTCTAATTAGAATATTCTGTCATTCTGATCAGTTAACGGCGTTTAATTTTCCTCCGGTTACTTGAATACTATGCACATCACCATGGTGAAAAAAATCAAGGCCGATGGTAGTCCCTGCCGAAAATGTGCAGAGGTTGAGCAACGTTTGAACGACAGTGGTTATATCGATCATATTAGCGACATCATTATTGCTGATGAACGCGATCCGGAAAGTGCAGGTATGTTGCTTGCGAAGCAATATCGGGTCGATCGGGCACCTTTTTTTATTGTTGAAGAAGAGGGCAAGGAGGCAGTTATTTATACCGTCTATTTCAAACTGGTAAAAGAAGTACTTGAATAGAAGATTGATTGAGTCATTCTCACCAAGCAAAATTTTTCAGTATCAGTAACTCGGAATCTCTATCCCTTCAAACAAGGTCTCGAGTGAATCATCTGTCCCGGTTGTCATAGCGCTTTCCACCACGTCTTTTGTCAGATGTGGCGCAAAGTGTTCGATGAAATCAAACATGAAGCCACGCAAAAAAGTTCCCCGGCGAAAACCGATTTTGGTCGTACTGTATTCAAACAAATGGCTCGCATCCAGTGAGACCAGATCGTCGTCAATCACAGGGTCATGAGCCATGCTTGCGACAATACCCACGCCAAGCCCTAGTCTGACATAGGTCTTAATAACATCCGCGTCTGAGGCTGTGAATACCAGTTTCGGAGAGAGTCCGGCCTGGTTAAATGCGCGGTCAAGTTGTGATCGACCGGTAAAGCCGAATACATAAGTGACGATAGGAAAATCAGCCAGAGCCTCCAGGCTCAATTGCTTCAGTTGACTCAAGGGATGATCTTTGGGGCAGATCACGCTGCGGTTCCACTTATAACAGGGCATCATGATAAGATTATCGAATAATTCCAGTGCTTCAGTTGCGATGGCAAAATCAACTGTGCCTTTGGCGGCCAGTTCTGAAATCTGCACCGGTGTACCCTGATGCATATGCAAAGACACATCGGGATAGCGCTCAATAAAATCCTTGATGACTGGCGGCAACACATAGCGTGCCTGGGTATGGGTGGTTGCGACTGAGAGTGAACCCCGGTTTTCATCCCGAAACTCCTGAGCTACCTGCCGGACGTTTTCTGTTTTTTCCAGTATCTCCCCCGCCATCTGGATAATGGCATTGCCCGCAGGTGTGACTTCACTAAGGTGCTTCCCACTACGCCGAAAGATCTCTACCCCGAGCTCTTCTTCCAGCATTTTGATTTGTTTGCTGATACCGGGTTGTGATGTGTACAGACCTTCTGCTGTCGCCGACACATTCAGATCGTGTTTGACCACTTCCCAGATGTATTTCAGTTGCTGTAGCTTCATAAGCCCCTGGTTATTCCTATTAATTATAAAAATATGAATAATTATTACTTTTAATTATAGAAAAGCCCCGCTACATTACAAGCCAAAATGACCGTCTTGACACACTAGAAGCATAACAACACCATACCTATGGATTTTAATCTCTATTATACTATCGCGGGCTTCACCGTGGGTTTTATCATCGGCATGACGGGCGTCGGTGGTGGCTCTTTGATGACCCCCATTCTGGTTCTGGGATTTGGTATCAGTCCAACCGTCGCGGTGGGTACGGATTTACTTTACGCTGCGGTCACAAAAAGTGGTGGTATTTTGTTCCATCACAAACAACACAACATCAACTGGGCCATTGTCCGTCGACTGGCAATGGGCAGCATACCGGCCACGATTGTTGCAATCTTTCTACTGAAAAAATTGCAGGCTGAGGGGATTAATTACGACAACATTATCACCACGACATTGAGTATTGCCCTGATCCTGACATCGCTGGTGTTGATCTTTCGCACGCGGATTATCAATATCAGCAAACAGGAAAGTCTGGCTGGCATGCGGGCAATTCACAACAAGATCAGAAAGCCGATGACAGGAGTCTTCGGTGCAATGATTGGAACACTTGTGACGCTTTCCTCGGTTGGGGCAGGAGCCCTGGGAACAGCAATATTGTTCCTGCTACATCCCGGCATGAGAACCATCCAGATCATAGGTACCGATCTGGCCCATGCCGTACCCATTACCTTGATCGCCGGCCTGGGTCATCTGCACATCGGCACAGTGGATCTCATGTTATTACTTGGTTTGTTAATTGGCTCACTTCCAGGAATCTATCTAGGCACTCGTGTTGCCAGCATCCTGCCTGATCACGTTATTCGCCCTTTACTAGCAGGCATGTTATTTCTTATCGGTATCAAAATGGCATTTTAGATGTCAGGAAAATAGGATAGAGAGATCAGGTTGGTGGAATTTTTAGAATTATTACCCTGCCCCTCATTGTTACAATCCTAGCTCTTTTCGTATGACTTCAACATCTTTACTATTTAAGATACATCGGCTGAGTTAAAATGCCGCCGCATTTTGGCGGTCATTTTTGAACGATTTGATACTTATTGAGGCCCCTCTTGCGACTTTCAGGCTTAGTTCTATTCCTACGTGTTTCAATCACAATGCGAAAGAGGACGCCTACAAGGATAATGGTATGGACCCACTCCACTTTTTAATCGGCCTCATAATGGGCCAAAATGGAAATTAATAACAACCATTTAAACAAAAGCGGAGTGGATCACCAATGAAGATTACAACAATCGGGTTAGATATAGCACCAACAGTAGGCGCTTTAGGCGAAATCAGTTTTTCACCTTTACGCAGTTAACAAAACAGGACGGTTAGTGAGAAAGAAACAACTCAAGCGAAAACAACTCTTGTCAACAGTGGCGAATATAGAATCCTGTCTGATCGTGATGGAGGCTTGTGGTGGCGCGCATTATTGGGCAAGAGAATTTATTGCCTTGGGACATCGTGTAAAACTCATCGCCCCCCAATATGTTAAACCCTTTGTGAAGGGCAACAAGAACGACTATAACGATGCCGAGGGCATCGCAGAAGCAGCGCAACGGCCCAACATGCGTTTTGTGCCGATTAAATCGATTGAACAGCAAGATATTCAGAATTTTCATCGCCACCGCGAACGTATCAAAAAAGAACGTAATGCCTTGGTGGATCAGATACGTGGGTTATTAGCGGAGTACGGACTCGTCATCAATCAAGGCGTGGCTGCTGTACGTAAGAGTTTACCTGAGGTGCTGGAAGACGCGGACAATGGCTTAAGCAGCCTGGCTCGAGAATGTTTTGCCGAACAGCTTGACGAATTACGGACGCTCGACCAACAGCTTAAGCAATGTAGTCAACGGATAAATTCCCTTAATCAGGACAACGAGGTGTGCCAGCGCTTGGATGAAGTATTAGGCATTGGGCCACTCACCGCCAGCGCGACCTTTGCTGCGGCAGGCAACGGTAAAGAGTTTGTCAATGGTCGTCATTTTTCAGCGTGGTTAGGCTTGGTGCCGGGACAGCATTCGAGTGGCGGCAAGACAGTCTTGCTGGGGATCAGTAAACGCGGTAATGCCTATCTGAGGACACTGTATATTCACGGTGCTCGGGCGGTATTACGACACTCGGCGAAGAAGACGGATCGCTTTAGTTTATGGGCGCAAGAGCTGTTAGTACGCAGAGGGCACAATAAAGCCTGTGTTGCTGTTGCCAACAAGATGGCACGCATGGCCTGGGTCATTATGGCAAAAGGAGAGACGTATCGCGTGGTCGCATGAACAGAACAAATGAATTGAATAAGAGATAAACCCCTTGCTTCAGTTGCGAAAGATAATTTGATTTGATGATAAGAGTGGTCAGACCAGCTCACTCAGAACCTGCCACCTGCATTGGCCATTGAATAGGCCGTAAGGATGATGAGGAGTGTGAGCGCAAATAACCATCAGGGCCAGGAAGACAAAAGCTTCCACAAACAGGCCGGATATATGAGAGCAATGATTTCCTCTCACATCAATGTCAAAGTGTCTTGCAAACGGAGTGGGTCCATATATGTAGGTGGTAGAGCAACGCAGGAGCAGTTGCCGAGCCTCAGATGAGATTTTACAGCAAACAACACCAACATTATTGCGGAATTGATCTGCATACCCGAATGATGTACGTCTGCATTTTGGATCAAGCAGGGAACATCGTTACCCATCGTAATATGAAAACGAGCCCCGATAATTTATTGGCAACGATCAAGCCTTATCGAGAAGACCTGGTGATCGCTGTTGAATGTATTTTCACTTGGTATTGGTTAGCCGATGTCTGCGCCAGAGAAGGAATTGATTTTGTATTGGGTCATGCCTTGTACATGAAAGCGATCCACGGTGGTAAGGCTAAGAACGATAAAATAGACTCGCATAAAATTGCCCTGTTGTTGAAAGGTGGAATGCTGCCACAGGCGTATGTCTATCCTGCCAAGATGCGAGCCACGCGAGATCTGTTACGTCGTCGTATGTACCTGACTCGTTATCGTGCCGATTTAACAGCCCACATCCAAAACACCGTGAGTCAATATAACTTACCACCCTTAGGTGCCCGTGTCGGTCGTAAGAAGGAACGCGCTGAGATAGCAAAACAATTTCCCGACCCGGTGGTTCGACAAATGATACAACTGGATATCGATGTCATTCATCATCTGGATGAACAACTACGTGTGTTAGAGCAAGACCTGGCCATGAAAGCCAAGGCACACGATGCCTTTGCCTATCATCTTCTGTGCTCGGTGCGGGGTATTGGTCGGGTATTATCGATGGTTATTCTTTATGAGGTGGACGATATCCATCGCTTCCCCACGTTAGGTCAATTCGTTTCGTATTCACGTTTAGTCAAATGTGCAAAAGAATCGGCCGGTAAGAAGATGGGGTACTCGGGTAAAAAAATAGGCAATGCCTATTTAAAGTGGGCCTTTAGTGAAGCAGCTGTCTTGTTTTTAAAAGGCAATCCAGCGGCGCAGAAAGCGATCCAGAAAATGGCCAGTAAACACGGTAAAGGCAAAGCCTTATCGATACTGGCGCATCGTTTAGGGCGAGCCGTATATGTCATGCTAATGAAACGTCAACCGTTTGCTCAGGAGCGCTTTATGAAAACGCTTTAACTATAGGAGGAGGCCGTGATGCTCAACGTCTAACTGGACGCCACAAGACCCAAGTTCATCAGACCGAAACAAATCGATACATTGACTTTCGAAGTCCCGATACGGTCATGAGCACGGTTGATATCCTGATGATTTGATTAGCGCACGGCCTCGCTCCTTCTTTAATGATTTTTAAGTTTGGTGTCTGCCCCTGAGGTCAGCCTGAAACTAACTGAGATTAAATTCTCAGACGATTTGAATAGGACTACCAGGGTATGAAATTATTTTTAGTGTTGGGTAACTATTGATGTAAACAAGTTGCCCGGATAAAGCTCGATAAGTGTTTATTGTAGGGATCAACCTGATAATGCAGATGAAAACAAAGTCAGACGACCGATTTTAATAATGATGTTATCGATTTAATGCGTCGAGGGGTTTATTTGTCTCTTGACAGAGCGGGGCCTCATAAGGGTTAGATGACAGCACGAACCATATCCTCGGCGAACAATACAATTAATACAACGATTACACCGCCTGAAATAGTGATTAAGCCAACAATGCGTAAGCGTCTAATATAATTTTCAGTGTGTCGAAATGAATTGGCTTGTTCTTGATGTCCAAATCGTTCATTAAATGCTAAAACAAAACTTTGTACTTTATGTGGTATTAAAAGACATGGAACGCCAACAAAAAGGCAAAAGATAGGAAAAATAGCATTATATATATTCATGTCATCTAACGCCCGCATCAGCTGACGTAAAAAGGGGCGAAGTTTTTGCGAATAGCAAAAATTGTGACGCTTTTTACGGTCAGCTAGATGCGATTGTTATACTTTATTTTTGGCATAATTAACAATTAGATTAAGCATTATCAATTACATCAAAGTTTTGGATGTCTGGATCAATACTTAACATATTACCCAATTTTTCAAAATCACCGATTTCCGTCCGCCAACTCAAATATTTATCAAAATCTTCCTTGTCTTCCCAATATTCAATTAAAATGAACTTGGTTTTATCTTCGTATGAACGAGATATTTTTGCACCTTCATTTCCAGAAAAATCTCTAGTACCCTGCAATATTCTTTCAAAGAATTCAACAAGCTCTTTTTCTTTACTTTCCTGAACATTTAATTCAAATTTAACCATTATACTCATAATAAATCTCCTTTCTTCTAGTTTGTTTAATCAATTACTACAAATTAAAATTGCTCTTCAACAGTAAAATCATCGTCGGACAAAAACCAAGCACCATTTTCTTTGACCCACAATTCTTCACTGATGAACCCTCGGCCAACATTCATTGACCATTGTGCTGATAACTTAGCGGAATTATCATTTACTACTTCAATAACAATATCGGAATAAGTTAGATCAGTTGCGTTGGTTGAACTAACAAACGTATTCCAAAATTCATAAATTTCTTCGCGCCCTTCATATTTACCTATTGGCCTTGCGTCCATTACTGCATTTTTTAAGTATCTTTTAGAACATGCCTCCACATCTGCTTTGTTAAATAATGCTATCCACTGTTTACTGGCTTCCAACACTTCAAGATTAATGAGTTTGTTTGACATTGTTGTCTCCGTTATTGAGGAAAGAATTATATTACTGTCAATTGTTTTGCTAATAAACCTCAATATTGTTACATTACTGTTTATGAAAACTAAACAAAAGAATGTTTTTTCATGGATGATGATCTTTAATGAAGTTGTTGAACAAGGGAGTTTTACTGCTGCCGCAGATAAACTTGATATGACAAAATCTGGTGTTAGCCAACATATCAATCGACTTGAGAACCATCTTGGTGTGCAACTTTTGACACGCTCTACTCGTAGTTTAAGTCTAACCAGTACAGGGAAGAGACTGTTTCAGCGCAGTGGAGAATTAAAAACATTATTAAATATAACCATTGATGAAGTTAATAACATCAAACAACAACCATCAGGTCTTTTGAGTATTACTGCACCTCAAGCTTTAATACAGCCTGCGGTTTTACCAGCAATTCAACAACTAATTAAACAATTCCCTGATATTAAGCCACGTCTGATTGTAGATGATGGCAATCAGGATATTATTAAAAAGGGTATTGATATTGCCATACGTGTAGGAAAACTACAGGATAGTGAACTTAGAGCAAGAAAAATTGGCAGCCTCAGTGAGATATTTGTTGCGTCCTCTGCTTATCTTTCTTCTTTAAAAAAACCAATTTCTATACAGAGCATTAGTACACATCCATTTATTGCAACTAGCTGGCAAACGACTAAACTCTCCCATTATTTCTTTGATAAGAGTAAGCTGAAACATGAGATTCGCCTACAGCCAAAATTTGAAGTAAATAGTGCTAATACTGCAATGGAGTTAGTTTTGCTTGATTTGGGAGTAGCTCTATTACCTAATATTTATTCAAATAAATATATTAGAGAAGGGAAAATACAGCATATTTTAAACAACCTACAGGCTAAAACAGATAATATTCATTATGTTCATGCCTATAAGACAAATGTACCTCTGAAAATCAAGTGGTTCATTGAGTTCTTGAGCAAACAGCTATAAATCGGATTATTTAAGTATAACGGCTCGGCTAAGACGCGCGCGCTTTTTGTGCGTCGAATTTGAGCGCTTTGGCCTTTAAGTGGATACGGATTATTTTTAGTTGTTGGAAAAACAAAACGCCTTATGATGAATCCGCTTATTTATTTGCCTTGAAGAAAAGAAAAGCAGCTTTTATTTAATCAAAAAGGCTTGACGATGGACTCAGAGCGTATTGTTATACAGAATTTGATGATCTTTCAATAACCTCTTTATTTCTGGCTCGTATTTCTTGTAATTCATCATCATCAACTTTAATTAGTTTGATTCCTGCTTGTTCATATGCTTTTTCAGGAGTACTAAATACACCAACTTTCTGGAACTTAGTAATGCTTTTATTTTCAGTAGAAGTAACAAAATTAACACGACCATATTTTTCTCGATAAAGTTCGTAAAATTCAATAGCCGGATTTTCAATACTACTCCAGTCTTTCTCCAATAACTCCCTTGCTGCTACCTTACGGGGATATTCATGATCTTCGGTATGTTTTGGTTTCTTTATATCGCTTTCAGGGTGATAGTCTCTTAATGCCCCTTTTGAAAATTTATTGTTCGGAATGCCCTTTGAATCTAAATACCAGATGCCTGCTCCAATTGATTGTTTCCAAATAATTGCGCTGATCTTCAGAAGTACTTTCGTCAGTGTAGATTACTTGAAGTTGTATAGTAGCAAGCGGCAATGTTTTACACCGGCCGAGGTGTTTCTTTAGCCATTTTTCAGTTCTAGGATCTAAATCGATACTCATCTGTTTAGTATTCTGTATAACGCTTGAATTCAGTCCGCGTTAGCGGTCGTCTGGAATGATTGTATGTTTTTTATTTTTTCATCAATAAAATTATTCTATACTCATTTTTAGTTATAAAATTTTTATATCTATTACTTTTATTATTACTATAATGAAGCATCTTATTTAAAAAATATTTAGAAAAAAAACCTAACACAGGGTGCTCTTTTTTAAATTTTAAAATTGATGTTTTAATAAAAGGCTTTAATTGACTGTTTGAAATTTCATCTAGAATAAGAAATGTAGGAATGATGTTCTGCGTCACATCTTCATCGTATATAACTTCGTAAACTTCATTGAACGATTTTTCAACAAGATTATTGAATTGACCGTAACTAATACGCTTATAACCCACACTATCTTCTTTTTTGAAATAATCAAAAATTAATATAAATTTATTTGTGCATTCAAGTCCTTTTTTTAATGCAACATTAGCATCTATATAATGAAAACTTTCGGAAAATAATAACATGTCATAGGTTCTGTTCTCTGAAAATTCTTCAAAATTACACTCAAAAATACTCGTTGTTTTAGGTAATTTATTAGCAGCAATTATGTTAAGATTTTTTGATGGACAGACACAGTCAACAATGTACCCTTTACTAATAAGTCCAGCCGCATTACTTCCTGTGCCACTACCAATATCTAAAATAGTATTTACACCATCTGGTATTGCTTTAACAAATTTATAAAAATAATCGGCTTGGGCTTTACCTAGATTCTCCAAGGAAATTATTGAGGGTTTGCAATTTTCCCAATAACCATAATGCAGATATCCATCTCCATACATGACTTGGCTAAAAAGTGCTTCAGTATCAAGGCGAAAATCTTTTAAGTTCATAATTTATCTACACAGGATTGGTAATGAAATCTAACGCCTTGCTAAAGGGCGCGCGGCTTCTCCGCGTGCCCTAGCCCACGGCTTTATCGTGGGCGATTTTAAGCAACTGGTTATGTGCCGACAATATTGCCCTGAGCCGAAGTAAGCTGCGGAGCGATAGCGAAGCCACACTTGTTAGTTGCGATTAGAGGGTGGTGCCGAAGCTAACCCTGAATTCTCTTGTTGGCACACCAATAAATTGGTTGATGCCGACGATACCATTTTTTAAAACGAAAGTGCCAGAACGGAGCTGCTGAGATGTGATGGCAGCACGATCCTTGATGCTGGTTGCCGATGTAGCTAATGGCAAAGTGTTTTAGTTTTACGGCGAAGCTAAATTACATTAAAGGCCGAGTGAACATAACGCCTGTGTAATTTGCGCATTGGAGCGCAGCGTAAATGCGTCAAATTGACACATTTGTTAGGGTGCATTACAACCCGCCCTCTAAGACCTTTACGGTTTTCTTGGGAGTTATAACTAAATCTGGTGTTTAGCACTTGAAAAGAAGCGGCGTATCTGGTTGATTTGAAGTTCGTAAAAACAATCAACCAACCAAAACACTGTTTATCCAGACCTATGACATAAAATACCCAAAAGCCACGGCGTGTTTACAAAAAGACCGTGAAGAATGGCTCGCTTTCTATGATTTCCCGGCACAGCATTGGCAAAGCATTCGAACCCGTGATCCGATTGGATCTACCTTTGCCACAATCCGTCACAGGACGAAACGAGCAAGAGGCTGTCTGTCTCGTGATAGCCTGTTGCATATGATGTTTAAGCTTGGGGAATGCGCACAGGGCAAATGGAGAAGATTAAGGGGATTTGATCACCTGGCCAAGGTCATCAAGGGGTTCAATTTAAAGACGGTATAGAAGTGTTAGATAACAAACAGGTCGCCGCTTGATTCAATCGGCTAAACACCAGTTTTGATAATATCTCTTTTCTTGGTGCTGGGATCGTAAACAAATGAGGCCCAACCCTCATAATAGGTTGAGTGATTTAACATAGGTACATTGCTTGCTTTTATTGCCTTGTACTTTTCTAGTGGCACTGTGTTTTTTTCATATGGCTCGCAGCTTGGTTCTTGTACTTCACATAAAAATATATCAGGCAGCTCAGAAGATGAAGTTATAGCGTTGTCGAGTATATATTGGACATGCTTCATAGCCACTTCATCCATATCGGGCTCGTCCCAATGGATTGAATTATGCTGTTTAAACTGTGAGTTATATTCGTACAGTGGCACACCCTGTTCAGATTTCAACTTTAGGTTTAATTTTGCCTCATAGCAAGGATTACCAATTACAGATATTTCTAGAATATCTTTTGAATCTGGGCTTCTAAATGAAACTTTTTTACTCTCTAATATGTTGCAGGCAGGATACTCACCTGCAAAAGCGAAGGAAGAAAGTAATACCAAGAATATTCCAGTAATCTTCATACTTAGTTAAGCACCAACGACCTAGCTAACCGGCGCGATGCTTTTTCGCGTCCGTGTTAAGCACCTTGTTAGCCATAATGTCGTGTAGACCACCTGAAACATATTTATGAAGCACGCTAGATACTAATGTTTGATAAGGGATACCTTCTTCAAGCGCACGTCTTTGTAATGATTCAAGGTCACGACTTGAGATCCTGATGTTAATTCGTTTATCTTTTTTAAATGTTTCTTCAGCAGCAGCTTGCAACATTTTCTTACGTTTTGACGTAAGAATCGATTTAAATTCACCTGCTTCAAAATCTTTAAGAATTTGTTTTTCTTCTTTGCTAAGTTTAGGGTCGCTCATGATGATTCTCCTAAGTATATCTTTGTAGCCTTTCTACTAGGAATAACTGTTTTTAAAAATATTTCTTTAGTGTTTTCTACATAAGGAACCAAGTACACATAATCATCTATGTTTATAACAAATACACGTTGATTTGGATATTTGTCACCATTTGGATGTTCAATATCATCTAATAATGCACCTTGTTGCAAATAGAAAACTATATCCTCAAATGAAATACCACGCTCAGAGATAAGCTGTTGATTTTTAGTGGAGTTCCAATTTATTGGCTTCATATAGCAAAGCATAGCACACATGTGTGCCTATTGGCATCATGAATTGTTTCTTTAAATTGGCTAACGCTAAGCTAAATGGCCGCCGCAGTTTGGCGGTCCATTTTGAGCGCTTTATAGTTTGACCATTCCATCTTATACGACACTTTACCTTGATGTTTGTTGGGTGGAATATGTTTCTACTGATCACGAATATTGAGCGCCAAGCACACGATGTTTCTAACGAATAAGGATATGTTGCGGCTATCGCGCAACATATCCTTATTCGTTATGTGTTTTTGTCACGGTTAACATTTCTTACCAATACTCAGCTTTGTTGAGTGCTTTAACACAACGAGAATTTCCTGCAATTGGCTTAATTTCATCGCCAACCAATGATTGACAAAGCCACCCCTCTGGTTGCGATAACTCGAATGGAGCTTTAGCTATTGTTTCAGTAATACACTTAAATCCGACTTTAGAGTAAAAATTTGGGTCGCCATAAGTAAACACCAGCTTTATACCATTTTCTTTTAGGTGTTTAATACCATAATTAATCAACTCCTGACCAATGCCTTTCCCTTGGTGGTTTGTATGGATGGCTACAGGCGATAAAATAAAGGTGTTTTCAGAATTTTCAAATGCCAACCTTGTAAAAAAAATACTACCAATTATTTGATTGCTTTCAGTTGCAATAAAACCATATATATCTTGAGCATCAGTGCTTGTCATTATATCTAAAACCAAACTTTCAATTATTGAGCCTTCTTTCTGACCCTCTGAGTCAGAAAATACTCTTAAAAAGAGTTGTTTGATTTCTTCAATATCAGATTTTTTGTATATGGAAAGTTCCATTTATCTTCTCGATAAGCTAATTGCTTAAATTTTTAACCGTCGCTGAGTCTTACTACACATAACGAGGCTGTAGAAAAACCTGTCTTCGGTTCATTTATTTTTATAGTGCTTTTGGTTTTAATAAAATAGAGGTTGCTTCATTCTTGAATATAACTCAGGCCGCCAATCCACCGTAATTCTTTAGCTTCTCAATATTGTGTACTAGACAATACATCTTCCACTGACATTGTACTTTCTTTTTACTGCGCAAACTGAATCGGTTGAGCCGTTTATTTGAACCTATATTACCAAACACCGGTTCGACTACCGACATTCTGTGACTGTAACTCTGTTTTCCCTTGTCGCTATCCACTCGGTGCTTCATCCAATCAGTGAAGTTCGGTGCTCTTTTACTCTCCAGGACAAATGAGACCTGTCGACCGTGGCCCTCTCGGGTGTTCGCAGAGCTTGGGTTTCTCATGCATTGATGTTTCAATTTGCAGCCTCGACATTTTGTCAGCCGTCCTTCAAAAAATAATTTATAACTGCCTTGTTGATCATGGCCTTCTTTCTTTAGCCACATCGCCTCGCCTGCCGGGCAGATGCAACTTTTCTTGGTAGGATCGAAACGGAATTCACTGGCAGGGATGACGTTGATTGTTTTCTTTTTAGTGTTTGTTTTCCGTTTGCCGTATTTGCTTTTCTGCTCGGCGAATTTTGGATCCCGACTGCGAAATTTGTTGTCGGGGATATAACCATTGATCCTATTCTCGTGCAGATATTTCATATTCGCTTCATTGGCAAATCCGGTATCTGCGGTCACTATGATGTCGTCCTGATATATATTGTTGCTGATCCCCAATCGTTTGTAGCGTTCTTTAATCGTCTCCAATACAGGTTGTAAGGTATAGTGTTCCTGGCCTGCTCCGAAGGCTTGAGCATCAATGATCACTTGATGTTTTTTATCGACCGAGGCAACGCCATTGTACCCCTGAATAGTCCCTTTGTTGGTGGTCATCTTGGCGCTTTCATTATCGGTGATATTACTTTTGACTTGACCCACATGGATGTGGAGAATGCCGGTTTTGCAGGAGCATAAACCTGCCTTTGGGTCTTTTACCTTGGCCCATCCGTGGGCTGTTGGACTTTAAAAATTGATCTATCTTCTCATGCGCTTTATTTAATGTCTCAATGGCCTGCTCGGTGCGCTTGTGTCTCTCTTCATCACGACTTTCATTCTTGTCTAACTGTTGATGTTCGTTTATATGATGATGGATCTGACGTTTAATTTTCTCGCGCTTTTCTGCCAGCTCTTTAAAGGTCCCCGACCATTCTTTTGAGGCATCCGATGGCATCTTGCAACCATCAATCGCAAACAACTCATGGCCCAGTAATCCTTGCTCATGACAGACCAATAACACCTGTTCAAACAAATCCGCTATCTCAGTTGCACAGGAACTGACAAACTCTGCAATCGTTGTAAAATGCGGCACGCTATCACACGACAAGGCTTTAAATATGATGTTCGTTTGACAACACCATTGGATCTCGCGACTTGATGTTATTCCTTTAGAGTAAGCGAACAGGATGACCTTCAACAAGATAGCCGGGTCAATGGCAGGGCGGCCGTTGTCATCGTTGTTATACCGAGGATAAAAAACAGACAGGTCTAACGTGTTCTCTATTAAGTAATGAACGGCGTGTTCGAAGGTGCCCGCTTGAAGTTGGTCTTGATAATTGATCACCACCATTGAACTCTGATTGTGATCATAAGGAATGAATTTAGGCATTTAAAGTGCTCTTTATGGGTTGCGCTATTTTACCAAATCTAAGGTGGAAATAGGGGTTTTTCTACAGCCTCAACGCCGTGCTCAGCCGTGGCCTGCGTAGCAGGCCATCGGTTGCAGCACCTGGTTATAAGGCAATTTCATAAAAGACGCTGGCCTAATGAGAATGCCACTGAAAAGACTAACAAAAAAATACCGGCACAGAATGTTCCAATTTGCCACCAGAATATGCCCCAAGTCTTTTTGCCAAGGTTATCGGTTAGCAATCGAAGGCTTTGTGTTTCCACCTCTTTATCTTTTTTGTCACGTATTCGAGTTATTTTTGCAGTTGCCCGGAAATCCCTAAGTCTATTAATTGTGCACCAAATCCCGAATCCACCAGATGACAAAAACAAAATTATAGATACCGAAAAAGCACATACATTCCAAGATTCCGGTGTAAAACTTTTATTCAATAGTAGTGACATACAGAATCCAAGTGCCGCTACTGTGAAGGTGAGAAATAGATTTATTGAATAAGATAATTGAGCAACTGTGATCGCTTGCCACCTGGTTTTGCTATCTATGTTGTTTTCATTGTCTGTCATCTAGCTTGCCTTATAACGGCCAAGCCAAGGGGCGGCGTAGCCGTCCCGTTTGGGCGCCTTGTTATGATTAATTTCCCCAATAATAAAAATCATTATCGTTATATATCTTTCCAGCATTAATTTGGTTTCGTTTCATAGCATATTTTGCAGTGTCCAATGATGCATCATGTATTGCGATACCTACGCTACAACCAACAGGTTCATTTGGTAAGTTGTTTATTGTTTCCATCCAGGACATTTCTGGGTATGGAATTTTAATTTCTTGGATATCTGTGTCAGTGACAGTTAGTCTGAAAAAAACACCTGAAGTAAGAAAGTACTGGATGGATTCTTTTGGAACCTCATCGGTAACTCTCTCCTCACTGCAATCTAAACCTGATATGTATAGGATTCCAATATCCGGAAACTTGATGTCCTGAGCCATAACATTAAATGTGGCTCCCAGAAATAAGGCTAGCAATATAGGTTTGTAATTAATCATAACGATTAGCATAAGGGGCAACTAAAAACGTGCGGAGCACGGCTTTTAGTTGTCCAAATGAGCGACAAGCGAATATTCTTGATGCACTTGTTAGGGATTTTGTTGTTCACTGTTAAGCTCCTTTTTTGCACCGATAAATGAGCCAAAAGCAGAAAGCGCAACTCCACTTAAAACAACAATGGAAATGAACCATATTTCCCCTTTTGATTTTATAATTGTTATAGCTATTAACATTACAATGATACCTACTATACCGCCAATTATTAAATACCTTGAGATGTATTTTGAATGCATTTTATTTGCAGCGATAAAACCACCTAAGATTAATGATGGCACACTAATTAAAAAAGGAAATAAAGATAGACTGATTTCGACAAATGAAGATAGGAGTATAGGTATGGTTAACCAAAGAATAAAAACTGCAATATAAGTGGCAATAACTCCATAAATTATTGGTTTTAATAAATTATGCATAGGTTATTTTATTATCCCTAACGTTTGAGTTAAAGGGTTTTTTAAAAGAGAAGCGAGAGCGCCGCTTTTAAAAAATCCGTTTTGAACGACTTGTTGAACGAAGCCGCTAGCGCGGCAGAAGTTCTAAATATCCGATAATTCCTCAACCTCGCTCAATTCCGAGTGAGGTTTATAACCATGAGGAATTATCGAATGAACAAAACACAACAACAGCGTTACGAGTCGCTGTACGAACAACATGTTAACGCACTCAAACGCCAGGGTAAAAGTAAATCGACTATTGATGTCTATGCGCGTGCCGTTAGACGAGTCACGGCCTACTTTGACCGTTGCCCGGACAAACTCAATGTCAACGATCTAAAAACCTTCTTCGCATCACTGGTTGAAACCCATTCCTGGAGCACCGTCAAAGTCGATCGTAATGGACTGCAATTCTTCTACAAACATGTTTTGAATAAAAAGTGGGAATGGGTCAATATCGTCAAGCCACCCATCGTCAGATCCCTGCCCGATATCCTGACCCCCGATGAGATAACTCAGCTGATATCTCACACCAAAGAAGCGCGCTATCAAATCTACATTCTCACGGTGTACAGTATGGGGCTACGTCTGGGCGAAGCCTTGGATCTGAAGATCGGTGACATTGACTCACAATCCATGCGTGTCCATATCCGCAAGGGCAAGGGACGTAAAGATCGCTATGTTACCTTGCCAAAGAGAACCTTACAGGTATTGCGAACGTACTGGGCAACACATCGCCACCCGCAGTTCATTTTCCCGGCGGGTAAAAATAATGTCGAACGACACCAAGCCACGCGGCACATGGACAAAGGCGGCACTCAGAAATCTTTCCGGGCCCTTGTCCGTAGCGCCGGTATTCATAAACAGGTATCCATCCACACACTACGGCACTGCTATGGTACCCATCTGGTCGAAGTTGGCTTGAACCTGCGTGCCATTCAAACCGAGATGGGTCATGAATGCCCGAAGACAACGGCGCTCTATACTCAACTGACAGAAATCACGCAACAAAATACCCGTGAACTCATTGAACGCATGGTCGAACGATTGACCTTGTCAATGACCGGTGAGGGTTGAGCCATGGAACTCGCCTCAATCATTGAACAGTATCAAGCCCCATTATATGCACGCTATGGAGCATCGTTGTTGCCCGTACAAAAACAGCTGTTAAACGCGATTATCCATTGCCGCACTGAACGCTATGGCGAGATGGTACTTCGCTGTGATGACTGTTCAGAGCAACAACGGTGTTTCCATTCCTGCGGACATCGCAGTTGTCCTCGTTGTCAAAACCATGAGACGACACAGTGGTTACAACGCCAACGGCAAAAGTTGTTGCCGGTTGATTACTTCATGGTGACGTTTACCTTGCCTTATGAATTGCGTTCACTGGCCTGGCAACATCCAAAGACCGTATACAACGCACTCTTCACTTGTGCATCGAGCACCTTGAAAGATTTTGGACACAACGATAAAAAACTCGGGGGTTGCATGGGCATGACGGCGGTATTGCACACGCACTCCCGGCGTCTTGACTATCATCCGCATGTCCATGTCGTCGTACCCGGTGGTTGTCTGAACCGGCAACGCCGACAATGGCAGAAGATGAAAGGCAAATACCTCTTTAATGAATTTGCCTTGGCCAAGGTTTTTCGAGGGCGTTTGTTGGAGTCCTTAACCTCACAAGGCTTGTCGATCCCCAATAAACTACCGGACAAGTGGGTGGTGGATTGTCTTCCTGTCGGCAAAGGCAAACCCGCGCTGGAATACTTATCGCGTTACCTGTACCGAGGCGTTATCTGTGAGAAGAACATTATTGCTGAGCAGGATGGCAAGGTGACGTTTAAGTATGTCGATAGCAGTTCAGGGTTAGCGCAATACCGCACACTCAAGGGCGAAGATTTCCTCTGGTTGTTGTTGCAGCATGTGTTGCCAAAAGGCTTTCGACGTGTGCGGGACTTTGGTTTCCTACATGGTAATGGCCGAAAAATGTTGATGTTAATACAGTGGGTCTTGCGTGTCGTTATCGACAGAAAAGCAACCGTATCTCGACCTCCGTTTACCTGTCCCAACTGTAAAGGCGCAATGAACATCATTGCCTTTATCCGACCAAGCTGGCGCTCGGGGTAACAAACTCGAAGCCATTAAAACAACAAACACATTCAACACAGGAGTCTGTTCACGGTTATGACGACATGGAGTTATTATTTAATTCCCTTTACCGGGACAAGGCATTTGCTCGCCCGGAAAAAAAGTCTTTCGCTTCCGACCGACAATCTACTGATATTCCAAAAAAGATATTTGCTATTATAAGTACCGAGTAAACTGACCGGGCTTGTTCAACAACGGGATAATGTCGCGGCTATCGCGCGACATATCCTTGTTCATTAGAGCTTTTTGTATGCATGCTCTACTTTAGCATTAATTTGTTCTGCGATTGTTTGTGCTTTACGCATTGTTTCTTGGACTTGCTCCCAATTTTCCCAATGCTCAGCCCAAACCTCTTTACCTACAATTTCCTCGAAGTCCATGTTTGTTGGGTTTCCCCAGTTTTCATATTTTTCGAGTCTTTCAATTCGTTCTTTTAGGTTTGAAATGCCTTTTGTTTTTGGTGATAAAGGAGCATCACTAAGTATCCATTGGTGCCAATCTTTATTACCTTTAGATTGATTGCACTTTCCACAAGCAGGAACAAGGTTATGTATTTCGGAAATGTAACCAGTTGGCTTTTTATTTAAAACCAATGGTCTTAAATGATCCCACTCTGTTGCAAGGGAGCCACAGTATGAACATTGATAATTATCATTTAGCATTTCTAGAATAGTTAACGCTTCTTTTACTTGCTCCTCTGTTGGAACAACAACTGGAATTATTGAATTAATAAATGCATTTGTAATACTTGAAGATCTACCCGTGATTTTCATTGGCTTGGGCATTTTAAATAAAGGTAGATACTTCATATTTTTATAGCTCTAACGTTTAAATCAGCCGGCCGAAAAAGCAGAGCGAAGCGACGCTTTTGAGGATCGGCTGGATTTTCTTGTTAAGTGCAATTTACTTCATTATCTTTGTTAATGTAGTAGTACGATACCGCAATAAAACCGAGAGCGACAATGCCGCCATGAAAGAAATATTGGATAGGAATTAGTAACATAGAATTAATAAATGACACACCAATTCTAAGGTTATCCATAATGCTTAAGAAAAGAAATAAGAAAGCGACTAACAAATAGTAACCCTTTCTTTTAGGCCCGATTATTAGACAGAGAGTAACAAAGAGTAAACCCCATAAAAACATAGGCCATGCACTACAATCAAATTCCCCAACGAAATATGCTCCGGGTTCAGGTACATATCCAAATCCTCTTGCGCAATGATTGTTGTAGTACATCGGAAACAAATTCGCACTATACATAGCGGCGAAGATACCTATAGCGCCTCGGGTAAAATCTACGATTATTTTTGGTATTTTCATGGCACTTAACGTTTAGTTAAGCGGACTCGCACAGCCTAAAAAAAGGTGCTGGATTGAATTAATGAAACACATCCGGAACGGGAGCACGAATGCGAGTTCCGACTTCAACGCCTTGTTGGACAAATCCTCTCGGTGGTACGGCTGTATTCTTCTTATAGGAATTTTCAATACGCCTTCGATTATATCTCCTTGGGTAAACGGAAAAGACACGTTTTAACGGTGCCCCACAGGTACGACACGCCCAGTGTAACGGCTCTTTTTCAACTTTACCAGACACCCCCATCGCTTCAAACAAACCACCGACAATCTCACGACAGCGATTGCGTTTCGCCTGACATTGCGAGGCGTATAAACCGTAATGGCGCACCACATGCAATCCCGGTACCGGCACATGCCAAAGGATGCGTCGGATAAACTCTGTCGTCTTAAGAGACAGCAATTTTATTTTATTATCACGATGGTCTTTATAATGAAACCGAACCGACTTCGCATCACAATGTACTATTTGTTTTGGATGGAATGGACCTCCTTTCAAGTAACGAGACAAATACAACATGACGCCTTTACCTTGAGGGTATTGCGGCATGATGCGAACACTCCATTGTTTTTTGTAACAATCGCGATGAAGCTGTTTGAGTGCATGACGGGATGATGTCGTCGGCACAATTAACTGTTGACGTTCTAACGCATCGTGAATCGCCGCTTGGAGTTTGCCTTTGTATAATGCTTTCACCACACGGATCGGTAATAAGAAATCATGCTCTATGGCTTGCCATTGATTTGAAGAGCTTAAACCACCGGCAGTGACTAAGGCATGAATGTGTGGGTGATAATTTAATTGCCGTCCCCACGTATGCAAGGTCATTAATATCCCCGGCGTTGCACCGAGATAACGTGTGTCTTTCAGTAATGTCATTAAAGTATCACGACACGCTTGAAATAAAATGGTCGTAAACCAGGCACGATTGTATTGCCATAACGGCAAGTACTCATGTGGCAAGGTAAAAACAAGATGATGATGCGGGCAATCAAGTAAGCGTCTTTTTTGTGCGTCTATCCAGTTATGTCGTGCACGTGCAGCACACAGTGGACAACTACGATGACGACATGAATGCAATTGTTTGTCTTCATGACCATTGGTACAACTTAACTGATCATAACCTTGATTCATCGTGCGGCAATGCATAATCGCATCGGCGGCTTTTATATCTTTTAACGGTAATGATTGTTTATATAAATGAAACGAACTCTTAAAAATATTTTGTAATAAACGATCAGGGTGATGTGCCATATTAATACAATCCTTGTATTCTAATGTTATTGTTACCTCAGCGTTAGCTGATTTGTTCAACAGTTGATTATACGGAATCCATGTTAATAGATATTATACGGACGCCGTATAGTTCATTAAACATGGAAATCAGATTGTTTGTTGTTGGGTGATTTTTCCGTATCATTTTTGTATACTCCTTATTTTCAGGGATGTTTTATTAATAAGGAGATTAGCACATGGATGTTACAGGTCAAATTGATCCCGAATTGCCGAAAGGTTTTTGGGATTCCTACATTGAAAGACTTCAGAAACAGGGCGTTAAAACCAATGTGTTGCGATGGTACGTGATCCGGGCAGAGCAATTTCTTAAGGCTCACAGCTATACACAGTTTAGTCAGTTTGAACCTCAAGATGTCAGTAATTATCTACAAAAAGCAGGCCGAGAAAAGAGCTTGGCGGATTGGCAATTTCGGCAGCTTGTGGATGCTATACGGACGTTGTTTCCGCATAGTTCTGTTATCAACGACAAGACCGTGGATTGGGATTTCTGGTTAGAATCCTTGATGTTCTCCTTTTAATAATGAGAGCCGCCCATTAGTAATTCAGGTTAACTGGGCACAAGAAAACCGAGTACAAATACCTCCAAATAAAAAACCCACCTGAGCGGTGGGTTTTTTCCAAAATTGTTATTTATTAATTCTAAGCACTAGCTCTCTGATAATTTTTGATCATCATTGCCATTTGGTCTTTTATTAACAGTTTTTGTTTTTTTAGTTGTTCAAGAGATAAATCATCTATAGCGTTTTTACCTTCATTTGCCAGATCGATTTTCGTATTTAGATCGGTATGTTTTGTATGTAATCGAGAAAAACCCTGGCTTTCATGTAACAGGGAATCAACTATATTTTGATCATATTCAAACATATATCCTCCATTGAATTGGATAGGGTGTGTATAAATGAAACGAGTTAATGCTAACTCGAAATTCAGGTGGGTTTGAGAAAGAACAGCATGATGTGCAGGCGAGTTAAGTCCTTTTACTGTCAAATTTGCACTGCGGAATAGGTGATTTGAATTTATCATACTCTCACTCAAAGCGTAGTCGCTCAGAAACGTGATCTCAAGGTGAAAGCTACGGTTCTCTAAATTATTTTTTAGTGCTATGAAATAGAAGGATTTTTTTGCACAAAAGCAGAAAAATAATCTTCAATCGCCAATTTTCTTAGCCATATCAGGTACGGTGGAGGTGTCTCCTGCGAGCATGTATCGTGCCTCGTGCTCAAGCGCAGTCACATTTTCGTAAACACCTTCATCACGTTTGATCAATTTGGTGAATCCCAGGGACTTTAAATCCGAGTTTGAAGGTGTGGTTGAAATATTCGGCGGAGTGATGATTTTTTTGACTGGCAAAGCAGGATCATCTTCCACAGGCATTTGTTTGGCATAACAGACCTCGCCCCAGGTTTTAATCACCATGTCGGAGGGGTGGTCCACTAACACCAGTTTTTGATTTGCTTCGCAAAAGTAGCTATAACAAGGCATATGACAAATATATCACAAGATTTAGAGATCCATGTGTTTCCCTGCCTGACGGACAACTACGCTTTTTTAATCCACGACCCGATCAGCAAACAAACAGCTGCTATCGATACCCCGGATGCCAAGGTCATTGATAATGAATTAACAAAACGTGACTGGAACCTGAATTATATCTTCAACACCCACCATCATGGGGATCATGTCGGCGGGAATCTGGAATTGAAGGAAAAATACCATTGTCAGATCATTGCCTCTGCCTACGATGAGTCACGGATCCCCGGTATCGATAAAACCGTTCAACAAGGCGATACCGTGTCATTGGGGGCGCATAAGGCCAGCGTCCATGAAACCCCCGGTCATACACTGGGGCATATTATTTATCACTTTGAACAGCAGGCTGTGTTATTCGTTGGCGATACACTATTTTCGATGGGTTGTGGACGTTTATTCGAAGGCAGTGCTGAGCAGATGTATCATTCACTCGATATTATAAAGGGCATGAAGGACGACACGGTGATTTATTGTGCCCATGAGTACACAGAAACCAATGCCCGGTTTGCGCTCACGGTTGAAACAGAAAATCCTGCCTTACAACAACGCTATGAAAAAGTATTAGCTCTAAGGGAGGAGAACATTCCGACTGTACCTTTCCTGCTGAAAGATGATAAGCAAACCAATCCTTTCATTTTGGCGAAGAATGTAAAAGAGTTCGCTGAAAGACGACAACAAAAAGATAGTTTTTAAATGATAATCCACTAATCCACAATATCCGGTTCAATAAAGGTCCATTTCACAATTGGTGCCTGGCGTTCAATTTCAACCTCTAGCTCGTTGATCTGTTTTACCGTTTCTTCTACGGAGATACCGGCTTTCATTTTTACCTTGGCAGCCAACATGACCTGTGGGCCAAATTGCATGGTCATGGTGTTGAGTATTTTTTCGATACTGTCGTCTTTTTCGATAATTGAGTCTAATAACTCTTCGAGGTCTGGTTCCGCTGAACGACCAATGATCAAATGCATAACACGACTGGCTATGAATAAGGAAACGATTAGAAGAATGACACCAATACAGATCGAGCCCAGGGCATCGTACATTGGATTTCCGGTGATTGAGGCAATGGATACGAAGATAGAGGCAATGATTAAACCTAATATGGCCGCTGAATCTTCACCAAGAATAACAATCAGTTCTGCATTACGTGTATCCCCGAACCATTCTTGAAAAGAGCGACCACGGCGCAAGGTCTTTATTTCCCTTAACGCCCCTGCAAGACTAAAGCCTTCCAGAATGACACCCAGGCCGAGTACGGTCAGTGCTATCCAGGCGTGTTGTAATGGTTCAGTCGCATGTAATTTATGCCAACCTTCATAGACGGAATACAAACCACCCATACTGAATAACATGATTGCAACCAGAAAACTCCAGAAATAAGTGGCTTTCCCATAACCAAAAGGATGTTCTTCTGTGGCGGGCTTTTGCGATTGTTTTAAACCAATGAACAACAGGAGTTGATTGGTGCAGTCGGCAAAGGAATGTATGGCCTCCGCCATCATGCTACCTGAACCGGTGAAAAGGGCTGCGGCTGTTTTTGCTATAGCCAAACCAAAGTTAGCGAAAAAGGCATATAGGATCGCTTTAAAGGATGCATCGTGACCTGCGGACATGTTTTTTCCTGGATTGTTATATGTTTGGGGTGTTTAATTTTGTCAGCATTTTATCAGTTGAAGCTTATTAGTAGAACGATATTTCCAACAGCATGAGAAAAAATATCAAATTCGGTGTCAACCATTTCCAGTTAACTGCGTTATTGCGTGTAAGTCATCAAAAAATAGGAGGACTTACATGAGAATCAATGCAAGCAAAAACAACACTATTCTGTTAGGTGCGTTACTGGCTTCAATCCTCAGCACTGCTGCAATAGCCGAAGAAAGTGACTTATCGAATAGTGAATCTAACCGCCGCCACGAATTTTTTAATCGAATTGATACCAATAACGATGGTCAAATCAGTACCGATGAACGTCAGGCAGCGAGGTCGGCTTTCCGTAAACGGGCTGATAAAGATGGAGACGGCAAATTTAGCCGTGAAGAACGGCAACATGCAAGAGACCGCCGTGAAGATTTTCGTGATCACAGGGAAGACCGATGGGATGGGCGTGAAGACGTACGCGACCGCCGCGAGGATGTAACCGATAGACGTGAAGATGTCCGTGACCGTCAGGAAGATGTGCTTGATCGCCGTGAAGATCGTTGGGATGCGAATCATAACTATCCACCTGGAACTGAAGCTGCGCGCAGAGATCGTCTGGAAGATATTCGTGATCGTCGTGAGGACGTTGCTGACAGGCGTGAAGATGTGCGTGATCACCGAGAAGACGTAGCCGATAGGCGCGAAGATGTCCACGACCGCAGAGAAGATCATTGGGATCGTCGTGAGGATGTCAGGGATCGTCATGATAAGCATTCCCGTGATAAAGGACATCATGCAAAACATCAACTCCAACACAAGGCACAAAAACGTAATAACAGACCTCTTGCTCGTGCGCATTAAGCAACTGATAATAAGCAAAGCTGGGGTTGGGGCATGTCTCTAACTCCAGCTTTATTCGAACTTGAAGCGTTACCACACTTTCAATCGACAAGGGGAAAAACACTGGACCAGTCTCAGGAATTGGAACGGTTCTTCAAGGAGGTAGAAAGGCGTGGTTTCAGGATGGCCGAAGTGGCGACAGGGAACCGTGAGGAAGCCCTCGATATCTTGCAAGACGCTATGTTCAAGTTGGTGGAAAAATACTCGGATCGGAACCCTGAGGAATGGGGTCCATTGTTCACACGAATTTTACAAAGTCGGATCAAGGATTGGTATCGACGCAGTATCGTGCGCAACCGCTTTCGTGTCTGGTTTGGTCATAAAGATGACAATGACAGTAGCATTGATGCCATTCAAACAGCTGAAGATACTCGGGCAAAACGCCCAGAAGAATCTCTGGCTCAGGATCACAGTATGACAGTGCTTGCAGGAGCCGTTCGAGAGTTACCTTTACGGCAGCAACAGGCTTTTATGCTACGAGCTCTGGAAGGACTGGATGTTGCGGAAACGGCGAGCGCTATGATGTGTTCCGAAGGTAGCGTGAAAACACATTACTCAAGAGCCGTTCGTAAACTTCGTGAACAGCTGGGAGAACATTGGCCATGAATGAGAAAGACGACAGGTTAATTCAGAAAACTAAGGCTGAATTTGATCGCTCAGTTGAACAGATCGATGCTGAAACGGCTTCGCGGATCACGCAGGCGCGTTATCGTGTTTTGGAAAAAGCAAAAAAGAACAATTGGACGATTTCGACCTGGTTGCCATTGAGTGGAATTGCAACGGCTTGTCTAGCAGTCATGGTATTTTTTGCCATGCCAGATCAAACGCAAGATCCCAATATGACAGAGGATGATCTGGATCTTATTTCGACAACGGAAGAGATTGAGTTATATGAAGAGCTGGAATTTTATCAGTGGCTCGAAGACTATGAACTGCCTTCGTAATGTATTATTCCTGATCATGGGTTTTTGGCTGACATCTACTATCGCAGAGGAAACCGAACAGGAAATCCTGCCGTCTATCGACTTTCTGGAATTTCTGGGCGAATGGGAAACAGACAATGGTGTATGGATTGATCCTGTCGAACTGGAAGACGAGGAAATAGCAAAGCTGTTAGATGAATCGGATGATCATGGCAATAGTGAAGTGTATGAATAAATTTATAAACAGTATTTTATTCTGTTTGCTTTTGGCTTGTACTTCCGTAAACGCGGAGGAGGCTTTGCCGTGGGATCAATTAAGTAGCGAACAACAGAAAATTCTTCAGAAATTTACTGCTGACTGGGATGAATTTTCTCCTAAAAGACAACAACGTCTGCAACGTGGTGCGGAACGTTGGAATCAAATGGAACCAGCACAACGACAGCAGGCAAAAGAAAAGATGCAGCGCTATCAATCTATGGATCCAGAGAAACGCAAACAGCTGCGCGAACGTTTCAAAAAATTCAGACAGTTGTCACCTGAACAACAGGAAAAATTACGCAAACGCCGTCAATGGTTTAAAAGTTTACCGAAAGAAGAGCGGCGGGTTTTGAGAGAGAAATGGAAAAATATGTCGCCAGAAGAACGACGGGAGTTCCGACAAAAGATGCACGGTATTCCTCAGCAACAACGGCAGGAATTTAAACAACGTATGGAACAACTTTCACCCGAGGAGCGTAGAGAGCTACGCCAAAAATGGCAAAACATGTCACCGGAAGAAAGAAAGTATTTCATTGAGCGGCAAAGAAAACACCCGGTTGAACGTTAAAGCTATTTCGATGTTTTGTAGGATTCCTTGATCAATTCTCTGGCAAATCGTTTTATCTGGACATCATACAGCACCAGCTCACCGCCTGTTTTTATCACACCGAGTGCGATCCGTGCGATCAGTAATAATAGTAAAATCGCAATTACCCAGGCGAAAAAATAAGAAACATGTATATCCTTGCCAGCATTCACCATCGCAGCTTTTGCTGCGTCGCTATTGACCGTTGAAGGACCATTCGTTGTCGAGAGAGTTGCATCAATATTTGAACCGCGTTCAATATGAACCGCCAATTGTTCAATACGTGTTGGATTTTCATATAACTCAAGTGCTTCAAGCATGACCATAACGGCAACCCAGAGGCCAAACAACATGAGTATGAAACCGAATAGTCTCACAGCAGAACTGATGATTTTTAAAGCTAATTCACCCATTGAACTGCTGGTATCTTCGTCATTTTTAAAATCATACATGGGTTATTTCTTTATCAAATTTGTCCATAAACAGATTTTATTATGCCGTATTTAAATTTCAATGATAACCATTTATTTAAGAGATCACTGATAAAGTTATGAATCGACTGTATTATTTTTAGATCATAATAGATTATGACGTATAGCAACTAATAATTCCGAACGCGTTATACTAAATTATTGGCGTATTTTACTTATACATAGACAGGTTTGCATCATGACGCTCGGCCCCATAATGCTGGATTTACGTGGTACTGTTCTCGAAGCGGATGAACGTGAGATGCTGACTCATCCATTGGTCGGTGGTGTGATTTTATTTTCACGTAATTTCGAAAACCAGCAACAGGTAGCTGAATTAGCCAACGCAATACATTCTGTACGCAAACCCCAGTTGCTGCTTGCCGTTGATCAGGAAGGAGGACGCGTCCAACGTTTTCGGGAAGGCTTTTCATTATTACCTCCCTGTCGTCAGTTCGGCGAAATCTATGAGGTTGACCAGAAACACGGTCTCGCCTTAGCAAAAAATGCGGGCTGGTTGATGGCCTCCGAGTTGCTGGGCACGGGTATTGATTTCAGTTTTGCTCCGGTACTGGATCTGTATAAAGGCATCAGCCAGGTGATTGGTGATCGCGCCTTTCACAAACAACCACAGGATGTCGCCGCGTTAGCCACATACTATATGCTAGGTATGAAGCAAGCGGGTATGTCCGCAGTGGGTAAACATTTTCCCGGGCATGGCGATGTAAGTGAGGATTCACATCATGCCATCCCTATCGATAACCGTCGCTTTGAGGATATCCAAATGGACGATTTGATTGCCTTTCGGGCTTTGATCGATTCCGGCATTGCCGCATTGATGCCGGCACATGTGATCTATCCACAAATAGACGAAAAGCCAGCAGGGTTCTCTTCCATCTGGTTGAAACAAATTTTGCGTAAGACTCTAAATTTTAAGGGTGCTATTTTTAGTGATGATATTAGTATGGCCGGGGCAGAGGTCGCAGGAGATTATGTTGCACGGACACAAGCCGCACTAATAGCAGGTTGTGATATGGTTTTGATATGTAACCAACAAGAACAGGCGATTAAAGTACTGGATACACTAAATTATGAAATCAACCCAACATCCAGTGTTCGACTCATGCGTATGCAGGGAAAATTCAAACAGAGTTTTGATGAACTTTGTTGTACCGCTGACTGGAAGGAGGCGAGTGATCAAATGCTAGAACTGATAAAAACACCTGAACTTAATCTTGGTGACGATCAAATATAATATGCTTCCCAGACTGCTCATCTATTTTTGTTGTTTGTTTATTTTTCCGTTGAGTGCAAACTCAGAGCTTGTTGGCATTGATCAATGCAGACTCTTCACCCCTGAGCCTGAGAGACAAATACCCACCCAATATTCAGAATCTCTGTTGTGGAAAATTGAAAAAGCAGGTACAAAAACAAGCTATCTTTATGGCACTATTCATGTCAGAGATCCAAGGGTGTTAAAATTATCAACTTCGGTTCTCAAGGCATTCAATGCATCAACAACCTATGTTATGGAATCGATTCCGAATAAAGAAGATGAAATTCAACTTAGTCAGAGAATGTTTTCCGCACAGGATAAAGAGTTAACAAAAATATTGGATGATGATCTTTTCAAGCAGACCAGTAATATTCTTTCACACCATAATATACCCCTGGAACTAGCTAGTATCATGCAACCATGGGCAGCCTATTTGATGATGAATTACCCGCCTGGCACAGGTATTTTTCTTGATCTGAAATTATTGAATATGGCGGCCGACAGGAAAATGCAAGCCGTCGGACTTGAAACTTTGAACGAACAATTATCCATATTTATTGATCTGAAAAAAACTGATCAAATCCAGTTGTTACTGGATGCAGTCTGTAATTATGATTTGGTCTTGAGTGGCTTTGATACCATGATTGAACTATATTTGCAGAATGATCTGAATGGCATTACTCAATACAGTAATCAATTAACTATCGAAGATGAAAAACTTTACGAGCAATTATTTCGTGATTTAATTACGCTTCGAAATGTTCGTATGACTGATAGAATGACACCATATTTACAAAGCGGTGCTGCCTTTATTGCGCTTGGTGCTTTACATTTAAGCGGTGAAGATGGCGTTTTGTCTTTGTTAAACCATAAAGGTTACACGCTGACCCCCATTCATTAATCAATTGATTTTGTACGAGGCAATAACAATGCAACTAGAAGATTTCTTTGAAAAATCCATTCACTATTTTGAAAACGAATCATGGATGTTGAAAGTGTTTATCGTTGTTTTCATAACATTAACAGTCCGCTTAATCCAAAAAAATATTTTCCGTAAGCTTATTCAAAAATTAAATAATACCAGAACTTTCTGGGATCATGTCCTGTTTGTTGCCTTGAACAAACCACTTGGATTATTAATTTGGATCATCGGGCTCAGCATTGCAGCAAAAATTGTCCAGGCAAATACCGAGTCCACGATCTTTACTGCAGTCGACTCTCTACGTAACATTTGCATCATCATTGCCATTACCTGGTTTTTTGTGCGATTTATCAAAAAAACGGAAATCAACCTTCTTAAGCAAGGCATTGAAAAAGGAAAACCAATCGATGTCACGACGGCAGACGCCATTGCAAAATTATTACGCGCCTCTGTCATTATCACTGCGGCACTTATCATAATTCAATCTATGGGCTACAGTATTTCTGGACTACTTGCCTTCGGTGGCATCGGTGGTATTGCCATTGGTTTTGCAGCAAAAGATTTACTGGCTAATTTTTTTGGTGGCTTAATGATATATCTCGACAGGCCGTTTAATGTTGGTGACTGGATACGTTCTCCCGACAGGGAAATAGAGGGGACTGTGGAAGCTATTGGGTGGCGTTTAACCACCATCTGCACTTTTGATAAACGACCACTGTATGTCCCCAATGCTGTATTTGCCAATATCTCAGTACAGAATCCATCTCGCATGAGAAATCGCAGAATTTATGAAACCATCGGCATTCGTTATGATGATGTGAATAAAATGGCGACGATTGTGGAAGATGTAAAACTCATGCTGCAAAACCATGATGAGATCGACAACAATCAGACTTTGATTGTTAATTTCAATAAATTTGCGCCCTCTTCACTCGATTTTTTTGTTTACACAATGACCAAAACCACAGACTGGGTAAAATATCATGCGGTAAAACAGGATGTGATGTTGAAGATAATAAACATAATTGAGAGTCATAATGCTGAATGCGCTTTCCCAACCTCGACTATTCATCTGAAAAATACAATAGACTCAAAAATGCCCCCCCGATAAATTAATAATCATATTATCCTGAGTAATTCCGTCTCAAAAAGAAGACAAATACAGTATTATTATTATGTTGTAAATAATCAATAAATTGATTTAATTACATTTAATCTGCTAATAACAATATTGGCACTATATTTGCATATTTAATTACAATTAAATACAACTAAATAATTTAAGTGCTTCTGTCATGAAAAAACAAACAATAGCAAATGCTGCCATTATTCTTCTGCTTGGCGTTATCATTATGAGTGCGATGATCTTCAGTGGAAAAACTGATGCAACCCCTTTTGCCTATCGAACGAATACTACGCTAGAGTCTTTCAACTAAGATGTTAGGAAGAGGGAGTCGGCCGATAAGCCGGGTTCTGTCGTGGATAATCATTCATCTGGGACACACGTCGCCGCGTGCCTCAAGCAGCCTACCCGAATCCAGTGCGGACCACACTTTCAGGATTCCTATTTGGCCTTGCTCCGAGTGGGGTTTACCTTGCCGTTCCGGTTACCCGTACCGCGGTGCGCTCTTACCACACCATTTCACCCTTACCTGAATATCCGAAGATAACAGGCGGTATCTTTTCTGTTGCACTTGCCGTCGGCTTACGCCGCCCAGAAGTTATCTGGCACCCTGTCCTGTGGAGCCCGGACTTTCCTCTATTAATATATAAATTAACAGCGATCATCTGGCCAACTCCCAGCCGCGTACGTTACGCCAAACCAACACGAAAACAAGCGATTGTTTGCATATTGTCTGGCTAAATTGTAAGGTGTTTTTCATTCTTCAACTGTCTCTATTGCCAGGGCCAGTTTATAACAATAGTTCTTTTTTAATCCGCTGATTTTCGCTGCTAATTCTGCAGAATTTTTAGTCGAATGTTCTTGCATCAAGATCTTCAAAACGCGTATTGCCTCCTTATCTTCTACTGACTGCTTTTCTTTCACCACACCTTCGATTAATAGTACAAATTCACCTTTTTGTTTTTCAGGATGTGAGTGTATCCAGTGTTGCAATTCCTCAAGATCGCCGTGTTTAACATCTTCGTATAATTTGGTCATTTCCCTGACGATGCATGCCTTTCTCTGTCCACCAAAACAGTTAATGGCATCTTCCAGGCAGGCCAGTATCCGGTGGGGGGCTTCGTAAAAAATCAGTGTAAGAGATTGATCAGAAAGGGTTTCAAAACGGGTCTGTCTGTCCAGGCGCTTTGTCGGTAAAAAACCTTCAAAACGAAATCGTTCTGAGCGTAACCCAGAGACAGACAGGGCTGCTATGACAGCCGCAGGCCCAGGAATAGGCACGACTTGTATCTGCTCTTTGTGTGCTGCTAAAACAAGATGGTACCCAGGATCACTGATCAATGGTGTGCCGGCATCTGATATTAAGGCACAATTTTTTCTATCTTTCAGTTGCTGAATTATTTGTGGGGTTGTTTCACGTTCGTTATGATCATGATACGATTTCAGTGGTGTTGTAGTGGTTAAGTGTTTCAACAATTTGCCACTGTGGCGAGTATCTTCAGCAAGAACTAGATCAACTGAAGAGAGAATATCCCGGGCGCGATCGCTGAGGTCGGCAAGATTACCAATTGGGGTTGCGACAATAAATAATTTTCCATAAGAACAAGACACAAGAAACCTCTTTAAATATTATTAGTCTGAAACCATTATGCTTAAAAATAATTCTACCCGACACTTCATTCTGTTAATTTGCCTTGTTCTTACGGCCTGCGGGCCTGCCACGACGATAAAGCCTGTTCCAACAAGCAGTACGGAGTCACAGGAAGCTGATGCCATTGCCTTAATGCAATCAGGTGATTACAACGCTGCAGCTGAAGAATATATTCGGCTAGCAAATCAGCATCCAGATACAGCGAGTTTATACCAGCTCAAGGCTGCTACAGCATTTTTCCAGGCTGGAAAAATCATTGAAGCGAAACAAACTCTGGATAATACAGTCATTGAGGCCGATGTGTTCCCGCTTCAGGCTCTACAAAAAAGTATCATACTTGCGAAAATCGCTTTATCAGAAAATGATGCGGAACAAGCGCTTTTCTTCCTTGAAAGCATACCACCTGGCAACACGCCTGCCGCTTTGCTTGTCGCCTATCATGAAACGCGAGCAGAGGTTTTTACTCAACAGGCAAATACGGAATTTGCTATAGAACAGCGTTTATTAGCATATTCAGAGAGCGATTTAGATTCTGAGAAAAATATAAATTCAAAAGAACTTTGGCAGGATTTGAATACACTGAGCACAACTGTGCTTGAATCAATGAGGTCAGATTATTCAGAAAAAGCAGGCAGCTGGATTGAGTTGGTACAAATATCAAAAGCTCTCAGGGCAGATCCTGCTCAGCTGAAAAATGCTTTGTCAGACTGGCAGGGTCGTTTTCCTCTACATCCAGCGAATAGAACTATTATCCCCGAACTTATCAGTGCGAGTGAGCAGATTAGCATTAAACCAGAAATTGTGGCTCTGCTGTTACCGATGACAGGCAAATACCGTGAGGCATCTCAAGCAGTCAGGGAAGGCTTTATGTCTGCCTGGATGAATGAAGTCGATGACAAACCTGAAATTCGTTTTTATAACTCAGAGACATCAAATATTAATCAAGTTTATCTGCAGGCAATTGAAGAAGGAGCGAATTTTATTGTTGGACCATTGAAAAAGGACGTGGTCAAAAAATTGATCCGTAGCAGCGACATCCGAGTTAGGACCCTGGCGCTGAACTACCTGGATGATGATACCCTGCAAAGTCATAAGCAGTTCGCCGGGGTCACTTTTTTTCAATTTGGTCTATCACCGGAGCACGAAGCAATCCAGGTTGCAGAGCGCGCTTATTTTGACGGTCATTTAAGAGCCCTGGTGGTTGCGCCGGCTGATCCCTGGGGAGACAGACTTATTGAAGCATTCAGTGTTCAATTTAAACAGCTCGGCGGCATGGTACTGGAAACCAGTCGTTTTGATTCGCTGACAGATAACTATGCTGAAGCAATCAGGGCACTGCTTAACACTGACATTAGCAAAGAAAGAGCGAGTAAACTCACCAATACGTTGAGTTTGAAAATTGAAAGTGAAACACGCAGAAGACAGGACGTTGATTTTATCTTTATAGCTGCACAACATCAGCACACCAAACAAATTATCCCGCAAATATATTTTGAACGGGCGCGTGAAATTCCTGTTTATACAACATCTCATATTAATGCTTTTTTTTCCAATCCTGAAGAATACATCGATATGAACAATATTTTGTTTGCTGATATTCCCTGGATACTTGATCCCGATGTTGCTTATGCAAACAGCAAACTTATTCTTGAACGTAACTGGCCGGAGGCCTCAACAACAACACATCGATTATATGCCCTCGGTTATGATGCCTATGGACTCCTGAATAGATATGGTCAGCTTTCTTCAAGTACAGGTTCACGCTATGAAGGAGCAACTGGAATGTTGGAAATGGATAATCAAGGCAGAGTTCACCGCAAACTTACCTGGGCGCGCTTTATGGATGGCTTGCCACAATTGATCGATGTTTCTGTGTTGTCACACTAATTAGCGTGACCAGAACCACAAGGAGACGTGGGCAAGAGGCAGAAGAGGCTGCTTGTCAATATTTAATCAAACAAAAACTAACCTTAGTTAACCGTAATTTTCATTGTCGATATGGTGAGATCGATCTCATTATGTTGGATGATGATGTTCTCGTCTTTGTTGAGGTTCGTTACCGAAAAAATCAATATTTTATGGATACGATTGAATCTATTGATGCTCGCAAGTGTCAAAAGATCATTACTACCAGTCATTATTTTTTATTAACGGATAAACGAATGACAAAATATGATATTCGTTTTGATGTGGTTATTGTTAAAGATGTCATCACAACACCTGAGATTGAGTGGATCAAGGACGCATTTCAGGCATAATATTGCGGGTTTGTTAGCTAGGAAAGATCTGTGGACACGATAGAGAGAATTAGCCAACTTTTTAAAAATAGTATTGAGGTGATTTCTGAATCATCGGAACTGGCTCCCAGTATCAATTCTGCCGCTGAGTCATTGACTCAAGCATTAATCAATGAAAATAAAATCCTCACCTGTGGAAACGGTGGTTCGGCCAGTATTTCACAAGTTTTTTCCTCCAATATGCTCAATCGTTTTGAAGTAGAGCGTCCGGGATTACCTGTCGTTGCGATCAATTCTGATGTTGCTACCTTGACATCTATAGCAAATGATTTTCAATTTGCTGACGTGTTCGCAAAACAAATTCGTGCCCTGGGTCAGGATGGTGATATTCTGCTTGCAATAACTGTCAGTGGGGAGTCACATAATATTATTCATGCAATAGATGCAGCACATGATCGGAACATGATAGTGATTTCTTTAACTGGACGAGATGGTGGTCAGGTTGCAGATCTGATCAGGGATCAGGACATTGAAATCAGGGTGCCTAGTTGGTCTAACCCACAAATTTTTGAAGTGCACCTGCTTATCATTCATTGTTTATGTGATCTAATTGATCGCTATTTACTTGGCCAATAAAGAGAGTTAGTTATGAACTTAAAAATAAATCCAGTTTGTTTTATTATTACTATTCTTCTTTTGCTTAATGGTTGTGCTGCAATAGTCATCGGTGGTGGTGCTACGGCTGCTGCGATTGCCACTGATCGACGTACCACTGGCACGGTAGTTGAAGATCAAGCGATTGAGCTTAAAGCTAGCGATGATATAGGACTAAATGAAGAGCTCGACGATAAAACGCATATCAATATCACCAGTTACAACACTCACGTATTAGTCACTGGTGAAGCACCGACCATAGAAATGCGTCGTCAGATCATAGATATTGTCAGTGCCGTCGACAAAGTCAATCATGTCTATGACGAGATTGCTATTTCTGCTCCGACATCTCTGACATCACGTAGTAATGATGCCTTGTTAACGACAAAACTAAAAAGTAAATTATTAACCGACGATAAGTTTGAGGGAATACATGTAAAGGTTGTGACAGAACGAGGTACGGCATATTTGATGGGACTGGTTACCCGCGAAGAGGCGGATATAGCCACTAATATTGCACGTAAAACAGCGGGTTTACAGAAAGTAGTAAAATTATTTCTTTATCAATAAAGGGAAGCTCTAGCTTAATCGCTAGGGGACAGGTTTATACTTGTCTCCCGAAAAAACGAAAACTGTCTTTACTTAACGACGGTAAGATTTGGCTTCCCAGTCGCTGTTTTTTTCTCTGTCGATTGAACTTTATCTTCTGTCTCAGTAGACGTTGCATCCGTGTCCTCGATATCTTCTGGAAAAACCATGCCGCGGCCATTTTCTTTTGCATAGATCGCTAACACTGAATGCACAGGTAATTCTATTCGAAACAAAATACCGTTAAACCGGGCGCTAAAAAATATCCACTGATTTCCGAATTCCAGATCATGAATTGCGGTTGGTGTAATGTTTAAAATGATCTTCCCATCATTAATATATTGTTCAGGCACAACCACACCTTCGATGCTCGTATCTACCAGTAAGTGTGGTGTCATGTCATTATCAAAGATCCATTCGTGCAAGCTACGAATCAGATAGGGTCGGTTAGAAGTCATATCCATAATGGAATCGGTCTCTTTTTATACTACGGCTTCTTCGTGCAATTCTTTCTCGTAATCCGAAAGGCTGTTCTGGAAGGCATCACGTTCAAATAATCTGTTTGCGTATTCCTGTATCGGCTTGGCAGAAGGGGGCAACTTGATGCCGAATTCTGGTAGGCGCCAGAGCAAAGGTGCCATACAACAATCAACCAGTGAATAATCATCCGACATGAAATAGGGTTTTTGTGAAAATATAGGAGCAATAGCTGTCAGATGGTCGCGAAAATTCTTTTGCGGGCATTGCCAGCCGCGATTTCGTCCTCGCCAGATAAATCATCCAGCAGCCCATACAGATCCGTCAGGACACGGTGTCTATATTGACGATTGCTGGCACGGTTAACCGGATCAACCGGCAACAATGGAGGATGGGGAAAACGTTCATCAAGATATTCCATAATGATTTGTGCATTATAGAGGATCAAATCACGGTCAATTAAGGTCAAAATTGAATTGTAAGGATTTAATTCTGCTAGTTCCTGAGGTCTTTCACCTGTTTGAATGTAATTGATATCGACATTAATGTCTTTCTCAGCCAGTACTATCCGCGTACCGTGCCCAGAAGGATCACTCACATCCGAATATAAAATCATGATTGAACGACGATTGGCCATGCTTACCATTATTCCCCCGATTACGTGTTCGATAAAACCGGGGATTATACTACAATTTAGAACAAACGGCTTAGTGGACGTCCTTCCAATATTCTTTTTTCAATAAATAGGTGATCGGTAATAAAATAACGATCAGATAAAACAACACCCAAAAACCGACCCTTTTACGCTGCAATTGTGCAGGTTCACCCATATAGACCAGAAAATTGACAATATCAGTTACCGTCTGTTCATATTCTTCTGCTGTCTGTAGACCAGGTGTCACCAGTTCGAATCCTGTTATGATCTCAGTCTTGCTGCCATCGGTGTGAGTTACCGTTTCGTAGATCGGTTTTTGCCAGCCTTGTTGTTCCCACAATACATGTGGCATACTAACATCTTTGAATACTGAATTGTTCACACCCAAAGGTCTGGAATCATCAAGGTAAAATGATAGAAAGTAGGAATAAAGCCAGTCGGCTCCACGCGAGCGTGCGATCACGGAAAGATCGGGTGGGGTCACACCAAAAAAAGCTTCGCCATCTTCAGGACGCATAGACGCGCCCATGGTATCGCCGGATTTATCCGTGCCGAACATAAAATTGGCATTTAAGGCCTCATCGGCAATGTTCAAATCCTTACCAAAACGGTTGTAACGCATGTAGTTCGCCGAATGACAACCCATGCAATAATTCATGAAGTAACGGGCACCCTGTTGTAAGGATTTTTGATCATCCAGATCGACACGGGCCTCTAACAAATGTCCATTCCCTGTTGCAAAGGCGAGTAAAGGTAAGATGAGGCTTATGATTAACAGTAGAGATTTAATCATTTTGTCAGCCTCTCTGGTACAGGTTTGTCTGTGTCATTTCGTGTATAAAACGGCATGAGTAAGAAAAATGCAAAATAAACTACGGAGAAAAACCGCGCCATCCAGGTAAACAATGTTGTTACCGGTTGCATCCCGAGGTAGCCCAGTACCAGAAAACTGATGACAAAAGCCGTCAGCGCGGTCTTGTATTTCCAGCCACGATAACGAATGGATTTGACCGGGCTTCTGTCTAGCCAGGGCAGAAACACAAACAACATGGTCGACAGTCCCATTGCAATGACACCGAGCAACTGGTGCGGCACGGCCCTTAAAATGGCATAGAACGGTGTGAAATACCAGACTGGGGCAATGTGATCTGGTGTCTTTAACGGATCAGCCGGAATAAAATTCGCATGCTCGAGGAAATAGCCATTCATCTCCGGCCAGAAAAATACTGCCGCACAAAAGAGGATTAAAAAGACCACAGTGCCAAATATATCTTTTACCGTGTAATACGGATGAAATGGTATGCCATCGATCGGCACACCATTGGCATCTTTGTTCTTTTTGATTTCAACGCCATCAGGATTATTCGACCCAACTTCATGCAAGGCCAGAATATGTGCCCCGGCCAGCCCACAAATTAGCAGTGGAAATGCGATGACGTGTAGGGAAAAGAAGCGATTCAGTGTGACATCGGATATCTCGTAGTCACCCCGCATTAACAATGCCAGATCTTCGCCGACGATCGGGATGGCGCCGAACAGGGAAATGATCACCTTGGCGCCCCAATAAGACATCTGTCCCCAGGGTAAAAGATAACCAAAAAAGGCCTCACCCATCAGGGAAAAATAAATCACCATACCGGTTAGCCAGAGTAACTCCCTGGGCTTCTTGTATGAGCCGTACAACAGAGCACGAAACATGTGTAGATAAATGACGACAAAAAATGCCGAGGCTCCTGTCGAATGCATGTAGCGTATCCACCAACCCCATTCCACATCACGCATGATGTATTCAACCGAGGCAAACGCCTCTTCCGCAGATGGTTTGTAGTTCATTGTCAACCAGATGCCGGTCACTACCTGGATCACCAGAACAAATAAGGCAAGAGAGCCAAAAAAGTACCAGAAATTAAAATTTTTCGGTGTGTAATATTTTGCCAGGTGATCATTCCACAGGCTCATCAATGGAAAACGATCATCCACCCAGTCACGAACACCTGTTATAGAATCAATTACTTTACTCATTAGCTTGCTGCCCCTGAATCATCGCCAATTAATATGCGTGTATCCGTTAAATATTGATGTGGTGGCACCATCATATTTGTCGGTGCTGGAACACCTTTAAATACTCTGCCTGCCAAATCAAAGCGTGATCCGTGACAGGGGCAAAAAAAGCCGCCTCTCCAGTCAGAACCCAATTGATATTCATCATGATCATGACTATCAACCATCTTTGGTGAACAACCCAGATGGGTACAATAACCGATTAGCACCAGGTATTCTGGATTGATGGAACGGTATTTGTTCTGCGCGTAATCTGGTTGTTGATCCTGATCTGATTCTGGATCCCGTACATCTTCATCCAGTTCAGTCAAGCCATCAACCGTGTCTTCTGTGCGTCTAATGATCCAGACCGGTTTTCTCTGCCATTCCACAGTCATACGATCTCCCGGTTTTAATTTACTGATATCTACTTCTACAGGTGCTCCGAAGGCTTTTGCTCTGGCACTGGGTTTTAAAGTAGATATGAAGGGAACCGCAGTGCACAAGGCACCCGCACCGCCTGCCACAGTCGCAGCCGTCGTCAGAAAGCCTCTTCGGTCGTGATCAACGACTTCATTACTCATTTTTTCATTCTCCTATCTCAAAGATTATAAATCTATCGGCAAATAATTCATTCAGTTAAACTCTTTTCTTGATTCTGAAACTATTTCTGACACCATTCACCCTGTCTTCTAAATGATTCTGTTTAATGCTTAAAAAAGATATCCCTTGTTTTGTTATCCGCTCTGTTTTGACAGGGCTCGTCATTGCAATTTTGGTATTGCTTGGTCAGTATCTATTATTCAGCCAAAAAAACGGCTTGTCCCTCCAGTATCCCTCTGATAACGATGCCAAAGAGGTGAACCATACTGATCCCTTGTTGTCTCTGCAACAACCCTTTTCATACAACTCTGCGGTAATAATTGCAGCGCCCGCAGTAGTCAATGTCTATAGCACTCGCTTTCGTCAGGATAAAATCCATCCCTTATTTCAGGATCCGGCATTCAGGCGTTTTTTTGGGGAGGCACAAACTACGCTAAATTCCAGTGAAGACAATAATTTAGGATCTGGGGTAATACTTGATAGTGCCGGTTATGTGCTGACCAATGCCCATGTTATTAAAAATGCGGATCAGATCAGGGTTACCCTGCAAGATGGTCGTCAGATCAATGCACAAATTGTAGGGGCTGACAGTGATACAGATCTTGCCGTACTCAAAATTGATCTGGAGAACCTGCCGGTAATTCCGATTGGTGATTCCAGCAAACTCCTGGTCGGTGACGTGGTGTTGGCCATTGGTAATCCATATAACATCGGTCAAACCGTAACCCAGGGAATCATTAGTGGTACCGGACGGAAAAGTCTTGGCATTACCACCTTTGAAGATTTTATCCAGACTGATGCTTCCATTAACCCGGGTAATTCTGGCGGCGCCCTAATAGATGCCTATGGCAGGCTGCTTGGCATCAATACGGCGATCATCTCAAGCACTGGGGATTCTCAGGGTATTGGGTTGGCGACACCGATTAATCTCGCCCTGGATGTGGTGTGGCAGTTGATCGCTTATGGGAAAGTGGTGCGCGGCTGGCTAGGGATAGAAGCACAGGCGTTATCGGCAATAGTAAAACAGCAAACTGGACTGAGTACGGGTGGTGTTTTAATTGCCGGTGTTATGCAAGATAGTCCTGCTCATAAAGCAGGTTTGGTTCCAGGTGATATCATTACCCGAATAAACGGCCAGATGATTTACAATCCACAGCAGGCAATTTATTTTATTGCACAGATCAAACCTGGTACATCTGTTGGCCTCAAAGTTCTCAGGGCCTGGGATGAGCTCGATATCAAGGCGATGGTTGCACAACGTCCCCAGTTTCGTTAACTGAGGATATCTTTTATAGTGGATTTAAAATGTTCGATCTCAATGGTGTTGCCAATTGTGATACGCAAACATTGATCCAGTAAAGGATGGGTTCCGTGTAATTTTTTGATCAGGATATTTTTTTCGAGTAAGGATGAAAAAATTCTATCAGCATCACCATCGGTTGATTTAAATAATAAAAAATTTGCCTTACTAGACCAGACATCAATTCGTGGCATATTGTCCAGAAATTCAAACAGGCTTTGACGGTCGTTTTTAATAATCTCAGCTTGTTGTTCTAACACAGGATAATGTTGCAGAAAAAATCCAGCACTGATTTGTGATAAATAATTTATATTGTAAGGCAGACGCACTTTATCAAATTGCTCAAGCCAATCCTTTGTTCCGATCAAATATCCAAGCCGTAACCCGGCAAGCCCTACTTTGGAAAGTGTGCGCATGACCAATAGATTGTCATGTTGTCCTATCTTGTCTACATAGCTGCTGTCGGAAAAAATATGGTAGGCCTCATCGACAACAACAAGACCTCGAGTGGCTTCGAGGACGCTATTGATCGTATCTGAATTAAACAAGTTGCCAGTCGGGTTATTCGGGTAAGCGAGAAAGATTACAGCGGGGTCATGTGTTTCGATAGCAGCAAGCATGGCTGTTTGGTCTAAAGAATAATCTTCTCGTAACGGCACGCCCACGTATTCAAGCCCTAAAACCTGAGCGATCATTTTATACATTACGAAGCTGGGTTCCGGTGCCATGATGACTCGTCCAGGTGTAGCAATTGCCATAACAATGATCTGAATGATCTCATCCGAACCATTTCCAAACATGAGCTGGAAATTATCGGGTATCTGCAAAGTCTTTTTTAATGACTGTTTTAGGTCAGTCGCTGCTGGGTCAGGGTAACGATTGATCTCGCAATCCTGTAATTCAGCTAGCCATTGTTCCTGCAATTCTGCCGGCCATTGATAGGGGTTTTCCATGGCATCGAGTTTGATCAGACCACTAGCATCCTGGACATGATAAGCCTTCATTTCCTGAATTTCGGGCTTTATCCAATGTGTAATATTATCTTTGGACATTATTCAAAAAAACAGTCGGACTCGTCAGGCTATTTGGATGGTTCAATTCGATACTCAGCCGATCGAGCATGGGCTGTTAAGCCTTCCCCACGAGCTAATGGTGCGGCAATTTGTGCCAGCTTGCTGGCAGATGTATTACTGCAATAAATTAAAGAAGAGCGTTTTTGAAAATCATAGACACCCAATGGAGACGAAAAGCGCGCCGTTCTTGCCGTGGGTAAGACATGATTTGGGCCGGCACAGTAATCTCCGAGTACCTCTGCCGTATAACGCCCCATAAAAATGGCTCCGGCATGGCGGATCTTCGGCAGCAAGGCTTTCGGATCACTGATTGAGAGTTCAAGATGTTCCGGGGCAATGCGATTAATGATATCGCAAGCCTCATCCAGATTACTTGCCTTGATTAAAGCACCATTGGCCTTTAATGCAGCTTCAATAATATCGGCTCTTTCCATTCCAGGTAGTAATTTCTTGACGCTGGTTTCCACCTGATCGAGACAATCCTCATTCGGTGATAACAGTATTGAGCAGGCCTCTTCATCGTGTTCTGCCTGGGCAAATAAATCCATCGCCAACCAGTCGGGGTCGGTCTCTCCGTCACTGACGACTAAAACCTCAGACGGTCCAGCGATCATATCAATGCCCACTGTTCCAAATACCATGCGTTTTGCTGTTGCAACGTAGATATTTCCTGGGCCAACAATTTTATCGACATTTGGGACTTGCTCGGTTCCATAGGCAAGAGCTGCCACTGCCTGGGCCCCGCCGACTGTGAAGAGGCGATCAACACCCGCAATGGCAGCAGCAGCCATCACCATATCGTTTGTTAGATCATCCGGTGTTGGCACTACCATAATAATTTCAGGGACACCTGCGACTTTTGCCGGAATTACGTTCATCAAGACAGAGGAGGGATACGCCGCCTTACCACCTGGCACATAGACACCTACACGATCAAGTGCGGTGATTTGTTGACCTAGTTCTGTACCGTCTGCATCAGTATAGGTCCAGGAATCCATTTTTTGTTTTTCATGATAATCCTTCACACGTTCGGCGGCCTGTTCGAGCGCACTGCGAATTTCCGTGGGAATACTTGCTAAAGATTGTTTGAAGACGTCTTGTGAGATTTCCAGATCGTCCAGCGTTGCCTGACGTCGATCAAAACGATTGGTATATTCAAGTAGAGCCTGATCGCCCCTGGCTCTTACCGCTTTGAGGATCTCGTCTACTTGTGTAGTAATAGTGACATCTGGCTCATCACTGCTGGCAAGCAAACTGGAAAGATCAGCATCAAAGTTAGCATCGCTGCTATTTAACCGTCTCATATTCATGTCTCAATGATATCGGCTAGCCCTTGTAAAAACGGTTTGATAATAGCCTGCTTCATTTTCATCGAGGCTTTATTGACGACTAGTCGCGAACTGATTTCCGAGATTAATTCCAGAGGTACCAGACCGTTGGCTTTTAAGGTATTTCCCGTGTCTACCAGATCGACGATTTGATCGGCGAGTCCCAGTATCGGTGCCAGTTCCATAGAACCATAGAGTTTGATGATTTCGACCTGTTTGCCTTGTTTGGCAAAATGGTCGCGCGCGGTGTTGACGTATTTAGTTGCTACACGTAATCGACCGTTATGTGTTTTACTATCTTTCGGGCCGGCAAGCATCATACGGCAGCAGGCAATATTCAAATCCAGTGGTTCATACAGGCCATCACTGCCATATTCCACCAGGACATCTTTACCGGCAACACCGATATCGGCTGCGCCGTATTCGACATAGGTTGGTACATCAGTTGCCCGAACAATGATCAAATTAATTCCAGGCTGATCCGTTTTGAGTATTAATTTACGAGTGCGTGCCGGGTCTTCTTCCGGAACAATATCCAGTTTCGCCAGAAGAGGTAGAAATTCTTCCAGTATGCGACCTTTGGAAATGGCTATGGTTATTTCATTCGTCATGAGATTTGTGCAAGGCAAATTTATCAGCAGGGAATACGCTTTATCTGTGCGCCTAATTGAGAAAGTTTTTCCTCGATCGTTTCATAGCCTCGGTCGATGTGGTAGATACGATCAACAACGGTATCCCCTTTCCCAACCAGGCCAGCTAGAACCAAACTCGCTGAAGCGCGTAAATCCGTTGCCATTACGGGTGCACCAGTCAATTGTTCAACACCTTTACTGATCACCGCGTTACCTTCAAGTTTTAGATCGGCTCCCATGCGTTGCAGCTCTTGGACGTGCATAAAACGATTTTCAAACACGGATTCAACGATCGTGCCTGTGCCATCGGAAATGCTGTTCATCGCTGTGAACTGAGCTTGCATATCGGTCGGGAAACCTGGAAACGGTGAGGTGTGCAAATCTACCGCATGCGGTCTTTCCGCTTCCATATTTAACGTAATTGAGGTGTCATCTTCACTAATTTCAGCACCCGCTTCCTGCAATTTAGCCAATACAGCATCGAGTAATTTGGGACGGGTATTTTTGAGTTTCACCTTGCCACCTGTCATCGTAGCAGCGACCAGATAGGTTCCTGCCTCGATTCGATCCGGGACAATGTCATACTCGCAACCCTTTAATGTGTCGACTCCCTCAATCTCGATACGGTCAGTACCCGCACCTTCGATTTTGGCACCCATTTTGATAAGACAATCTGCCAGATCAAGAACCTCAGGCTCGCGCGCGGCATTATGTAATACTGTGGTTCCTTTCGCCAGGGTGGCCGCCATCATCAAGTTTTCAGTTCCGGTAACGGTGATCACATCCAGACTCAGGTTTGCACCTTTCAATCGATCAGCTTTGGCGTGGATATAACCTCCTTCAACAGAGATCTCCGCCCCCATAGCTTTCAAACCCTGGATATGGATATTGATTGGCCGAGAACCAATTGCGCAGCCACCCGGTAATGAGACTTCGGCCTGACCATATCGTGCGAGCAATGGCCCTAATACCAATACAGAAGCACGCATGGTTTTAACTAATTCATAGGGTGCAAACAAATCTGTTAAATTACTGTTATCAACTTCTATATTTAATTTTTCGTCGACAGTAATGGCTGCTCCCATACGACCCAATAATTCTATCGTGGTCGTAATATCATGCAGATGTGGGACATTGCTAATGTGCATGGGATCATCGGCGAGCAAAGTGGCTGACAAGATTGGCAAGGCTGCATTCTTCGCACCTGATATATAAATTTCACCATCAAGCGTTTGGCCACCATTTATGATAAGTTTATCCATTAGTTTGTATTACATTACCTTGAATGTTTGTTTTTTCTGCCATTCTTCTGGCGTGAAAGTTTGCATGGACAAGGCATGTATATCAGTGCCCATTTTCCCCCCGAGTGTCTGGTAGACAAGCTGATGTTGTTGCAACATGCTTTTGTCGTCAAACACAGGACTGATAATGATTGCCTGAAAGTGAGTGCCATCTTCGCCGTCTACCAGCGCCTCACAATCATCCAGCCCTGTTTCAATTAATTGTTTAATGTCATTTGCCTGCATAATACAGCTCCAAATCGTTTTTTCGGGGTTTATCTGATACAAAAACAGTGACAGTCTATACATTGCTGACTGTGGTTTGGAAGGATCACTGGATGAACGCCCCCTCTACCCTGCGTTTATTATTGATCACATGATGAACTAATAAAGTTGTTACGTAATTCCCGTTTATGTATTTATTCTTATAGATTTTTTTTATTTTTCTTTGCTAATACTGTCACAATGTTCGATTGTTTCGTTCTGCCAATTTTGCAATCAGATTTTCCATTCCATGTTTACGAATGTGAGAAGTAAATTCACCTCGATATGTCCGGACAAGACTTGCCCCGTTGACAACGACATCAACTACCTTCCAACTCCCATCACTGAAGTACATGCGATAATTTATCGGCACAGGCGCAGCACCATTTTGCTCGACCTCTGTATATACCTCGACCAGATTTGACTTCTTGGTACTTTTTTCAGACAAATATTTTATTTCCTGATCGGAATAATGCAACAATGCTTTGGCATAGGTACGTACCAGCAAGGTTTTGAATTGCTCAGTAAATTGTGTCCGTTGCTCCTCGTTGGCTTTTGACCAGTTTTTCTTACCCAGAACCCATTTGGACATACTGACAAAATCAAAATGAGGAATGATCAATTCATCAACAAAACCATGTACTTTTGATGGATCATTTTCGAGAATCTCTTTTTCCTCGCGTACACGTTCAGTCACCTCTGATGCGATGTCCTGTATCACCTCTATAGCTGGCTTGGTTTCAGTCGCCGCCTGGGTTCCATTTATTAACAACACCAGCATGATAAAAAGTGTATAGGAAAGCTGATATCTCATGTTTAATTCCTCTTAAGTTCTACAAATCTTGTTGATTAACTGGATCAAATACCCAATAAATCCGTTCAGTCTATTGAGCTTTCGACTTTCAGAAGCAATTCTTTAATTACTGACCACTTATGGCTCTGAAAGGACGCCGCACATTGTAATGATTATACCAGTTTTATGAAATGGCCAGTTGATAAAATAATCAAATGGTAACCTTTCTCAGTTTCTATTTAAGACTGGATATTCTGGATAAGGTTCTGATTTTATTAGCCTAAAAAGGCCTCCACAAGAGAATCAGCTTGGGCAACAGGGTCAGCGCGGCTAATAGGGCAATGAACATGGCTAGCGCGGTTAGCAGTCCAAAATAAATAGTTGGGATAAAATTGGACAGGATCAAGATTGAAAATCCAAATATGATGGTAATGGCGGTATAAAAAACCGCTCTACCAATGTTCGCATGGCAGATATGCAATGTTTCAATATAGTCACCATTTTTTGGATATTCTTCCCGAAAGCGGTAAATATAGTGGATGCTGTTGTCGACGGCGATGCCTATCGTAATTGCCGCAATGGTTATGGTCATCATATCAAGAGGAATGTTCAGTAAGCCCATCAAACCGAGAATAATCGTTGCCGCCAGGATATTCGGGATGATCCCTATCAGGGCCAGACTGACCGAACGAAACAGGAACAGCAGCATCAAGGCGATACCCATCATTACCACGCCCAGGGTCATAATTTGAGATTTAAACAGGCTCTGTAACATATTGTTATACAACACCATCAAGCCCGAAATCTGAAACTCGTCTTCAGCCAGTCCAATTTTATTAACCAGGTCATTGTGTATCTGATCAAGAAATTCCTTGCGCCTGAGATCTTTCAGCGAATCGCGAATGCGGGCACTCACCCGTGCTTCATTATTCTCAATTGAAATGTAAGGATCGAGCATAGTGGCGCGGAGATCCTCAGGCATCTGCTTGTTGATCACAGCAAGCTCAAATGCATCGAATGGTTGTCCTTCGTTCAGGTCTTTGGCAACTGTCAGAACAGAATTCAATGACAAGACCTTACCAACGGCAGGCAAACTATCCAGGTACTCATGGACATCACTAATCAATTCAAGATGAGTCGTGGTAAAAAAAGTGTCAGAGGGATCTGATTCAAACTCATCGAACAGGCTATCAAAATCCTCAAAGTCGTCTTCTTCTGAAAATTCTTCTTCGTTCTCGCTAGAGTCGTCTTCTTCAGGCTCTGGAAATTTGATAATAATGTCCAGTGGCGTTGTGCCTCCCAATTTATCATCGATTAGTTTCAAACCTTTGTAAATCTCGGTGCTGTCACTGAAGTAATTAATAAAACTGTTTTCTACTTTCAGTTTGCTCACACCGATGACACTGATTATGGCGAGGGCCAGTGCAATCATTAGGACCTTGTTGCCATGAGTTTCTGTAATATTGGCAAGGCCAGCAGTTACCATTACCTTGTCGTCCCGATCCTTATCTTTATCGGATCGTTTTAAAAATAATAATATGGCAGGAAATAACAGAAATGAAGTCATGAAGGTGACTGCCAAACCCAGGGTCATCATCCAGCCAAAATCAATCACTGGTTTAATACCACTGAATACCAGGGAGCTAAAGCCAATCATTGTTGTCAGGGCGGTATATAAACATGGCCAGACCATTTTACTGGTGGTTTCCTGCACCAGTTGTTTTTGATCAAGATCTGGTTTTTCCGCTCTTAATTGGCGATAACGGACAATCAAATGAACATTCATCGACATCGTTAAAATTAACATCAATGAAATAAAGTTTGATGAAATGACAGTCACATTCCAACCGACCAGACCCAGCAAACCGATCATGATCAATCCTGTGAAAGCACAACTTGCTAACG
>CBDFNQ010000032.1:0-17500 GCA_965250225.1 Gammaproteobacteria bacterium
AAGCCGTATCACGCCAATTATCATTAAGTTGGACAGCGATTTATGGGATCATGCAACGTGCGGTCAAACGCGGCCTGGGACGGCGTAAGGCAGAGGTTCCTAAACGCATTGGCGTGGATGAGACCTCGTTCAAGACGGAACACGATTATGTCACTGTGGTCTCGGAAGGAAAGCGGGTGCTGCATGTGGCGTATGAGCGCAAGACCAGTAGCCTTAACCGCTATTACGACACCCTCACAGATGAGCAGAAGGTCGGGATTGAAAGTATCTCGATGGACATGTGGCCCGCGTACATTAAATCGACCTCAGGTAATATTCCTGAAGCCAGGCACAAGATTGCCTTTGATAAATTTCATGTTGCCAGGTATCTGGGTGATGCCGTCGACAAGGTACGCAGACACGAACATAAGGTATTGATGAAGGACGGCTATGACGATTTAAAAGGCAGCAAATACGATTGGCTGACTAACATTGGAAACCTGTCTCGCAAACGACAATGTTCGTTCAAAGTCCTCAGAGGAAGCACACTGAAAACAGCACGTGCCTGGGCTATTAAGACCCTAGCCATGACACTGTGGGATTATGTCAGCCGCACCTGGGCCGAGAAACGTTGGAAACAATGGTATGCCTGGGCAATAAGAAGCCGGTTGGAACCCATAAAGAAGGTGGCAAGGCTCATCAAGAAACATCTTTGGGGCATACTCAATGCGATTTTATTGAAGGCCAATAACGGTGGTGCAGAAAGTATCAATAGCCGGATCAAAGCCATCAAAATACGCTGTCGAGGATTTCGTAATAAAGCACGTTACATTAATGCTATCTACTTCCATCTTGGTGAACTCGATCTCTATCCGGAAGGCGTGAACCGATGATATTTACCCACTCGATGTAATGAAGACCCTTAATAGTAAATGACTGTTATTGACTGTTCCCAGATTATGACAGTCGGAATCCAGGCGTGGATCGATTTTGAAAGAAGACACGATGAACAAGCCGGGATGATTATCCCGGCTGTATAATATTATTTAGTGGGAAATTGTCGGGTTTAATTTTTTTGCTTGCTTAATCCATTCTTCTATCATGCTTAGTGCCGGGTTCGCATTACATAAATTCTTCAGGCCATTGACTTCAACCATCTTCTCAAACAGATTTTCAGCATTTCGATTACGTAGTTCTTTAATGGTATCTACACCGGCAGCTTCCAGTAATTCTGAATACTGTTTGCCAATACCTTTGATACGCATGAGGTCAGCAAGGTTGGCCCATTTTAGTAATAGTTTTTCACTGACATCAATTTGATCACAAACTTGTTTGCGGCCTTTTGCGTCGCAGCACAGTTCTAGAAAACTTTTGGTTGTTTTGATATTAAGTGCGAATAGTTTTTTTGCATAGGCAGCTCCAATGCCTTCAATCTCATCGATACGGTAGCTCATTTTCTTCTCCCCAATTAATTATTAGGTTCTGCTTACAAATAGTATTATAACACTTTTTTTTATTTAATTGACAATAAAGCCAATCACAATATCTTTTAAAAAAACCTTGGTTTATGAAAACCACCTTTAAAGGGTTTTCATAACTTGATGGGAGGCTAGGATGGTTTTTTCAATATCATCCCTTGTGTGGCTGCTGGAAACAAAACCGGCTTCGAATGACGATGACGCCAGGTAAATTCCGTTATCTAGCATGCCATGAAAAAAAGTATTAAAACGTTCGGCATTACAATTCATGACCTGATCAAATCGTTCAATTACCTTTTCATTAGAAAAAAACAAACCGAACATGCCACCAATTTGATGGGTGGAAAATGGTACGGATAATTCTTTAGCCTGTTGCTGTATTCCATCAACCAATCTTTGGGTCATCTCAGAGAGATCTTGAAAGAAATTTGATTTGGATATTAATTTTAATGTGGTTATACCTGCACTCATGGCGACAGGGTTTCCGGATAAGGTGCCGGCTTGATAGACAGGGCCATCGGGTGCGATAAAATCCATGATAATTGATTTGCCACCAAATGCTCCCACAGGCATACCACCACCAATGACCTTGCCGAGTACCGTTAAATCAGGAACGATAGAATAAATTGATTGCGCGCCTGCCAGTGCCACACGAAATCCTGACATCACTTCATCAAAAATTAATACAGAGTTGTATTCATCACACAGTGAGCGTAATCCATTTAAAAAATCAGCTGTACCTGGTACGCAATTCATGTTGCCTGCAATAGGTTCAACGATAATGGCAGCAATTTCTTCACCGATATCACTGAAGACAGATTTTATTTGATCAAGGTCGTTATAATTTAATGTGATTGTAAGTTTGGCAACATCCGCTGGCACGCCAGGGGATGTTGGGACACCTAATGTTAATGCACCGGATCCTGCTTTTACTAGTAAAGAATCTGCATGGCCGTGATAACAACCTTCAAACTTAATAATTTTATCTCGTCCTGTGTATCCACGAGCCAGACGGATTGCACTCATTGCAGCTTCAGTTCCCGAGCTCACCATGCGGACTTTTTCTATCGATGACATGAGCGAGCAGATGAGGTTTGCCATTTCGGTTTCTATCTCAGTGGGCGCACCAAAGCTGAGGCCATTCTCGGCTGTTTGTTGTACGGCTTGTATGACCTCGTCGTGCGCGTGCCCCAGGATCATCGGACCCCAGGAACCTACATAATCGATGTATTGTTTGTTATTGGTATCGAATACATAGGCCCCTTTGGCTTTTTTGAAAAAGACTGGAGCACCACCTACTGATTTAAATGCACGCACAGGTGAATTAACACCACCAGGAATTGTTTTTTGGGCTTGTTCAAATAAAGATTGGCTCATGTTTTTTATTAAATTGGAAAATTATTAGTTTTGATAAAGTGATAAATATTGTTTCGCCTGGAAGTATGGATCAGAATGCGCATAGAGGCCACTGATCACCGCCAGATAATCCGCTCCAGCCAAAACCAGTTCCTTACTATTTTCAGGCGTAATACCTCCGATAGCAACGATAGGGATCGTTAACACCGACTTTGCTTGTTTCAGTAATTGTGTATTTGCCTGTGGAGCGTTGGGTTTGTTTATGGACGAAAAAAATGAACCAAAAGCAATGTAATCTGCGCCATTATTTTCGGCCATCACAGCACGATCGAGTTCGTTATAACAAGACACACCTATTATTTTATCGGGCAGTTCATTTCGTGTCATTTCCAGCGATAAACCATTCTTGCCTATGTGTATGCCATCGGCATCGAGTTTTTTGGCCAGCTGGACATCGTCATTGATAATGAAAAGCACATTGAATTCATTACAGAGTTCTAACAGTGTAAAAGCAAGTTTGCTTTTTTTCTGATCGTTTTCCTGCTTGTTACGATATTGTAAAATATTAACGCCAGCGTTGAACAGTGCTGTCGTTTTCTTGAGGATATCGTCATGCTCAAAATTATCGCAATCGGTAATAGCGTAGATTTTGTTTGCTGTCTGAAAAGTCTTTGTCATATTTTATCGTAGGCATAAAAGCGGTTTGGAATGTACCGTCCATTTTTTTTATAATTGGCATGTTTAAGGCTTTGCCAGCAAAATTCAAGGGCAGAACCGACAGCCGTTTCAACAGGATGATTCAATGCAAGTTGTGCACTGATTACAGATGTCAGAGTACAACCACTGCCATGATATTCACCATCGAGCCTTGGGAAATTGAACCGCTTGACGACATTATTTTCCATATAAAGCTGATGATGAACCTGTTCTATTTCTTCATGAGTTCCTGTGATTAATACATTCGGGCAGCCTGTTTGCAGTAGCCGTTCTGCCGCTTGGTTGATAGTCTCTTGCTGAGTCAAATCACGGGCTTCAATACTATTTGGCGTGATTACAGTGCACAGTGGAATTAGGTTTTTCAAGACATCATCACACATTGTTTCTGTGCTGAAGGATGTTCCAGAGCTGGGATGTATAATCGGATCGAATACAACGGGTAGACTCTCTTCTTCTTCGAGGATCTGAATAATAGCGTGCAGAATTTCCTGGCTGCCAATAGCACCGATTTTAATAATAGCAATATCCATTTCTTCTAGTAGTGTGTATGCTTGGCGTTTAAAATCTTCTGGTTTTTGTGGAATGATATTTTGGACGCCTTGATTCAGACTTTGTTCGGTCAGGACGGTAATGACAGAAACTGGCTGGCAATGGTTTGCGATAATACTTTCAGTGTCAGCCTGAATACCTGCACCACCACTGGGATCATGACCCGCCAGGATCAACACGATGGGTTTGTCTTCAATCATATCAATCATATCATTCATAGTGTTTTTCATTGTAACCGTGTTGTCAGGAATTAATAAAAAAAGAATGGGATTATTGAGTGAAAAAATCGATAAACTTTTTTGTTGATCGATTGTGATAACTGGGTATTCTTGATCATCCAGTTTTTTGTAATTATTTGTGGGAACAGTTTTAAATGAAACAATATATGTGTGTGATCTGTGGTTATGTCTATGATGAAGAGCAGGGATGGCCTGAAGATGGGATAAAGCCTGGCACAAAATGGGAAGCTGTTCCAGAAGATTGGGTATGTCCTGATTGTGGTGCTGTTAAAGCAGATTTTGAAATGGTTGAGATCTAGAATGGTTTCACAACAGCAAGAATAATGATAATAACAAGAAGCAGTACAGGGATTTCATTGAACCATCGATACCAGGTATGTGACTTATGGTTGCGATCGTGCTTAAAATCCATGAGTAATTTACCACAATAGATATGGTATATGACTAACAGGGTAATCGCCGCCAGCTTTACCAATAACCAGCCCTCGCCAGAGTAGCTGCCTATACCAATTTTAATAATGAGTGCTGTGCCAAATAGCAGTGTCAGGATCATGCCTGGTGTCATAATGCCATAATACAGTTTGCGTTCCATGACCTTGAAACGTTCAATGCTAATTTTATCCTCCGCCATGACATGATAGACAAACAGACGCGGTAGATAGAACAGCCCAGCAAACCACGTGACCATGAAAGTAAGATGAAATGCCTTTAACCAGAGCATGAGTACTATTTTATAGTAGGGCTGTTCGCGCGACCATGGATGGTCGCACACGAGCGTAGTGAGTGAGAGCGTGCACGAACTTGATTCGTGCAAAGCGTCTGCGCATGCGGACAGGAGTTCGCTGTGCGCGTAGATGAGACAACAGCCCAGCAAACCACGTGACCATGAAAGTAAGATGAAATGCCTTTAACCAGAGCATAATATTAGCTACAAGCTAGTAGCGATAAGTGGTTTATGACTAGTTGCTAGCAACTGGTGAGAGAGTAAGTCTTCGATCTTGCCTCGAAGATTGTTAATGTCCATTGTTCCAGTTTTTCGTTGAATAATATCTCCGTTGGGGGCAATTAAAAAACTACTTGGCGTCACGCTCACATCACCAAATGCTTTTGCTGCGTTTCCATCTATATCCAAAGCAACTGAATAGGGTATATCGTTATTCTCAACATAAGCCATAACCTCATTGGGGGGATTATACTGGACAGCAACACCAATCATTTCCAGGCCTTTGGGATGTAATTCATTGTACATCGTGAATAAATGAGGCATTTCTTCCATACAAGTTGAGCACGTTGTAGCCCAGAAATTGATCAGCACGGGTTTGCCTTTTAAATTGGATAAGCGAATTTCACTGCCATCAATTATTTTGAAACTGACATCAGGTGCCGGTATTGAGCGCTGAAACCAGAACAACAGACTGATGGCAAATACGGCCAGGCAGACAGCAATAGCGAGAAGTTTTTTCAATGGAACTAATAAATTAGTCTGTGCTGATTTTTTCTAACTCTGTATGGCTGTCTTCATTGTAATTCGTTTTCTCCCCCTGGATCATGTTGCGAATAAAACCAAATACTTTTTTAATGGCACGCCAGAGTTTCGGAAGAAACCAGATGACAAAAATGATAAACAGGATCATAAAGCCTATAAATATTGTTGGATGATTCAATGCTGCCCATAATCCTGCTATGACTGCAATATCTTCAGTGATTGAAGCAGTCCAGTTTGTTACAGGTTCGGGCGAGGTATTGATCATCACTCGACTACCGGCTTTGGTTAAGTGTGCCCCAGTTGCGATCGTACCGCCCAGTAGAAATGCAGCCAATTCTACAGCTGGGGTTGTGTCACCTACTGCGCCCATGGCCAAAATTGCACCTGCAGGGATGCGGATAAAGGTATGGATGGAATCCCAGGCTGTGTCGACACCGGGTGTTTTGTCAGCAAAAAATTCAACACAATACATAAGACCAGCTGCAAACATCACTAAAGGATCCGCAACGACCATAAGCTCTTGCGGTAATACCACATTGCCAGTATTGGCCATGTAACCCAACATAAAAATAGCCGCGTAGAGATTAATACCACTGGCCCAGGCCACGCCCATCGTTAATGCAATGATTTCAACTGTATCCATAATTATTTCTGTCCTTCTATGAGTTGGTGTGAGATGTATACATCAATAGTGACAGCTTAATGTATTTGTCGGAGTTAGAACAACGAATGCCACTATTGTCCTTGTTCTTTTTAGAGGCGTCCCTGGCGAGCAAAGTTCATCCTGGAGGCCATAGCCAGGCTAGGAAACCTTTATATATCAGGTCTTTTTGCTTGACAGCTTGAAGTAATCTCTTTAGCATTACTCTATGATTTAACTGCCAATAGCCGTTAAATCATGCTAATAATAATAAAAAATCGATTTCAAGCGGCTTCGGCCGCTTTTTTTGTTTCCCGCAATATAAATATAAGTCTTCCTTATCGTGCTTACCAACGCCAATGAATACACATTCAGAAAGAAAAATTAATATAGGGATTGTCGGCGCGACCGGATATACCGGTGTCGAATTAATTCGGTTGTTGCTGAAGCATCCATCAGTGATTATTTCGGTGGTGACCTCGGATGTGGAATCGGGGAATTCGGCTGCCGATGTTTTCCCCAGTTTACGTGGCGAAATTGAATTGGTGTTTAGTCCGCATAAAACAGGTGAGTTGCAAGACTGTGATATTGTCTTTTATGCAACACCACATGCTACTTCGATGCATCTGGTGCCAGATTTATTGGAAGCTGGTGTGAAGATCATTGATTTGTCAGCAGATTTTCGGATCCAGGATGTAGGGCTTTGGCATGATTGGTATGGCGTTGAACATGTTTGTCCAGAATTACTTGAAGAAGCGGTGTATGGATTGCCGGAAGTTAACCGTGAAATCATTAAATCAGCGAGACTTGTCGCGAATCCTGGCTGTTACCCGACAGCGATTACCTTGGCATTAATACCTGCCCTTGAAAGAAATTGTATCAATCCAGCCAGTATTATTGCTGATGCGAAATCAGGTATCAGTGGTGCTGGTAGAAAAGCCTCTGTGGCAAGCTTGTCTACCGAAGTGGGGGAAACCTTCAAGGCCTATGGACTTTCCGGACATCGGCATTTACCGGAAATCTGTCAGACATTGAACGCAGTTGCCAGTGAGCCTGTAGGTTTAACATTCGTTCCTCATCTGCTGCCGATAAACCGCGGGATCTTCGCGAGTATTTATATTGAGCCGCTAGGCAAGGATGATTTGCAACAGGTTTATCTAGATCGTTATATAAATGAGCCTTTCGTGGATGTGCTTGAGCCTGGATCACAACCGGATACGCGATCAGTAAGAGGGACTAATCTTTGTCGTATAGCACTGCATCAGGATCACAGTGGCGGAAGAACGGTTATTTTGTCAGTGATCGACAATTTGGTAAAGGGTGCTGCTGGCCAGGCAATTCAGAATATGAACATAATGTTTGATCTCGATGAGCAGATTGGTCTCGAATTAATAGCACTATACCCATAAGTGATTGCTCACTTAATGTGGCAGTAGGACTTTTGCATAATTGGAATTAATCGACATAAACGAAACAAATAGTTATCGGCCGGAATTTACCATGTGGTAATTTCCGTGCTGGAGGATGTATGAAAAACCTAGTTATAAAACAAGATCGCCCATTACATATGTTGCTAGCATTAGCTGCTGCCATAGTATTGTTATCGACTCTGACCTGGTTGGTGCTGGATAAGAGCCACTGGGCATTTATCATGGCGAAACTTTCTGGCAATCAGCATATGCGTGAAATATTGCAGGTTAATCGCGAGCTGGAGGATGAAAATAAAAAATTAAAGGACAAGGTGCTCTGGTTAGAACGTAATCGTGGCATCGATAAAGAAGCAACAATGGGCCTTCGCGATCAACTGGTGAAATTACAAGATGATTTTTACAAACAAAAAGGCGAATTGGAGTTTTACAATGGTATTATGTCCACAACTCAATACTCTTTGGGCCTTAATGTTCAGGGTTTACATATTGAGAATATTGGTGATGATAATATTTACCGTTATCGACTGATTCTGACGAATGTAACAAAGTCTGACAAAATTATTGAAGGTACTGCTCATATCGTAGTTATTGGTGAGCTGGGTGGAAAAAAACAAAAATACAGTTTTGGTGAAATTAGTGCTTCTGAAGAAAATAAATGGAAATTCAAATTCAAAAACTTTAAACGCTTTGAAGGTAATATCGTTCTTCCGGAAGGGTTTAGTCCAAAGCGAGTTGCAGTAGAATTGCTAAGTAAGGGTAAACGCGAGAAAATGGCCGAACGATCATTTGAATGGCTGAATATAGTCAGTTAGGAGACAAAATATGTGGGGCAAAAAACACAAGCCTAAAAATTCCAGTGTTAAGACTTTAATTAGCCGGCAAACCGAGATTTGTGGTGATATTAAATTCAGTGACGGTATGTATATTGAGGGCACTGTGAAAGGCAATGTGATTGCCGATGACAATGATTCTTTATTAATACTCAACGAACACGGTACGATCAAAGGGGAGCTTCGCGTTCCTTATATCAAACTGAATGGTGAGGTGATTGGTGATGTTTTTGGCAGTGAACATGTTGAACTGATGTCAAAATCGAGAATCACAGGTAATGTCTACTATAATTTGATAGAGATGGCGATCGGTGCCGAAGTAAACGGTAAACTGGTTCATACCAAGGAACATGAAGAGCCAACCCTTGCTCTTGAGCATACGGGTGAACATGTGATTAACTCGGCCGATTAATGCTTTTTGGCTAAACTGATACAACGGTAATAGTGGTAATAATTTTATGAACGAAATAGCAAATGAAAACTATCCCGATCCATTAGTTTTTTCCGATGCAGCTGCTAACAAAGTTAGAGAACTCATAGCAGAAGAAGATAATGATTCGCTCAAGCTTCGCGTCTTTATCAGTGGTGGTGGTTGTTCTGGTTTTCAGTATGGATTTACCTTTGATGAGAAGATCAAGGACGGCGATACCATTGTGCAAAATCAGGGTGTTGAATTGTTGATTGACCCGATGAGTATTCAGTATCTTACGGGTGCTGAAATCGATTATTCTGAAGGTATTGAAGGTGCCCAATTTGTTATCCGAAATCCAAATGCCGCAACGACATGTGGTTGTGGGTCTTCATTTTCTGTTCTGAGTATCTATCCTGATCGTCAGGCTTTACGCCTTATAAACACCACCTAAAACACAGGCTTTATTAGCCGATGTCACACTGGGTAAATTTCCAGTTTTCTCTTCTAACCTGAGACAGGCAAGCCAGGCGAAGCACATGGCTTCTATGGCAGAAGGTTCTATTCCAAAATCCTGACTAGTGAATACTTCATAATCAGATAAACGATCGCGCAGTTTATTCATCAGAAACTGGTTATAAGCACCACCACCACAGACAATTAAGTCTTTTGCGTCTTTGGCATATTGTTCAATTGCATTGCTGATGGTTTCAACTGTCAATGCCAGTAATGTAGCCTGTACATCTTCATCAGTAGTAGACTCAATCAGTTTTTGTTGTATCCATGAAAGATTAAATTCATCGCGACCTGTGCTTTTAGGGATGTCTGTTGAGAAATATGGATCCTCTAAACAACGACTGAGTAATTTCTTATTTACCTTGCCAGACGCTGCCCAGTTACCATTTTCATCATAGTCCTTTATGGCGTTTTAGGTTTAGACCAATCATCCATTAGTGCATTGCCTAGCCCAGTGTCAAAGCCACTTGTTTGTCCTTCTCCCTCAGCGGGAATAATGGTGATATTAGCGAAACCACCGATATTTAAAATGACTCGAGAATGATCAGTTCGAAATTGATCGACATGGAAAATAGGTGCAAGAGGCGCACCTTGACCACCGAATGCGATGTCCATCCTGCGGAAGTCCGCCACCGTTGCAATATTTGTTCTGGCAGCAATAATATTTGGATCGCCAATTTGTAAGCTATGGGGGAGAGCCCCGTTTGGTGCATGTAATACGGTTTGTCCATGACTGCCAATTGCACAGATGTCTTTACTTTTTAAAGTTGAATCCGCGAGCAATTGAAGAGTCGCCTGTGCAAATAATTCACCCATCTCTACATCAAGTTTAGCAACGTCAGATAGCGGACTTGTTGAAGTAACTTTCTTGAGTTTTGTTTTTAATTCACCAGGAATTGGGTGTTCATAAAAACGAACAATCTGTGTTTTACCTTGCTTTATCTCCACCAGTGCAACATCAACAGCATCCATACTGGTGCCGGACATTAAGCCTATGTAGAGAGACATAAGAGACTCTGGGTATTTATTGAGTTACACGAATCGGGGCGTCTGTTTTACCCATTGCTAATACAGTCGTTTCATCCGTACTAGAGATAGGTAATTTGGCAATTGCTTCAGATTGACTGATGTATTGATCAAGTTGCGCGAGAATTGGCTGAGTCTGGGCAGTAAAGTCTGCCATGATTTCTTCCGGTATGCGTAATGCCTTTGGTATTTTTACTTTTAATGGATTCCGATGAACACCGTTGACACGAAATTCATAGTGCAAATGCGGCCCCGTCGCTAAACCACTTTTGCCAACATAGCCAATGATCTGCCCCTGTTTTACCCGGCTTCCTCTCTTTATGTCTTTGGCATATTTGGACATGTGGGCATAAAGCGTAGTGTATGTACCGCCATGTTGTATTGTAACAGTACGACCATAACCACCTTTAACACCTTTAAGCGTTACTACACCATCTCCTGTGGCCTTGATGGGTGTGCCTGTTGCTGCAGCGTAATCAACACCTTTGTGTGCACGAATGGTATTTAATACCGGGTGTTTCCGTTTTAAATTAAAGCGTGAACTGATACGAGAAAAATTTACCGGAGTTCTGATAAAGGCCTTACGCATGTTGTGGCCGGTATCGGAATAGTAATTCACATCACCATTTTCATGGTGGTAACGTACCGCACGATACACATGGCCCTGATTAATAAATTCTGCTGCGAGGATAGGCCCGTTATTGATTTTTTTACCGTCTTTAAAATGTTCTTCAAAAAGAATGGCAAATTTATCACCACTACGAATGTCCAGGGCAAAATCGATATCCCAGCCATAAATCCCAACAAGATTCATGATCACCTTATCAGTGATGCCAGCGTTTTGTCCGGCCAGAAATAGTGAGCTATTTATTTCAGCATTTGCATAACGAACGCGTTTCTCTATTTCACTTTCAATAATGTTAGCAACAAACTTTCCAGATTCTCGTTTCACCTGTAATGATTTTGTCAGTGCATATTCATATTCAAGTGAGATGAGTTGTTTGTCCTTAATATGAAAGTTGATCATCTGGCCTGGTATAATGGATTTAAGAACAGAGGTTTCTTTGCCAAGTGAAATGACTTCGTGAAGAACTGAAGAGTTAAGAGACAGACGGTTAAAAATGAGAGCCAGGCTGTCACCGCTCTTTATTGTGACCTGATGGACTTCTTCGTTGAGCAACGCCGCCTGTTTTTTCTTCTGGATAGTGAGCGCCGAGAGTAAGTCTTCTTTGTTTGCAACAATTGATTCGTTGGCATTTAGTATTTCTGTCTCTGAAATGTCAGGATCTGAAATATCTTCAACAAGGTATTCATGATTATCATGAAGATCCTCGGAAATACTTACAGTGTTATTTCCGCTAGACCCAGGATGTCTTTGTTCCAGCAAGTCAGCATTTTGTGCAACAGGTTCCTGATCAATAATTTGAAACGTAATTTCTGGTTGTATGGCCGCTATTTGTTCGTGATCCAGTGTTGATTCAATAGCATTTGGTATCAACAGGAATCCTGAAATGATCAGAGTGGCTACGAAAGAAGCCAGAAAACCATAGAGAAAAGGGCTCTGTTGGAGGATGGATTGCTTTACCTCTGCTTTAGAGTAATCTCTAAAATAAACGCTGTAAGTCACAGTTATACCTATATTTTTATAGCTACAATAGCGGCAAAACGGGGATCCGTCAATGGTTATTGAGTAGCTGATTTATTCTTATTACAAAGCTCGATACGAGAGCAGTATTCCGTAATAATAATGTGATACGAGTAAAAGTTAAAATTTAATTTAACTGAGCTTATAAGGCCACACACAAAGTGCAAAGTACAAGTTCACGTTATTGATGATTTATTACGATTTATTTTCTTATTAATTAAGCGTTTGTGATGCGGTAGACTATGCAGCTTTTGGTGACTTGACTTAAATATGACAGCAATTAGCAAAGAGCTTGAACAAATCGGCCGAGGATGCGATGAAATCCTTCTGGAGGATGATCTCAAGAAAAAATTTGAGGAAAACAGACCTCTGAGGGTCAAAGCTGGATTTGATCCCACAGCACCTGATTTACATCTAGGTCATACGGTTCTTATCAATAAATTGCGCCAATTTCAGGATTTGGGTCATGAAGTGATTTTTCTGATTGGTGATTTTACCGGCATGATCGGTGATCCGACTGGCAAAAGCGTGACACGTCCTCCCTTGACTGAAGTAGAAGTACAAGAAAATGCGAAAACATATCAGGAACAGGTCTTTAAGATCCTTGACCCTGAAAAAACCACAATAGATTTTAATTCCCGCTGGATGAGGGAAATGAGCTCGGCGGATCTGATCCGCCTGGCTTCGCGCCACACAGTGGCACGCATGCTGGAGCGAGACGACTTTAATAAGCGCTATAACAGTAATCAATCCATTGCCATACACGAGTTTCTCTATCCTTTGGTACAAGGTTATGACTCTGTTGCGTTGAAAGCGGATGTGGAGTTGGGTGGTACTGATCAAAAATTTAATTTATTGGTTGGTCGTCAGTTGCAAGCAGCCTATGGGCAAAAGCCGCAGGTGATCTTGACCATGCCCATTCTTGAAGGCTTGGATGGTGTTCAAAAAATGTCCAAATCCTTGAACAATTACATTGGTATTAATGATGAGCCAAATGACATGTTTGGTAAGATCATGTCGATATCCGACGAGTTGATGTGGCGTTATTTCGAGTTACTTAGTTTTCGACCGATGACAGAGATTAAGGCGTTCAAAACAGAGGTGGAAGCTGGATCCAATCCACGCGATATCAAGTTTAAGCTAGCGGAAGAAATTATTACCCGATTCCACGATGGAGCAGCAGCAAAAGTGGCACAAGCTGATTTCATTAACCGTTTTAGCAAGAATGCTATCCCTGATGAAATGCCAGAATTTCAACTCCAAACTGAGGATGACCAGATAGCCATCGGTTATGCCCTGAAACAGACTAATTTATGCTCCAGTACCTCAGAGGCCTTTCGCATGATCGATCAAGGCGCAGTCAAAATTGGCGGTGAAAAGGTTTTAGAACGAGATACAAATCTAGCAGCGGGTAGCACCTATGTATTGCAAGTGGGCAAGCGCAAGTTTGCACGAGTAACTATTTTATAATAGGTGCTAGATACTTAAAATGACATGGTGTCTGACTCCAGTCTGAAGAGGGTTTAAGCCTGACCAATGAGCCGTGACCGGGGTAGCCATTCATTAGGGTTAATACCCAAAGTCTGAAGAATAGGTGGAATATTTCCATCAATCGCCCCACGTTTGTCCTCTCGAAGACAACGCCCACTGACGTCCACCAGATCAAGATAATCCTGCAAATTAAAGGGCAAAACCGCTTTTCGGTCGTCTCCCTGCGTGTTTCTTTCGAAGGCAGCAAAGCCCAGCAGTGCGTTGGATAGTGTGGCGGTCGAGGCTGAAGTGACGTTTTGCCTTGGTTTATTCTTCCCTCTCCCCCCGGCAATCTCAAACAAACGTTCCTGGATAGATGTAAAATCCGATGTCATTAAGTCATCTGATAATTTAGCGCGTATCGGGTTTAAATCCACATAGGCTATGCAGGTCAACAAAGCGGCTTCGTCCAGCGAGTAAAAAATCTTACGAGAACTGTTCTCCTAGGCACAGCGTTGCCAATGAAAAGTCTAGTCCTTGGTTTGTTTCCTCATTCCCCTCGTAATTTGAATAGTAGTTCCGGTGTGCTGGTCGTTTTCTATTGGGAGGATCTTTCAATTGACAAGTCTCCCCCTGAGAGGATTAAATTTCGTCTGGATTTATTGTAAATCTAAATAGATCTCATTATCATTATAATTTCAATTGACAAGTCTCCCCTGAGAAGATTAGACTTCGTCTGGATTTATTTTAAATCTAAATAGATCTCATTATCATTAATACTATATTTCAATAATTATTTAGAATAAAACAGTAACGGAGGTAAGTTAAAATGCAAAAATATAAACTACTGGCCTGTGCAAGAGCACTGACGTTGGAAATGGGACTTATAGTTACCATGGCTAACGCACTATCCAGGATAAAGAAATTACTCTTTTCGAGTGCGTTATTTTCCATAGCGTTTGTTATGACAGGTCTTGTCGGAGTTGATGTTACAAGGCCGGTACTTGGCGCTACCGAGGATCACCCTACAGAACCGCAGGGCAAGCCAAAGCTGGTGGTGCAGCTCCTGTTTGACCAGGGGCGTTTTGATTATAAATTTGGTGGCCCCAGGAATGATGCCACTAATCCCGACGGCTCTGATTACACGGATTATCCTGGATTCAAGCGCCATCCTGGCGGTGTCTTTGATAAATTTTATCAGGAAGGCATCGTCTTTGATTATGGCGAGTACGTCCATTCCGCCACCTATACTGCCCAGGGGTTTTCAACTATCAGCACCGGTGCTGAATCCAAAGATCATAAGCTGCCCCATTCTCACTACCATATCTATGACAACATGGGATATTCCTCTGCCGGGATTAATACTTTTGATGGTGTGAACGCCAAGTCGACAATGACGACGGGGATGGGGACGACAACTTATGCCCCGAGTCTAACCACCAACATTGATCCTGTGGTGGCAGTACCAACAAGGTGGCCGCATGATAATTTCGATACAACTACCGATACGAGAATTAGCGTTGGGGCTAAGTTGACGCACATCATGCTGCGGCAAACTTTATTCGATGATGCTCATTATCCAGACTTGGGCTTTAAATTTCAAGACAACGATGGAAAGGAAACAGTGATAGAAGTAGGATCCAGGTCTGCTAGACAGTACAGCAGATGGGTAGAGATCCCGGTTGAAATCATTGGTGAAATAAAGGTCTATAGCAAAGACGACGATACCTTTAAGTTAAAACGTATAGAGTTCCTTGACCATCATGGTAACAGCATCCAGAGTCAGGGAAGACCTGTCGCTGATACAGAAACGCTGAGAGTAGACACGCAAACGATTACGGGCGCTATTACCGGGGGAAAAGGCAGCGGCGGTGACTGGACGGATAAAATCATGCTTGTTGTTGAAGACCAGGAGCCCGGGCAAACGGTGTACCCTGGTGAGATTCAGACCTTGAGCGATTCCTTTGCAAAGCAGTTCTCCGGCAGCAAGATCTTTGCACTGGGTGCATGGTCCTATCCGGTGGCACCAATTTCTGGCCAGCATGGCAAGGCCTTCTGGCTGGGGGATGCCACAGGCGGTTGGAACAAGGAGGGGGTCTTTCGCAGTAGTCGAGATTCTTATCCAGATGGACTTCCCGCCTGGATGACCGCCTATAACACGAAAGATAATAAATCTCCGGTGAAACGAGTGCTTGATCACCTCGCGGAGAGCACGGTGGCGGCTGATAGAGCCTGGAAGATAAATAAATGCAGTCCCTCCTACATTAACGATCTTGATGAGGAACCTTGTTGGAACTGGAATACCCTCTATGATAGTGGGGGCTATATTAATTATCCCTACGATGATGATAACCGGGGCGATGGCATTCGGTATGAGACTAGTCAAGCTAAATGTGGCGTATGGGAGATGGGCTTTCAGCGGTATTCAAATTTCCCCTACCGCGTGGGTACCCATCCGGTTGCTAGCGTATGCGAGGAAAACAAAACGGTAAATCGTATGTACAATCAGGTAGGCAGCTGGCAAAGTGTCAATGGTTGGGGGCAAAATGCCAATCAGACTTTATTGTATTCGGCCCTTGAGTCCAATGTCCTGGTCGATGCGGCAAAGGAGCTCATCACACAGGAAGGGCTGGGGCAAGATAACACCCCTGATTTACTGACCTTTTACGTCGGAAGCATGGATATGGTAGGTCATGTCTTTGGTATTGATTCGCTTGAATATGAAGATGCCTTTTATCGTACTGACAAGGCGCTGGGTGAATTGATGGCCTGGATTGATGATCGGGTTGGCGCAGACAATGTGTTATACGTCCTGGCTTCTGATCATGGTATGGACTCCACGCCGGAATATCAGGCGACCGCTCCACAGCACTTGCAGGATTTCCATAATGAATCATCATTCACAACTGGAAGATTGATGCAAGCGGATATCAAGAAGCAGATCAACGACAGTCTGGAGGCAACCCTGAAGGAGGTTGCAGGGGCTAATTTGTTATATAGTTCCGATTTTGTAATAGACATGATCACCCACACGGTCTATCTGGATCTTCGCCGTATCGCTGTAGACATTTGTCAGGCTGATCGCCTTGATACGGTGCATGGGAATACCCCTGGTGCGACAGCCGCGGACAAAACCGCCTTTGATCACGATGTTTGTCGCCATACGGGTGGGCAGTTAATACACACCGTTGCACCGAGTAATGGTCAGGTGGCGAATACGGCCTTGCTTGATACGGTCTATTTCAAACATATCATTGATGAGATGGTGAGAAAGTTTACGACTGCCGCAACGCAGAACACAGCACTTGCGGGTGTCGCGGCTGCCTATTCATACAACACGCTACTGCATAACCCCAGCACCATCACGGAGCCGGGCACGAAATCGGGTCGTTACGACGACTCCATTCCAATGCAGGATCGAGTGACCAATATGTATGTACATGGGCGTTCGGGGCAGATCATGGTCATCCCTAAACCTCATTACTATTACTATCATAGTGAGGGCTATGCTGCCATGCACTCAACCCCTTATTGGTATGATCGTTATGCCATGCAGATGTATCGTTGGAAGGAGTCGCGAGAATTTCCGGATGACAAACATCGAATAAGAAATTTCGCGGCAGTGGCGGATGGGAGCAAGACCCTGGGGCAAAATTCAATTGCTCAGGCAGCCAACGGCATCCATGCACAGCAACATAATATTGTGCCTACCATCGGTAAAATAATGGGC
>CBDFNQ010000032.1:22500-114415 GCA_965250225.1 Gammaproteobacteria bacterium
TATGTTGAAAAATGAGGGGATGAGCTGTGGATAGGAGTGAAAGGCTAATCAAGCCCGGAGATAGCTGGTTCTCCTCGAAATCTATTTAGGTAGAGCCTCATGTCTCACTTCAGGGGGTAGAGCACTGTTATGGCTAGGGGGTCATCCCGACTTACCAACCCATTGCAAACTCCGAATACCTGAAAGTGCAATCATGGGAGACACACGGCGGGTGATAACGTCCGTCGTGGAAAGGGAAACAACCCAGACCGTCAGCTAAGGTCCCAAAATCACAGCTCAGTGGGAAACGATGTGGGAAGGCATAGACAGCTAGGAGGTTGGCTTAGAAGCAGCCATCCTTTAAAGAAAGCGTAACAGCTCACTAGTCGAGTCGGCCTGCGCGGAAGATTTACCGGGGCTTAAGCTGTGTACCGAAGCTACGGATACGTGTTTACACTGTATGGTAGAGGAGCGTTCCGTAAGCCGTTGAAGGTGTGCTGTAAGGCATGCTGGAGGTATCGGAAGTGCGAATGCTGACATGAGTAACGATAATGCGGGTGAAAAACCCGCACGCCGAAAACCCAAGGTTTCCTGCGCAACGCTAATCGGCGCAGGGTGAGTCGGTACCTAAGGCGAGGCCGAAAGGCGTAGTCGATGGAAAACAGGTTAATATTCCTGTACCTCTCATAATTGCGATGGGGCGACGGAGAAGGCTAGATCAGCCGGGTGTTGGATATGCCGGTTTAAGCATGTAGGGAGTGTTCTTTGGCAAATCCGGGAACATAATTCCTGAGATGTGATGACGAGCGCCCTTTTAGGGAGCGAAGTGATTGATGCCATGCTTCCAGGAAAAACCTCTAAGCTTCAGATTATAAGAGACCGTACCCCAAACCGACACAGGTGGGTGGGGTGAGAATCCTAAGGCGCTTGAGAGAACTCTGGTGAAGGAACTCGGCAAAATGACACCGTAACTTCGGGAGAAGGTGTGCCCTTAGTATGTGAAGGCCCTGCGGCTGGAGCAGAAAAGGGTTGCAATGAAATGGTGGCTGCGACTGTTTACTAAAAACATAGCACTCTGCAAACTCGTAAGAGGACGTATAGGGTGTGACGCCTGCCCGGTGCCGGAAGGTTAATTGATGGGGTTAGTCTTCGGACGAAGCTCTTGATCGAAGCCCCGGTAAACGGCGGCCGTAACTATAACGGTCCTAAGGTAGCGAAATTCCTTGTCGGGTAAGTTCCGACCTGCACGAATGGCGTAACGATGGCCACACTGTCTCCACCAGAGACTCAGTGAAATTGAAATCGCGGTTAAGATGCCGTGTACCCGCGGCTAGACGGAAAGACCCCGTGCACCTTTACTACAGCTTTGCACTGAACTTTGAATATGCTTGTGTAGCATAGCTGGGAGGCTTTGAAGCGTGATCGCTAGATTGCGTGGAGCCACCATTGAAATACCAGCCTGGTATGTTTGAGGTTCTAACCTAGGTCCGTTATCCGGATCAGGGACAGTGTATGGTGGGTAGTTTGACTGGGGCGGTCTCCTCCCAAAGAGTAACGGAGGAGCGCGAAGGTACCCTCAGCACGGTCGGAAATCGTGCAATGAGCGCAAAGGTAAAAGGGTGCTTGACTGCGAGACAGACACGTCGAGCAGGTACGAAAGTAGGTCTTAGTGATCCGGTGGTTCTGAATGGAAGGGCCATCGCTCAACGGATAAAAGGTACTCCGGGGATAACAGGCTGATACCACCCAAGAGTTCATATCGACGGTGGTGTTTGGCACCTCGATGTCGGCTCATCTCATCCTGGGGCTGAAGCAGGTCCCAAGGGTATGGCTGTTCGCCATTTAAAGAGGTACGCGAGCTGGGTTTAGAACGTCGTGAGACAGTTCGGTCCCTATCTGCCGTGGGCGTTGGAGATTTGAGAGGAGCTGCTCCTAGTACGAGAGGACCGGAGTGGACGAACCTCTGGTGTTCCGGTTGTCATGCCAATGGCATTGCCGGGTAGCTACGTTCGGACAGGATAACCGCTGAAAGCATCTAAGCGGGAAGCCCCCCTCAAGATGAGATCTCCCTGATCCTTTAAGGATCCTGAAGGGCCGTTGAAGACTACAACGTTGATAGGCTGGGTGTGGAAGTGCAGTAATGTATGAAGCTAACCAGTACTAATTGCCCGTGAGGCTTGACCATATAACACTCAAGCAGTTTTAAGTGTTATATGTTGGTCAATGCTAATGCAATAATCAGCTTTTCGAATTCGATTTTCAAGTGGGTCAGACTCGATTGATCTTCTATCAATAGACATTACAGACACAGATCAATCGAGTCTGACCCCATTGAAAATCAACCCGTTTTCCTGGCGGCAATAGCGAGTGGGAACCACCTGATCCCATCCCGAACTCAGAAGTGAAACTGCTTTGCGCCGATGATAGTGTGGGGTCTCCCCATGTAAAAGTAGGTCACCGCCAGGTTCTTAATTTACTAAAGCCTCTACTGTCGTAGGGGCTTTTTTTTATTTCAAGCGCGTACCTGTTACTAAAGATTAGAATTCTATACACATCTCAGACTACTGGTTTTAGAATAATTTCTATTTGCTAATGTTGTTTGTTATCAATCAAAAACTGACGAAGAACAGAGTCGAGAGCACCTTTGCTAAATCCACTTTGATGTCCAACAAAGCAGTTTTTAAGATTCACTTCTAGAATTATTGGTCCATCTGGAGTAAGTGCTATGTCCCAGTGTGTTGAGAGGAGGTTTGGTAATGCACGTGCAGCAGTGGTTGCGAGCATTAACGCTTTTTCCCAACTTGAACTAATATTAACATCACATTTTAGATTACCAAGAACACCACTAGAAAAATTATCAAGCATGTTTGACCCTGTGGGCATATTCCAGATAGAGCGAAATAAGGGTTGGGTCACCATCATAGTTTAGCAAGGATATTCTCACTGTAGCTTGCCTGTTACCACAGATATCTTTTATTGTATTAGGTGGTATTAATGCTTCTTGAAATAAATAGCCATGGGATGAAGCCGTCGCGACATGCTGCATGAACTCTTCAATTTTAATTTTTTGTCCATGTTGCTAACATATTCGAGATATTGCTTATCCTTTCCCATATTCATTTTTTACTAATTCATAGATTTTATTAGCAGTTTCTAAGGTTAAATTCATCTCGTTTTGGCATAGAGAGTCTTCACATATGATATCAATTTGATAATAAGAAAAACTATTTTTTTGGATCAAAATTTCCGGAATTTGTAATAATTTAATAAGTGTATAGTTGTTATTAAAAACGTTTCCAACACTAAACCAATATAAGCTTACTCTTTTCTGTCCCGTTGTCCGGTTCTCTTGAATAGCTTGCTTTAAATTAAATGATCTATCTATTTCAAATTCTTTAGTTCGAAGAGTATTCCAATTATTATCCTCCTCAGTTTTTTCTATATATGGTACGAGTTCGTCCCCATCCTTGGCACGCCAATTGATAGATACAGAAACATAGAGGGGAAAGTTGTTATATTTCTGCTTCCATTTTTTTATTAGCTTGAAAGTATTTCCTGATGTATTTGAATTGGATGTTTCACTTAGTGGTTCAAAATCATTGTCTGATAATTCTAGATTTGCGATATTTGGTTCTTGGTAATTTGCAGGTAAAACAGACATTAAAACAGGGCCAGATAGAAGAGTTAAAATAATTAACGTCAATTTTTTGAAAGATACAGTTTCATTATTTTTAAAATAGAATAAACTGTCATTATATTTTGTTGTCAATTTTATCGATATACTAACTAGAATTAAAATCACTATTCCAAATAATAACCATCCAAAAGTACTGTGATCATAAATTAAACTGGATTGCATTTCTGTTTTATAGGCTATTAGAACTAACAAATAGATCCGAAACCAGTTAAAAATCAAAGCCAGGATAATCGATAATAAAACGAATCCGCATGAAACGATCAGACTAACTTCAGACGTCAATAATATAAATGTAGCAAGTGCAACAGATATAATTAAATAATTTAAACCCGAACACCCACCGGATATTTCGAGTTTCCCAAATGGCAATGAGATAACACTATCTTCGACTAATGCAACCATGTCTGTGTTGGTTACAAAAAAAGAAATAGCAGCACTGCTTAAATCAACAAGGTATGGGTTTAAATAATCCCAGACAGGGATAGAAAATATTAGATAGAGTATTGACGGCGATATATATTTTGCATCGTTATATGAAAATAAAGCAAACTGTAAAACTAATAATATTAACCATAGAGATACATATTCAATAATATTGATGCCAGAGAAAATGCTTAACGAACAAATTATTGAAAGAAAAGTGAGAAAAAAACATGATATTTTAATATTATCACTACTGAATTTTATATTTCCTATACGTGAATAATAGATATATACACTTATAATAAATATTATGATCCCATGTGAAATAGAATCATCAACGTTTTGCCAACGATAGTAGAGGTCAAAGACAGCTTTGTTAAATAGAATTAATACAACTATATGTACGCCGACCAGAGATATGTATATATTTCTGATATTTAGCATTTTTATTTTTTGAGAGTAAAAGCCGATGGAATGTTTATCTTGATTTCATTAATTTTATTGAACGAATGATCTCTTCGTGAAAAAATAAATATGACATAACTGAATATACAACTACACCAGTGATTATTTCTATTAATAGAAGATAGATTGTATCTATAGAATTTAACAGCAAAAAGCGTACAAGGATTACCGATGCACTCATTACAGCAGATAAAGTCAGTGGGACAAAAAGATTCTTAATAAATGTTATTTTACTTATACCTGTAATCATACATATAGCTCTTACGAATAAAAAAGGAACCAGTGGATAGACAACTATCCAAACCATCAGCGCTCCAACCATTCCATATATATTAATCATAAAGTAGAATGATATTGGCATTATCATGACACTTAACAAATTTATCTTAAAGTCGATATCAGGGCGCCCTAGCGACAATATTAAAGGGTGTATAATATCGGCTATCGCCCTGGCTAGACCATACACACAAAGTATCGTGAGAGGAAACGCCATGGGGAGCCATTTCTCGCCAAAGACAATCGGTACTAACTCATTTGAAATGAGTGCCAAACCTAATAGTATCGGATAAAGCAACCATATTGTCGTTTTTACAATATCAAGAAATATAATATTTAATTTTTCGCTATGCTCTTTTATGCGGCTGTAATACGATAGTAGGATGGGCCTGAATATTTCACCTAACTTACTCAAAGGCATTTCCATTAGATAGAATGCCATAGAATAATAGCCTAATATTTCTACACCTAAAAATTTACCGATTAAAACATTATCTGATGTTGCAAAAATAACCCAAAATATATTTGCACCTGTAGCATGCATTCCAAAGCGCAATATTTTTTTTGTTACATCAATATCCAGACCAAACCTGGTGGGCAGACCTGTAAGCATACATTCCCAGACTGTAATTGTTATCGCCCTGAAATTTAAACCTATAACAAAAGCCCAAAAACCAAAATCCAGTACAGCAAGTATATAGACTAGTATTACCTGACAAACACCTACCGTAGCATTGATTAATCCAACGGTTTTAAATTTTAATTCTCTTTTTAATTGTGCACCAGGTAGTAATGATATTCCCCAGATTGCATAGTTAATACTCAGAACCCGTATTGGAAGAACAATATCAGGATTGCCATAAAAATCACCAACATAAGGTGCTATACAAAAACATAAAACACTAGTAAATAAACCGAGTGATACTGATAAAGTGAAAATTGTTTTTTCAATATTCGCATCCATTTCTGTTGTTTGGATATACCAGGCTGCCATATTAAATGAAAGTATCAATGACAGATATGGCATGAGGGTTTGTACAAGAGCAAACGTACCAAAATCAGAGGGTGCCAGAACTCTCGCAGTTAATATTGTAAATACCCAACTGATCAGCTGCCAGACGACACTGGTTGAGGCTACCCATATTAGGCCATTTATTGCCTTATTGCTGTATTCGGTAATTTGAGATTGTGAAATTTCAGGGTCAGATTGAGATTTTTTTTCTGTCATCAGAAACAGTCTTGTAGTAATTTATTGAAGTGGAGCATTTTAGTCGTTAAAAAAACTAATTTAGTTGGGTAAAAGTATGTAATGGGTATTTTTAACGAACACATCAATTATACAAATTTTAAAGCTGCGAAACGTTATCGCAATTATTTAAGAAATACACCCTATAATTACATTTATTTTTCTTGAATATAATTCTTTAGAATATTTAATCAAAAATACTTAATGTAGTGAAATTTTGCGTGAATCAACTCGTATTTAGCAGAAACTTATCATCGATACTCTGGAATCAAATACAATAGTACAAATTGCCAGAATTTCTCTGTTTAATTTGCGTTTAAACTAAATATGTCTTACCAGGTTAAGAGACTGGTAGATGTATAGTTGATAAATAGAATACATGAATATTGTAAGTTATTGTATTATTATAATATATAATAATATTTTATTGATTGGAAGACAGCAAGCTTAATTCTCTAAATAAACGAAATTGATACTTTGAAAACAAATAAGCTGAACTCGTATCCATGTGCAATGACTGTCGATGTGGAAGATTATTTTCATGTTGCAGCGTTTGAAAATACGATTGATCCGGATAAGTGGTCTGAATATACAACCCGGGTCGAACAAAATACCAACTCTTTACTTGAGCTATTCGAACGTAAGGGTTTACAGGCTACGTTTTTTATTCTGGGCTGGGTGGCAGAACGATATCCGGATCTGGTTAAGACCATATTTCAGGCGGGCCATGAAATTGCATCACATGGTTACAGTCACCAGATCATATATAAACAAAAACCAGAAATTTTCAGGGAAGAAACCATACGTTCGAAAGCTTTACTGGAAGATATTATTCAAACCAGTGTCACAGGTTACCGTGCGGCCTCCTATTCTATTACACCAAATTCTCTTTGGGCTCTCGATATTCTTGCTGAAACAGGGTTTGAATGGGATTCAAGTATATTTCCTATCCACCATGATCGGTATGGTATTCCAGATAGCCCGACCAGTCCGTATTTTATAAAGACCAGGAATGGTTCGTTAATTAAGGAATTACCACTTACAACTGCTAAATTTATCGGGGTTAAATTACCAGCAGCAGGGGGAGGATACTTTCGTTTATTTCCGTACTGGTTATCACGAAAATTATTGGAAAAAGCAACTAAAGATTCACCTGCTATATTTTATTTACACCCATGGGAAATTGATCCAGAACAGCCTCGTGTTGAAGGGGCGAGCTTATTATCTCGTTTTCGCCATTATAATAATTTAGAAAAGTGTATGGAGAGACTTGATAAATTAACATCAGATTTTGAGTTTACCTATGTCAGCAATGCGCTTGATGAAAATGGTGGACCTGTCATTTCAATTCAAGATATGTAAATGTGATGAGTTCTTATGAAAAACTATTAAATACTCTGGATAAATCATTTATTTCAAAATGGCAGTCAATTGAATCGAAACCCCAAAGTTTGATAGACCAATTAGATGATCTTTTATCAACTATAGATTTTATAAAAGAATTAAATGAAGAAAAAAAAATATCATCTGCAAAAATTGGAAAGCTTAAAAAGGCTGGAGATGATTTTTCATCTATTCTGGAAGAACAAAAACAAATAAAAAATAAATTAAAAGTGTTTAAATCTAAAAAATCTGAACTACAGAAATTATTAAAGGAATTTTTTGAAAGCCTGGATGAGGGAGATCAGGTGCCTGCCAGATTTATAATGACCAACCCTGTATTACGACAAAATAACGATGATTATAGTATCAGGACAATTGAAGAACTAGATCCTCAAAAGGTCGATTCCTATCTGGAAAATCATCCGCATACAACACCGTATCATTATTCGTGCTGGCGTAAACTGATCAAATCATTATTTCATCATGATGATATTTCTTTGGTAGCTGTTAATCAGTCGAGTGAAATAACCGGCTTGCTTCCACTCACAAGAATGAAAAGTATGCTATTTGGAGATTTTGCAGTATCAATGCCATATTTTAATTATGGTGGGCCGATTGCAAACCATTTAGATATTGAAACATTTCTTGTAAACAGTGCTATTGATATAGCCAAAATAAATAATGTTACACATATAGAACTAAGAGAATTAAAACCAAGAGAGAAGCTTCATTCAAAAACTGAAAAAGTTTCCATGATTCGAAAATTACCTGAAACCAATAGATTATTTTCATCTCAGATTGGCACTAAAGTACGTGCGCAAATTAATCGAAGTAATCAAGAAAAGCCTGTTATATCAATTGGCAAACTTGAATTAATTAATGATTTTTACAAAGTATTTTCAATAAATATGCGCGACCTGGGAACACCTGTTTACAGTAAAGAATTCTTTAGCCGTGTTATAAAAACATGGTATGAACATTCATTTGTTGTTGTTGTTTATATGAGCAATAAACCTGTTGCAGCAGCAATTTTATTAGGATATAGAGATGTAATGGAAATACCTTGGGCGTCAGCCTTAAAAGAAACCAACAAAATTGGGATTAATATGTTCATGTATTGGAATATTCTAAATTTTGCTATTGATAATAATTATGAATATTTTGACTTCGGACGTTCAAGTTCTGATAGTGGAACATACAAGTTCAAAAAGCAATGGGGTGCGATTCCTCAGCAAAATTACTGGAATTACTGGTTGCCTGAAGGAGAAAGTCTACCTCAACTAAATCCGAATAATGTTAAATATAAATTTCTAATTTCAACCTGGAAACGGTTGCCTGTGACTATAACCAATTTACTTGGCCCATCGATAGTAAAAAACATCCCTTAAATAATAAATCATTACATCTAAGTAGTTTTAATATCCAGACATGAAATTTATTAACAAACAAATCACTGAAAATGAATTCAAGGGAATTTTGTATGAAAACCCTTCTAATAAAGATATAAAATATATATGGGGTTTGGCATCCGATGAAAATAAAAACGTTTTTTTTAGCTGGATATGGATTGAGTCATGGATCCATATCTTACGTGATAATTTCGATCTAAATCTCTTTGTTATTTATAAGGGTGATGAAGTAACAGGTTGTGTGTTTTTGAATATAGTTAATCAGTACCGACATAAATATATTAAATCAAATCAGATATATTTAAATGAAATGAATGTAAGCGGATACAATATGGCCTTTGAGTATAATGGTGTTTTGGTTAAATCAGATCATAAATCACAGGCATATCAGTTATTAGCTAAGTACCTTCTAGATGAAGATTGTTGGGATGAGCTGGTTTTAGATGCAATGGTTATAGAAGATTTCAGGGAGTTAGCACAACATTTTAACTATGAAACAGTAATAGATAAAAGAGAATCATCCAGACAGGCTCTGTTTGATTTAGATCATTGTCTTGATAAGGAACATTTTAGAAGATCAATTTTAAGCAGGAATAAACGTACACAAATTAATCGATCAATAAAAATGATTGAACAGGAACATGGAGATGTTCATATATCTGTTGCCGATAACATTGAGCAAGCATTATTATATTTTAAAAATCTCGAAGTATTACACACTGCGTATTGGAAGTCGAAAGGACAGACAGGAGTTTTTAAAAATTCTAATTGGGTCACATTTCATAAAAGAATAATTAAAAATGGCATGGTCAATGAGAATATTCAATTAATCCATATTCATTGTAATCGTTATACTATTGGTTATTTGTATAATCTGGTGTTTGATAATGTGGTTTACAATATTCAATCAGGATTTAATTACACAGATGATAACCGATTTAAACCAGGATACTTATCGCATTGGTTGGTGATTGAATATAATAGGAAAAAAGGAATTGCAATGTACGATTTTCTTGCAGGTAATGAGGACTATAAAAAATCATTATCAAATCATGAAATACCATTAGTATGGGCCAGTATCCAACGTCCAAAAATATCTTTTACAGTCGAAAGAAATCTTAAAAAAATAAAACATTACTTATCTCTTTAAGTATTCTGTAAGCTTATTTTTGTGTAAGTTCTTTATATAGTAAACTGTAGTGTTTAAACATAGTTTCAATATCATAGTTACTGCTTACATATCGCCTGGCATTTTCTGAACGTCTAACGTTTTCATGTGGGTTATTTATTATTTCTATAATGCTGTTTGCCAATGATTCCGGAGATTGAACTGGCGAAAGCCAAGCGGTTTGTCCATCTTCCAGTACATCTTCTATTCCACATTTGGTTCCAACTATCGGTAATGAAGATGACATTGCCTGAAAAAGTGATATAGGTTGGCCTTCTGTTGTGGATGTCATCATATAAATATCAATGTTAGAGAGAAAATAATAGGGATCTTGAATAAAACCTATAAATTTTATCGAACCATGAAGATCATGTTTTTTTATCAAATCCAGATAATGTTCATATAATTCGTGATTGGTTGCGCCGGCAATTAATAAGTTAACATCAATATCAGAGTTATTGAGAATTTTAATAGTATTAATAGCGGTTTCATAATCTTTAGCTGGGCGCACATTACCTAAACAGCCAATAATAGTTGATGTTTCAGATATTCCGTATTGTTTTCTGAGATCTGCAGTTTTATCAGGTATCGATTTCCGGAGATGAATACCGTTTGGAATGATTTGAATGTCTCTGGGTGTTAGTTGAGTTTCACTTGTCAGATAATCGTTAATTTTTTGACTGACAGCGATGATTTTTGAACCTTTTCTGAGGATGCTTATTTTTTGTGTTAAAAAACGTTCGTCAGGCTTTATGTCAACCAATCCATGAAAGGTTGAGATTACAGGTGTATTTGACAGGATGCCTACTAATGATGCATAAATATTGGAACCGAAGAGATGTGAATGGATAATGTTAATTTTATGTGTTTTGACCAATTTCAATAATTGAAATAAATATTTAATATTGAATGAGCCTTTGCCATGTAGGATGAGATGTGGAATGTTATTTTCAATGAGCTTATTTTCTACCCACCCGCTTCCATGGATAACAGCAAGACCATTATGCGTATGACTGATAAACTTCTTACATAAATCGATGAAAAGTGTCTCGGCACCACCTGGTCCAGTGGTATCTATCATATACATTATGTTTGTCATATTGTTCTATAATGAATTTCGTGGTAACTAACTAATAGTTTAATAATGGTAAAATTGATATCAATTCGGATAACGTAAGTGAGGAAAAGTAAAAAATCTTCAAAAGACATGAGCTCGGAAGGTGCAGAGGGTTTATACGATCTATCGTTACGAAGTTATTGGCACACATTTAAAAGTGAGTCTTTTTGTTTCTGGATGATTGTCATATATATATTGAACGAATACCTGCGTATAGATCGTTTATTTCCTGAATTAGAAGTTATCCATATATCCCAAACTTCTTTGATATTGGCACTATTATCCTGGTTTATCAATTCGAAAGAAAAATATATTCCTGATAACCTTTTGTGGTTATTAATGGTGTTTTTACTGATTATTTTTATCTCTTCATTAAATGCCTATGATAGCACTGTCTCATTTAATAAAATAATGATATATGTTATCTGGGTTATTGTGTATTTTTTAATCATTCAGATTGTTAATACAGAAAAACGTCTATTAATATTTATTTTTGTTCTGTTTCTGGCATTGTTTAAGATGTCCCTCTTTGGTGCTAGAACCTGGATTACCCGAGGTTTTTCATTTACTGACTGGGGCATTGCTGGTCCTCCTGGATATTTTGCTAATTCGGGAGAATTATCTTTATTGATGGTGATGTTTTTTGCAATGTCTTTCGGGATTTATATCGGATTAAAAAACCATCTGTCTACCGTAAAAAAAATATTATTATTGCTTTTACCTATCACAGCAATTATGACGGTTCTTGCGGCCAGCTCAAGAGGAGCTCAGATCGCATTGTTAGTACAAATTTTAATTTTCTCGTTTCTATTCAAAAAAATATCAATAAAAGGTATTTTTATTACAATATTGGCGTTATTTTCTTATTTATAATTATTTACCTGAAAAACAAAAGCAACGGTTTCAAAACAGCAGGTACCGATAAAACATCAGTTTCAAGGTTAATTTATTGGGAAAAAGGAATTGAAATGATGCAGGATAACCCTATGACTGGTGTTGGTTATTATTAATTTCCCAATTTATTTTGGTTATTATTATCCTGAATTAAAAGTTTTATAAAAATCTCAAAATGAAGTGGCACATAATCACCTGGTTCAAGTGGGATCTACATTAGGCTATCCTGGACTCATTACATATTTGGCAATAATATTTGCATGTTTTAAAATTTCACGGAAAACAAGAAAACTTCTAGTAGAGAACGAGAATCAAAATCACTGGATTTACTACTATAGTATTGGTATGGACTGTGCGATGGTAGGATATTTTATAGGCGCAATGTTTATGTCTGTAGCTTACTATCCCTATCTATGGATTCATGCTAGTTATATAGTGGCAACATTGAACTCTACAAAATCCATTATTAAATAAATTTATTCGTTTTATTAATCAAAATTTAACCCTAGTACATAAATAATTATATTTACAATGTTAGTAATTAAACAAATAATCGGTTGGTTTTTGTACACGACCTGTTTATACAAATATTTTTTGAAAAATAAGGCTGTAGTATTGCTTTTCCATCGGGTTGATGATGCACTTGCAGATAAAAAATTAACTTGCTCTTCACGTCAATTTGAAAATATTTGTGATTTTGTAAAAAAATACTTTAATGTAATTTCACTAACGGAACTAGTGGATAAGTTAAATAATAATCAGGATGTCTCTTTTGATCTGGTAATCACTTTTGATGACGGTTACTTGGATAATTATGAAGTGGCAGCACCTATATTAAAAAAACTGGATGCCAAAGCTTGTTTTTTTATTGCGACCGATTTTATCGGCTCTGACCATGTGCCATGGTGGGATGAAGTTGATGGTATAATACCTAAATGGATGAGTTGGGAGCAGGTGAGAAAACTTCGAGAGTGGGGGTTTGAAATAGCTGCACATACCAAGAATCATCTTGATCTGGGAAAAATAACAGGTGAAAAAGCATTAGATGAAATTAAAGGGTCGAAAGACAGGTTGGAAGCAGAATTATCTGAGTCCGTAAATTTATTCTGTTATCCCTATGGCCGAAAAGAACAAATTACTGAAGAAAATAGAAATTTAGTAAAAGAACTTGGATTTATCTGTTGTCCATCAGCATATGGTGGCTTGGTCACAAATGAAACGGATCCATTTAAAATGTTAAGAATGCCTGTTGATAGTTGGCACAAATCATCCTGGGATCTCGGTCTTGATATTTTAAGAGAATAATTATTCAGAGTAAGAATACGTTTCGGATCTATAGTGAGCACAGAATATCAGATTTTTGAAATCTTCAATTTCTGAATGATATTTTTGGTAGCTTGAATAACGGTTAACTCACAGTTTGTAAAATAGTTCTCATTAGTATTATAAGGATCATGTAAATAAGGTATTGTTTTTTCATGCCATAATCCAAGTAAAGTTATTTGACCTGCAATATTTTTTGGAAAGTTTTTAAAGATTAAGTGTTGTGGTTCCATCACAACTATTAGATCTGATGTCTTGAATATTGCAGACTTAATTGGTGTTGTTTGATGCTGGCTGAGATCATAATTATATCTCCTGGAAAGTATGATAGCTCTAGGATCGGCCGGATCACCTGCTGGCGCTGTTAAACCGAAGGATCGGGTTGCTATACCTTCTTTATGTGCAACTGCCTCAGCTAATGGACTGCGGCATATATTACCCATGCAAATGAATACCAGGGAATCTACAATCTTCCAGTCAATATTTTTATACTGTTCCCAATATCCGAGCAGGCCTTTACATTTTGAAAGATACAGGTCTAATAGGCCTCTTTTAGAACCATAATTATCTTTGATATGTTCACTTAATGTTTGTAGCATAGAAATTTTGACTGTATTGAAATATTGTACAAATTGATGATCTTAATAACGTGACAAATATCTTAGTTCTTGATGGAAATCAGCGTAGCGCATTAGCAATCGTACGTTCTCTTGGTAAGCTGAGCCTAAATTTGCTAAGCAGTGATCATAGCAAAAAATCGCTCGCTGGCGAATCAAAATACGTTATAAAACATATCCATTCCCCCTCATCTAAAGATGAGCCTGATAAATTTATCTCCTGGTTTTGCGATGTTGTTAAATCAGAAAAAATTGACTTAGCTATGCCAGTAACGGAGATCACCAGTCAATTGTTACTGCATTATCGTAAAAAGTTACCACCTGAACTCAAATTACCGTTTGCTGATTTATCCTTAATAATGCAGCTTGCAGATAAGAGCAAGTTAATGAAACTGGCAGAACGTCTTGGCGTTCGATATCCAGTAACACGCTATTATAATCACTATAAAGAACTTGACTTTGATTTGATCAATAAATTTCCTTTGGTGTTAAAACCTGCGCAATCAAGAATATTTCTTGGCGATAAGTGGTTGGATACCGAGGTTAAAATATGCCATGTAGAAATAGATTTACAAAACATCCTGGATTCTGAAGAAGAATTTCTAAATTACCCTTTTATGTTACAAGAGTTTATTCCGGGTAATGGCGCAGGTGTTTTTACCATTTATAACCAGGGCGCTTCATTGGCTTTTTTTGCCCATAAACGGTTACGTGAGAAACCACCTTCTGGGGGAGTCAGTGTTCTCTGTGAATCGGCAGATTTAGAGCCTGAGATGTTAGCATTTTCTAGAAAGATTCTCGATTCTGTAAATTGGCACGGTGTTGCAATGGTTGAGTTTCGTGTCTCAGAACAAGGAACGCCATATTTGATGGAGGTCAATACGCGTTTTTGGGGGTCTTTGCAATTAGCGGTTGACGCGGGCGTTGATTTCCCTGCGATGCTCTATGCTATAAGCTTAGGAGAAGAAATACTACCTGTTAATGATTATGTGAAGGGACAACAACTCAGATGGTTTTTTGGAGATTTAGACAGTTTATATATTGTACTCAAGAGTCGGCGATATAGCATTAAAGAAAAATTGGAAAGAATATTTGAATTTATTTATCCGAAAATAGCTATGCGCCGTATGGAAGTGAATCGTTTTGGAGATTTCTCACCTGCTATTTTCGAATTAAAAGAATATATAAAAAATATATTTCATTAAGTCATATTTATGCTAATTAAAAAGTTGTGGTACTTAATAAAACACAAATGGTTGAAGAGAATTTGTTATTGATGAATAACAATTTTATTTAGTATTGCTTTATCAGAGTTTCTATTTTATTTAGATGTTTTCTTTGTACATGACTGTGAACAGGCAGCGTTATTAACCTGTCGGCAAAATCAGTTGCATTAGGAAAATCATCCTGATTAAGAATATGTTTTTTTGTTCCCGGAATAGAAGGAAGTATTGTTCCGTATAATTTTGTTGCGCCGAGACCATATCTTGTCAATTCATTTAATAAGGAATCTCTAGTTATCCTGTCTTCAGTTAAAATCGGATAGCGTAATAGTCGCTTTGTACGGTCAAGGTATTTAGTTGGCAAATTAATGATGTCATCAGATATATCATCAAGGCGCGTTTGCAGATATAACTGAGCTGTTGGTTCTGAATGAATATAGGAATCGATATTCAGGCTCAGAAACCTGGCTTTTAGATTATCGAGGGTGTTAATTGATTCCAGTGGTTTATAGATTGTCTTCCCAATCGTCAGGCCTGGAACATAATTTATTAAGGAATACAAAGCCGGATTAATGATAGCATTATAGGCAAGGCATTTGAGAATATAGGTTAATGAGTTGTTTCCTGTGCCATTCGATTCATGTTGTGCAATTATGGATTTTATTTTAGGATTTTGAAGAAGCTCATCATTGACGATTGCAGCTCCACCACCTAATAGTGAGACGGGTTTACCACGACCAAAACTCAAACAAACGATATCCCCAGTCAGTGATTTCTGATGATTCAATTCAGGGAACCATTGTGCATTATCTTCGATGAATGTAATTTGATTTTCATTGGCAAGCTTTGACAGTTCTACAAGACGTTCCTCTATCCCCAAAAAATTGATTGCAATGATGCCTATGGTATTTTCATTGATTATTGACCGTAAAAATTGCAGTGAATAAGCAGTGTTATTTTGATCCAGGTCGCAAAGTCGGCAACGAACTCCGGCGTATTCACAGGCTGAAACTAAATCCGGGCAAGCATAAGCGGGAATAATGATCTCTGGTTTTTCAACTCGTTTTTTTTGTTTTGCCAGTTCAATTGCCAATGCAAGAGCCGCAGTGCCACTATTCAACCAGACAGGGGTATAGCCATCGAAAGCTGGTCTAGCTTTTTTGGCGAAACCGAAAATGACGGGATTACCAGCTGGAGCGAGCATTTAGCGTTTGGAAGGTTGCCAGACAGTCATACGTTTTCCAGTTAAGAATAAGAAACCAGAATGTGCAATCGCCATATTGACTTGTACAAAAAAATACATGATTTTAACCAATGGATTATCGTGTAAGAGAGGAAAAAAATGTGCTGCGATAACGATCAAATAAAAAGTCAATTGCGCGACAAAAAACAGCATAAACATCCAATGAATATTTAATATAAATAAATTCATAACAAACAATAAACACATGAACACAGGAACCAGCCAACGCATGAGTTTATGGCTTATGATCTGTAAGGTAAATAATTTATACCGAAAAGGATTTAATACCTCAAGATGTCTGGCAAATCCAGTCATGCCACGAAGCACAGTTCTGACTTTTCGTTGGTATTCTTTTTTAGGATTGCTTAAGTCTTTATAAAAACCCAGGACATCATCTGCAGTAACCGCTTTGTACGATTTTTTTGCCGCATTAATTGCAGTATTAAAATCACTGGGTGAATGGATATCCCATTCTTCAGTTATCTCTTTTCGACAGGAGAAAAAAGAACCTGATAAGCCTACCAGTCCTGCAAGCATTGATTCTTGTTGTCTTAACCACATTTCGTATTTTACATACAGACCTTCACCAGCTATGTCTCCATCCTGGCTGATAAAACGATCTTCACTCGAGATGGCGCCTACTTCAGGATCGTTGTAATAACGGACAAGTTTTTCAATGGCGTCGGCAGGAATCTCAGTGGCAACATCTGAAAATACCAGTATGTCACCAGAGGCTTTTTTTATTGCACAGAGTTGTGCGTTTTCTTTACCGAGTCTGTTCTGAGCACGGACAAGTTTTATCCCAGCTGATTCATACGATAGTATTATATTGTCGGTGCCATCATTGGAACAATCGGATGCGAAGATGATTTCCAGTTTCTCTTTCGGGTATTTTATTAATAGTGTGTTGGCAATTTTTTCTTTTACGCGAGTTTTTTCATTGTAACAGGTGATGATCAGGCTAACGGGTGGCAACGCATTCAATTTTATTTGAGTACCGTGTTTATTTCCAAGCATAAAATTCAGCAATAATAAAACGAATGGATAAATTAAATAACTGTAAACAGTGAGGAAGAGCAGTAAAAAGAATAGACAAATAAGCATATGATGTTTGTTAGATTGTTAACTGCTTAAATCAATTGCATGTTCAAATTTATTAAACCATGTTAAGTACATAAAAACAGACCAAATTGATAAATTATTATCGTATTGTCCTTTTTGATGTTGATTCCAGATCCGATCTACACTGTCCTTATCCAATCCGGACGAATCTATCAGTTCACGATTATCGAATACAGAAAGCATGGATGTCTTTAATTCTTTTCGTAGCCAACTGTTTAATGGCATTGAAAAGCCCATTTTGGGCCGTTCGATTAATTCTTTGGGGACATAGCGATACAACAATTCACGCATGATCCATTTAGATTGTTTGTTATGTACTTTAAAGCGCGTTGGCAAATTATTGGCAAATTCAACTATTTTGTGATCAAGTAGCGGTAATCGGACTTCAAGTGAGTTAGCCATTGCAGCCCGGTCCACCTTGAATAAATTATCGCAAGGCAAATAAAACCGCTGATCATGTAACATGGTACTACGTAGAAAATCCGAGTTAAATTCCATCGAGTCCATATTTTGGAAATAACCCTGACTGCTTGGACCATTTGTTTTTAATGGAGATGACCGCCAAAAAGACAGCAAGTCGACATAGAGGGAGAGGGCATCCTTCTTTGTTAATAAGCGTGCCAATTTATGTACTTTGGTTCCAATATCTTTTTCGCCTTTTCTATCAGAATTCCCACGCAGTGTTTGAGTAAACTGGTGCATCAGATCGTAGGCGTCAGTTGGAACAGAACCGAGTAATTTACTGGCGCCATAGCGAGCAATACCAGGCGTCTTTTGCATTTTTTTCCAAAGTGAATTACCCCATAAATAGCGGTTATAACCAGCAAACAGCTCATCACCTCCATCACCGGACAGACAGACCGTCACATGTTTTCTTGCTTCGCGACTGACGAGATAGGTGGGTACAAATGAAGGGTCAGCAAAGGGTTCGTCAACCAGCGTATCAATGTTTTGTATCAATGAAACACACTCATCCATAGATAATGGAATTTCCGTATGTGTTGTGCCCAGGTGGTTTGCGATTTGTTCGGCATAGGGGGCTTCGTTATAGGCTTCGTTATCAAATGCAATGGTATAGGTATTAACCGGCTTGGATGATGATTGCTGTAACACTGCTGAGACAAGTGACGAGTCGATACCACCTGACAGAAACAGGCCCAGGTCAACATCAGCGATTGATTGATTTTGAACTACGTCAAATAAAAGAGATTCAAACTGATCAACGGCGTCTTCGGCAGTGATCAATGTATTGTGTTCACTGGCCGGATCGTACCCACAGACTTTGAGGTTATCCCAATAGGCCACACTGAGTTGACTCAGTGAACGGGTATCATGATATTGTTTCAGAGTGGGTTTCCGAACGAGTAAAGAATGGCCGGGTTTTAGTTTCTGGATTTGTTCAAACGGTGTGCCATGGGGTGAAAAATAACAATAACGAAAATAAGCGGATATTTCTTCCCAATCCGGTTTTAGCTTTTTATTGATCCCTTCAACCAGACTACCCAGTTCTGAAGAGAATATCAGACCATCATTATCGAGATAATAATAAAGCGGTTTTTCGCCTAATCGATCTCGTAACAAGTAGATGTCATCGTCTTGATGATCGTACAGAGCGATGGCAAACATACCGCGGAATTGAGAAACTGCCTGTTCTTTACCCCAGTGTTCAAAAGCCGCAAGTATTATTTCGGTGTCAGAGTGACCTTTGAATTGATAACCGTGGGATTCAAGGGCAGACATAATTTCTTTGAAATTATAGATCTCGCCGTTAAAAACTATCGTATAACGACTTGTGGATGAATCCATGGGTTGATGGCCGTGGTTTGAGAGGTCCTGAATGGCTAACCGTCTATGACCAAGACAAACTGCTCCGTTTTGTGTCTGCCATAATCCATGGCTGTCAGGGCCACGGTGAACCAGTTTCTTTAACATTGCTCCGACAACTGTGAGGTTGTCTTCAGGTTGTTTATTTGGCCGCCACAGACCTGCTAATCCACACATAGAGAAATATTATAAGATAGTTTTTTCGGCATATTAGAGTGCTTTATCTGTTTCAACAAGGTTGAATTAATTGGAATATTGATAACTTAAAAAGATGTTCTGAAAAAGCGATTCATATCTTTCCTTTATCGGACGATGTCGGCAGACTTGAATGGTTTTCTTCCAATCAGGTATTCAGGTAATCATCAGGCTTAATTGTCGTTTTTCCTTACTTATTGTCTTGTTATTGAGACAAGTTCATATTACGGACTCGTAATGAAAATATACTACTGATAATTAATACAATGATGAAAACTAGCTACATAGATCATAACCAGGCGTGTCTTTCAAGATCAGAATATGTTGGCTAAAATAATGATATATAACAGTTAGTTAGACTAAGTATTATAAAGTAAATTATTATTATTAATGTATTAATTTTTATCTTTAGCCATATTGGGCAACTTTGTTATCGAGATAAAAATTCTTTGTTGATTGCATGCTAGTAAATATCTTGCTTATTGACTCAGGATTTAATCTGATTGTTGTCGTATATGGGTGACAATTTGTCGAATTTGAAAATTTGAAAATGTGATACGTTTGTGACTTTGAAAAAAAACATCTAATCCAATGATGGTTATATTAAAAACAATAACTTATTGATATCATTGTTAAATTATTGAAAATACCAAGTATTATTCCTCTCTTAGGTTGAGTGTTTTAAGAATAACCCGATTTTTGGCATGCCACTTGTAACAGGAGGTACAGAATCAAGACAGGGAGTGGGCAGAGTCTCTCAAAAGCATCATCTGCTGAAACTCATTAATTTAAGTTACATTGTCGGTTAGCCGGCAACTGAAACCATGCTTTTTAAGCAGGATGGAAATCATAAACTATGTTTAGAATTTTTGGCCATTATGTCCCAAAAGAGTTGTTTCTTTTGTGCTCAACGGAAAACTTGATTTTACTGATCACGGTCTATCTGAGCATTAGCTATGGAGCAAACGTATCTACAATGGATACTACGATCTGGCTTCAAACTCTGTTATTCAGCGGGGTCATGCTTGGGGTTATGGTGTCTATGGGGATGTACCATCGAGTAAGTCAAGGTAACATTACCTCGATCCTGACTAGAGTCGTCATCAGCTTTATCCTTGGTGCCAGCTTAATATCAGTTATTTTTATGGTTTTCGACGCAACAGTGGTTAGTCGGAATGTATTTTTTCTTGCCATGGGATGTGCGTTTGTCAGTGTTGTTAGTTGTCGCTTGGTGTGGCAACTGCGGAATGACCAAGTTCTGAAACAAAGAACCCTGGTAATTGGTACGGGTATGAAGGCCAGGGAAATTCAGAAACTTAAACGTATTTCTGAAGCGGGTATTCGTGTTGTTGGTTATGTCGATGTTGAACGGAATGGCGGTAACCAGATCGAAAGCAATAGATTGATTGAGGTAAATCAGGATTTTTCCAATCTGCATGATGTTATTGAACAATACAAGGTCAAGGAAATTGTTGTTGCACTTGATGAACGTCGTAAAATGCTCCCTGCTGATGAGATCCTTGAATGTAAAATGCGCGGAGTCCGGGTGATTGATGTCAATTATTTCCTGGAAAGACAATTAGGTAAAATATCATTAGATACACTCCATCCTAGCGCTTTGATATATTCTCAGGGCTTTATACAGGGTAAATTTAAATCGGCTGTGAAACGAAGTTTCGACCTGGTTACTGCATCCTTGATGTTGCTATTAACCATTCCAATCATGCTGCTGGCAGCGCTTGCCATCAAGATTGAATCTGGTTTTAAGGGGTCCGTCTTGTATATCCAGGAGCGGGTTGGTGCCAATAATAAACCGTTCAAAATTTATAAATTCCGCAGCATGTCAGAAAATGCTGAATCAAATGGTAAGGCAGTTTGGGCACAAAAGAACGATAGTCGTGTGACCAGAGTTGGGAATTTCATTCGAAAGACACGAATCGATGAATTGCCGCAACTTTACAATGTGTTGAAAGGAAACATGAGTTTTGTTGGGCCACGTCCTGAACGCCCACAATTTGTTGATGAATTATCAGAGCAGATTACATTTTATGGCCTCAGACATCATGCCAAACCGGGTATCACAGGTTGGGCACAAATATGTTACCCATATGGTGCAAGCGTCGGGGATTCCAAGGAAAAATTGCAGTATGACCTCTACTACCTCAAGCACAACACTGTGTTTCTGGATTTGCTGATATTGATGCAAACTGCGGCGGTTATATTTTTTGCCAAAGGCCGATAAGAAATACTGACATCTGTACGATAAAACTCCTGCCGTAACAAACTGGTTGAAAACAACTAAATGTTCGGGTTCATGATCTAATCGATATCAGCTTACCCTCAAATCTTCAGAATTGATTTTCCGATTCATTTTTTGGATAAAGGAAATATTTTTGTGGAGTGGACAAGCCTGGAAATACACAGGATTCATGTATGAAAAATCCTATTGAAAATGAGCCTGAATACACTGTCTAAGACTGGCTTTATCCATTTACTAACATACTGAAATATATTACAGTGAATCGATTAATCTTTTGGTAAAAAATAAATGTATTTTTACTTCGAAAATGGAGATATCTGAAATGAAGAACGACAATTCCCGCAGCCAATTTTTCCAATTATTTTCCGTTGTTTTTCCGCTGTTTATACTCAGCGCTTGTGCAACAAATTCCTCCGTGTCTGAGGGAGATACAAGCTATGAGGGCACTTCTGATGCGTACTATTACAAAATAGGCCCAGGAGATACACTCGATATCTTTGTTTGGCGAAATGCTGACGTGTCTTCAAAAGACATCCCGGTACGACCAGACGGCAGAATATCAGCTCCTCTGGTTGATAGTCTGATGGCTAGCGGAAAAACACCCAGTCAACTTGCTGATGATATCGAAATTATCTTGGCTGAATACATTCGCGACCCATTAGTGACCGTCACTATTAAACAAGTTCATGGTGGTGTTGACCAGCTGATCAGAGTCATAGGCGAAGTGACGACACCAACCTCCATTCCCTACAGCAGAAATATGTCTGTACTGGATGTCATGTTGGCTGCCGGAGGAATGACTGAATTTGCAGATGGAAACAAGGCAACCCTGGTGAGAGGAGAAGGAACGGGTAGGACTCAGATTAATGTGCGTTTGGATGACTTGTTGAAAGGTGGGAATGTTAATGCCAATACCAGTGTACAGCCTGGCGATATCTTAATCGTCCCTGAATCTTTATTCTAAATATCGCTTCCTAAATATTGATTGCAGTATAGGCATTTTTAGTCATGCGTGAGTTGTATGAACAACTGATATCCGGTATCTGGGTTGCTCTCCACCACAGATGGTCAGTAGCCATTGTTGCTTCGTTGGTATGCCTGATTGGTTGGGGCGTTGTCTATCTTTTACCGGATAAATATGAAGTAAAGGCAACAGTCTATTTTGATTCCGAGACGGCACTCAGTCCAGTGCTAAAAGGTATTGCAACTGAAAAGGATTCCAGCGAAGAGAGAGTACTGATCATACAACGAACGTTAACTAATCGCGTAAGTTTACAGCACATTGCTGAATCGAGTGGAATGCAACTGGACTCTTACTCAACAAAGGAAGTTGATAATATTTTGGCAAAGATGTTCAGGAACATCAAAATTGTAAGTGAGAAATTTAACAAGCAACAAGATAGATCAAAAGGTTTATACGGGATCTCCTATTCTCACGAAGACCCACTAGTTGCTCTTGCTGTGGTAAATTCCACACTTGATCTTTTTATTGAGAAATTTATTAAATCAGGCCGCAGCGATAGTGAACAAGTGGAAAGTTTTTTAGACGGAAAAATTGAGGATTACAAAAATAAACTAGAAAGTGCTGAGGAAAAACTCAAACTCTTCAAGCAAAAACATCCAGATCTCACACAGGATAAAGGTGGAAATTTTTTTAACCGCCTGAATCAGCTCAAAAAGAATATAGAAGATTCGAAACTTTTATTGATTGAGGAGAAGAACAAAAATTATACTTTAAGAAACCAGCTTAACAGGGTTGTATCGGATAACAGAAATTCAGAAGGAGCCGGGGCGAAAGCTGTAGAAATGAGTTTGCTTGAACAACGTATTCTGAGTGTAAGGCAAAAGCTCGCAGAGTTGAATTTGCAGTTTACCGACAGGCATCCGGATGTGCAGGCAAATGAACGTATACTAAAACAACTTATTGCACAAAAAGAACAAGAAGATCGTAATCCAGGATCGGTTGCAAGTGCAACGCCAAGCACTTCTATTGTTAATTCAGTACTCTACCAGGATCTACAATTATTGCTTAGTGAATCCAATACGAATATGGCTGTACTCAAGACGCGTATTAGCGAATACCAAACCAGGTTTGATAAAATGAATAAACAGGTTGGTACTGTACCAGAGATAGAAGCGGAATTAGTCAGCTTGGCAAGAGATTATTCCGTGATAAAGGATACTTATGATGGCTTAGTTAAGCGTAAGGCTTCTTCTGGAATTTCCAGCGAAGCTGAAATGACCAGCACAGAGTTGCTTTACCAGATACTGGATCATCCTTCCTTACCAACAGACCCATCTTCCCCAAATAGAAAGGTATTAAGTACAGTTGTATTGTTATCGGGTTTCATAGTGGGGTTAGCTCTTGCATGGTTGCTGGAACAATTTAATCCAAAAATTTATCGTGAACAGCAAATTAAGGATCAACTTGAACTCGAAGTCTATGGCAATATACCTATGTATTGGACGCCTGCAGAAATAGAACTAAGACGTGTTGAGATTGTATTTTACAGCCTGTTCATAATGGTAATTTTAGCAGGTTATTTAACTGTGTTGATTCAATATGGTTTACGTCTTGAACCATATATTGAAGTGATTAAAGATATATTTAATCAAAGGTCATTATGAGCATCATAGAAAAAGCATTAGACAGGTTGGATGTAACGGGCTCGCATAAGATTGTCAAGAGACAGGTTCCAATTGGAAAGGTTGTTGAAGAAAGTTCGAGACAACCAATTTCCGGGGAAAAGGCGCTTAAATCATCTGGTGAAAAATCCCGTCAGATTGGTTTGGATATCAAGTTACTGGAAGAGCAAGGTTACCTTACCCCTAATACCAAAAACAGAGTGATGTTTGAGCAATATCGAAGGATAAAATTAACAATTTTGCAGAAGGCCTTTCCTGACAATGATGATGAAGCCAAGAATAATATTGTAATGGTCACCAGTTCACTGGAGGGTGAAGGAAAATCTTTCACAGCACTCAATCTTTCTATGAGTGTTGCATATGAGTTCAATCAGACTGTTTTGTTGATCGATGCGGACATCGTTAAAAAACAGAACAGTACTGTCCTGGGTTTGAAGGATGAACCGGGGTTGATTGATTATTTGACAGGCAAAGTCCCGAATCTAAATGATTTGATTGTGAAAACTAATATACCAAATTTAAATTTATTACCTGCAGGTGTTGATTCAGACAGGATTACGGAGTTATTTAATAGTAAAAAAATGAACCAGCTGGTTAATGAATTATCAAGTAGATATGATGACAGACTTGTCATCATGGATGCGCCACCTTTGTTGCAGGAAACTTCTTCTGATGCTCTAAAAAAATTAGTTCATCAGATAGTTTTTGTAATAGAGGCAGAAAAAACCCCTCTACAAACAATTGAAAAAGCCTATCAAATTATTGCTGAGAATAAGAATGTTGGCGTTGTATTGAATAAAAGTAATCAATATATAGACAGCGTCAAGCAGTATGGCTATGGTGCGGCATAAGGGAAACTATATACATAATGTCTATTCATATAAGAATAATATACGCCTGTATTTTGTATGGAATCATGTTGCCGCATTGCTTTGCGGCAAAATATTATTTTGAGCCATATTTCAATGCCCAGGAAATACTCACCGACAATGTAAATCGGACTAACGCCGGGAAAGAAAGTGATTTTGTGACGGTGTTACAGCCGGGTCTTTATGCGACGCGTAACGGAAGCAGGTTCAAGACGCGTTTTAATTACGCACCTCAACAAATAATTTACGGTGGCAGCACCTCTGATAACACGGTTCATAATTTAGCCACAGACGGGAACGTAGAATTTTTTGATAATCATTTTTTTACAGACTTCAGTATAAAAAACAGTCAACAAAATACAAGTTCATTTACTTCACAAAGTGAAGATAATATCTCAAATAATACGTCTCGAGATAATGTACTTTTCTATAGTGTAAATCCTTTCTGGAAACAGAATATATCTGATCTTGCAAAGCTGACAATTGGTCATAGCTATGATGAAATTATTTCAGGTGCTGGAGATAGTAATTCCAATTTAAGTTACATTAATATTGTCAACGGCACGCGATTTACACGATTATTGTTTGATTTTCAGATGTACAATAATTTTGTGGAAATTGATAGTGCAGATGACTCTCGTTTTTCCAGTATAAAAAACAGGTTTATTTACCCTCTAACGAGAACGTTTTCTGCAACTGCTACACTTGGTTATGACGATAATGAAATTATTACCAGCGGTGATACAAGCGGCGTGCTTTGGAACGCTGGTTTTATATGGCGTCCATCAAGACGTACCAATGTTGATATTTCTGTTGGGGAGCGTTATTTTGGTACGGACATCAATGTTGATGCTCGATATGCCTATAGTAAAATCGAAGTAAGGCTGAGTTACAGTCAGACACAACAAACAACACGAAATTTTCTCACCTTTGAACCCAGCCAGGTTCTTTTCGACAGAGGAGCTTCTGGATTACTGGATAAAGATGGTAATCTTATCGATAACCGAGGATTTGCTAATCCTACTGTATTGAATAATGCTACAATTGGACAGAGGAGTGAAGCAGTATTAAGTGATCAACTCAGAGCGGTATTTATCTACCGATTGAAGAGGGATGAATTGCGTCTTACGACATTTGTTGATGAAAATGAATTTCAGTTGAGTGGTGATCAAACTGATAGTTATGGTATCGATTTTGGATGGAGTAGAAATCTATCGAGAACATTGACATCTAACGTGAATTTAACTTATCAAAATCGTAATCTGACAACAGGCATTGAAACCAATGATTATCTAGTGGACGTTTCCTTAGCTAAGAATTTTTCTCAAACTTTAAGTGCAGTACTTGGTTTTAGTGTTTCACTGTTTGAATCAGAGGCAGGCAGTGCTGCCGGATTCCTGGAAAACCGAATATTCGTTGGGCTAAATAAAACATTTTAAATTATTATGTATGAAGAATATTATAATCTGACAGCCAATCCATTTAAATTAAATACTGATCCAGATTTTTTCTTTAACAGTAATACTCATAAGAGAGCGCTCGCTTATTTACGCTATGGCATTAAGCAAGAAGAGGGTTTTATAGTCATAACAGGTGATGTCGGTACTGGTAAATCAACTCTTGTCAGTCGTCTATTCCAGTCTCTTGATACTTCTAACATGGTTGTTGCCAAAATTGTTAATACACAGTTAGGGGCTGACGATTTACTACAAATGGTCACGGCTGAATTTCATCTTGAATACAAAAATTTCAGTAAAACTGAATTGCTTAAAGGGTTGGAAAACTTTTTTATTGAAACATATCTAAAAGGTATGCGTCTTTTATTGGTAATTGATGAAGCGCAAAATTTGGCACCAAAAGCAATTGAAGAATTAAGGATGCTTTCAAACATTACACACGAAGGCAATCAATTGTTACAGAGTTTTTTGCTTGGGCAGAAAGAATTTCGTGCCACAATGAGAATGCAGGGTTTTGAACAGCTGAGACAACGTGTTACTGCTTCTTATCATTTACGTCCATTGGACTCGAATGAAACCAAAGACTATATTTTACACCGACTCAAAGTTGTTGGTTGGGATGATAATCCTAAGTTTGATGATGAAGTATTTGACGAAATACACAAATTTACTAAAGGCATACCAAGAAAAACAAATCTATTGTGCGATCGTATAATGTTGTTTGCCGGACTTGAACAAGTAAATCAAATAACTTATGAAGTTTTGCAAGCCGTATTGAGTGATGTTGAGGATGAATTTTGGAATATTGACCTGAATACGGTGGATTTTAATCTGAATCAATCTACTACTAATGGTGATGTGTCAGAGCAAAATTCAGTGCCAGCAATACCTATTAGTAATAATGGAATTACATTGGATGATATCTATCGAAGGATCAGTATTCTGGATAATTCTATGGAATCACTTAATGATATTTTAAAAACAGAATTAAAAGGCATTCGCCGAGCATTAAATATTAAAAAGAAATGACATTTTAAAATACTATATGATAGTTAATTACACTCTCGCAACACTTCATTTCTCCCTCTCTTGCCATAGATATTCATATCGTTATTTCACGAAATATCAAATAAAATTGTGATACAGTTCCGAAAATAGAAAGTCTAATATCAACATTATGTGACCTATATCTAGAATTAAAACATTTATAATAGAATTCTCATTATTGCTCTTTATTATTGTAGACATTAATGATCATTCAAACTTTATCCTGTTTGGAGATCCTACATAATAAATATATTCACACTCAATGTATGGGCAGTTTTGAGGACTCAACAATGACTAAATTAATAGCTCGTTTGACCCTGATGGGTCTCTTTATATTCAATATATCAGCAGCTTCAGCAGTAACTATTTATAAGTGTAAAAGTTCCAATGGTTCTGTGAGTTATAGTCAGTCGGTTTGTGGCCCTGGTGAGACTACGGTTAAATCTAAAAAATTCTCAAAATCCACAAATATTAGTGGACGATTGCAAAAACGTCTTGATAGGTTAGCAAAGAGAAAAAATTCAAAATCAACTGAAGGTTCATCTTCTGGGAGTGATAGTCCTTCAGCTTCAAGTGAAAACAATGACGGATTCGTCACAGGTAGATCATCTGATTCAGGTTTAGGAGCTGGTGACATAGATGGAAGCACGGGCGGAGACAGCGGCGGCGATTCAGGTGGAGACAGCGGTGGAGATTCAGATGGAGACAGCGGTGGAGATTCAGATGGAGACAGCGGTGGAGATTCAGGTGGAGACAGCGGCGGCGATTCAGGTGGAGACAGCGGTGGAGATACAGGCGGAGATACAAATCCAGCACCAGCACCAGCACCAGCACCAGCACCAGCACCAGCACCAGCACCAGCACCAGCACCAGCACCAGCACCAGCACCAGCACCAGCACCAGCACCAGCACCAGCTCCGACACCAACTACGCCACCTAGTTCAGGAGGTGGTAGCCCCAATACAACGCCGACGACAACAACGACAGCAAATGGAAATCTTTATGGTCCGATTCAATTTGAGATCATCAGTTGGCCTTTGACTAAAGCTTATCCAGATACCGAATATAATATTCGTATGGGAGTGATTGGTGGACAATATCCGTATCAATATTCACTGGTTCAATCTCCTGCAGGAATGACCATAAGCAGTCATTCGGGTCAAATTAGCTGGACACCAACTTCAGCAGACGAAGGCAACAGTGTTAATGTTGAAGTTAAGGTATCTGATACTACAGGTACAGCAATCAATCAGTCATTTTCAATAAATGTTACTCGAGCAGGATTCTATTTTGTCTCACCCAACGGTAGTGATTCTGCTGGTAATGGAAGTATGGGCTTACCATGGAGAACCATTAACTACGCTATAAACAAGGCAGGTGTTAATGGTGTTATCTATGTCAGAGGCGGAACCTATAAAGGTGATGTCACTTTTTCTACAACAGGTGCTAACAAGTTAATTGCTTACCCTGGTGAGAATCCTATTTTAGATCTTAACCTTTCGACAATCTGGCCAGCATCCAACTATGGTTATATAGATGGCTTTGAAATTATCAATGCAAAGCGTTGGGGCATTTCATTCCACGGAAGCGATAACTGGATAATAAGACGAAATCATATGCATCATCTCTATGACGATAGTGATGGTGAGAATCCATCTTTTGTTTTCTTCTGGAAAGCAGGGGGCAGTGGTCGCCACCATGAAAAAGTGATCATGCAGGATAATATTTTTCATGATCTATTTGATCGGGGTTCAGGGATCAATGGCGATTTCTCAGCCAACCGTCATGGGGCTTCTTCAGTGATGTATGATGTTTATAAAGCCCTTTATGAAGATAATCAGGCCTATGATATTGATGGTGCCGGTGTGAATGACAAGGACAATGGGCAGCACAATACGTTTCGCGGAAATTTTCTGGTTGATGATCCAAAAAATGAAAGAGCTGCGATTGATTTGAATAATCAGGGCCATGCATCAAATAGCGAGTTTTTATATAATGTTATTATTGGTGGAGTGATGATAGGCCGAGGTGGAGACTTGTCGAATATACTATTCAGACATAACACCGTATATGGTCAGATTATGACCCACGGGGGTCTCGCTACTGGTGCCGATGACACGATAGTTTTTATTGATAATATCATATCTTCTACCCATCCTGGTGCTACCAGCAAAGGAGTTAGTGCGGCTAACCCCTATGTTTGTTGTGATTATGCAGATGGAGTGAGTTTTGTTGGGCCTGTAGTCTACAGAGATAATAATCTTATCAATTATAATACAGCGTACGTTGCCGGTTGGGGTTGGGGTAATCAACGAACATTGAGTCAATGGCAAGCTCTGGGTTACGATCTAAACAGTATTTTTGCCGATCCTCAGTTTAACGATACAAATGCACGCGACTTCAGGCCAAAAAGTACGTCTCCTGCTTGCGGAAAAGCACTTGATGGTAGTGATATTGGTGCATTACCGTGTATATGATAACGATCCGTTTGTAGTCTTACAGGCATAGGATATTTTTGAATAAATAGAAATCTAACTGATACAGGATTATATACAGGACTAGCTTTTCAGGTTTTGTATATAATTCTGAAAGATTTTTTTAATGTCATCATCACCTGTTCATTTCTTATTTTCTAACAATACTAATCGCTCAAACTTTAAATCGAGTTGGTAATAAAATATGCTGGCTTGTTTATCTCCATTAAATATATAGTCTTGCAAAGAGCAAAAAAGACAGGTTCAATTCAACGCCCCAATTGCTATACTAGCAGCGATTATAAATTTGACTTGAAGAGAGATAATTCTTTAAATGGGTGGGAAGCGTAATAGCGCATTGTTTGTGGCTAATTGGGATTCGGATGCGGGTTATGCATGGTGGTTGATGGAAAGTTTCTGGGTCTATCTGGCTAATAATTTAAATGCAGAGTTTGAATGCCTTCTTGCCTATCCTACAGTTAGTGTCATTCCTGAAACAATAAATAATGCCCCCATCACAATTAAAAAATGGGATTTCAATAACACGTCGTTTTTTGTAGCATTATCTCATTTAAATAATTTAAGGAACAATAATGTAAAGTTAATTTACTTTACCGATAGGCCTGGTTGGCATTGGTCCTATCTATTTTTCAGGCTTGCAGGCGTCAAGAAAATCATAGTTCATGATCACACTCCCGGCACGAGAAGCTCAGTTACAGGTATAAAGCAATATTTCAAGTGGCTGGTTCATAGAATACCATTTATTAATGCCGATGGAGTGATCGCCGTTACAGAATATGTTCAACAAAGACATATGTTTGTTAACAAAATTCCTGTTGAACGGTGTCACCTTGCACGTAATGGTATAAAAGATATCAATGATATTTCTTCTGTTGATCTGAATGCTAAATTTGGTATATCTGAATCAAGAAAAATCATTGTTATGACGGGACGGGCAAATACGTATAAAAGGATCGATTTTATTCTTTTGTGCATGAACCGACTGGTCAATGATTTTAATAGAAAGGATGTCCATTTTCTTTTTTGTGGTGACGGTCCAGAATTAAATAATTTAAAGGATATGGTAAGTAAATTTAACCTTGATCCATATGTATCAATGCCTGGAAACTGTTCTGATATACCGGGTATTTTACAATCTTGTTCTATTGCTATACATCCGTCAAAAGGGGAAGTTGGTTACTCTTTGTCAATTCTTGAATATATGCAGGCTGGTCTGGCCGTTGTTGTTCCTGATAATCCTTCTGTGTGTGGTGCCACAATAGATGGTGTGACAGGTCTTATTTACAGGGAAAATGATGAGTTATTCGCATGTGAAATAATAAACAAGTTGCTTGATAATTCTGAGTTAGCAAACAAGATTGGAGCTAATGCAAAAAAAGCTGTAGTAAAAAAATACAATCTTTCCTTAACACATTCACAATTATTGAAATCTGTACAGAAGGTATGTGGCCTGTCTGAGTCCAGTATCTAACGCCATCCAGATAGTTTCGCAAGGAAGTCTCTGCGGTTAGCACTAATATCCTGATGTATACCAATCCTTAATAATTGATGGTTATTTTGTTTGAAATTATTAATGCCATATTTTGTAGTGACTGCTGCAGAAAAATTATGACTTACGATTTGTTCAGTATACTGAGTGAAGTCTCCATTGGGATAACAGAATAAATCAACATTTTTATTGATCTGTTTTTCGATGTCAGCCTTGTTGCCAATGACTTCATCATCAATAACTTCATTGGAGATAGAATTGAGTAAGCGGATATGATGTCTGGTATGCCCACCGATATCGATAATATTAGAATCCAGCATTTCCTCAATTTCATCCCAATTTAGAAGTTGTCTGGCATTATCATCAATGTTTAATTCTTTCTCAATTGTATCTAGCCATTGTGTTAATTCTAAGTCATCATATTTTTTAGCGGTGGCAATAATACTAGAGGTGTCAGAAAAATCAGTTTTAGTGAAGTCAATATTCAGTTTATTTCTAAGCATGTCAAGCGTTGGTGAATTGATATTTGCATCTGATAAATATGGAACAAGCATGGCAATTCGGTTTGGCCAAAATATTTTTTGAGTCCCAATAAATTTATTCACGATAAAAATCGTTGCAGGTATATTCAGGTCTTTTAATACTGGGTAAGCATATTGATAATTATCCTGCCATCCATCATCAAAAGTAATGGCAAATGATTTTCCTGTTGGCTCACCTTCGTAGTTTTTATTGGTTACCCAGTCTTTTAGCTTGGTTGGTTTCATAAGCTCACATAACCATTTAAGATGACATTTGAAAGTTTCCGGAGTGACATACATTCCGGGTTCTTCGTTAAATTCATTAGCAGTTTTTTCAGGTAAAATTCGGTGATACATCAGTATCCATAATTTTCCAGTATCATTGCTACGAGTATGTTGACCATACTTTGCTGCTAGATGATTGAATATAGATTTTGCATATCTTTTTAGCATGATAAACGGATTTATAATATTCAATATTCTATTTAAAAGGGCTTAACGGATGTTTTTTCAATAATAAACTCGGATATTCAATTAGTTTCCAGGATATTATGGCGATGATTATTGTCGAAGCCAGAGCTATCATTGCGTGGGAAAAGGTATTGGCCCATAAATTATATAGCATATAATTGATAATAGGAGTGTGATAAATATATACGCCATAGGAAATATCATTTCTTCTTAGTAGGGTGTTACTAAGATTTTCATAAGAATAGGCAAAAGTAAAAATGACAGTTATCATTAGTATAAAAATAAAAGGGTTTACATTATTGCCAAAACTCATTCCTTCAATTTCAAGTGACGGAATTGCTATCAAACAATATACGGGCAACAGGTATAATAATTTCCCTGATAAAATTCGGTGAAAAAAATCAAAATTTTTCTGGAATATTACACCGAGAATAAACATATAAAAATAGGGTATAAACGAATATTTAACCAGTTTATACGGAATGCCGTCACCGTATTCTGCCGGTATGTAAGTAAATGCTCGATTAAGTAAAAAGAAAAAAATTAGAATGAAAATGAGTTTTAATGTTGATTTATTTTTTGACTCAAGGTTAAACAGAACATACATAATAGGCAGCAATATATAAAACTCGATCTCTACGGTAATTGTCCAGAGAGCGCCATTTAACACTCCATCTCCATAGGCACGTAAAAAATCAGGGTTGTAGGATTGTAAAATTGTGATCTTTGACAAAAATAAAAACACCAGCTCCATGATGCTTACATCAACCGTTGTTAGATAACCACTTATTGCTACCAGGGCAATTGAAATTGCAACACAAACAGTCAATCCCGGGAATAGTCTCAGAAAACGATTTAGAAAATATTCACTGGTCTTTGAATTGTTTTCGTACGAGCGGCTGATTAAAAAACCACTAACAAAGAAAAATATAGGCACACCAGGAAAAATACTTAATATATGATGGAACTCGGCTGTCAATCCGGTCAGTTCGACATCCATTTCACGGATTACATGATGATAAACAACCTGTGTTGCGGCCAGCAACCGAATTAGATCAAAATTGTTAATAGCGAAAATTTTCTTTTCGTTCATAAGTATTATTATTTTTTATTTGTTGATTTTTCTTTTGTATTACGAATCTCAGCATTGGCCCTGCCATGAGAAAAAATGATTTCTACCATATCTCCCATTGCGAGTTGCTGAGCCTTTTGAATAACGGTGCCTTCAGTATCTTTTACGATTGAATAGCCTCTGGCTAAAATTGATAATGGATTTACCATTTCCAATGATCGACTCAAAAATAACAGTGTTTCTTTTAGTTGCAATTGTTTTTGTTGATGTATAGTGATCAATTGTTTAGATAATGTATTAATCAGTTGCTTGCGTGATTGTAACATGTTGAGTGGATTATAATGAGTCAGTGAAACGGTCATTTGTTTCAGTTGAGAAACTTGTTTGTAGATGGTAAGTCTTGTTTCGTTCTCGATGCGAGAATGTAAATTATTTAACCGTAATTGTAAGTTGGTCAATTTCTCAGTGCGGGAAAAAACCTTCTCTCGAAAATACTCCAGCTTCATTGTTAATTCATATAGCTGATCAACAATCAATTTTTCTAATCTTGACTCTGTCTGTTGAAGTGATTGTTTGAGCACGAAATTATCGGGACAAACAAGCTCTGCTGCAGCCGATGGAGTAGCAGCACGCACATCAGCGACAAAGTCTACTATGGTAAAATCTATTTCATGGCCGATGCCGGAGACAAACGGAATGGGGCAGGCGTGAATAGCCCTTGCCAGTGCTTCATCATTAAAAGCCCACAGGTCTTCAATTGAGCCGCCACCCCGGGCGACAATAATGACATCCACTTCATTGCGTTGAATGGTTTTATTGAGCATCTTGAGGATTTCGGCGGCTGCGTTCTCACCCTGAACAGGAACCGGATAAATGATGATACCAGTCAGTGGGAAACGCCGGTTTAACACCGATAAAATATCACGGATTGCAGCACCTGTGGCAGAGGTGATGATGCCAATGTTTTGTGGATATTCGGGCAGTGATTTTTTGTGTTCCTCTGAAAACAAACCTTCTTTGAACAACTTTTGCTTTAATTCTTCAAATGCACGTTGCAGGGCACCTTCTCCGGCCAGTTCCATGTGTTCAACAATTAATTGAAATTCGCCACGCCCTTCGTAAAGACCGACACTTACCTGTAAAAGAACCTCGGTTCCGTTTTCAGGTGCAAATTTCAATAAACGGTTTCTGCCGCGAAACATCGCACACCTCACCTGGGAATTCGGGTCTTTCAGGGAAAAGTACATGTGACCAGAGGCGGGCTGGGCCAGGTTGGAAATTTCGCCTTTCACCCACAAAGTTGGAAAACTGCCTTCCAGAACGGCTTTTACCTCGCGGTTCAAGCGAGTAACACTGTAGATATCAATGTTTTTATTATCAGAAACAGTCATTTGGTCTCATATTATATTGAAATAATAGTCAGATTTCGCGGATCGCTTATTTACCATAGGGAGCTCAATCTCTATAATACCGCGCACTTTTACCTCTGTGGACCGGATTATGCGAATTTCTGACCAAGCCCTTACCTTTGATGATGTTTTGTTGGTTCCTGCTCATTCAGACGTATTACCCAAGGAAGTGGATCTGTCCACCAAACTGACCCGAGACGTTAGCCTTAACATTCCAATTATATCGGCTGCAATGGATACCGTCACTGAGGCAGGACTAGCCATTGCCTTGGCTCAGGAAGGGGGTATCGGCATTATCCATAAAAATATGAGTGCTGTGGCCCAGGGCAAGCAAGTCCGATTAGTCAAAAAATTCGAAAGCGGTGTGATCATCGATCCGGTTACTGTTACACCCGATACCAGCATCGAAGAAGTGCTTAGCATCACACAAAAATACAATATCTCTGGCGTTCCTGTCGTGGAAGGAGAAGCCCTTAAAGGAATCGTTACCAGCCGTGATTTACGTTTTGAAACGCAATACGATAATCCAGTGCACACGATTATGACTCAGCAGAAAGATCTGGTCACGGTCAAGGAAGGGGCAAAAGATGCGGAGATCATTGGTTTGTTGCACAAACACCGCATCGAAAAAGTTCTGATTGTAAATGATAATTTTGAATTACGCGGTTTGATCACCGTGAAAGATATTCAAAAAGCAACGGAACATCCCAACGCTTGTAAGGATAGCTATGAACAATTACGGGTTGGTGCAGCGGTGGGTGTAGGCCCTGGTACCGATGAGCGGGTCGCGTCACTGGTGGATGCGGGTGTGGATGTCATTGTTGTCGACACAGCACATGGTCATTCAACCGGTGTGATCGACATGATCAAATGGATCAAAAAAGAATATTCGGATATTCAGGTAATTGGTGGAAATGTCGCAACGGCCGATGGTGCTTTGGCATTGGTTGAGGCCGGTGCAGATTCGGTGAAGGTTGGCATAGGCCCAGGTTCGATTTGTACCACGCGGGTTGTTACTGGTGTCGGTGTACCCCAAATCAGCGCCATTACCAATGTGTCTGAAGCATTGAAAAAAACTGGTGTCCCGTTTATTTCTGACGGTGGTGTGCGTTATTCGGGAGATATTGCAAAAGCCATCGCTGCGGGTGCTTATTCGGTCATGATCGGCGGCATGTTTGCTGGTACCAAAGAAGCGCCGGGCGAGGTAGAACTGTATCAAGGTCGTTCTTATAAGTCCTACCGTGGTATGGGCTCAGTTGGGGCCATGTCACAACAGCATGGGTCTTCCGATCGTTATTTCCAGGAAAGTGGAGAGATTGAAAAGCTGGTGCCTGAAGGCATAGAAGGACGTGTTCCTTATAAAGGTGCCTTGAATAAAATTGTCTATCAATTGGTTGGAGGTGTTCGTGCTGCCATGGGATATACCGGTTGCAAGGATCTTGGTGAGATGCGTACCAAACCACAATTTGTGCGTCTGACCAATTCCGGTATCCGCGAAAGTCATGCGCATGATGTGACGATTACCAAGGAATCACCGAATTACAGTGCAAGCTAATACAAGCTTTGAAAAAAATACTATTTTCAAAGATGGTTTGGGATTGATTCTTACTGCATTTCTATGAATGATCTTCACGCACAAAAAATCCTTATTCTGGATTTTGGTTCTCAATATACACAACTGATTGCACGCCGGGTCAGAGAGGGGAATGTATACAGTGAGATCCACCCGTTTGATATGTCTGAGCAGGACATCATCACCTTCAAACCTAATGCCATTATTCTTTCAGGCGGACCAGAATCAGTCACGGCCGCGTTAGAGGTAAAAGCCCCCGATGTCGTATTCAAACTGGGTGTGCCAGTCCTGGGTATTTGTTATGGCATGCAGACCATGGCGGCGCAATTAGGTGGCGAAGTGGCCTCATCCAATCTGCGTGAGTTTGGTTATGCGCAGATACGCGCTCGTGGACATTCGAAATTATTAAAAGACATTCAGGACGAAACCAATTCAGAAGGTCATGGTTTACTGGATGTGTGGATGAGTCACGGCGATCAGGTTACGACATTGCCACCGGGTTTTAAGGTTATTGCTTCCACGGACAATGCGCCGATTGCAGGTATTGTCGATGAAGAACGAAAATTCTACGGCCTGCAATTTCATCCTGAAGTCACACACACGCATCAGGGCTTTGCCATTCTTGAGAGATTCATTCATGGGATAGCCGATTGTGAAGGACTTTGGACAACGGAAAAAATCATTGATGAAATTATCGAATCGGTACAGACACAAGTCGGGGACGATCAAGTCTTACTCGGACTTTCCGGTGGTGTCGATTCATCCGTAGTTGCGGCTTTATTACATCGAGCCATAGGCGATCAGCTAACCTGTGTGTTTGTCGATAACGGATTATTGCGTTTGAACGAAGGTGATCAAGTCATGGATACCTTTGCTGAACACATGGGCGTTCATGTGATACGCGTTGATGCTGAAGACAAATTTCTGTCAGCGTTAAAAGGTGTGAGTGACCCAGAAGACAAACGCAAGATCATTGGCCGTACATTCATTGAAATCTTTGATGAAGAATCGCATAAACTCAAAGGGGTTAAATGGTTGGCTCAGGGTACGATTTATCCTGACGTGATAGAGTCGGCGGGTGCCAAAACGGGTAAGGCTCATCTGATCAAAACTCATCATAATGTGGGCGGCCTGCCCGATGATATGAAAATGTCACTGGTGGAACCGCTACGTGAGTTATTCAAAGACGAAGTTAGAAAGATCGGTCTTGAGTTAGGCCTACCTGAAAAGATGATCATGCGACATCCCTTTCCAGGGCCGGGTCTGGGTGTACGCATTCTTGGTGAAGTGAAAAAACAATACGCCGATCTATTGCGTCTGGCTGATAATATTTTTATCGAGGAATTATACAAACACGATCTCTATGATAAAACGAGCCAGGCCTTTACGATTTTTTTGCCAGTGAAATCAGTCGGTGTCATGGGTGATGCACGTAAATACGATTATGTCGTTGCATTAAGAGCTGTAGAGACTGTTGATTTTATGACCGCACGATGGGCTCATCTGCCTTATGATTTTCTGGAAATCGTTTCCAATCGTATTATCAATGAAGTCGCTGGAATTTCACGCGTGACCTATGATATATCCAGTAAGCCACCGGCCACGATCGAGTGGGAATAGTTTGACTTCGTCATACCGTGGTTTAACCACGGTATCCACACTTTCTCGTTCTGGCGAAAGCCAGAATCCAGTGTTTTTTGTCATTCCGGGTTCGACCCGGAATCCAGTCGAATAAAACCTTCAACTTATCTCAATACATGAAGTAGCATGCTTTCAATATGAACCATAATGACGAACAATGGATGCAACAGGCATTAACCTTAGCTCACAAGGCTGAAGAAAATGGTGAGGTTCCCGTTGGTGCTTTATTAGTCAAGGATGATGAAATCATCTCTGAAGGTTGGAATCAGCTAATAACCAAAAATGATCCCACTGCTCATGCAGAAATTCTTGCGCTACGTTCGGCAGCAAATCAAATAAATAACTATCGTCTTGTTGATACAACGCTATACGTTACACTGGAACCTTGTGCTATGTGCGCAACGGCTTTGATCCATGCGCGGGTAAAGCGAGTCGTGTTCGGTGCCTATGATCCAAAGGCAGGTGCAGCGGGTAGTCTGTTTGATATATTGGGAACCGATAAACTCAATCATAAAATTGATGTTACTGGTGGTGTGCTTGAGGATCAATGTTCTGAATTATTACAACAGTTTTTTCGAGTCAGACGATCATAAGATGTTAAGACAAACAAATGGCAAATGAACAGACGGAACGACTAGCCCAACAACTTGGTGAGCAGTTACTCGCACACGATTATTTTCTTGCCGTTGCGGAATCCTGCACCGGAGGTAGTTTGTCTGAAATCATGACACGCATTACAGGTAGTTCTGCCTGGTTTGATCGGGGCTTTGTTACCTATTCCAATGATTCAAAGATTGACATGCTGGGCGTCGATGAGCAAAGCCTTACGGTTCATGGTGCTGTCAGTGAGGAAGTTGCCGTGGAGATGGCACTCGGTACTTTGAAAAACAGTCGAGCAGACTTAACAGTATCCATTACGGGCATTGCCGGGCCATCGGGTGGCACAGAAGAAAAACCGGTTGGTACAGTGTGTATCGCATGGGCCGATCGAAAAGGCAATGTTCAATCAACAACGGTTCATTTTGATGGTGATAGACAGGACGTACGTCAACAATCCTGTTTGCTTGCCATGCAGGGATTGATTGAGATGTTAGAGAAGGTTTCTTAAATTGTTTCTGACCCAAACGGTGCATACTTAAGCCAGGAACACCGTCATCTCGGCGCAGGCCGGGATCCAGATGTTATCGGTGTGCTTATTTTACTGGATCCCGGCCTCGGTTCGGACTCCTCGGCAATTGCTCCTGCATTGCTCTACTACATCACATCCGTGTGATTATGTTTCACCCTATCTCCTCCATCCGTGGAGTCGTGCGCCGGGACGATAGTAGCGTTTTTCTAGAATGGTTTTGCTAAAGTAGGTGCTATTCTATTCTGACTCTAATAACTACACCTTATTAAGGAGTATTCAGTGAAATTATCTCAAATCATTCTATGGTGTGTTGTTATCATCAACAGCATAGGACTAGTCTGTTTGTACACTATAAATAAAAAGGAAGAAGTAACAGAAGACACTCAAATCCCTAATCTGATCGGAACCTGGAGTGGTGAAAATGTAACGGTGTCTGATGAAAAAGGTTACAAGGTCTGGGGTGAAAAAGTCATACACATAACGGAACAAAAAGATAGACGGTTTCGTGGCACCTTCACCTATCCAGATGGTACGAAAAACTTCTTCGGCGTTATTTATCCTGATAATGTTTCTTTTACCTGGGTAGCCAGTAACAGTAAAGGCTTTAACCATGGACGCATCCTTGGCGAGAATAAAATTGGTGCGTGCTATGTCGAATCCTGGGAACAGGCAACCGCTGGATGTGCAACACTGGAAAGGAATGAATAAAATTTAGGAAATAAGTGAAAATTGATAGTGATGGTTATCTTAGAGAATGAATTATGGCACTGGTGCTAATTATAAAGGCGATCAGGATTACAGTTTAGAAAATGGTGCGTTTATGGTGTATAATTGCACCTATTCGATTTTACCCTTTGAGGACTAAACCATGTCGAGACAAAGCATTTCCTTCACCGCCCCCAACACTGAATGGCTGAAAAGAAAGGTCGATGTTGAAGGCGAATATAGGAGCAACAGTGATGCAGCAAACGACGCTATACGAAGAATGCGGGAGGCTGAGACCGAAACAGCCATGATCCGTGCCAAACTTATCGCATCTGAGCAAAGCGGATTTACTGACCTGAATCGCGATGAGATACTGGAAAAATCCAAGGAAGAATTACGGAAGAATGGGGAATTATAGACTTACCGAGAATGCTCAATCCGATCTTATTCGCATACATCAGTATGGTGTTCGGGCGCATGGTGAAATCCAGGCAGATGAATATTATTTTGCCTTCTTCGATTGTTTTGAACAGCTTGCAAAACAGCCTTTACTTTACCCAACTGTTGACGATATCCGCAAAGGTTACAGACGTTGTGTCTGTGGCGCAGACAGTATCTATTATCGAATTGAGAAACCGTCGTGATCGTAGCGGTGATTGGTCAGCAAAACCTGGATCAATGGCTTTAACCATGGTCACATCCTTGGCGAGAATAAAATTGGTGCTTGCTATGTAGAGTCCTGGGAACAGGCAACCGCTGGATGTGCAACTCTGGAAAGGAATGAAAACGATCTAGGACAAAAGTGAAAATAAACTAGTATGGCTATTGTAGAGAATAAATCATTATATTGACCCTAATTGCACACAAGGAAGGTAAACTTTGCCATCAAAATCGTACAAAATATTTCTTGAGTTAATGGAAGATGTTCATTCTTTAACAGAAACTCATACTCGTCTTAAATCTGGAAATCCTGGTCGTCATAGACTGGGGCATCTTACTATACCCAAGATCGATGAAAGAGCTTGATGTTTATGAATTAAGAGATCAGTCTATCACCTATGAGCAAGATTGAATTAACCGCAGAAAACAAATTGAAATTAGAAGCACGACATAAGCAAGTGCGAGATATCCGGGAAGGTGATCGTATCAAAGCCGTATTACTGAATTCTGAAGGATGGAGCACAACGATGATAGCGCAAGCCTTGCGCAAACATGAAACCTGTATACTTCGTCACTTGAAGGACTATACCGGAGAGCAGAAATTGCACTGTGCAAACGGCGGTTCCGAGGAGAAATTAAGCAAGCGACAATGTGACGAATTACTCGCACATCTGACAGCACATCTATATCAACATAACCACCAAATTGTGGCTTACATCAAGACCCGTTATGGGGTTGACTACACGGTATCGGGTTTACATAAATGGTTGCATCGTCAAGGATTTGTTTATAAACAACCCAAAGGGATCCCCGCCAAAGCCGATGTTGAACAACAACATGCCTTTATCAAGCAGTATGACGTATTGAAAGCAAACGTCGGTGCTGATGAGCCTATTTTGTTTGGTGATGGCGTGCATCCGACACAGTCGACGAAATTGAGTCACGGTTGGATAAAGAGAGGGACAAATAAGCTTATCAAAACAACCGCGAGTCGCACACGGATTAACCTATTAGGTGCGATTGAACTCAATGCCTTGTCAAACACGGTGACAGAAACCTATGACACGATTAATGCCGACAGCATTGTTGATTTTCTATCCAAATTACGAGCGCAATACGTTGATGCAAACACCCTTCACTGGATAGTTGATGGGGCGGGTTATCATAAGGCGGCGAGTGTTAAAGAAAAGGCAAACGAACTTAATATTAAGATACACATCCTGCCGCCTTATAGTCCTAATTTGAATCCGATAGAACGTTTATGGAAAGTGATGAACGAACACGTCCGTAATAACCACTATTTCCATTCGGCCAAGGAATTTCGTGAGCAAATCGATGACTTTTTCAAAAACACTTTACCGGATATCGCGGACTCATTGAACGATAGAATTAATGATAACTTTCAGATCATCGATCCTGCAACTTGAAGTTGATTGAGTATAGAAGTGCTGTTGTAATGTTATGTGCTGCGTGGGAACGTTATAACGAAGATTTATTACTAGAATCAATAGGACACTATTTAGAACATTCAAGCAATTCAAATTTACTGCCTAAATCTGTAAAACAAAAAATATGTAAGAAGGTCAATTCTGATAAAAATGAAATTAAAGCATTTGATTTGGCTGGAGATGGTTGGAAGAATCTTTGGATGGCTTTCGCAAAAATTAAAACAGATTCACTTCATACTCCCAAATCATCCAATTTAGATACAATGTACAAATCTTATCTTGGCATAGATGGTTATTCAAATACGTTTTGGAAAGATAGTATTAATGACGTAAATGAACTCGTAAAGTTAAGAGGTGAAATTGCGCATAATGGAGCAGAAGCAAAATATGTGAGAATTAATTCCATAAACATGACAATTGACATGATTGTTTCCGCTACAATTAATATTGATGATTTAATGGCAAGACATCTTAAAGATTCTCTGCGTTTGAACAAATCTCCTTGGGAAACAACATATGAAAGAACTCTAAAGGCGATGAAAGAAAGAAACTAATCTGGGTCAAAATAATAATTCTATTTCAAGGCAGGGATGTGTTAATAATTAACCCTAATATACCAATTCCTTTGAGTGTAAGTGTATGAATGTCTTTAACCAAAGAACCAGTAAGCAACAGCAATAGCTGTGAGGATACCGGCAACATCAGCAGCAAGCCCACAATCGACAGCATGTCGAATATTTTTAATGCCGACTGAGCCAAAATAAACGGCCAAGACATAAAAGGTTGTTTCAGTACTTCCTTGCACAATCGATGCAAGGCGACCTGAAAATGAATCGGCGCCGTATGCATTCATGGTATCGACCATCATGGCGCGAGCACCACTACCACTAAATGGTTTCATCAACGCGGTTGGCATGGCTTCAATAAAACGATCATCCATATTAAAAGCCAGGACTATATTTCGTAGGCCACCAGCTAATAAATCCAGCGCGCCGCTGGCTCGAAACACACCAATGGCCACCAGCATAGCAACCAGATAGGGAATAATTTTGATCGCTGTTTCGAAACCTTCTTTTGCCCCTTCAATAAATGCTTCATAGGCGTTTACTTTTTTTACCACAGCACCGCTGATAAATAACATGACTAATGAAAAAAGAATGACATTACTGATCAAAGCGGATTGCGTGATCATTTCAGTCTGCGGTAGACCAGAAAAATAACTCAGCAATCCTAAAACAAGCAGACTGAAACCACCGAGATAGCTCACAATTACTTTATCGAACAAATTTATTTTTTGTATCGATGCAACCGCTAATAAACCAATTAGTGTTGATGCATAAGTAGCAATCAGGATAGGGATAAAGACATCAGTGGGGTTCGCTGCACCCAGTTGTGCACGAAAAGTAAATATCGTGACGGGAAATAATGTAACAGCAGAGGTATTGATCACCAGAAAAAGAATCTGAGCATTGCTAGCAGTGTCTTTCGAAGGATTGAGTGTTTGCAGTTCTTTCATGGCTTTAATGCCGAGTGGTGTGGCAGCGTTATCCAAACCTAATGCATTCGCAGACATGTTCATCACGATGGCACCTAATGCCGGATGGTTTGCAGGCACCTCAGGCATTAATTTTGAAAACAATGGGGTCAGACCGCGGGTGAGTAAATCAATGAAGCCACTGCGTTCACCAATACGCATAATGCCAAGCCATAATGCAAGAATACCGGTCAGTCCAATTGAAATTTCAAAGGCCGTCTTGGACAAGCTAAACATGGCCGTCATCAATTGACCAAATACTTCGGTATCGCCAAACGCAAACAACTTTACCAAAGCAACGATAAAGGCAGTGATAAAAAAGAAAATCCAGATGGTGTTTAGCATAAGTTAGAGAAGTCGGAGTGGTATGGCAATTACTTAAGCCAGGAACTCCGTCATCCCGGCGTAGGCCGGGATCCATGTGTACCAAGTACGCTTATTCTTACTGGATTCCGGCCTGCGCCGGAATGACGATAGTTGTATTTTCACTATTAATAAATATCGAGAATGCTTGTTTTATTGTTTAACGACAAGTTAATTAAAAGCCCAGCTGGCAAAAGGCTCAATCTCATCACGATTGATAATCACTAACTGATATTTGTTCGGATTCTGGCTGTGGTCACTGCTGGTATCCACCGAAAGACGCTGGAGAAGATAGGCAATCATGGAGCGGCGGATTTGGATCTCAATGATTCCGTCTTCTGATCCGTAGTCGATCAGCAGGATAGCACGTCTTTTCTCATCGAGTTTAGGATGTGGGCTGAGTTGCAGAGAGACAGTTTCGACCCAGTCATCGTCATAACTGATATCAGATTCAGCAGCTTCTGTTAACTGTTCGGCTGCAACGAATCTCGAGAGCACAAAATCGCGAAAATCAAAGGTCTCTTCATTATAAGCACGTACATGCCAACGAAAACCGGTATTGACCAGTGAGTGAGGTTCGATGATCCGTTCATCGTCACTCTCTCTTTCTGACAGGGACTGGTAGCGCACTTTTAATCGGGTCTGATTACGAATGGCTCGCGTTATCTCAGCCAGGACTGCTCTTGCCGGGAATCGGGCTGGTAGGGGCAGGGCTTCGCTGTTAATACCAAAAATACTATCTTGTTGATACGGTCCCTCAGAGACAGTCAGATTGGATTCCAGCAGCGGCAAAACCACGGCAGGCGATAAATCGGCAAAGACTTCACGAAAGTCATCATTCGGTACGAACCCAAACACATTATGCTTGTAGAGCAAATTCTCAGGGGCAATATCACCATAGAGTTTGAGATCCTTAGTCGCTGCGGCATCTGAGATACCAAAGGCCTTCGCCACATCACTACGCGTCACCACGCCGGCGTAATAGGCCATCAATTCGATGTATTGCAGGCGTTGGCGCGTGGCCCATTTAATATCAGTTAATAACATATTGTTTTTAGACGGATTCTAAGTAACACAAACAGAAATTTGAAAAAAAGTATACACAATCAAAATGCAGCCTAATAATAATTATTATATAGTATAAAATACGTAGGTGATAGAAAGTATTGACATAAAGAAAAGTATTACCTATAGTTCTCTCAACGGTGGCATCAGAGCCTGACTGGATTTGGCTCAATGAACTCAATTTGATGAATTTACTCGATGCCAGCACTTACACACTTGAGAATAGGAGAAACACAATGGCTGCAACACAAGAAGAAAATAAACAAAGAGCGCTGGATATGGCCTTAAGCCAGATCGAGAAACAATTTGGTAAAGGTTCGGTTATGAAAATGGGTGACCAGCCAATAACTGAGATAGAGACAGTGAGTACTGGCTCACTTGGGCTTGATGTCGCTCTGGGAGTTGGTGGTTTACCCTATGGACGTGTTGTCGAAATCTACGGACCGGAATCTTCTGGTAAAACGACGTTGACGCTGTCCGCTATTGCCGAGGCGCAAAAACAGGGTAAGACCTGCGCGTTTATTGATGCAGAGCATGCGCTTGACCCCGCTTACGCTGAAAAGCTAGGGGTGAATATTGAAGAGTTATTGGTCTCTCAACCCGATACAGGAGAACAAGCACTGGAGATTTGTGACATGTTGGTACGTAGTGGTGCAGTGGGGCTGGTGGTGATCGATTCGGTGGCTGCATTAGTACCAAAAGCTGAAATTGAAGGCGAAATGGGTGATTCACACATGGGTTTGGCGGCAAGATTGATGTCACAGGCCCTGAGAAAACTTACCGGCAACATTAAACGGGCTAATTGCTGTGTAATCTTTATTAACCAGATCCGTATGAAGATTGGTGTCATGTTCGGTAGCCCGGAAACCACTACTGGTGGTAATGCCTTGAAATTTTATTCATCTGTCCGGCTGGATATTCGCCGTATTGGTGCAATTAAGAAAGGCGATGAAGTCATCGGTAACGAAACCCGTGTCAAGGTCGTGAAAAACAAGGTTGCGCCACCGTTTAAGCAGGCCGAGTTTGATATTTTATACGGCGAAGGTATTTCGCGTTTTGGCGAAATTATCGATCATGGTGTGAAAAATGAGATTATCGACAAAGCGGGAGCCTGGTATAGCTATGGCGATGATCGCATCGGTCAGGGCAAAGAGAATGTCCGGGTTTATCTCAAGGAAAATCCGAAGATTGCCAATGAAATAGAGGCGCTCATTAAGGAAAAACTGTTACCATCCATTCCCAGCGAAGAGGCAGTTGCTGAGGCTGAAGAGGTTGAAGAAGCGTTAGCAGAGGCCTGAGTATGGAGCGGCAGGAGGTCTTGCAAAAAGCCTGTGATTATTTAGCCAGACGTGAACACAGTCGCAAGGAATTACAGCGTAAGCTGGCACAGCGATGTGGCGATATGGCCTTGATTGATGCCTTACTGGAAACGATGGCAAGCGAAGGATTGCAAAGTGATGAACGCTTTGCCGAGAGTTTTGTTCATCACCGCCTTAATATGGGGCATGGCCCTTGTAAGATCCAGCAAGAGCTCAAACAACGTGGTGTGGAGGTGCATCTTATTGATGCAACTCTATATCACAACAAAAACGACTGGTTTTCTACTGCTCGTGCCGTTAGGCAAAAGCGCTTTGGCAATGCGCCGCCGGGCAATATAAAAGACAAGGCAAAACAGTCCCGCTTTTTATATTCTCGCGGTTTTAATTCAGAGATGATTCAGTATGCACTTGATAAGGTTGATGAGTGAAAACAACGAATGAAATAAGAAATCTGTTCCTGCAGTACTTCCAAAAACAGGGCCATGAGCTGGTGCCCAGTAGCTCGTTGGTGCCTGCTAATGACCCCACTTTATTGTTTACCAATGCCGGTATGGTTCAGTTTAAAGAGGTCTTTTTAGGTCATGATGACCCTGGTTACACCCGTGCGACAAGTTCTCAGCGCTGTGTTCGAGCTGGAGGCAAACATAATGACCTGGAAAACGTTGGCTATACCGCAAGACATCACACGTTTTTTGAAATGCTCGGTAATTTCAGCTTTGGCGACTACTTCAAAAAACAGGCCATAGAATTTGCCTGGAATTTTCTGACCCAGGAAATTGGACTACCGGAAGAAAAGTTATGGATCACTGTGTATAAAGATGATCCTGAAGCTGAAGCGATCTGGCTCAATGATATAGGTGTTTCTAAAGACCGAATGAGCCGATGTGGTGAAAAAGACAACTTCTGGTCGATGGGTGATACGGGTCCTTGTGGTCCATGTAGTGAGATTTTCTATGATCATGGTGAAGACATTCCAGGCGGCCCTCCAGGCAGTGCGGATGACGACGCGGATCGATACATTGAAATCTGGAATCTTGTGTTTACCCAGTTCGATCGTAATAAAGATGGAAAATTAACCCCATTACCCAAACCTTCGGTCGATACCGGTATGGGTCTGGAGCGCATTGCTGCTGTGATGCAGGGTGTTCACAATAATTATGAAATCGATCTGTTCCAGAATTTAATCAGCGCGATACAGTCATTGGCAAATGGTCGCGAACTGGAAACCATGTCCACACGGGTGATAGCCGATCATATTCGTTCTTGTTCTTTTTTAATTATAGATGGTGTGATGCCATCCAATGAAGGTCGGGGTTATGTGTTAAGGCGGATCATTCGTCGTGCTATTCGTCATGGTAATAAACTCGGTTTTCATGAACCGTTTTTTCATAAATTAATCGCTGCACTGGACGCTGAAATGGGCGAGGCTTTTCCTGAATTACGAAACAATAAAGATCTTGTAGCAAAGATATTAAAACAGGAAGAAGAGCGTTTTGCTGAAACGCTGGAGCAGGGCTTGAAATTGCTGGAGCAGGTGATTGCAAAGATGTCCGGTAGAGAGATCCCGGGCGAAGATGTTTTTCGTCTCTACGATACCTATGGTTTTCCACTTGATCTGACCGCTGACATTGCTCGTGAGCAAGGGCTCACTATAGACACGGATGGTTATAACAAAGCAATGGAAGAACAAAAAGCCAAGGCAAGGGCAGCGAGTAAATTTGATATGGATGCCAGTCTTTTTCCGCAAATTGGCCAGGAAACGGAATTTATGGGGTACGTTTCATTAGAGGAGAAATCGACTATCACCGGCATCTACCAGGAAGGCAGCTCGGTCAAACAAATCCAGGCCGGAGATAGTGGTGGGATTGTTCTTGATGCAACACCCTTTTATGCAGAATCAGGTGGTCAGATCGGCGATCAGGGCCTGATAGAAATTGATGGCTCTGAATTTGAAGTCAATGATACTCAAAAGCAGGGAAAGGCTCATATTCATATCGGCAAACTCAAAAAGGGCAAGCTGACAGTAGGTGAGCAGGTCTCGGCGACTGTCAATGAAAACCGTCGTAGTGATATTGTCAGAAACCATTCTGCAACACATTTATTGCACGCTGCCTTACGACAAATCTTGGGTGAGCACGTAGAACAAAAAGGTTCTTTAGTGGCACTTGATCGCTTACGTTTTGACTTCTCACACACAGAGCCAATCCATCCAGAACAATTGCGTGAGATTGAACGGCTTGTCTATTCTGTTGTGTTGCGTAATGAAGCCGCTGATATTCAGGTGATGTCGCTTGAAGAAGCAAAAAAATCTGGGGCGATGTCACTATTTGGTGAAAAATACGAAGAAGAAGTCCGTGTCCTAAATATCGGGGGTGGTTTTTCAGTTGAGCTTTGTGGTGGTACACATGTTTCACATTCTGGTGATGTCGGCCTGTTTAAAATTATCAATGAGACAGGTATTGCAGCAGGTGTGCGACGAATCGAAGCCGTAACAGGTCGTGCCGCAATGGATTGGGTTGAGAATAATGAACGACAACTGGATGATATAGCGACCTTAATCAAAGGCGACAAGGAAAACCTCACTAATAAAATAAAGCAACAACTGGATAAAACTCGACAACTCGAAAAAGAACTTGAGCAGATCAAGTCAAAATTTGCCAGTAATGCAGGCAATGACATGCTTTCGGCAGCAGTAGAAGTCAACGGCATTAAAGTCCTGGCAAAACATCTTGAGGCAGCCGATCCTAAGACGCTTAGAGACACGGTGGATCAACTGAAAAATAAACTGGGTTCAGCAGCACTAATATTGGCTACGGTGAAAGACTCTAAAGTCAGCCTGGTTGCCGGGGTTACGAAAGATTATACCGATCAAATCAAGGCCGGCGATTTAGTCAATTATGTTGCCCAACAGGTCGGTGGAAAAGGCGGAGGTAGAGCGGATATGGCCCAGGCGGGTGGCAATAACCCGGCGGCATTAGACGCTGCTCTTGGTGGTGTAGAAGCCTGGGTTCGCGATCAGTTAAACGGTTAATTTGTCAAAGTTTCAGTGTGTATGGCTCAATATGTGAAGCTTTCATCCCTTTTTTCTGTGTCTCTGATTCCACTGGCTGTCATATTCCGTTAGAATCCCGCTCTTTTCCTGAAATCCTATAAAAATGGTGTTACTTGTTCAAAAATTTGGAGGAACATCGGTCGGCAGTAGCGAGCGAATTCTTGCTATTACTGATCAGATCATAGCAAATCGTCAGAAGGGGCATGACTTGGTCGTGGTCGTTTCTGCGATGAGTGGTGAAACCGATAGGTTGATGGGCTTGGCAAGCTCCGTCAGTTCCGAACCTACAGAGCGAGAGCTTGATGTATTGTTGTCATCAGGAGAACAAATAACAATTGCCTTGTTGAGTATGGCTCTTGAAAGACGTAATTGTCCGGCAATTTCGTATACTGGTGGGCAGGTTCCGATCACGACAAATAATACGCACAGTAAAGCACGTATTGTTAACATCGAGGCCGCACGAGTTAAAAAAGATATCAAGGATGGCAAAGTGGTTGTTATTGCAGGGTTTCAGGGTGTGGACGATTGTGGGAATATTACGACATTGGGTCGAGGAGGTTCTGACACGACAGCCGTTGCGATGGCGGCTGTGCTAAATGCTCATGAATGTCAGATTTTCACTGATGTCGATGGCGTATACACAGCGGATCCCAGAATTGTACCGGAGGCCCGCAAGCTGGATCGCATTACCTATGAAGAAATGCTGGAAATGGCTAGTTTGGGTTCCAAAGTGTTACAAATTCGGTCCGTTGAATTTGCCAGAAAATTTAATGTCCAACTCAGAGTATTATCGTCGTTTAAGCTCGGTACTGGTACACTGATTGGCGGAGAGGATGACGAAGTGGAAGCAGCACTAATATCAGGTATTGCACATAATCGAGATGAAGCAAAATTGACCATTGTCGGTGTGCCAGATGAACCAGGAATTGCCTGTGCAATCCTTGGTCCGATTGCAGATGCCAATGTTGAAGTGGACATGATTGTGCAAAACGTTGGTGAAGATAACACGACAGACTTTACTTTCACCGTAGATAGAAATGATTATACTAAGGCTTTGCAAATTCTAGAATCAATTGCAAAAGACCTTAGTGCAAAAGCAGTAAAAGGAGATGACAGGATTGTGAAGATATCGGTTGTAGGAGTCGGTATGCGTTCACACGCTGGCATAGCGAGCAGGATGTTCAAGGCCCTCGCAGACGAAGGTATCAATATCATGATGATATCCACATCTGAAATTAAGGTTTCAGTTGTGGTTGCCGAGAAATATTTAGAGCTTGGCGTACGGACGTTGCACTCAGCTTTCGGATTGGAGGATGGTGCAGTTACAAAGTAAATTTTCGTATCTGCCTATTCGAAACTGTGAATATAGCCTATAAATATAATATGGATTAGTAGTCCATCTATAAGCGAAATAGGAGAAGTATTACATGTTAATTTTAACGAGACGAGTTGGCGAATCACTGATAATTGGTGATGAAGTCACCGTCACAGTCCTTGGTATTCGAGGAAATCAGGTAAGGATCGGTGTTAATGCCCCTAAAGAGGTTTCAGTGCACCGTGAAGAAATATATGAACGGATTCAGCAAGAAAAAGCGGATGGAAACAGTGCTGAGACTGAGAACGACTAATTAATCAATAGTATCAGGGCATGTTGCAAAACATGCCAAATTGTTCCATGCCAGAAATTTTCCAATTTGGAGAATTCGGAGCATCAAATTACCTATATGGTTGCTATCTGAGCAAGCAAAAAAAATAGCAACTTGTAGCTAATATCTGATTTATTGAGTTTGGCAACAATTTGATAGTAATGGTTTTTTTATAGTATCTATTATCTAATTGCTAGTAACTGTTTATCCGGAGAGGTGGCCGAGCGGCTGAAGGCGCTCCCCTGCTAAGGGAGTATGGGTCAAAAGCCCATCGAGGGTTCGAATCCCTCTCTCTCCGCCAATATTTATTAAAGCAGGGATAACCTGCTTTAATAAATATTAGACGTGGAGTTCGGATTTCGAACATCGAATCCCAATGCACATGGATGTGCAGGTGCCGCGAAGGTCTTGGCAAGGATTGTTCCAGACAATCCTTTTGCATTTCCTCCTTCCGTGGAGGTCAGATGACAGAGCACGGCCTCTATTATTGATAGCCTCTGATTGACACCATCAAACAGTCAGATACTATACGCCATCTTTTTATATGCGCCCGTAGCTCAGCTGGATAGAGTACCTGGCTACGAACTAGGGGGTCGGGAGTTCGAATCTCTCCGGGCGCGCCATTCCAATATGGAAGAGGGCACTGTAGTAGCAGTGTTTTCTGGGTTTAGGCTAGAAACAACTTCAGCTAAAGCTAAAGCACGTTTGCTGCCTTTGACAACAAGCTGTTTATTTTCAACTCTAATCTCGGTAACTAAGAATTTAAGGTACCCTTTACCAAGGTCACTATTTGGGTCTTTAAAGCGTGATTTAAGTGCATTTGAGAAAGCAATGATTTGGTTCTGACTTATTTTGGCAACAGGTAATGACTTCTTTTTTTCTAGTTCAGAAACCCGAAGCTGAATTTCTTTACGTTTGACTTTAAGGTTATTTATTCTATTTTTTAATATTTCATCGAGTTCAAATACGCCAGTTTCTACGCCTTTATATAGTTGATCTAAAGCTTTATCAGAATTCTTTATTGAATGTTGTAAGGCAAAAAGCTTTGAATTATCGCCATATTCGTGTGTTTTTATGTGCTTTTTGAGAGATTGGATTAAATTGCCAACTCGTTTCGGGTTAAATACTCGAACGGATAATTGTTTTCTTACCAAATCATCAAGTTTATCCATTGGAATATTTGGAGTGCTACAGAGATGACTACCTTTGTGTTTTTTTGTCGTACATTTGTAATAACGATATTGACCACTCTTGCCTGTCATAAGCGTCATACCTGAGTCACATTCACCACAGATGAGTAAACCACTTAAAAATATGGGTGATGAAATTAATCTTGGCTTAGAGTTTTTAGGTTGGTGGCCGATGCGTTTTATCTCTACCTTTTCATAAACCTTAGGCTCAATGATAGGAGGGATGGATGTGCATACCCATTTTTCCTCAGGTTTTAATTTTTTATTTTGGTCTCGTTGATTGAAATAAAACTGACCGTAACACCACGCTCCGAAAGTAGATCTTCAATGTCACAGTGACTGAGGTTAAACCGATAATAAAGCCAAACGGTATATTGAATGATAGAGGATGGAAAGCGATGGCGTTTATAGAGATTTGATGTTGTTTTCATCTCACCATTGTGACTTAATATGAGTTAACTTGTCCCTTCCGGAGAATTGAAGACAGATCATGACAGAGTATTTGCAACGTGCCAAGTCGCTATTGGGCGAAACGAAAACCCTGCCAGTTCTGCCTGCCTCGGCCCAACGAATTATTGACTCAACGACCGATGAGTTCATTACCCTTAAAACGCTCGCTGGCTACATCGAGAAAGACCCAAGCATAAGTGCGCGCATTGTTGGATTAGCGAATTCTGCCTTTTACGCACAAAGAACTGAAATTCGCTCGGTAGAGGATGCGATCATCCGTGTCCTCGGTTTAGATCTTACCCGTGGCATTGCGATTGGCATGGCTTGTTCTAGTGTCCTGGGTTCGGCGATGGCCACAGGGTTTAACCAGGAGCGATATTGGCGCTCGTCGCTCAGCCGATCGGCGCTTTCGTCCTCAATCGCATCGACGTCTAGTGCCCTGGCGGATGATAAGTCGATGTGTTCATTGGCTGGTTTGTTATCGAACATCGGGCTATTGGCCGCAGTTGCGATTGCACCGAAGCAAACAGATCAGGCCATTCTCGCTAGCCATACGAACTTACGCGCCGAGATGGTTAGCGTTCTCGGTTGCGATTACTTGCATATCAGTGCGGCGCTGGCAGAGATTTGGACCCTACCGCAACCGATACAAGATCTCTTCCTTGCGCGAACGGAATTTATTGAACAAGATTCAGCATCGTTTCCGCCTCTGCATGCTTGTTTATATTTAGTCGATGCCTTGCATCAACACGATGCGCAAACGGTGCTAAAATTACCGTACACTCCACAATTGACCGAGTCGCTTGGTTTAACGCAAACGTTAATCGATATCTCGGTCAGCCACGAGGATGCAAAATCCGGAATTAAAGAAATCGCCAATGCCATTGCTGCGTAGAATTAGACTCTCGGGTGACTTTTCCTAGCTCGACCTAGACCGCGATTTGGTTGACCACTTGTGGTAACAACTCTTGTGGAGAACCGAGTTCGTAGCCCTGTCCGTAATCCGCCCCCAGTTCTTTTACGGCATCTAGAATACCTTGGTTTTCAACGAATTCAGCGACTGTTTGGATACCCATGGCGTGCGCGATATCAATGATCGACTTGACGAACATACGGTCAATATTATCGTTCAAGATATTGCGCACGAATGTACCGTCAATCTTTAGAAAATCGACCGGTAACGACCTTAAATAACCAAACGACGACAGGCCGGAGCCAAAGTCATCCAACGCGAAGCGGCAACCCAAACACTTTAATCGTTCCATCATTTTCGAAGCTTCGCTTAAGTTTTTGATGATGGCGGTTTCGGTGATTTCAAAATTTAAGTGTCCTCGGCCAAGCAAGCCTTTGCCTACTTCCGTTTCGATAAATTCAATGAATGATTCGTCACATAGGCTGCCGCCCGAAAGGTTCACCCAATATGTTCGGTTTTCGTTAAATAGATCCTTATAGATGGGGGCAACCTTCAATAGTTGGGTGATTACCCATTGATCAATTTTAGTGTTCAAACCGTAACGCTCAGCGGATGGGATAAAGGCATTTGGTGGGATCATCTTGCCGGTTTCGTAATTACGCATACGCACCAGAATTTCAACACGTTCGCTGGAGTCCATCGCAGTATCGTTTAACGGCACGACCGGTTGCGCATAGAGAATTAGCTCATCGTTGTCGATCGCCTTGTGCAGGCGTTGGACCCAATGTAGTTCGTTACGTTTTTGTTCGACCGAAGTGGATTTCTCTTCGATCAGATAAACTTGATTGCGTCCGTTTTCTTTGGCAATAAAGCAACCCGCGTCGGCACGCTGCATTATATCGGAGGTGTTCGCGAAAGTTTCTGAGACCGGCAACACGCCAATGCTCACGCCAATACGATGGGGAGAGCCCTCCCAATGAAACACCAACTCTTCAATTTGTTTTCGGATATTTTCGCACACGCGTACTGCCTCAGATCCTTCACAGTTGCGCAACAGGATCGCGAATTCGTCGCCACCTAAGCGAACTACTACGTCATCGGAATACACGGCGTCACTTAATATTGAGCTGATTTTTACCAACAATGCATCACCAGCGGCATGACCGCTGGTGTCGTTGACAACTTTGAAGCGATCCAGATCGAGGATACAGATGTTGTAGCTTTCACTGCGCGATTTCGTCGCCTCATTTGCCGCCTCGAGTTCATCGATTAATGTGCGACGGTTCGCAAGTCCAGTTAAGGCGTCATGTGTGGCCTGATATTTGAGTTTCTCAAGTGATTCGCCAATCCGTTTTTCGCGCTCGAATACGGCATCTTGCATTTGTCGGAAGGCTACCGCCAGGTCGCCAATTTCGTCCGCGCGATCGATGTCGATGTCGGTCGAGAAGTCACCATTTTCAAGTTTTTCCGCAGTCAACAGCAGCAGCTGTAATGGGCGGGTAATGCCGCGCGCCATGAGGTAGGTCACGCACAATGCAACCAACGCAATGATTACGAACAGACCGATCATTCGGCGCCAAAATTGTTGCAAGCCAGTCAGTGCATCTTTAACTGACCCAAACACGACAATGTTAAGTTGTGTGTTACCATACAACTCGGCGTAGCGCGCGATCAGATCATCAATGTTTACATCGTGACCTAATAAAGCGAGTTCTTCATTTACGGATAGGTCGTAGGAAGTGAATATTAGGGCCGGTGTCGGGCCAGTTTCGATCACTGCGATACGAACGTCGTTGAGCAAAGAGGCGTTGGTGATGGTGGATTTCAACTCGGTAAGGCGGCGCGTCATACACAGCCAACCGATTCGTCGCGGTGCTTTTACTTCCGCGAGAACCACTTGATAGTATTCATCGCCGATGTGCGCCACGCGATGGATTTCAGCCAGACCCTGATTGACCACTTCGTCGCGAATTTCAAGCAATTTGTATGGGACTACGGAATTGTTTCCTACAACTTCGCCGCCCACCCCGAAGTAGACCGCTTCTTGCGCATCAACACGCATTTTATGGTTGATTAGTGCACTGACAATGGTTTCAGTATCGTGTTGACCAATCGCGCGGCGTAGGCCCCAATCATTCGCAACCGTTTTTACCGATGAGATGAGATTGCGGCGTTGATTCTTAGTGATTCGCGCGATCGAGCTTTCAGTGATTTCGATTTTCTCAGCTAATGCACTGGTGATTTCGTGTTTTTGATAGTTGTATAATGAGATTGCGATGGCGGACATCAACAACACGATCACCACCATAAAAGAGAAAAATATTTTTAAGTGTAACTTCACTTAAGTACGTGCTAAAACTGGTAGCGTAATTGCAGTTGAATATGTTTATCGCTTAGTCGTTCATTCTGACTAAATAAGGCTCGATAATCGCGATCCGATTCCAGGCGTGACAACTCCAACGCGGCCCGAAAGTTTTGATTAATCTGATATTTGTAATTTAGGGTTATGCGGTGGCCGTTTTCATTGTTGGGGTCAATCGCAAGTAGAAAATCGCGATCCGCGATATCGAAGGCCTCGATGCGCGCACTGAAACGGTGCTGATTCAATTTTTTTGAAACCAGCAGAAAAGCTGAGGTAAAACGGTTATCAACCGCTCCCGGGCCCATTAAGGTGTTGCCGTGCATTATCTGAACGACGACGGTCCAGGTTTTGGCCGGTCGCGCCATTATGCCAAGATGATGGAACCGTGTGTCCCAGGCATATTGCCCGTCTACCAGGGCCAGTGGTTCGCCACGGTTATCGTAATACAAATACCGTACCTTTAATTTTCGCCTCCAATCCCAATCAACGCCAGCGTAGTAACCGATGCGATCATCGACCTCGACAAAAGGCTCATACTTTGGCGCTTGGCTATGGAATGGTGCGCCCGGTTGAATGACTGGTAACGGCGGGATGCGAATACTTTCGCCAAGTAAGGTCTGCCGACTATGCGCAGTCCAACCGCGCCATGCGAGCATCGCGCCAGCGCTGTCATTGGCACCAAATCCAGCGGCAATTAGTGTAAATTTATGGGCGCTGATTGGTGCTCGACGCCAACTCCAGCGGCCCTGAACGCCAATCGTTCGAAGTTCTTCTCCGACCCAGGTATTTATAACCGATGGGGCTAGAGTGTAGATCGGTTGCCAAAGCGAATCCTTGTGCTCGAAAGAAATGGGCGCGTGAAATGCGCCGACCCGGTAATTTGACCGCCAGTTTGCGCGAGCTATCGGTTTGTATTGCCAAAAGGCCTGGGTAATACCTATTTTAACCTTTTCGCCGGTGTGGAGGGCTGTTTCAACCACAAGACGTGATTGTAGATTAAAGTCGTAGTGGAGTGCGCCTGCGCCATGAAATAAAACATTATTATCACCCTCGCCAACGCGAAATTTCCCGAGTCGGCCCGATAGCCATGAGGTTTGCGCATCTTCGAAGTGTATAGTGCCATCGATAAGTCCCTCCACCGACCAGCCGGGTTGATCGACGGCGGCGACCAGCGGGTGCATTGTGAAAAGCGCTAAGTAACAAGCGGTTCGTACATAACGTTTCATTAATAATCTTCCCAATCGTCGGTGAAATTTGGCGTAGGCAACGGCGCAACGGGTGAAAGCGTAATGGGTAGTGAAATTGTCAGTTGTTGTGTCGTTGAGTTAATTGAAACAGCTTGTGACCACATTTCATCCATTGACGGATGCCAGATCATGACTTCGTAATCGCCTTCAGCAACGTCATGAAATTCTGCGGTGCGACCGGTGAGAAATCCGCTATAAGGTGTGTCGATAACGACAACGTAGCCGAGCATCCAATCGTGGATATTGCAGCCTAAGGACACGATGCCGACATTCGCCATGATCTGTGTTTGTCGTTGGCGGCCGTTATACAGTGGCAATTCAAACGAGTTGGACGGAGAGAACGAGTAGACGTGATGAGCGAAAGCGTCCTGGTTCGGGAATTCTATTTCCGCGCCGGGTTGCGCGACTGTGATGAACGGGTGAAATTGCGCGTTGGATTGAATAATTTTTTTACTTTGTTGCATGCCTCGTATGGGCGTGTTTGACAGGAGCGCGACAACAACATGTGCGCTGTTGACCCCGGGTTCGGCGTCGAACGACACGTCGATACGAAGCGTCGGGACTGCGTCGGTGGTATCAGCCGCGACGGTAACGGCAGGGAACCCGATTGCGCCGCAAAGCAATGCGCCAATATAAAGTGACGCACGTGCTACTCTAGCAGATCGCCAATTATTGTGAGGTTCGTTAATAAAGGATGCTCGCCCTTGTCCAGTACACTCGGGTAAGACCATTCCTCCGAGGTTGGCAAGGCTTGGGAACTGGTAGAACCAGGTTTCCGGCCAGCGCAAGTTCCGCGAATCTAAATGTTGCGCCCGACACACGACAACACCCAAATCGCATCCCTTATACTGCGTCGCCGCGGAGCGCGTCCAAAGTTCTGCCAAAATAAAGTCATAAGAACCAATCAACATCGTCTATAAAGAGAACTAGATCATCGGCTTAGTGGATTGAAACTTTAGTCGATTAACAGATGAAGGTACTGACATATATGACAAGTTAACTTTAATCTTGCTCTTAAATTTATGGAATAGCCATTAATTGCTATATCCGATTTAAGCCGAAATAGCGTATTAAGTCCTGATTGGTAATTTGAGGCGCATAATCCAGTGCCCAGATTTATCCTTCTTGGGGCGCCAAATATTTTTTGTAAGAATTAAAAAAGCCCGCGTGATTTCTTACTGCGGGCTTTGTTCTAAAGTTAAATAAGAGTTTTCAGTTTATACTTCTTCTACATTTGCTCCTGCGGCATCTTTTTTGACACATTCAATTCCGTTGTCACGACTGCTTGCTGAAGAGTAAGATTGGCTAGTACCAACGACTTCACTATTTCCAGCTTTGAGGTTAAACATGAATTTTCCTGCACTGGTTTCTTTTTTCTCATACCGGGCATCGTCTTGAGAATTTTTCTTTACTGATTCGATGCCATTCATGCAGCTTGCTTTGGCTTTGTAGCCTTCACTAGCCAGTATATTTTCGCCATTACCAGCCTTTAAACGAAAACGACTTTCTCCCGCTTTATCAGTATAAACTTCAAATTTTGCAGCCATTTCTCTCTCCTGGATTAGTTAGTTTTAAGTGTCCTATTGAGTAAAACACAATCTATACATATCAACAACTCTCTTTAGAGATTAATCAAACTTACATTACTGAGATAATAAAAAATTATAACCCATTGAATACTATTGGAAATTTAGGATGATGCTCAATATATTCTCTGAACCAGAGAACCAGAATTCAAGTTCTTTTCGGGTGTGCTATACGAATTCTGCCTTGTAACCCACCTGTGTGTATCGCAATGATTCTATAGTTTGGTTTAAAGTAATTTTTTTGAATTAAATCGAACAAACCAAACAACATTTTTCCTGTGTACACAGGTTCTAATGGAATTCCTGTTTCTCTCTGGAATGTATTCATGAATTTTAGTAATTCTTCATTGGTTTTGGCAAAAGCACCGAAATGGTAATCATGATTGATACGCCAGTTTTCTTTTTTTACCGATAATAATTTATTAATTTCTTGCTCAAGAAAGCGCTTTCCTTTTAATGCGGAAAAACCAAGTGCGGTGGTATGATCTGGAAGTGCCTGAGCGATACCAGCCAATGTTGTTCCGGTTCCACAGGGCAATATTATCTCATCGAATGGTTCTGAAATATCATCAACTAATTCCGCAATTCCTTTTAATGCCAGTTGATTTGCCCCGCCTTCCGGGATCCAGTAAGCAGAATATTCCTCAGCGGGTTTTGAATTATATTCTCGATAATTTCTTAATGTTCTGAATTCAGAGCGACTGATAAAATGACATGTCATACCCCAGTTTTTTAAACCTTCAATGGTATGGTTGCCTTTACTATTTTCTTCTCCACGAATTAAGCCTGTAGTCTTGATGCCAAGTTCTTTTCCGATCCATGCAAGTGCGTGAAGATGATTGGAATAGGCACCTCCCATACTAACAATATGTGTATATCCAAGCTCCAGAGCATGGGCGATAATATATTTCAGCTTACGCCATTTATTACCAGATATAACGGGATGTAATTTGTCATCACGTTTTAGAAATAGATTAAGCTTGTGTTTTTCCAGGAGGGGATGTTCTATTGTTTCTAATATTGAAGCAGCAGTGTTTATAGCCAGGTGCTTCTCCAAATCATTTAATAAAGTCATGGAAAGTAGTGGGTGAAGTAAGGCAAAATATTTTAAGACTAATAGACAGGTTATAAATCTTTTACTGCATAGATGCCATCGCCGTTTCGAAGATAATCCTTGTAATCCATGCCATAACCAAAGACATAACGGTTAGGTACTGATAAACCTGTAAAATTAGCTTTTTCTACATTGCTTTCTCTTGACGTTGCTTTATCCACCAGAACAGCAGAATAAATTTCCGAGGCGTTTAATTTATGACATTCATCAATAATGCAAGACAACGTGATACCCTTATCTAATATATCATCGATCACAAGTACCACGCGATCTTCCAGAGGGAGATGTGGGCTTCTCAGCCAGCTAATTTCACGACCGGTTGTTTCTCCGGTATAACGTGTGGCATGGACATAATCCAGTTGCAGGGGGAAATTTAAACGAGGCAACAACATGCCTGTCGGTACGATACCACCGGTCATGATGCACAGGAGAATAGGATTTTTATCAGCCAGCTCAGCATTGATAGCTAAAGCCATAGCATTCAGAGCTGTTTCAACCTGCTCTTTAGAATAGAGTAGTTCGGCTTCTGCCATTACTTTTTTTATGTCTTTTATTTTTTCACTCATGTAGAAAGCTCTTTTCTTTGACGAATAAAATATTTTTTGAGATTAAATTAATTGTTGAGCTAAATTATATATGTATACTGTTTATTTATAGAGAAGGATATTTATGAAAAATGCATCTATTCTGTAAAAAATATACTTTATTGATCATACTCATACTGCTGTTCAGTCGTATGGGCGCTGTTGTACATGCCTCAGAACATGTATTACTGGATGAATATGCACACTGCGCTATCTGTTCAGTGAATGATCACCAGTATGATGCATTAATTCCTAATGGTATTAAATCTGTTTTTACCTATATTGCTCAGGGTTCTGAACCTTACTCAAATCCTCTTTATAGGTCTTTATTTCTTCAAGCCTATCGTTCCAGGGCACCACCGTTTATTTCCTGAATTAATAACTCTTTTTTTCTCCTGTATGTCAGTGATTGCAGAGTTTGCCTCGTTGTTATTTTGGAGATGAATCTCATGCTTCGTATTTTGGTTTCTATTGTAGTACTAGTAGTTTTCACGCCTGTAATGGCAGAATATGTGGAAAATTATGATGATATGACTGTCACCGCAAGGCCAGTCAATTCACAAAGTTTGGAACATATTACACAACCCGTTTCAATTTTGACGGAATATGAATTAAAACGTAAACAAACAATATCAATCGGTGAAACACTGGCTAATGAACCTGGTGTAAGTGCTAGTGACTTTGGTCAGGCTGCCAGTCGCCCAATCATTCGAGGGCTTGGTGGTCCTCGGTTAACGATTTTGCAGGATGGTCTTTCATCCATGGACGCTTCATCTGTTAGTGTTGATCACGCGGTGTCTGTAAATCCTTTTCAAGCAGAGAAAATTGAAGTGGTTCGTGGCCCTGCGACGTTACTCTATGGCAGCGGAAATTCGGCTGGGCTTGTAAATATTGTGACGAATACGATTCCTCAGGAAGTCATTCCTTTTTCTACTCGCTTTGATACACGTTATCAATCAGCATTGAGAGCACCTTCCGCTTCCTTTTCTATGCAAGGTAGCCCGCATAATAATTTATCATTACATTTTGATACGTTTTATTTTAAATCTGACGATTATGAATCAGCCAATGATACGGTACTCAATTCAGCAGTTGAAACGCAAAACCATAATATTGGTGCTTCATGGGTCGGTGAGCGTGGTTATCTTGGATTTTCATATGGTCGCTATGAATCTATTTATGACATTCCGTTTAATCCAGAAGAGCCCGATGAATTGATTTTTATTGATCTTGAACAGGATCGTTTCAATATTAGTGGTGAGTTGCTTGACCCATTGTATGGTTTTTCTAGTGTCAATTTGCGAATTGGGTATAACGATTACACTCATACTGAATTTGAAGGCCCAGGTGAACCTGGCACTGTATTTTTCAATGAGGAATGGGGAACTCGTTTTGAAGCCGCACATGATTTGATTGGAGCATGGACTGGTGTGATCGGTATGCAATATCAAACACAAGATTTTGAGGCAATAGGTGATGAAGCTTTTGTGCCGCCGGTAGATTTTGACTCAGTTGGTGTATTTATTTTCGAAGATACAGATTGGCAGGATTGGCATTTCGAAATCGGTGGGCGTTACGAATTCCAAAATGCGAAACCAGTAGCTAGTTCAAGTCTAACAGGAGTAGAACATCATGCTTACAGTGTTTCGTTAGGAACGCATTGGGATTTTTATGATGGATATCATATTGCTTTGAATACATCTCGATCTCAACGTGCCCCTTCAATCGAAGAGTTGTTTGCTTCTGGGCCACATCTCGCGACGGAGACATTTGAAGTTGGTAGTGTGAATTTGAGCGTCGAAACAGCTAATAATCTGGATTTTTCCATTGCAAAAACAGATGGTCATTTGACTTGGAAAGTGAGTTTGTTTGCTAATTATATTGAAGATTATATTTTTCAGGCATTTCAGGACGTAGATAATAATGGTATCTCAGATGAAGTGGATGAAAATGGCATTTTGGGTGCTGGTAATTTGCTGTCAATACGACTTCAACAAAATAATGCAATTTTCTATGGATTTGAAACCGAAGCTCGTATAGGATTTTTTGAAAATGATTACGGTCAATTATCATCACGGATATTTGCTGATGTCGTTAAAGCTGAGTTAACGAATGGTGATAACATTCCACGAATTCCTTCTGCAAGAGTAGGTGCTGGTTTGGAATGGTCGAATCATAATTACTTAGCAAATCTCGATCTCATTCACGTGTTGAAACAAAATGATGTTGCTGAACTTGAGACTAAGACAGATGGTTATGTATTGTTAAATGCAGGTTTATCTTTTGCAATAACAAAGCATAGTCGCCTACATTTCAAAGCTAATAATTTATTAAACGAAGACATTAGACGACATACGTCTTTTATCAAAGAGCGTGCACCGTTACCAGGCCGTTCTTTTGATATTGGTGTCAGTCTGATATTTTAATTTTACCCATCAACCAAAGAGACTGTTCATTTGGAATAACCCTAGTCATAATAAGAGGCCTGAGTTAATCAGGCCTCTTATTATGACAATCTATGATGGATCAATTTCCCAACCACATTTTGAATGCTAATGCTCTTGAAGCTATTCGAGGTTCGCGTTTATTGTTTCAGGGTCTTGATCTGACATTGTCAGCTGGCAAGGCTCTGCGTGTGGAAGGTGCCAATGGCATTGGTAAAACAACATTGCTTCGTATGGTGTCTGGATTAGCGTTTATTAGTGAAGGTGAAGTGCAATGGAATGGTGTCCCTATTACACAATGTCGTTCCGAGTTTAATACCTCGCTGCATTATTTTGGCCATCAAACCGCTTTGAAATTAGCATTGACTCCGATAGAAAATTTACGCTTTCTACAATTGTTTTATGGCGAGGAACAGAATGATCCTGTTATCCAGCAGGCGCTTCAATTAATGGATCTTGAACAACAGGCAGAAATACCCTGTCACGCATTATCAGCCGGTCAAAAACAAAGGGCTTCTCTAGCGCGTTTATTGGCGGTAAAGAAATCATTATGGATATTGGATGAACCTTTTACCGCATTAGATAGCACCATTATCGAACGTTTTAAGACGTTAATGAAAGAGCATCTGGCCAATAACGGCATGATCATTATGACCACGCATCAAGACATAAATGATATAGATTTGCACTATGAAAGTTTGGTCTTGAATGGAGTCAGCAACCTATGATGGTCTATTGGGGTATCTTTAAGCGAGACTTTCTGCTGGCTTTTCGTTCATTAAGTCAGGTTATGAATCCATTGTTATTTTTTTTAATGACGATTGCATTGTTTCCATTTGGTATCGGTCCTGGACACGATACACTCGCTTTGATTGCCCCTGGTGCCATCTGGATTGCTGCTTTATTAGCAACCTTGTTAACGCTCGATGGTTTATTTCGTACGGATTATGAAGATGGAACGCTGGATCTATTTTTATTAAATCCTGAACCATTGCCCTTAATTGTTTTATCTAAAGTATTGGCACATTGGATGATCACTGGTTTGCCATTGATCCTAATTAGCCCACTGGCTTGCCATCTGTTGTTCCTTGACTGGGAAAGCACTCAGCTATTAATTCTGACGTTATTACTGGGAACGCCTATATTGAGTTTAATTGGTAGTGTGCACATGGCACTGACAGTCAGTCTTGGCCGGGGTAATTTATTGTTAGCAATTTTAACCATCCCTTTTTATGTGCCAGTCTTGATCTTTTCAACAATGGTCATAGAACTGGCCAAAAATGGCCTGGATATCAGTGGTTACCTTCAGCTCCTGGCCGCAATGTTAATCCTGGCCATAACACTGACACCCATCGCGACAGCTCTGGCGCTCAGGGTCAGTGTCGAATAATTGACCTCCATGGAGGGAGGGAATGCAATAGGATTGTCTGGACGACCCCAAGGATGGGGGAGGTAGAGCAACGCCTGGAGCCAAAGCCGAACAATCCTTGCCCTAAGCCACCTGTTTCAAAGGTAAATATCTCAAATGGGTAATTCTGTCGTCGTACGATGACATTTTTGCCCTTTTCGAGTGTGTTGATATAAAACTAAGCTATTGAAATTCAATATGTTTCAGAGATGGCATGTTTCCTGATTAAACATGTATTAACGAATGGTGGAATTGACGACAGGTAGTCCTAAATGAGAAAGCATTCACTAGCCTAATAAACGTTAACACAATTTTGGAGATATTGATTATGTTCTCAATGAACACAGACGACGCACAATTATCATATATAGCCAGAGCAATACTGTTGGTTGTGATCGGTGCGTTAATTTTGATTTCAGCGGGTATTTTTTGAAGTCACATTTAGCAGGATATTTTTTTCTGCTAGTTAAACGTAACAACAGACAATAAAAAAGACCGGAATATCATTCCGGCCTTTTTTATTGTCTCATACCGTTATCGATAGATAATGGTATGAGACAGCAAAAATAGATTACATAACGTAATTTTCAGCTTTTATTTTATTTACCTTTCCCAGTAATTTACGCGAGAAGTCAGTTTGTGGAAGACCACGTAGGTATTCCATGATAACTTCTTTGTCGCCCCCATTACCAACTATAATGACACCGTTCATACCTAAACCAGCGTGTGGAACACAGGTATAACCATAAATACCTGGAACAGTCAGGGTGACGGAAATGTTTTTGTTCATCGCACCTTCCCAGGCTTCAGCACCTTCTGGCACAAAGACAGCTTTGCTGTTGTGGCCACCAGCCATTTTTACAAAATGAACGGTATCAGCAACGGCGATATAGATAGTAGGTTTATCAAATGCAGTTAAACCTTTAGCAGCGACATTATGCTCGGCTGCATAGGCACTGTTAAAAGATAATAATAATGCCGCAAGTGCAGCAAAGGAATAAAAAGAACGACTTAATTTCATGGGTAATTTCTCCACTGAGTAATTTAATTTTTTAAGGTACTGCTTAATCATCCAAAGAATTACGAGTGCTACAATATGCCACAGTTAGATCAATTTTTGCAATAATAAAAGCGGCATAAATTATCCATACGTTTGTATTTAATCTTTTACCATTTTTTTTGTCAATTACTATCAGTTTTGAATGATAAGTGACATAACATTTGGCAGTGAAAAGCTGAAAAAATGCCCTACAATTTTTCTTCCGGCATGTTAACTTATTGAATAAGAAAGAAATAATAATAAATTTTAAGGCTCTTGGCCCTCATAAATTGACTACAATCTGGAATTTTCTATAGAATACGGCCGCTAGTGAGCATGACAGCAAATCTATGGTCATCCATAGACAACTAACATTATTAAAACTGATAATAATTTTATGTTTAGAAATAAAGTAGCTTTAACCGGAATTAAACCGACTGGTACGCCACATTTAGGAAATCTTGTTGGCGCGATCAAACCTGTGCTCGAAATGACCGAGCAAGCGTCGAAGTCGTATATCTTTGTCGCAGATCTACATTCTCTGAATGCCATTAAGGATAAAAAGCTGATCAAAAGTTATACCTATGAGATCACTGCAACATTTCTGGCACTGGGTCTTGATCTGGAAAAAGCGATCTTGTTTCGTCAATCAGATATCCCGGAAATATATCAGCTTTGTACTTTGTTAATGAATGTTACTGCAAAAGGATTAATGAACCGTGCTCATGCGTATAAGGCATCGGTTGATAAAAATGTAGAAGCCGGTAACGATCCGGATGCTGGAATTAATATGGGGCTCTTTACTTATCCATTGTTAATGTCCGCAGATATTTTATTGTATGAATCTGATGTTGTGCCGGTGGGTAAGGATCAAAAACAACATGTCGAGTTCGCGCGCGATATCTGTGGTAGTTTTAATCATGCCTATGGTAAAGACGTTCTGGTAAGCCCTGAATCTGTTATACAGGAAACAGCAAATGCTATCCCCGGACTTGATGGTCGCAAGATGAGTAAAAGTTATGATAATACAATTCCAATTTTTGCAGAGCCGAATCGTTTAAAAAAAATGATAATGAAGATCATTACCGATTCCAAACTTCCGGAAGAGCCAAAAGACCCTTATAGTTCGAGCATTTATCAGTTGTATTTAAATTTTGCATCGAAAGAACAAATTGAAGAAATGAAACAGGCATTTCTAAAAGGTGGCATGGGTTATGGTGATGCAAAAAAAATGTTGTTAGAAGTGATTAACACACAACTCGAAGCACCGCGGAAAAAATACAAAGAACTTTTAGCTGACCCAAAACAATTGGATGAGATTTTACAACAAGGTGCCGAGAAAGCGAGATACACTGCCATCAAAACAATGGCTAAAGTTAAGAAAGCTATGTTAGGTACTAATTCACTATAATAAGAAAAAACATAATATATATTTACTAATAATCAGGGGGAACAACAATGACAACAGCAAGTGCACGCCATATTTTGGTAGAAACTGAAGAACAATGTGCCGAATTAAAACAGCAAATAATTGATGGAACCGATTTTGCTGAAATTGCCGGTAAACATTCAACATGTCCGTCGGGTAAAAACGGTGGTGATCTAGGAGAGTTCGGTCCGGGGCAAATGGTAAAAGAATTTGATGAAGTAGTTTTTAGTGCGGAATTAAATCAGGTTCAAGGCCCGGTGAAGACACAGTTTGGTTATCATTTATTGGAAGTCACAAGTCGTACTGAGTAGAAATATATTAGTGAAGCTGGTTAATCCGGTGTATTTTTTCCTGTAGGGGCAGTCGATAAAAACGCCGTAATTCCTGATTCATTGTTTTCCATTCAGGTTCCAGTCGGTATTGTTTTAGTAAACCACTGCAATATTTTCCCGCATAAAAATTAGCGTCTTTATAGCGGATTAGTTCTGCGGAATTTAAAGTCTTACGAAAATAAATGTCATCAAACAATGATTGGTGTAATTTATAATCATCACAAAAATTGTCATTTGAATAATTTTTATGTAATAGCATTACAAATTTATCGATCTCTGCCTGTATTTCTAGTTCCAGTAATGTCACTGATCGTTCATACGCTCCATTGAACACCAGATATAAAAAATGGCTGATCCCTTCCAGGGCATAACAATAATCATTCAAATTGTGCTGATTATTATCTGGCGTTGATAAATTGTTTATAACATCATGGTCAAGATAAACGGCTATATCCAGACAATTGTCTTGTTTACAAACAAATACTGTCTCATTTTGTCTGAATTCATTTTCAGTCAATGATGCGCCTATGATTTTATTAGAAATAATAAAATCCGAAACATTATGGGTAGTTTCAATCTCATAAATAGTTTGCAGTTGTTGTTGTAATTGGTTAAATATCATTATCAATGGCCACTTCGCATGGATTCTATAGGTTCGATGCCAAGTCTGCGTAATCTGTCCGCACTGTATTGACTGCCAGTACGCATCCATATTTCGTACAAGCGCATCACGTCCGTATCATGACTGGATTGCATTTGATCGGCGACTTCATTTAACAGTTCCACAACCGCTGAGAATTTGAATGCCAGTTCTGTATAGATTAAACGTAGGCCGCTGTGATTAGACGTTGTTGGGAAATCACCCAAACTACCATAGGCACTCTCACCCATTCCGATATAGTAATCAACATCAACAAGACTGCGATTCAGACTGTATGAGAATAGGCCGCTAATGAATAAGGCAACATCCCCCAGGTATTTTAAATAAGAAATCTTTTTTCCTCTGGATTCAGAGTTCACAGCATCAGCATAGATAAACGCCAGTGGTTTTAAATCCATTCGAGCATTTTCTTTGACAAACATTCGATTTGAATCGTTGTATGTTGTGAGGAGATTAATGATATAAAAGGTAGTTTCGGGCTTTAATTCTTTTTGTTGATTGGCAATGGCATTATTGAGTGACTCGTCAAAATAATCATGAACACTCATGTCAGTGATCAGTTCCGAACAGGGATTGGTCTGTTGCATACATCACCTCTTGCTATTCATTACAAATATAACCTTGCTTGTATTTAACCGTATCGGCAAATAGTTAAGCAAGTTAAGTGAAATTAGCAAAAAAAGGATAATAAAGCACAGTTAGCACTCTCTAGAGGTGGCTGATAAAAAACTGACAGGATTAATATTGATTATTGGTCTCTATTAATTCGTCGATTGTTACATTGATGAGTTCTTGTGTATTAGGCTTAATATTCATGACATTACCGCGCAGGTCACCAGGTGAGGTCTGTGCCTGTCCTGAATGACTAATTAGTGCAATAATTTCAACTTCTTCAAAATCAGATAATTTCATTTCTGGCATCATGGCCATTTGATCATTCAATACAATAGTCTCCGGGGTTGCGTCAAGTGCATAACGTGCTACGGCAAGAGGCATGCGTGGTCCCTGCATGGCACGGGCATAGACAAATAAAGTAGCACCTTCTTTTATGTGTGGTTTTATCGTGTCATCTATATTGACTTTAATAGTTAATACGACATCGTTAACTGTTGTGATATCTTCTGTTGCAAGGATAATTTTTTCAATTATCTGACGTTGAGGAGAATCCTGTGGAATTAATGCCAGTAATTGTTTGAGATAGGTGATTTGTAATTCGGTGTTATTTTCATAAGAGGCATGCATTGCAGCTAACCATAATAATTTCGGTTCTTCATTATTATTAGTTAAAGTTTGTTTTAGTAAGGCAGTGGTTTCATCATTGGGTTTGCCGTCAGTTAACAGCATAGATAGCTCAATGTAATCAGCAGTGATACTGGCGTTTTCTGGTTCCAGTTGTCGTGCCTGGAAAAATGCTTTTTCAGCCAAAGAGAATTCATTTCTTTTCTGATAAATTTGTCCAAGTAATTGCCATTCAGAGGCACTGCTACCTTGCGTCTCGAGTTTTTGTATGAATGTGGTCAATAACTGTTCTTGATCTTGTTGCGTATTTTCAACAGTCGGAATATTCCCTTGCAGTGTATTCATGCCACCACCTAAGGAAAGGTAGATAACAAATGCAATAATGGGTACTGACAAGATAAGAATAATACTAGTAGTTTTTTTGAAATTTCTTGAAGATTGAACGGAGTCAGTTTCGTGTGTCTTGTTGTCCAGGTATAACTGTGTTTGATAAGAATTGAGATTTTCTTCATGTTGTGCTGCATCAATATTATTATTTTCAAGTTCGTTATCGAGTTCTTGTTTGCGTTTTTGATAGAGCAGGGCATTCGTGTTGTTTTCATCAACAGTCTGTTCTTTGTCAGGTGTTACTAGTAGGGGTTTTAAAAGAAGCGTTATAGCAAATGCAGAAAGCAAAACAGTGCATAGTGTAAAAACGATCATGGCTTCTTGTAATTCAATTTGTTCAGCATATTATCCAGTTCCTGCTTTTCATCGCTGGATAATTCAATAGTCTGGTTTTTCTGTTTTTTGATTTGAAAGTATACGATGAAAAAACCAGCGAGTAATATGATGATAGGTCCAAACCAGAGCAAATAGTTGATTGGTTTTAGTTGTGGTCGATAAATAATAAAATCGCCATAGCGTTGCACCATGAAATCAACAATCTCTTTATTATCTTTGCCTTCGCTAATTTGATCGTAGATTTCCTGACGGAGATCCTCAGAAAGTTCTGATCCAGAATCTGCCAGATTTTGATTTTGACAAACTGGACAGCGCAGTTCTTCACTCAACTCCTTGAATTGTTGTTTCTGTGATTCATTGTCAAACTCAAATACATCGATTGCAAAAAGGTGCGTAATAAATAGAAGTAAAAAAGAGAGTAATAAAAGTCGTAACATATCAGGAGTTATTGTTGAGTTCGTTGATTAAAGGCAAGAGATCATTTTGTATAATCGAATCGTCGATTGGACCAATCACTTTATGCCGTATGATCCCTTGTTTATCAAGCACAAAGGTCTCAGGGACGCCGTACACGCCCCAATCAATACCAACCCGGCCATCGTGATCAAAGGCAATGTCTGAATAAGGATTTTTGAACTCCTCAAGCCAGTTTTTAGCATCTTGTGCTGTATCTTTATAATCAAGGCCGATCAGATTTATGTTGTATTTATTAGTTAACTCAAGCAGGTGATGATGTTCCTGTCGACAGGCTGTGCACCAACTGGCCCAGACATTGATCAAAACAACTTCTCCTTTGAGGCTATTGTTACTGATTATTTTTGATGGATCATATAATTCAGGTAATGAAAAATTTGGTGCAGGCTTACCAATGAAGGGTGATGGAATTTCTCGAGGGTCGCCTTGTAAGCCGATGAGAAAAACACCGATTAGAATAGAAAAAAGTATAAAAGGAATAAAAAACTTTTTCATTCGGTGAGACCAGCATTTTCAAATGTTTCTTTTACTACTGATTTTTGTTTTAAAACGTAACGTTTATCCGACAAAGAAACAAAGCCGGCAACAAACATGAATAATGCGCCTAGCCATATCCAACGGATAAATGGTTTGTAATAAATGCGTACGCTCCAGACACCGTTGGGATCGTCACTCAGCGGTTCACCCAGTGAGATGTAGAGGTCTCTCAAAAAGCCCGCTTCAATGGCCGCTTCAGTCATCGGTGATTGTTGGCGCAGGTATCTACGTTTTTCAGGCTGCAAAGTTGTTATGACTTTTCCATTGAGCAAGACATCAAATGAACCCCGTACATAGCTGTAGTTTGGTCCTTTGTCCTGTGTGATGCCATTGAAATGATATTCGTGTGGGCCAACCTGGGTGGTACTGTTGGGTGCCATACTCAAGTCATTTTCAACCTCAAGCGTTTTTAACAAGGTGACACCTGCGATGCACAGTGCAAACCCAAAATGGCCCAGCAACATGCCATAAAATGATAAGGGTTGACTGAATAAATCGCGCAGTTTATGCGTGCGATTTTTTAAACGCTCATTGATATATGTGACACAGGAAACAACTAACCAACCAGAACAGATCAAACCAACCATCGTATAAAGAGAAAAGCCCATAACAAGACTGATAATAATCAAACCAATGAAAATAATGCCTTGTAAACTCAATAACAAACGTTTCTTGAGTGATGAAATGTCATCTGATTTCCAACGGGCAAACGTGCCAACACCCATGAGTATGGATAGTAATAGAAATAACGGGGCGGTGACGGTGTTGAAATAGGGCGGGCCGACAGAAACCTTGCCTAATGATAAAGCATCGAGAAATAAGGGATATAAAGTACCGAGCAAGATCACCGCTGCGAGAGTGACCAGGATAACGTTATTACACAACAGGAAGGTTTCTTTCGATAAAAAATCGGCTTTACTGACAGAACGTATCTGGTTTGCTCTGAGTGCGTAGAGAAATAATGAACCGCCTATAATAATTGATAAAAATATCAGGATGGCAACACCACGAATTGGATCCGTGGCAAAAGAATGCACTGAGGTGAGAACACCAGAACGAACCAGAAAGGTGCCCAACAGGCTTAGTGAAAATGCAATGATAGCCAGTAGCACGGTCCAGCTTTTATACACACCACGTTTTTCACTCACTGCAAGGGAATGGATCAGAGCTGTGCCGACTAACCACGGCATGAATGAGGCATTTTCAACCGGGTCCCAAAACCACCAGCCACCCCAACCGAGTTCGTAGTAGGCCCACCAACTTCCAAGACCAATTCCCAAACTTAAAAATGCCCAGGCCGCTAGCGTCCAGGGACGAGACCAACGTGCCCAACTTGAATCCAGGCGATTACTTAATAAAGCTGCAATGGCAAAACTGAACGCGACCGAAAATCCAACGTAGCCCATATATAAAATCGGTGGATGTATGATTAAACCAATGTCCTGTAATAAAGGATTAAGATCATTGCCTTCCACAGCGGCAGGTATAAGGCGTTCAAAAGGATTCGACGTGAACAATAATAAACATAGAAAACCAAAACTAATGAGACCCATAACGCCTAATACCCGAGCCACAAAAACTGGTGATAAACTTTGGCTGAACAGGGAAACAGCCAGGGTCCAGACAGTCAGGATCAAACACCAAAGTAATAAAGAACCTTCATGTGCGCTCCAGACAGCCGAGATGCGAAAATACCAGGGCAGCGCCGAGTTGGAGTTTTGTGCGATATAGGAGACTGAAAAATCCTGTGTGTAAAAACCATAAGACAGGACGATGAAGCCTAATAATACGAAGAGGAATTGCAGCAAGGCAGCCGGTTTTGCAACGGCTATCCAGCTTGCCTGATTATTGTGTGCGCCAAGCAGGGGAACGACACATTGTATCAGTGAGATGACCAGAGCCAGGATAACCGCAAAATGACCAACTTCAATTAGCATAGTGGGATTTGTTTATTCCTCAGGCTTTGCCAGAGACTCGGCCACTTCGGGTGGCATGTAATTTTCATCGTGTTTTGCCAATACTTCTTCGGCGATAAAAACACCTTGCTTATTGAGTTTGCCATGGGCAATGATGCCCTGACCTTCGCGGAACAAATCTGGCAATATACCTGTGTAATTCACAATTACAGATTTTTTATAATCGGTTAATACAAAACTAACTTTGACGCTGTTTTCTTCGTGTTTCACCGAGCCTTCTTCCACCATGCCACCGAGGCGAAATTTATAATCTTTCGGTGACTCGCCAGCAATGACTTCAGAGGGGCTAAAAAAAAACATCAGGTTTTTTTGAAAGGCGTTCAGGCCAAGACCGACTGCGGTAACCACACCGACCACCATCAGAGAAATATATAAAATGCGTTTTTGACGTGGTTTCATGATTTGTTTTCTTGGAAAGAAGCGTGCATTTTTGTCAGGCGCCGTATTATTTGCCTGCTTTTGAAAACAGGTATCAGGTAATTCAATAGTAATACGACTGCCGCTATAGCATAGGAACTCCAGACATAAATCCCGTAACTTCCCATTGAAAAAAAATCACCCATTATATTATGACCTCTTTCACCCAACCGGCGTGTTGCTCGCGTTCCAGCAATTCTGTTCGTGACTTCATTAATAACACGGTAACGAAATAAATTTTGAATCCCAACGCCATGATCAACAAAGGGAATAACATACTGGGATGTACTGTTGGCGCAGTGGGATCAGACATAATAGAACCTTGGTGTAAGGTATTCCACCAAACGACTGAGTAATGGATGATGGGTATGTTGACCATGCCGACAATAGCAAGAACCGAACACACTCTTGAGGCCTTGCGTTTGTCGAGGATGGCAGATCCCAGAGCCATAATACCAAGATAGAGAAACAGCAATAATAATTCAGACGTCAAACGCGCATCCCAGACCCAGAAAGCACCCCACATTGGCTTACCCCAAAGCATGCCAGTGCACAATGCGATGATGGTGAAGGAGGCCCCCAACGGTGCGCAACAGGAAACGATCACCTCGGCGACTTTAATCCGCCAGATCAAGGCGATTATCGCAGAAACCGCCATCGTCATATACGTGAACATGGATAACCAGGCAGCAGGCACATGGATAAACATGATCCGATAACTGTCACCTTGTTGATAATCAGGCGGTGCTAAAAATAAGCCACTATACAGTCCCGCAACGAAACACAGTAGGGTGATCGCTGCGAGCCAGGGGATGACCCGACCTGACCATTGGTAATAATGCAGCGGTGCGCCCAGGCGCTTGATGAACATTGGGACGTATTTCATGGGATATTTGTGCTAGCTCAATGTGACTGCGAATAAAAAAATAGTGGTGGTGGAACTATTGTTCATAAATTTGAGTAAATATTACTGCTATATATTGTAAACTTTCTACAGCAGAAATTTACCATGAGTACATAAGTATAAGATTATATTGTAAAAAAAAATAACATGAGAGGCTTATTTTGCCAAAACTCTCTCACTTCTAGTTTTTAAGCAAGGTGTAAACATAATCTGATATTTATCTAATAAATAAGCAGAAAATCGTTGTAAATATCAGGAATAAAACCAATCAAATCAATATATTGCAAAGCAGCATAATGATGTGTGAATTTGGCACAGTGTTTTTATTTGATCTATTATTCTAGTTCAGGAGATGAGCAGGCATCTTTGTTATATGGTGTCTTTGGCCTGAGGCTGTTCACGAAACAGCCGAGTACAATAAAAAAAGTAATCTGGGGAGGGTGTTTCAATGAGTGCAGGTACAGTCAAATGGTTCAGTTCGTCAAAAGGATTTGGTTTCATAGAACCCGAAGGTGGGGGTGAGGATATTTTTGTGCATTTCTCAGTGATTAAATCGGAAGGATTCAAGACCCTGAATGAAGGGCAAAACGTTTCTTATGAAACTGAGCAAGGTCCAAAAGGTTCTCACGCCACTGAAGTAGAGGTCGTCTAATTAGAACCACTTATTTATCCAATTAAACCCCGTTCATCGGGGTTTTTTATGTCTTTTGCTTATTTGATCATACAATTCCATAAAATCATTTTATTGGGGGTACGTGATGGCGGGCGATATGGCATTGTGGCAACAAATTCTGTGGGGTATGGGTGCTGTGATGATTTTTTTCTGGTTATGGCCAGGTGTCAGAGTTGCCATGGAAAAAACCCGAAATGCCGAGAATAAAGACTGGATGGGTTTTCTGATACCCGTCGCATTAGTGGTATTGTTTGTATTATTACTGATTTCGATGGTGCGCTCCTAGATTTACAAGGGAACAATTCAGCAAAGCCGGCATCTTACGTTTGTCTGTTGTTTCCTCGTTGGCGCAAGCAGATGTTACAATTGCATAAATTAAACTGAGTAAATATCGAATGAAAAAATATCTAATAAGTATCAGCTTGTTGATCATGGCGTTAATTTCGTTTCAGGCCTATAGCGAAGACGCTACTGAGGAAGAGTTTCTCAATGGTCAGGAATTGCTGGATGGTTGTAATGAAGGCGCCAGTGGTGGCACTCCAAGTCAGTTTTGCATGCATTACGTCTTTGGTTTTGTGCAAAATATTGAAATGTTGCATACGGCTGATCCCAGTCAACCACGATTATTCTGCATCAATCCGCAGGCAGTTGGATTACCAGAAGTCACTGCAAAGATGAAGAACTGGCTGGCACAGCAATCCGGTCGTCTGGATCAAGACGCCTATCTGTTGGTGGGTGAAGCGTTGGCAAAAAATTACCCGTGTGAACAGCCCGCTTTCTGAGCAATAAACATTGAGCGAATTAGCGCGCAAGTCGCAATACGACTTTAACAAGCTGCAAAAACGTTTGCGGCGTAATGTCGGCAAAGCGATTGAAGATTTTACCATGATCGAAGAAGGCGACAAGGTCATGGTATGTTTATCGGGCGGCGCGGACTCATACACTTTACTCGATATTCTATTGAAGCTTAGGCAAAGTGCACCCATTGAATTTGAATTAGTCGCAGTCAATCTTGATCAAAAACAACCGGATTTCCCTGAACATATTTTGCCGGATTATTTAACCACGTTGGATGTTCCCTTTCACATTCTTGAACAAGACACCTACAGTGTGGTGAAAGGCGTGATTGCCGAAGGTAAAACCATGTGTGGTTTGTGTTCACGTCTGCGCCGTGGAATTTTATATACTTTTGCAAAAAAAAATGGATTTACCAAAATTGCCCTGGGTCATCACCGGGATGATATGATTGAGACTTTATTCCTGAACATGTTTTATGGTGGTAAGATCAAAAGCATGCCGGCCAAATTACTCAGTGATGACGGTGAAAATATTGTTATCCGCCCGTTAGCGTATTGCAAGGAAAGTGATATTAAGCAATATGCTGAAGTGCAGGGCTTTCCAATCATTCCGTGTACCTTATGTGGTTCGCAGGATAACTTGCAACGGCAGGTGATCAAAGAGATGTTGCAGGATTGGGAAAAACAACATCCAGGCAGAACCGAACATATTTTTTCCAGTATGCAAAGCATCGTGCCTTCACATATGCTGGATCATGAACAATATAATTTTTCTGAACTAAAATTAAATAGAGAATAATTTCTACAGTATTTACCTGTTAAATCTTATGCCTGACGTTTCATTTATTCTTAAAATATTTCTGGTTGCATTCCCCATACTCTATGCGATTACCCTGCATGAGATTGCCCACGGTTGGGTGGCAAAGCAAGCGGGCGATAACACAGCAGCAAGCTTGGGTCGCTTAAGTATTAATCCTATAAAACATATCGATCCTGTTGGCACGGTATTAGTTCCTGCTGTACTCATGTATTTTTTTGGTGCGCCGTTTGGTTGGGCAAAACCGGTTCCGGTGAACTGGAATAATCTTAAGCATCCAAAACGCGATATGGCTCTGGTAGCTTTGGCAGGTCCGTTTGCAAATCTATTGATGTTAATTTTCTGGGCCATTGTATTGAAATTAGCGGATAGCCTGGGCACAGAATGGTGGCAAGTCAGCCAGATTATTATCTATATGGCCAATATAGGTATCATCATCAATGCTGTGATTATGGTTTTGAATCTCATACCAATTCCCCCATTGGATGGCAGCCGTGTGGTTTCATCACTGATACCGGACAAATGGTCAAGCCTATACGCACGGGTGGAACCTTTTGGAATTATGATCGTGATTGTTCTAATGTTGTCTGGTAATTTGGGAAAAATATTGATGCCAATGGTTGACGGTTTAACGAACATGGTCTTTTCGATCCTTGCTTATTTAGGTTAGTTGATTACACAGTTACCTGGCGTTTTGGTTATTGGGTGAAAAATATTGTCAGTGTCCTGGGGACAGAATTTACTGTGAACAAATGTGCGCATTCCTTGTCCATTGATGAAGGCATAGAACTGGCAACACCATTAACTCATCAAATAGCGGTGACTTCTCATGGGGCAGAGGCACAATAGCTAGCAATTTACTCTTAAAAATATCCAAGTATCATTCTATTATCGTTATTTATTATTAAGTTTAATAATTAATTTATATTAAATTCAATAACAGCCGCACCCTTGCCATATAGTGGCCCGTAATGATGTATTTTTGCTCCCTTATAACTATCTCCCAAGGCACCTTGAATAAAGGCGAAATGTTTAAAGCCCATGTCCGCTTTGGCTTCTGTTGCATATTGCGGACATGTTTTTGATAAATTTTCTATATCACCTTGTTCTATTAAATCGAGAATTTTTTTATTCCATTCATCTTCTTTTTCGTTGACGATTTTATCTTTTTCAATATCAATAGTATGTCTATAAAAAGAACCAGATAATCCTCCTATACCAACAACTGCTATCTTCCTGTCTAGTTTCGATGCCTGTTCAGCAGAAACCTGACCAAGAGTAATGGTTGTATCCCAGTCGTGATAAGCGTTATTCGAGCTTATCAGTAAAGGAAATTTGTTATCAGGGTTGAGAAAATTGGATGCAACGATAGTCCCTGTATCAATTGGGAACTGATCATAATCGACCCCCTTTGCATGGATACCTTTTTCGATGGTGCCTTCTATGGCTGCCTTGGCATATTCTGTATCGATATGAATATCGTATTCGAGTTCTCCATACTCATGCCAATTATGATCGACATGTAGTCCCTGAATATGTGGGCGGGTTTGCCAAAGTTGATCCATCACGGCCATCCATTGATTTGAATAAAAAACAATCGTATCCGGATTAGATTCGATCAAAGCCTTCCCTGCAATTTCCATAGCGTTGGCCAGTTCTCCCCAGGGTGGATTGTCTCGTTTAAGATAGGGTAGTGGTGAACCTGGAACAAGAAATGCTGAAACAATAGACATAGTTATTTCCTCTTAAATTAATGTATTGAAGAACGTGATTAAGCGGCCTTGTTTTGTATGTTGCTTGCCAGGCCTGCCTTTACCAGATTCCATTCCATCACGGCATTGCCTGTGCCGATGACAGTGCCATAACCATGCAATTCGCCGGGAATTTCAGGATAGCCCATGCCTGCAAACATCCAGGTAAAGCCACCGGCTTTAATCTCGGCGAAAGATTCTTCGATAAACTGCGGTAGTAGCTTAAAGGTCTCTTCTGTTTTCCCTTGCCGCAATAATTCAATCATCCGCATATCCCAAAGATAACCTTCAAAATCGTGTGGGTGTTCTTGCGTCATGTCTTCAGGGGGGGTTGGTTCTTCACTGAAGTGATAATGACATAAAGAGTTTGAAGCTAATAAAACCGCACGTTTGCCTGAATTTTCAATGGCTTTCCGAGTGGCTTTTCCCAGAATATCCATTTCTTCTTGCTCTTCACCCATAGTAAAAAGGTAAGGTGAGTTGTTGGCAGATAAACCAACAACCGGAATATCCCATTGCGGCCGTATCATATGTAGCGTTGTGATGGTGCCATAATCTACTCGAAAGTTTGGATTACGCATCATCTTTGCTGTTAGTCCCATGTCTTCGGCTTCTTTACAACAAGCTTCTGCCAGGGCGACATCGACATCCATCTCAAAGTTGTAACGAAAAAGATTTGGAAAGATGGGGTCAACTGACTTGCCTTGTAAGTGCTCAACTCCCAGAAAATGGTGCCCTTGTTCAGTAATCCAATGGGGTGAATGCACCAGCAATACATCCGGCTGAAGTTCATCAATGCTTTTTCTGGCTCTTTCATAAGCCCAGCGCAGTTGTTCCCATCCACCTTTTGATTTCGGTTCATTTTGTGGCGGGTTTTCACCATAGACCAGATGTGGTGGGTGGGGTGCCAGAAATCCGGCGATAATTTCACCTTTACTCATTATTTATTTCTCCTTTACAGGTTTGTAGGCAACGGCTTTTATTTCAATTAATAAAAGCGGATGAGGGAGTTGATGTACCGCAACGGTAGTGCGCGTTGGTCCATCGTAATCAAAATATTCGCTATAGACTTCGTTATATCCACCAAAGTCATTCATATTCACAAGAAAGCTGCTGATCTCCACGATGTCTTCCAATCCAGCATCGGCACTGGCGAGAATGTCACGGATGTTTTCAATGACGGCACGGGTTTGTGCCTTGATGTCTAGTGTTGTCGTACCCATTTCATCGGTTTCGGCACCAACAAACGTATTGTCAGGACGGCGCGAACTGGTACCTGATACAAATAAAAAGTCACCGGCGCGTTTGATGTGAGGAAAAGTGCCGCGAGGTTTAGCTTTATTTTTTAATAACTTGTTTTCAACTTGATTCACTTAGCTATTTCTCCGATTCGCTATTTAACTTCAATGCACTTGGATAAACTTTTTGGGAAAGTTGTTCGGCTGCTTTATTTAATTCAGTCAGATAATTATCCATATTTTTCAAATCTAGTCGCGTTGTTGGACCCGAAATTGAGATAGAGGCCATCATCCGTTTGTTAAAATCATAAATCGGCACAGCAATACAGCGTAAACCTTCTTCAGCCTCTTCATCATCTATGGCATAGTTTTGCTGGCGAACTTTTTGGATCTCTAAACGGAGCGGCTCCGGTTCAGTAATGGTTCTGTAGGTTAGCTGTCTGAAGTTAATCCGGCTTATATAGGCATTCAGTGCCTCATCGGTAAGACCGGATAACAACATCTTACCTACCCCGGAACAATAGGCGGGTAATTGTTTGCCGATATAGGTGCCGATTTTCAGACTTCTGGTAGATTCTCCCTTGCCGATATAAGTGACCAAGTCGCTGGTTTGTATGGCGACATGGACGGTCTCGTCAAATTTTTCCACGATTGAATCAACATAAGGCTGGACAATATTAGTCAAGACTTGGCTTTGTAAAATTCGGCCGCCCAGATCAGCGATCAACATCCCTAATTGAAAGCGTCCATTTTTATTGCGTGCAACGGCACCAATCTCTTCCAGGGTTAACATAAAACGGTGAATCGTAGCTTGACTGCTCCCTGTCCGTTTGGAAATCTCAGCAATAGTCATTTCCGGATGTTGTTCATCAAAACTACATAAGATCTTAAATGATCGGATAACTGAATGATTACGTGGTGTACCCATAATAGTTTTTATTTGTAATGTCTTCGGTTTAAGGTAATGTGCAAAAGTTTCTTGATGCATTTTTGTAAAAAGAGAACTCCATTTCAACAGAAGCGCCAAGAGGCAATTGATTTACACCCACAGCCGTTCTTGCCGGAGGTGCCATGTCTTCTTTAAAAAAAACTTCCCAGGCGGTGTTGATTGAAGGGAAGTTATCAAAGTCTGTAGTGTATATCCTGGCGATAACCAGGTCTTTTAGTGTCAGACCAAAATCAGGTAAGGCTTGGGTTAAATTTGACAGTATTTTTTTTGTTTCAGCATTGACGCCGCCCGTTTCTAAGTTGCCACTTTCAACATCCAGCGCGATCATACCGGCTGTTTGATAATAGGGCCCGGTCTTAACCAGTAGGCTATAATGAAATCTTGGTGCCGGTAAACGATTGGAGCTTAATATTTCGCGCATTAATAATTTAAAACCTTGATTTATATCTTTATACAAATATTCGTTAATTCGGAGTAAAAATTTAAGGAGTGTAAACCGCCTTCCCGACCTAATCCGGATAATTTCATGCCGCCGAAAGGCGTACGGAGATCACGTAAATACCAAGTGTTGACCCAAACAATGCCCGTATCAATCTGCCGTGCGACACGGTGCGCTTTGGACAGGTTTTCAGTCCAGATGGCTGCTGCCAATCCGTAAGGGCTGTCATTAACCAAACCAACCACCTCATCCTCCTGGTCAAAAGGACTGATATGGCAAATCGGGCCAAAGATCTCCTCCCTGTTGCAGCGTGCGCTATGAGCTAGCCCGGTTAAGATCGTCGGCTGTACAAAAAAGCCGTTATCGCGATCATCGTTAAATTCAGGGACGCCTCCACCAGTCACAATAGTAGCACCTTCTTCCCGGGCCAACGTGTAATAAGATAATACTTTGTCTCGATGAGTCGCGGATATTAACGGGCCCGTCGTCGTGTCACTATCATAAGGTGAACCCAATACGAGTTCTTCGGTTTGTTTTTTCATTGCAGTGACGAAATCTTCAAAGATCGGCCGCTCTACATACACTCTTTCCGAGCACAAACAAACCTGACCGCAATTGGTAAACGTGGAACGAACAGTACCCATAACAGCAGCATTAAAATCAGCATCGGCAAAGATAACAGCGGCGTTTTTACCGCCTAATTCAAAAGAAATATTTTTTACGCCTTCTGCTGCGGCCTTCATGATTGTACTGCCAGTGTTGGATTCACCGGTAAAGGTAATCAAATCGATATCAGCATGACGACTTAAGAATTCACCGGCAGAACCTTGTCCAAAGCCATGCACAACATTAAATACTCCGGCAGGGATACCGACTTCATCCATGACTTCCGCTAATAAGCTGGCAGTGGAAGGGGTTTCTTCTGAAGGTTTGGCAATAACCGTATTACCACAGGCCAAAGCCGGCGCCAACTTCCAGGTTAATAATAGAAATGGCAGATTCCAGGGGGAAATAACCGCAACAACGCCGGCGGGTTTACGCACAACATAGTTTAAGGCGTGAATACCATCGGTAGTGGTTGTTTCGTAGCATTCGTTGCCGGTGTTTTTCATTAATTCAGCAAAGGCCCTGAAGTTAGCCGCGCCCCTGGGAATATCAATTGTTTGCGCCTGGGATTCTGGTTTGCCGGTATCCGCGATCTCTGCCGCCAAAAAATCATTAAATCTGGCTTCAATGGCATTCGCAACATCATTCAATAAATTACAACGTTCAACAATACTGAACTTAGCCCATTGTCCACTGAGTGCAGAGCGGGCGGCAGTGACAGCTTGATTAACCAGTGTTTTATCAGCTTTACAAACATCCACTATCTTGCTGCCATCAACGGGATTAACATTGGGAAAAAACTGCGTTGTTTCAATGAATTGACCACCAATGTAATTCATCAGTGGTTTATTGGTGAGGTTCATTTTTTGTTTTACTGAATGATTCATGATTCTATTAACTTCTTAATCATTATCTTCGAATACTCATAATTATAAAGTTATCCAATGTGTTAAATCGAACTGTAGATTAAACACGTTGATAATAAATATTAATTATTAATAATATTTTCTTAAAATTTTAAGAATACTACTACTTTTTATGGCGAGTTTGTTTGTTTTTTTTAAGTGTATTGGCATTTTTTTTGAATTTGGCGAATTAACAATAGATATTTTACAAAAAAATAAATTATACAAACGATTGATTATATTAAATATATTCTTGATAGTGCAGGGTAATTACTGTTTAATCAATTGGTATAAAAATATAGTTCAAGTGTTAGAGAATAAATTTCATACTTTAGCACTATTTACATCATAGAAAATCCCTATTAATCTCATTTATAAAGAAAATTATCATATTGAATGATATTTTTCTGACGTTAGTGTTTCATTTATCGGATTGCGTAGGGAATCAATGAAAAATCACAACTTAACATTTGAGTCTTCTTTAGCGGTTTCTTACGCAATTTTTCATACAAAAAACTGGCGTCAATCGCGCCATTTACACACATCGAAAAAGGAGAAAAACATAATGGTTATTAAATTCATGTGTCTCTCAAAGTTTGTCCTTCTATGTCTTCTAGTATTCGTATCGGTTACCAATGTTCAGGCTGCTGATGACGAATACTTCAGTATTGCAGTTAGCTCTGATGCACACCCGGGCGGTAAGTGCTTGGGTACAGATAGTAATGGTACGAGTGTTGGGGTTCAAGTTTGTGATGGCAGTGACGGACAACTGTTTAAGTGGAATGATGATGTAGCTCTTCAGCATAAGGCGAGCGAACGTTGTCTTGACATACGCAATGGTTCTTCAGCGAATGGAGCAGATATTATTTTGTTGGATTGCCATACAGGTAGTAATCAGGATTGGCACTATGATAATAGTGCCCATCATCTGGTTTCCAATGTTGTCCAGTCGGGCAATTTTACATTGTGTGTTACCGCAGGTAATATTGGATCGATACCGGAAGTGGGCGATAATGTATTGAGTCACGCATGTGATACCAGTACTTCACAAGAAAATCAGTATCTATCGTTATCTTCCTTCACGTCAGCACCCGATAGATATTTTAGTCTTCACTTAAAGGCGGATGAGAGTCAATGCCTGACGGTGCGTAGTGTAGCGTCCTGCGATGGCAGAGATACACAGCTTTACAGGTTTACTAAAGAAGGTAAATTACAAAATAAGGGGTGGGGGTCCTGTTATCATGGGTCTGGTAGTTTTAATGATGTAATATTTAGCACTACCAACTGTAGTAGTTATATGGCTGAAGAAGTTACATTGACGAGCGATCAACAGCTAAAACTGGCTAGCGGGTTTACTTGGGGTGAAGGCTGTGTTGATGCCTCTAAACATGACGATCTCCATATATCGGTTTGTGACGCACAGGATAATAACCAAAGATGGGCTGTCCGGATAGAACCGCCATTTATGGAAGCATGTAAACCACAACATTATACGGGTTCTCGTCCTTTATTGCCTACCAATTGGAGTGCTGCAGCCATACTCGAAGATATCGCTGCGAATAACCTGCAGGCCGCTATTCTGGAAATGGATCATGCCTATCCGAGTACGACAAACCCAACCCATCGGGCTTTACGCGTGACGAGATACAATGCAGAAGCGCCATCCGGTTTACCCGAACAATCAGATAAACTTTATCTGCAGGAAATCGGAGGTTCGCCACTTCAAACCAAAGTGTATACACTTGGAAAAGATTCCAGTACTGGCATTGTAAATAGCTGTAGTTTGTCGGAAACACAAAGCAACAAAGGATTACCGAGCCCCGATATTGTAGGAGAAGGTGCAAAAGCGGGCTTTGAATCTCAGCCAGGCGCGACCCCTGAATTTCAATGTATTACGGAGGCGCCCCTGGCTGCAACATCACGTCCCGTGAAAACACAGTGGTGGAAGAAAAAAGGCAAGGTACCTGTTGGTACTAAATGGCCAACCGATTGGTTCTGGTTTGATATTGATGATGCCCATACGCAGTTACCATATGGTAAGTTGTGGCGGACTATGATACATAGTGATGCCTCATCCGGTTATGCATTCTGGAGTGAGTATTCCACCATCTATTACCCTAAATTTGAGCCTAACCAAAACGGACAGGAGTTGTTCGAGATTACCAAGCTTTGTCTCAATAATACCCCAGTCACAATGCCCCCAAAAAATCAACGTCATGAGTTGCTAACGTGGCTAGATGGCGCTATTGACCCAGTGCCATCAAGAGATCCCGATCCCGTACCGAATGGGGGTAATGGGGGTAATGCATTTGATTTCTCTGTTCCTAGTGGACAAAAGATAACCACGGTACAAGTCAGGGCAGTACCTAATGGCTATCTTTCATTGCGATTCAAACATAAAAATGCGCAAGGAATAGAATCGACTTCAACTACATATGGTACGTATCCGAATACAACCTCATCTTGGACGGATATCCCGATGCATAATATCCATAAGGTAACCTATTATTCTACAGGTACTTATGTTGATAGGATTGAGTTTTATGATGCGGATAACAACCTAATCCATTCTGAGGGTCAAACTGGGTCAAACCAAACGGCGACCGAGCACATAATTGTAGGTGATATTATCGGTGCCACAGGGAGTTACAGTAGGTGGCTGGAAAAGCTAGCTTTTAAGACTCAAGTCAATATGGAATGGCCGAAGCAATGGGCGCTAGGAACCTGGTTTGTGCCGGTTAATTATGCAACGCCATTATTCCCAGCGACGGTACATTATGATGCAAGTATCCCCACTGAACCGCATATGAATTCCCGTTTATTTGCGTCAGATGGCACATCCTCGGATGCGCGGTTATTAGGAGCTTGGGGATACGATATCGAAACAGATTCAGCTGGTAATGTTACGTCTTGTGGACATCAACAATTGCCTGGTGCAATTGATCGAAATTGGGGTTATTTGGCCGGTTGCCGGGCCAGGGCAGTCGTTAATCCAAAGTTTGAGCTGGGTTTAAAAGATCAGGCGACGATCTTTACCTGTCCGATCGCGAATCAATGGTTCTGGATATGGTACGTCATTGATGATAACGGTAACCAAACTCCGGTTTCGTTTATGGAAGCAGGTGCTGATATTACTGATGGAACCGGATTGGCTCTTGCCGACTATACGGTGAAATTACCGAATGCCTTGGGTATCGGAGAATTTCTAGAAACCAATAAGCTGCCAACGGAATGCACTGCGCCAGAGACGCAACCACCTGCAGGTACCGTATATCCGCCAGCGTGTAATAGCTGTCATCAGCCCACCCATTAATGTAAATGCAAGTGAGAGGTGGATAACTACTTCAGTGGGTCGAACAGCGCAAATTTGTTGTTCGACTCGCTGAAACAGCTTTAAATTTTTTCTCTATAAAGTCTATCAACTTGTCCGGACCGAACAGTTTCTGCTGTATAAATCGTTCGCAAATTCAGAACTTTGAAATCCAAATGATGCGGCCGATCAACTTCTCGTAATAACAACACTATCGTCGGATTCAAATGGTGAGAGATTTGAGCAAGTACCAATTTTTTCAGCCACAGACAAAAAATTCTTGACATGTTATTTGTAAGACGATTTAATGTGTGAAATCTTAATATTGAATATTTCAATCTTAATTATTAAGATTTGTAGATAGTGAAACCACTTCCATATTATTATTGGTTTTTTGAGGGGTATAGGTTTGCAAAAATCATCTGTCTTTTTAGCAATGGAACTCACGGTTGTATTACTTATTATTGGCGGTTGTGAGGCCCCGTTGAATTTAGAAAGTGTGTCACAGGAAAAGATAAAACCAGTGCTCAGGTTTGATCAGTTCCAGGCAGCAGCAAAGACAGATGATACGACGATACTCGTTGGTTCTTACGGTGCTGTTCTGGTTTCGAATGATCAAGGTAAGAGTTGGCATCGAAAAGAATTGGATGGCAAGCCTCCGCTAATCGACCTCGCCGTTTGTCCCGATCATTCGTTTGTTGCTCTGGATTTTAAAGGCAAGGTATGGTTAAGCCAGGATAACGGTGATAACTGGGGCGCCAGAAAGATTGATACCGAAGAAGTCCCACAAGCCCTGGCCTGTGATCCGAATGGCACAATCTGGGTGGTCGGAAGTTTTAGTCATATTTATTCAAGTCCTGATCTGGGAGAAAGTTGGAATCAAATATCGTTTGATGAAGATTTTATGTTTACCACTATACAGTTCATTAATGATCAGGAAGTCGTTATTACAGGTGAGTTTGGCACGGTTATGTTTGCAACGGATAGTGGTAAAACATGGCTTCGAGGCGAACCCATACCAAATGAATTTTATCCCCAAGCAGCCTATTTCCATGATTTAGATACAGGCTGGGTTGTTGGTCTGAACGGTAAGATATTTTATACCCATGATCGTGGTCAATCATGGCAAGAAGAAGCGACGGAAACCAATGCACCTCTATATAAAATAACAAGCCAAAACGATCAGTTATTTGCAGTTGGCGAAAGGGGTGTCGTTTTATATAGAGATGAATCTAATCATTGGCGTCGTTATGATTACCCCTCTCCAATTCAGTCTTATTTGCGTGTTGTGCTGCCCGTAAATTTTCATGACCTCCTTCTCATTGCGGGTGGCGCAGGTGCAATGAGTTTAATCCGTTCTCCTGTCGCTTCCCAGGCGGTCGTGAAAAATTAAATTGAAAGAGTGAATTAGCATGTTCGAAGCAGGATTCCTATTACAAAAAATTGATAAATTGGTTTTCTCAAAACCAAAACTAACACTTGCATCGATTTTATTTGTGACCTTATTTTTCGCCATGCAAATAAAAGGTGTTCAGCTGGTTTCAGATTTTTCCGATTTACTACCGCAACAACATCCTTACATACAATTGCATAATGAGATAAGTGATACCTTTGGTGGGGCGAATAATATTATTGTTGCTGTAGAAGTTGATAAAGGCACAATCTTTAGTAATGAAACACTTGCGCTGATACATAAACTGACACTTGAAATCGATAATCTGACCGGCGTTAATCACAATTTGGTTTCCAGTTTGACGCATCGCTCTATCCGTAAAGTTTGGTTAAATGCAACGGGTGGTATCAATTCTGATCCCTATTACGATCCGACTAAAGAAAAGCTCAGCGAAGTACAACTGCAACAATTAAAAGACGATGTGGTCGCGAACCCACGCGTCTATGGTTTCCTGGTTTCACCGAATAGTAAGGCGGCTTTAATCAGGGCGACCTTGAATGAAGGTCAACTGGATTATGAAAAGACGTTTAATGAATTACAATTGATCCGAGCCCAGGGAGACATTGCCGGTGTGAGTATTTATGCAACGGGTCATCCGGTACTGGTTGGTTGGGTGCATACTTATGTCGATCAAATATTACAAATCTTCCTCTATACCATATTGATCATGTTGCTGTTGTTAATCATCTATTTCCGGCGCTTATATGGGATTGTTTTACCTCTGTTTGGTATTGTGCTAACGACCATATGGGGAGTAGGGATACTTTCTCTACTTGGCTACAACCTTGATCCTCTGATGATGGTCGTGCCTTTTCTTATTTCTGCGAGGGCCATGTCACATGGTATTCAATTAGTTGAACGTTATTACAGTGAACTTGAAATTTGTAAGAATGCCGGACAAGCAGCGCAGAATACGTTCAACAATTTATTCCGACCAGGATCCTTAGGTGTTATTTCAGATGCAATAGGTTTGTTGTTAATCGCAGTCGGCTCTGTGCCAATCAACGATAAGTTGGCGCATTATGCTTCGTTATGGGCCTTGTCGGTTGTCTTTACTGTGCTCGTTATGGTTCCTGTTTTACTTTCTATTTTACCTGCACCGAAAGAGTTTGCGGTGAAACACAAGTTGATACGAAGGGTAATGCCGATTGTTGCCAATGTGGCAGCGAGTCGTGAAAGTGCAGTGGTATTTCTTGGTTTGACGGTATTAAGTTTATTCGTCGGTGGCTATTTCAGTTCCAAAGTCCAGATTGGTGAAGCAGAATCTGGTTCACCTTTGTTGTATCAGGATCATGATTACAACATTTCATCGAAGGCGATTAATTCCTTATTCCCAGGATCGGAAGAGCTTTTTATTATCGCACGTGCCGATGAAAAGGGTGGCTTAAAAAAACCGGAAGTGCTGGAAGCTCTGGCCGATTTTGAAAACCATATGCTCTATGATCCGGAATTGGGTGGTGCCAAGGGCGTACCCGATCTGGTCAGGCAGGTTAATCGAATTTTACATAACAATGATCCGCGTTGGACACAGATTCCTTACGAAGCCTCTTATGCGGGAGGCTTGTTTTTTGCCTACATGGCATCCAGCCCGATCCCGGGCGCATTAAAAGAATTTATTGATCACGATGAACAAAATGCGAATCTGGTTTTTTTCTATAAAGACCATAAAGGCGAGACCATTCGGCGTGCAATACATCAAGTAAAAACCTGGATTGAAGGTGTTGGTAAGAATGTTGAAGGGGTGAGCCTATTGCTTGCCGGTGGACCGATTGGTGTGACAGCAGCCATTAATGAAGCGGCGTTTGAAACAAATATTATTGTTATCCCTCTTGTCCTGTTACTGATTTTTGCATTCGTCACATGTTTTTATTTTTCACTTCATGCAGGCTGGTTGATGTTACTGGCCATGTCATTCGCAACAACCTTAACTTATGCCTACATGGGTATCACTGGTATTGGCATCAATATCAATACCGTACCGATTATTGCTGTCGGCATTGGTGTGGGTATCGATTACTCCATCTATATTATGGATCGCATCCGCGAAGAATTTAAACAGGTTAATGATCTAACTGAAGCAATAAAACAGGCCATTAGCACAACAGGTGTTGCGATTGGGTTTACGGCGACAACCTTAATTGGTGGTGTAGTGATGTGGGTATTTATTTCTGATTTACGCTTTCAGGCTGATGCCGCGTTACTTTTATGCGTGATGCTGATCCTGAATGCTGTTGCGGCGATGTTTTTAGTGCCTGCCTGGATAAGAGTCTTTCAACCGAAATTCATTACCCACATTCCCAGACAAATGTATGGCTCCAATGACAGTAACATAAATGGCGAACAGACGGATGTCGTTGTTAATTCACGTGCTGTGGCATAAATAATTTTTTGAATAGTTATAAAACGTAGTTAGTAAATAGAGAAGCAATAAGTTGAATTTAAATATTACAGCAATAATTAGAGGGGGTAGTTGTTATGTTTAATAAGTTATATAAAAAGGTAATAACGTGTCATGGGTCTTGTTTGAGTGCCCTGGCGTGTTTATTGTTAACAAGTCTACTTACACCAACGGTGTATGCTTGGCAATCGAAAGATAGATCTTTGGAAATAAATGGTTTTCTGGAAGACGAAACTCGTATACGTAATTCACGTGGTTTGTCAAAGAACAGGAATACCTTGCAAGTTGAGATGAGTAAGGTATTTAGTTCCAAACTATCATTTCATAGCACCTTCCGCGGAACCTATGATGGCGTTTATGAATTGAATGAAGATGAATTTGGAGATGATGCCGGTGGTCCGATTTTCCTGCAAGATACTGCAAGTGGTGGATTTGTTGCACATGGTAGTGGGATAGTTTTACCAGGTGGTGATTTTGATAGTGTTGCAAATCCGAATGAAGGTCTCGAAGTATTAGGTGAGCATCTACACGGCCCCGGCGGTGGTGTCACCTTCGGGGTACCCGTGCGACCCTGTGATGAGGATTCGCGTGGTTGTATCGATGACTACCTGGATTTTGACAAGCAGGAACTGGCCTCGCCCGAGTTTAATGATCGGCTGGATTTTATCCGTGAGGCCTATTTTGATTTAAATCTTCCTTTATCTAATGGCCGGCAATTGGATATTCGTTTCGGTCGGCAACAGGTGGTTTGGGGGCGTACCGATCTGTTCCGGGTACTGGATGTGATCAACCCGGTCGATTTCTCGCGCAATAATATCTATGACGAACTGGAAGACATCCGTATCCCGACGGGAATATTAAATATGGAATACCGCATGGGTGGCGTCGGTGTGTTTGAAGATATGAATTTTGCATTATTGTGGAACTGGGAACAATTTCGACCCAATAACCTCGGACAGGGTGGTTCGCCCAATGCGATCCTGGATGGGGGTAATTTTTTTCGCGGCATGAAAAATTGTTGGGACAATGGCTGTACTGTATCAAACTTTGCGGGCGGAGTGTTGGCAACCGATTTCCCCAAGCATGTAATCGGTATACGTCAGGCTAACCTGCCCTCCTGGAAATTAGAAAATACTCAAATCGGTGGCAAGGTCGAGGGTGTCTTTAAAGGCGTTGGTTTTTCATTAAACACTTATTATTTTTATTCCCAATTACCGAGCCTACGCGGGGGAATCAATGCGGATGATCCGTTTACACCTGGAGTGGAATCACAAGTTAATCCATTTTTGATCGCGTTTGATATCGATTTTCCGCGAGTCTTCTTGTTAGGCGGTTCAACGGATTTTTATGTTGATAAGATAAAAACAGCCTTCCGCACGGAGTTTGCCTATACCTCCGGTGAAGAATTTGCCAATACCGCCCGTTCACGTTTGTTCTCGGAATCCAAGGTGATACGCTATGTGGTTGGTTTCGATAGAAACACCTGGATCCGATCTATCAATAAAACCAAGGCCATCCTGTTCTCGGGCCAGATATTCGGTCAACACCTGTTGGATCATGAATTAAGGGATGGTCCATTAGGAAAAATTGGTATGCCTGACTGGAAAGATAACTGGATCGCTACTTTACTCATTAAGAGTTGGTATAAAAATGATCTTATTAGCCCACAAGTCATCACAGCCTATGATGTGCGGGCCCAGGCTGCCGTGGTCGAACCCTCGATAGACTGGTTGATCAGCGATCACTGGCGTTTGCGATTTGGTGCCAATCTTAAATTCGGTACCGGTGCGCGCCAGTTTGATGACAATCGTTCAGCAGCACCCTTTCCTGCATTAGGTGGGCCTGCGGTAAGTGCGGGTTTGGGAGGCTTTGAACCACTGGGTCGCTTTCGTCAAGGTCCCATCGGGACGGCACAAAATGAAGATGCGTTCTTTGTCACGCTGCGTTATCGCTTCTAAGTCAGTCAATATATTAAATTTAGTATGAGGAGAAATAATATGTATTACTTTATCAGAGATGGCCTGCTTATTAGCGGCTTGTTACTCACATTTCATCTTTTTGCGGCGACTGAGGAA
>CBDFNQ010000033.1:0-138825 GCA_965250225.1 Gammaproteobacteria bacterium
GCTGAATCATCACAGCCTACTATTGAATTACCTGCCGCAGCGATACCCCCATCACCTATTGAACCTGTGGAAGCCAAAGTATCAGAACACGAAATCAATATTGAATATGGTAATAGACACTATCGTGTACGCGGCTTACAAAAAAATACCAGCTACGAAGTATTAAAGGTGAATGTATTGGTAAAAATGAATGACGCTATACACGTCGATACATTCGACTTATACAATGCTAAACAGCGGCAAGCCTTTGCGCGTGTGGCCGCAGTGGAATGTGATGTAGAAGATAAAATAATACAACGTGATTTAGGGCAATTGTTATTGCAGTTAGAAGCCTTGCAGGACAAGACCATCCAGGCCGCCTTAAAACCCAACGAACCGACCGGCTACACGATGGATGATAACGAGCGGGAAAGCGCCCTGAACTTATTACGTGATCCGGAACTGGTACACCGCATTACCGATGACTTTAGCAAAACAGGTTTAGTGGGAGAACCCACCAATGCTTTAATGGGCTATTTAGCGACCGTCTCACGCAAATTAAAAACACCACTGGCCATTATCGTACAAAGCACCAGTGCTGCCGGTAAAAGTGCCTTAATGGATGCGGTATTAAAACTGGTGCCCGAAGAGGATCGCGTCCATTACTCGGCAATGACCGGGCAATCTCTGTTCTATCTGGGTGAGACTGACTTAAAGCATAAAATACTAGGCATCGCCGAAGAAGAAGGGGTACGGCAAGCGACCTACGCCTTAAAGCTGTTACAGAGTGAAGGTGAATTAACCATCGCCTCAACCGGCAAAGATCCACAATCGGGCAAACACATCACCGAAGAATACCGGGTTGAAGGCCCGGTAATGTTGTTCTTAACAACAACAGCCATCGACATCGATGAAGAACTGTTAAACCGTTGTGTGGTGTTAACGATTAATGAAAGCCGTGAACAAACCGCCGCGATACAAACAAGACAACGACAGGCCAGAACTTTATCGGGATTACTGGGAAGTCACGACAGTGAACAACTGGTTCAACAACATCAAAATGCACAACGATTGTTGCGACCTTTAGCGGTGGTGAATCCTTACGCGGAACAACTGGCCTTTGCAGACAGTAGAACGCGCACACGCCGTGATCACGAAAAGTATTTAACCCTGATTGAATCGATTACTTTGTTACATCAATACCAACGTGACATAAAAACCGTTAATAATAGTGGCAAAGTCATTGAGTATATCGAGGTAACGAAAAAGGATATTGCTTTATCAAATGAATTAGCCCACGAGATCCTGGGTCGTTCATTAGATGAATTACCCCCACCGACACGCAGCTTATTGCAACAGCTTCATTCCTTAGTGGCAGAGAAAATAAAAGACGACGGCTTACGACAAAATGAAGTGCGTTTTACGCGCCGGGAAGTCAGAGAAAGTGCAGGCTTATCGGACAAACAAGTACGTGTTCATCTTGAACGCCTGGTAGAGCTGGAATGTGTCTTTGCCCACCACGGTAAGAACGGTCAAAGGTATGTTTATGAATTGGTGTTTGATGGCGAATTAGAAAACGGATCACCACAGTTACCCGGCTTGATTGATGTTAAACAGTTAAAGGATGGCACTACGACGGCCAACCTCGTGGCCTCAAGTGATGACCTCGTGCCTAGCTCGTGGCCTGCTAGTGGTAAGGAAGTGGCTACCTTGTCAGAAGACAAAAACACAGTAACGCCCAGTAAACAAAAGGATTTAACCAATAATAACAATACTACCGGCGAAATGGACTTATTAACGGTAAAAAAATCTGAGCAGTCGTACTCCACTTCTTTAGTTGCTGAGCGATAACGATGCCGTATGTAGAACGTCCCATTGAAATACCCAGCGATCCCCGATCATTACACGCCTATGTCCTAGCCTACATTGAACATTTAAAGACACAACACTATGCCGTACAGAGCGTGCAATATAAATACGCTTCATTGATCTGGTTTATTGAATGGTGTGAAGAACGTGGCATCGATCGAATAGAAGCGATTACAAGACCCATATTACAACGCTATCAACGGCACTTATACTATGCGATAGGTCGTGGTGACAAACCGTTATCGATAGCAAGTCAACGCAATCGATTAAGCGCCGTGCGCACCTGGTTTCGTTTTTTAATGCGTGAGAATTTAATTTTATACAACCCCGCCAGTGAACTGGAACTACCAAAGCCAGAGTATCGTTTACCGAAACACACGTTGACGAGTGAGGAAGCCGAATGTGTGTTAACACAACCTGACATTGATACCGATGCCGGATTAAGAGATCGCGCTATATTGGAAGTATTGTATTCCACGGGTATACGTCGAATGGAAATGATCAACTTAATGAAACACGATATGAATACGTCAGCCGGTATACTTGCCATCAGACAGGGTAAAGGGAGACGTGATCGCTTTGTACCGGTGGGAGAACGTGCCTTACTTTGGATACAAAAATATGTAGATGATATCCGACCACAACACGCCTTACCTCGCAGCCCTGATAATGTATTTTTAGATGACACCGGACAGCAACTCGATCCACATCGGATCAGTCGTGCGGTAAAAAAATACGTAAAGCAAGCGGACATCAATAAGACCGGATCGTGTCACTTGTTCCGGCACACGATGGCCACGTTGATGTTAGAGAACGGCGCAGACATTCGATTCATACAACAGATGTTAGGTCACTCGCAATTATCCACGACAGAAATTTATACGCACGTTGCCATTCATAAGCTAAAAGAAATCCATACCTTAACGCATCCGGGAAAATTAAAGCCACACACTGATGACAATCTTAATGATGATGACGCGATAGAAATATTACTTGATACATTAGTTGCAGAAAGTGAAGAAGATGAAAGATAGGAAGATACGTGTTGACGCATCAAGTCATTTCACCGCGCGTCACAAAGCTTGCGTTTGTCTTCTCATCTTCCCTACGGGTGTTCAGCCAGGCAAGCTTTGCGCCGCGCTACTTCAGTAATGAATTTATCTTCATTGCCTTTGTTTAACATCAAAAACATAAGGAGCAACACATCCCGCAAACAACGCGGGAAGTATTGCGGCATTAATAATCTGCCAGCAACAAAAAGGCAATGATTGAAAATAATAATGTGTGCCTTACTGTTGCTGGCAAAAAGAACAATAAGGTGGCTGTCCCTGATAACGCTGGTCTAAGGTTCCCCGTGGTTGTCTATGCGCGTTATCAGGGAAAGCAATCTAAAAGACACGACCCCCACTTGCCCCCAAGGGGCTATAAGCGGCCAAGTAACATAATGCCGAATTATGCGCCATGAACATTGCATACAAATAAAAGCAGCTAATGAAATAGCAACAGTCCGCTACCGCCGTATAATTAAGCACTATGTTAAATGTCCGCCGTCGCTCACGCTCCATAAGGAAGGCTTGTTTTATACCCACCCGGCCATCAACTAAAAACGGCTCGCACTGCGTTGCTCGTTTCCGTTTTTAGTTGCTGTCCTTCCCACCCTACAAAAGCTAAAAGCAGCAGCTAAATAATGAAATGATACGCAAGAATCATTGATAGATACTGCGGCGATGACCGACGGCCAATACCAGAACAACTAAATGCTCATCCTGTATCTGACAGACCGCACGATAATCTCCAATACGATAACGCCACAAACCTTGTAACTCGTGTTTTAATGATTTACCAAATCGCTTTGGATCATCATCCACCATGATCCGTTCACGAAAGTAACGCAGTATGTTTTTTTGTAGATCGGGATTCAGTTTACGCAGTTCGCGGCGGGCTTTGTCATCCCATTCAACTGTCCAGGTCAAGCCCTTGCTCCAGGTCATCCTGATTCCAGCGTTTACCGGCCTTCTCCAGCCGGTCAACGGCCAGATAGGTGTCCTCTAAATCATCCATATACTGAAGAATGGCTTCCGTTGCGTAATAAGTTTTAGTACGGCCAGTACGTTTGGCCAACGTCGTTAAACGCTTCTCAATCTTGGTAGGTAGGCGAATGGCTAACATGTGAAAATCCTCAAAATAATGAATTGCTATACATGTATAGCATAGCAGTGGGAATGCTAGAATGATACAAAGTGATGGGCTATAGTGACGATATGCAAACAAGGACGACAAGCCAAAAACCGCATCAAGGAAAAAATTTACATCCTCACAGATGGCACCGGGGAAATCAGGCTGTAAGTCGTGGAAGACGTTGGGGAAAATCCTATCGACACTACGACGGCACGTCAGGTGTACCAGAGTTTAAAAATGGGGCGTTGACAGGATCGTTCAGTTATTTGTTTGGATCTGTTGCACAAAAGGCACAGGCTCAATTAGCTCAGGAACGATCTCTCCGTTTTGGCTCTGTCGCGGATATGGAAGCAGCTATGGGACCCAACGCATATACAACTGGTGGTCGTCCTTTAGAGCCCCTTGGTGGTGACATCGTAGTTCATGGTCAACCCGGTGGCGCATTGGATGTTTCCAACACCGAGCTGCTACATGAACATTTCTTTTATACAGATCAGAATAGTGTTTTACACAACGTAGGATTTTCTCCTAATGGCTTGCTGCCTGATAAAAATTTTCCGGCAAATATTACTCAGTTTCGGTTTACTCCAATAACCCATTTGAGTGCGCCAATAAATCCTGCTGTGCTTAATCCGGCAGGTTTTGCTGGAAAAGACTATAGATTTTTTACCCACAATTGTCAGGATTACTGTTCAGCTGTACGAAAAGGATTATCTGGACCATGATGAGACATTGGGCGATAAACGTAGGATTGTCTTTAATGGCTGTCTGTATACTTATGACAGCGTCACTTTATTCTTGGGGAGAGGCGATGCCCTTATCTGGAAAGCTGGTATATGGGCAGTCAAATGCCATCTACTCGTTAGATTTATTGATGTTAGAGGATCGTATCATCTATAAAGAAAGGAAAGGCTTTAGCATATTCGTCCATTTGACCAAGATTGATAATAAATGTTTGCTGTTCGAAGATGAACCGCATCATCTTATCAAGGAACTCAACTTAAAAACTGGGGCTATAAAAAAAGTTCGTAGTGGTTATAGTCCTCAATACATAGTTGATCATCAGAAATTGTTTTTTTATGATGCTCTTCCTGATAAGGCACAAGTGGGGCTCTTCGTTGCTGATATAGAAGATCCAACACAATCTGCACGCTTAGTCCACGAAGGCCCATTTGCGATGCCAATGCAAGTTATTCAAGCCTCTAAAGATGATGTAATATTTTCGCAAAATAATAATTTACTTAAATATAATATTGTTACTGCCGTATTGGACGAGGTGCCGATAGACAATTGCACATTGCCGAAGACTATGCGAAGTGCAACTGACCAACTTCTCTGTTTTGACGCATCGGCACAACATTATTTTTTATCGGATCTGAAAGGTGAGAAAGTTGAACACCTTCCCAGTTTAGAAGGCAGTAGTGCAGCTGCCTTTTATATACCAGAATACGATGTTCTTATGTTTAGCAAAGCAAGGCTACAGCTTTTCCCACCGATGGGGGAAGTGAATGATATATGGGCGTATAGCTTTATGGACAACAAAAATATTAGGTTACAAAAAAATGCAACTATTGGATTAGGGGCAGCTGTTTGGGTTGAGTGACTGTATCCGAGGTTTAAGATTATGAAATCAAAGGGTCAGTTTCTCCAACGCATCAGCCGCATTCAAAATCTGCATTCCTTGCCAGGGATGCAGCACCAGCAAATCACTGTCTCCAGTGACAATGATATCCGCTTTAGCCGCCAGTGCCGTAGCGATCACTAGATCATCATCGACATCACGCACAGTTCGTTCAATCGGTTGCGGCTTGACCAATTTCGCCAGCATCCCATAACGCTGCATCAAAAAAGCAGGCGTGATTTTTTGTGATGCTAATAACGTGGCGAACTTCTTTCTTTCCAGCACACCGGCCAGTTCATCCAGTAATACACTGCTGGTAAAGTATGTCGCTTGACCATTGCGGCCAAGCTCAAGCAACTGACGCGGCACACCACCCCAGATCAAACCCGATACAACGATATTGGTATCAAGTACCAGGCGCACGTTGCTTTCTCTGTGCGCGTACTGCGTTCACTTCTTCTTGGATCTCATCCATTGTCATGGGTGAAAAGTTAGCTGCTGCCAGCTTGTCCGCTGCTGTAAATAGGCCATTAATGGCACGACCATGCAGGGTCTCGCGCAGAATGGTCTCAAGCGCATTGGGTGTCAGTAGTCCGGCTTGTTTGGCTTCTTCAGCCAGGTTATCCGGTAAATCAATGGTCAGTGTTGTCATGGTTCTATCCTCAACGAACGAGTGATTGCAGGTGCTTCTTGGTCAGAAAGGCATCCAGTAGTTTTTTGATCACGGTCTTATCTTCATCGGGCAGGTGCTCTACCTCCTGAAATTGTCGCAACAACTCCCGATCTTCAAATCGGGCCGTGGCGGCATCCTCGGTTGAACCCTCCAGCAGATAGTCACTACTGATATCCAGCGCATTCGCCAACCGCTTTAAGGTATCGCCGCTAGGGCGGGAAATGCCACGCTCAAACCGACCAATATGGGTGTAATGCAAGCTAGCCAGTTTGCCCAGTTCGGTTTGTGACAGGTTTTTTTGTTTGCGTAGGGTACGCAATCGTTCTGAAAAATCACTTGATGGTTTTGCCATATCCAGCACCTCAGATGCTTTATTTGCTTTAGATATAGCAATGTTGGCGTATTTATCAGAAAAAATACATGCGTCAGTGATTGAATGTGCGGGGTTCATGCTTGACATGATAAAGCTATGCGGCTAGATTATCAAGCACACTTGCTGGATTGAAAATATTTTCAATTATTTTTGCTGGAGGGCATAAAAGCATGGCACGTATCCCAGACGCACAGATCAACCGACTCAAGCAAGACATCTCCCTGCAACGATTAGTCAGATCCCAGGGCATTAAACTGAAGAAACACGGCAAAGACCTAATCGGTTTATGTCCCTTCCACGATGATAACGATCCTTCCTTAGTGATTACCCCTGAGAAAAATTTATGGCATTGCCTGGGTGCGTGTCAGTCTGGTGGTTCTGTTATTGATTGGGTAATGAAATCAGAAGGCGTGAGTTTTAGACACGCGGTCGAACTGTTACAAAATGATGTTCCTTCTTTAGCCGCTTCATCAAAACCAGTTAAACGTTCTCGCACAAAAAAAATAGACACACCCTTCCAACGTGATACCGACGATCAACAATGTTTAAACCAGGTGATCGATTATTATCATCAAACCTTAAAACAATCACCGGAAGCACAGCAATATTTAGAAAGCCGTGGTTTAGTTCACGCTGAACTCATTGACACATTTAAACTGGGCTTTGCCAATCGTTCCCTAGGTTATCGATTGCCGAGGAAAGAAACAAAAGATGGAGCCGCGATACGGGGACAATTGCAACGCATTGGTTTATTGCGAGATACTGGCCACGAACATTTTAATGGTTCACTCGTGATCCCTGTGTTTGATGAACAAGGCATCGTCACCGAAGTCTACGGACGAAAGATAACAAAGAAGTTACGCCCAGGTACGCCATCGCATTTATATCTGCCGGGATCTCATCAAGGGATCTTTAATCAACAAGCCTTAGAAAATAATAATGAGATCATCTTATGTGAATCCCTGATTGATGCCCTAACGTTTTGGTGTGCCGGTTATAGAAACGTCACAAGCAGTTATGGTATTGAAGGCTTTACCAAAGAACACATCAATGCATTTAAACAACATAATATTGAACGTGTGTTGATTGCCTATGACCGCGATGATGCAGGCGAAGCAGCTGCGGTGAAACTAGCAAAACAATTAATCAAAGCAAACATGGATTGTTATCGTTTATTGTTTCCAAAAGGAATGGATGCAAATCAATATGCACTTGATGTTACTCCGGCGAATAAAAGTTTAGGTGTAGTGATCCGAAGTGCCCAATGGATGGGCGACGCACAGGGAAGTGCTAGTGTCGCGGGAGGCAGGAAGCCGGGAGCGACCAATAATAAACCTGGAAAAAAGATCACGACACAAACGATTGAAGAGACTCATTCTAAAACCGCAACAGAACAAACAAGCAATCCTTCTTTAGTTGCTGAATCATCACAGCCTACTATTGAATTACCTGCCGCAGCGATACCCCCATCACCTATTGAACCTGTGGAAGCCAAAGTATCAGAACACGAAATCAATATTGAATATGGTAATAGACACTATCGTGTACGCGGCTTACAAAAAAATACCAGCTACGAAGTATTAAAGGTGAATGTATTGGTAAAAATGAATGACGCTATACACGTCGATACATTCGACTTATACAATGCTAAACAGCGGCAAGCCTTTGCGCGTGTGGCCGCAGTGGAATGTGATGTAGAAGATAAAATAATACAACGTGATTTAGGGCAATTGTTATTGCAGTTAGAAGCCTTGCAGGACAAGACCATCCAGGCCGCCTTAAAACCCAACGAACCGACCGGCTACACGATGGATGATAACGAGCGGGAAAGCGCCCTGAACTTATTACGTGATCCGGAACTGGTACACCGCATTACCGATGACTTTAGCAAAACAGGTTTAGTGGGAGAACCCACCAATGCTTTAATGGGCTATTTAGCGACCGTCTCACGCAAATTAAAAACACCACTGGCCATTATCGTACAAAGCACCAGTGCTGCCGGTAAAAGTGCCTTAATGGATGCGGTATTAAAACTGGTGCCCGAAGAGGATCGCGTCCATTACTCGGCAATGACCGGGCAATCTCTGTTCTATCTGGGTGAGACTGACTTAAAGCATAAAATACTAGGCATCGCCGAAGAAGAAGGGGTACGGCAAGCGACCTACGCCTTAAAGCTGTTACAGAGTGAAGGTGAATTAACCATCGCCTCAACCGGCAAAGATCCACAATCGGGCAAACACATCACCGAAGAATACCGGGTTGAAGGCCCGGTAATGTTGTTCTTAACAACAACAGCCATCGACATCGATGAAGAACTGTTAAACCGTTGTGTGGTGTTAACGATTAATGAAAGCCGTGAACAAACCGCCGCGATACAAACAAGACAACGACAGGCCAGAACTTTATCGGGATTACTGGGAAGTCACGACAGTGAACAACTGGTTCAACAACATCAAAATGCACAACGATTGTTGCGACCTTTAGCGGTGGTGAATCCTTACGCGGAACAACTGGCCTTTGCAGACAGTAGAACGCGCACACGCCGTGATCACGAAAAGTATTTAACCCTGATTGAATCGATTACTTTGTTACATCAATACCAACGTGACATAAAAACCGTTAATAATAGTGGCAAAGTCATTGAGTATATCGAGGTAACGAAAAAGGATATTGCTTTATCAAATGAATTAGCCCACGAGATCCTGGGTCGTTCATTAGATGAATTACCCCCACCGACACGCAGCTTATTGCAACAGCTTCATTCCTTAGTGGCAGAGAAAATAAAAGACGACGGCTTACGACAAAATGAAGTGCGTTTTACGCGCCGGGAAGTCAGAGAAAGTGCAGGCTTATCGGACAAACAAGTACGTGTTCATCTTGAACGCCTGGTAGAGCTGGAATGTGTCTTTGCCCACCACGGTAAGAACGGTCAAAGGTATGTTTATGAATTGGTGTTTGATGGCGAATTAGAAAACGGATCACCACAGTTACCCGGCTTGATTGATGTTAAACAGTTAAAGGATGGCACTACGACGGCCAACCTCGTGGCCTCAAGTGATGACCTCGTGCCTAGCTCGTGGCCTGCTAGTGGTAAGGAAGTGGCTACCTTGTCAGAAGACAAAAACACAGTAACGCCCAGTAAACAAAAGGATTTAACCAATAATAACAATACTACCGGCGAAATGGACTTATTAACGGTAAAAAAATCTGAGCAGTCGTACTCCACTTCTTTAGTTGCTGAGCGATAACGATGCCGTATGTAGAACGTCCCATTGAAATACCCAGCGATCCCCGATCATTACACGCCTATGTCCTAGCCTACATTGAACATTTAAAGACACAACACTATGCCGTACAGAGCGTGCAATATAAATACGCTTCATTGATCTGGTTTATTGAATGGTGTGAAGAACGTGGCATCGATCGAATAGAAGCGATTACAAGACCCATATTACAACGCTATCAACGGCACTTATACTATGCGATAGGTCGTGGTGACAAACCGTTATCGATAGCAAGTCAACGCAATCGATTAAGCGCCGTGCGCACCTGGTTTCGTTTTTTAATGCGTGAGAATTTAATTTTATACAACCCCGCCAGTGAACTGGAACTACCAAAGCCAGAGTATCGTTTACCGAAACACACGTTGACGAGTGAGGAAGCCGAATGTGTGTTAACACAACCTGACATTGATACCGATGCCGGATTAAGAGATCGCGCTATATTGGAAGTATTGTATTCCACGGGTATACGTCGAATGGAAATGATCAACTTAATGAAACACGATATGAATACGTCAGCCGGTATACTTGCCATCAGACAGGGTAAAGGGAGACGTGATCGCTTTGTACCGGTGGGAGAACGTGCCTTACTTTGGATACAAAAATATGTAGATGATATCCGACCACAACACGCCTTACCTCGCAGCCCTGATAATGTATTTTTAGATGACACCGGACAGCAACTCGATCCACATCGGATCAGTCGTGCGGTAAAAAAATACGTAAAGCAAGCGGACATCAATAAGACCGGATCGTGTCACTTGTTCCGGCACACGATGGCCACGTTGATGTTAGAGAACGGCGCAGACATTCGATTCATACAACAGATGTTAGGTCACTCGCAATTATCCACGACAGAAATTTATACGCACGTTGCCATTCATAAGCTAAAAGAAATCCATACCTTAACGCATCCGGGAAAATTAAAGCCACACACTGATGACAATCTTAATGATGATGACGCGATAGAAATATTACTTGATACATTAGTTGCAGAAAGTGAAGAAGATGAAAGATAGGAAGATACGTGTTGACGCATCAAGTCATTTCACCGCGCGTCACAAAGCTTGCGTTTGTCTTCTCATCTTCCCTACGGGTGTTCAGCCAGGCAAGCTTTGCGCCGCGCTACTTCAGTAATGAATTTATCTTCATTGCCTTTGTTTAACATCAAAAACATAAGGAGCAACACATCCCGCAAACAACGCGGGAAGTATTGCGGCATTAATAATCTGCCAGCAACAAAAAGGCAATGATTGAAAATAATAATGTGTGCCTTACTGTTGCTGGCAAAAAGAACAATAAGGTGGCTGTCCCTGATAACGCTGGTCTAAGGTTCCCCGTGGTTGTCTATGCGCGTTATCAGGGAAAGCAATCTAAAAGACACGACCCCCACTTGCCCCCAAGGGGCTATAAGCGGCCAAGTAACATAATGCCGAATTATGCGCCATGAACATTGCATACAAATAAAAGCAGCTAATGAAATAGCAACAGTCCGCTACCGCCGTATAATTAAGCACTATGTTAAATGTCCGCCGTCGCTCACGCTCCATAAGGAAGGCTTGTTTTATACCCACCCGGCCATCAACTAAAAACGGCTCGCACTGCGTTGCTCGTTTCCGTTTTTAGTTGCTGTCCTTCCCACCCTACAAAAGCTAAAAGCAGCAGCTAAATAATGAAATGATACGCAAGAATCATTGATAGATACTGCGGCGATGACCGACGGCCAATACCAGAACAACTAAATGCTCATCCTGTATCTGACAGACCGCACGATAATCTCCAATACGATAACGCCACAAACCTTGTAACTCGTGTTTTAATGATTTACCAAATCGCTTTGGATCATCATCCACCATGATCCGTTCACGAAAGTAACGCAGTATGTTTTTTTGTAGATCGGGATTCAGTTTACGCAGTTCGCGGCGGGCTTTGTCATCCCATTCAACTGTCCAGGTCAAGCCCTTGCTCCAGGTCATCCTGATTCCAGCGTTTACCGGCCTTCTCCAGCCGGTCAACGGCCAGATAGGTGTCCTCTAAATCATCCATATACTGAAGAATGGCTTCCGTTGCGTAATAAGTTTTAGTACGGCCAGTACGTTTGGCCAACGTCGTTAAACGCTTCTCAATCTTGGTAGGTAGGCGAATGGCTAACATGTGAAAATCCTCAAAATAATGAATTGCTATACATGTATAGCATAGCAGTGGGAATGCTAGAATGATACAAAGTGATGGGCTATAGTGACGATATGCAAACAAGGACGACAAGCCAAAAACCGCATCAAGGAAAAAATTTACATCCTCACAGATGGCACCGGGGAAAACAGTCTGTAAGTCGTGGAAGACGTTGGGGAAAATCCTATCGACACTACGACGGCACGTCAGGTGTACCAGAGTTTAAAAATGGGGCAATAACAGGCGCTTTCTCTAGGTTGTTTAATGATCTCCAACATAATAACGAATTAAATACTGCGTTAGATGAATTAAGACAAACTTCTGAATTTAGAGGGTTAGAAGCCGCAGCAGAGCGTAGGTTAGGCAAACCTGTAGAATATAAATTAATACGTGGTTTAACAGTTGATGCTGATGGTACTCGTGCTTTCAATCTCCCATGGGCTGATACAGATGCTGGAATAGTTTATATACCCCGTGGATTTTCTAGTAATGCTACATTCCCATCTGGAATTGATCGAGTCAGATTCTCACTTCAAAGAGTGATCTTCCATGAAACATATCATCAGGCTTATACATATGGTATTGAGCTGTCTCATTTTTCTCAGACTATTAGTCCCACAAACAATTTTATGAGTAAGTATTACGGACAAGGAGTCCGTACGGAAGACTCCTTATGTATTAGGAGTAATTGTTCTGGGCCATTTATATCTGGTTCAACTCGATAAATAGGTGGTTATAGATATGATAAATAAGCTATTTTTTCTGAGAAGTATATTTATTGTTTGTATGGTAATGCTATCTGGATTGCATGCGGAAGATTTTAATAGCTATGAATACACAAACGTTTTTAATCCAACAAAGACGATTTGGTTGGATGTAAAAGAAAAACGAATAGTAGTAGGAGATGTCGGTACTTCGATATTATTTTGTGGGCATGAAGATGAATATATCTGCTTTAGTAATCAGCATATTGCTTTTGCAGTGCCAACAGCAAACATTGAAGTTTTAGATAAATGGGAAATTGGAGGAATTGAATTCAAAAACAATGGTATTAGGAAGATAAAGATTTTAGATACTTTTGTTGAGGCATACAATATCGTAACTGATATTGCTGAAGTTAAATATAATTTCCTTTACTCAGAGGATCTAGGGTTAATAGCTATAGGGATATTTGACTTGGAAATGAGTCAGGGGAATACATATTTATTAAGCGGGAAATATGGATTTGCATATAGTGTTGGAAAGTGAGAAGCCGTGCCTACGACACTCCTCCGAACTTTTGTTGGGGGCAAGTTTCAAAATGGAGCATTGACAGGCGCGTTTAGCAGGCTGTTTAATGATGTGGCTGTAGCAGGAAAATATAGAAGTATCATTAGAAAGCATAATGACTTAGTTAGTAGAATCCGTGTTGATTATACTAAGAATCCTGATGCCTCAATAAATTTGAGCAAATCTGACTTAAGTACAATTACGGCATATGAAAGGTACCAGGCAAAGAATTTTGGAAAAAGTTACACAGAAGATGCACTCGGCTCAGGCGACCCAGCTTTGAGTGATACTTTTATTCGAGGGCGATACGACAATGTGATGTTTAATGTAGAAGGTTATGGTTCTGGAATTGGAGGTGATGTTAACTACATTGGGGTTGGTGTATCTGCGGAGCACTATGGAATATCTGGTCAGGCACATAATTTCATAATCGCTTCCTACAATTTAGGTCAATTTGTAGAATCAGGGTTCAGTACTCCATACAATTTAAGACAAATCCGCACAGGATCTTATTGGGCTGAGGTTGGGTATTCAAATTAATGAGCGATATTAATTTTAAAACTAATAACGTATTTAAGAAAAGTATTTTTTTAATACCATTTGTAATCACTTTAATTATTTTATTACCAGCTATATGTTTGAAAAGCTATGATAAATATTTAGATTATCAGGCATGTTCTTCTATAAAAAGAATAGCAAATAATCCTGATTATATGAAACACATATCTGGTGTTCTAGATACTTACTTTAGTTCTCGAAGCAAACAGGATAAAAATGATCCATATAAAAGAACTGTTGAATTGTACGAAACAACGTCTATTTTGGATTTGCCAACAATAGATGAATCTTTTATAGGATTAGAACGTAAAATATTACATTACATATCAATCTCAAAACGTACAGGTGCAGGAGGTTTTGAACAAATTGGAATATGGGTCAGGGATGCGTATCTAATTTTTAATGTGAAATATACTTCTGATACTGAGATGAGAACTGATTGGAAAAACCCGATAGTTGAATGTGATCAAGGAAAACTAATTCTAGGTGATAGGTAAGTGAGTGAAAGGTGCCGGAGTGATTTAATTTTAACCACTCCGGTTTTTTATGGTTTAGTCATTCTCTTTAGAAAATAATACGGGACGTTACCCTTAATAAAAAACAGCAACAAAAAAAGCCCCGTTCATCTAGTTGAACGGGGCTTTTTTAATGGGCTTTATTGACGATGATAAAGTTCAAAGCGTAGCGCGTGAATGACGGTCTCCATCAAATAAAACAGACCACTGGTGGCTTGTTCAGATAAGACCAATTGATCTTGTTCACAATTAGCCGAGAGTTCCTGCAAAGTCGCCATGGCATCATGGACATTATGCAAAGTATCAATCTGTAAATAGCCAATCAGCGGATTATGATGCGGCGAGCAAAAGGTGCCGGAGTGATTTAATTTTAACCAGATGTCTGTCAGCGTGGTCGCGCTCATGTTTCTTTTCACTCGCGACATTCGTGCTTCCTGCACATCGTTTTTTTTCTGCAATTGTAAATTATTTCAAAACTGTTTAGAGTAAACACTTCCTCTATATAGCAAAAGGAGCTTGCTGCGATGTCACGTCGACCACGGATGTATCTTCCAGGTATTCCAGCTCATATCGTTCAACGCGGTAATAATCGAGAGCCGTGTTTCTTTCAGGTCGATGATTATCGCTATTACTTGCAGTGCTTGAAAGAGGCTTTTGCTCGTTATCGTATTCAATGTCACGCGTATGTGTTAATGACGAATCATGTGCACTTGTTATTAACACCAACGGATGAAACGGGGATATCCAACGCCATGTCGTTAATTGGCAAGAATTACGTTATGTATATCAATAAGACCTATCGGCGCAGTGGCACACTTTGGGAAGGACGGCATAAATCCAGTTTGATTGATGTCGATCATTATCTGTTTCATTGTTATCGATACATTGAAATGAATCCTGTCCGTGCAGGGATGACTAATATGCCAGATGAATATCAATGGAGTAGTTATGCTTATCATGCATGGGGAAAGGCGAATGGTCTGATACAAGATCATGAATTGTATCTTGCATTGGGGACTGATAATGAGCAGAGACACTATGTGTACCGTGAATTCTTTCGAGTGGATTTATCTGATGAGGATATTCACACGATCAACCATGCCTTCTATTACAATTACCCCTTGGGCAATGAGCGTTTCAAGGAATCGATTGAGATAACATTACAAAGGCAGATAGGTTTGGATAAACGAAAATATATAGGACACCCATAAATTAATTGACTTCCCTCTCTCTTTTTTCTAGACTTACCCTATTCTTTATCTATCTTTGTAAAGTGACGTGATGACCCAAGCTCGAGAGACCCAGATTTCAGTAGCAGATACCCCGTATTACCACTGTATGGCGCGCTGCGTACGCCGTGCGTATTTGTGTGGGGAAGACAAGTTCAGTGGCAAGGATTTCTCATACCGTCGTGGCTGGATCAAGGATAAGCTCATGATCTTAAGTGGGATTTTTGCCATTGATGTGTGTGCTTATGCCGTGATGAACAATCACTATCATGTGGTCTTAAGGATCGATACGAAGGAGGCCGAGGGCTGGAGTGACCAGCAGGTGATTGAACGTTGGCTGAGTTTATTCAACGGGACATCTCTAGTACAGCGGTATCTGGCTGGTGAAAAAATGGGAAAGGCCAATCGTTTGAAGATCAAAGAGATTGCAGAGCTGTGGCGTTCTCGCTTGATGGACATCAGTTGGTTTATGCGTTGTTTGAATGAGCATATCGCCCGGATGGCCAATAAGGAGGATAACTGTAAGGGTCGGTTCTGGGAGGGACGCTTTAAGTCGCAGGCCTTATTAGACGATGCTGCTTTGTTGACCTGTATGGCCTATGTCGATTTAAACCCAATACGGGCGAAAGTCTCCAATGATCTCATGACATCGGATTTTACTTCCATCCAGGAACGTCTGTTTGAGATTGTCAAAGGGAGAAGGAAGAACAAGAACAAGACAAATCAAAATGCAAAATTCGCCACGACGACGACATCAACAGCCTTGCTGGGCTTTGCTGCGTTTGAGCGCAACACGAAGCGAAAAAATCGAAAAGCGGTGTTGCCGTTTAATTGTCAGGACTATCTTGATCTGGTGGATTTCAGTGGTCGTTGTATTCGAGAAGACAAGCGTGGGGCGATTGAAGGAAAGATCCCGCCCATTCTTCAGACTTTGGGGATTAACCCTAATGAATGGCTACCGACGGTGACGCAATTACAAGATCGATTTGAATTGGTGATTGGATCGCCGGAACGATTGAAGCACTATTCACAAGAGAAGAAGCAGGCCTGGTGTTGGGGGTATCGGAGTAGTCTTAGGCTTTACCAACAGGTACAAGCTGCTTAGGTTTTTATTATTACTGGATCCCCGTTTTCACGGGAATGACGGGAGTGGGGGTTCTGATTATTACTGGATCCCCATTTTTACGGGAATGACGGGAGTGGTGTGTTTCTGAGGTGTCATAGTTATCACTGGATGCCGCATCAAGTGCGGCATGACGACACACTTTCGTCTTACCGGGTCAAACCTGGGGAAATGGCTCTTCCTGTTTGCGGCATTACCCCCAACTCTTCAGCGCGTAATTGCATGGCGTTTAATATGCGTGTCGATAACGGCAATTGTTTAAATAATTTCTTGAATGTTCGTTTATTAATTAAATCGGATGTTAAGGTGAGTTCAGGTATCCGATTAAAGCGCCTGTTTTTGCGGGTTGAAATGTATAACACATCAAGCAATGCTTTTTCAGCGGAGGCTAATAAATAAGGTAACTGTGTCTCGCTCCAGGTTGAATGATTTTTTATTAGTTCAGGCTTGATTTGAATAAACTCATAATAAGCAATCGATGAATCCAGTATACGGCTATGGCCTGTTGTTGCTACCTGTATGGTTTTTGGGATTTGTGATAATAAGCCGTGAAAATGTAATGCTGTTAAAAATGATACATAGCCACTCTCATTATTCAATAAGTAAGGCACACAGGATGCCGGGTGGAAATATGGATGGCCGGTATTGGCCCACACACCTTTTGTGACATGAGTCAGTAGTTTATTTTTTCTAAGTCGCGATAGTTTTTTAGAAGCTGCCGACATGGACAACTTTTGATGATTCGCATATTCACGTGTTGTAAAAATAATAAAATCTTTGTGATTAAATACATCAAGCATAATCAAGTAACTCCAAGATAGTGTCCTGAAGCTGTTGCCAGGCCGATGCGGAGTCATAATGTTCTCGATTTTCGGTATCTATAAATTCCACGACATGACCTTTGTAATCATCAAATGTTAATGACATAAGTGCTTCGATCGCTTTTCCCCGTAATTGTTCGGTTAATTTCTTGTTTGATTTAATTGCGCTTGCGTATCCACCCGCTTGCAAAAGATTTAGATCAAAAACGTCACGTGCCTGCGTGGTAGTTCGACCAGCTAGTGCTTGTATTTTCTGCAGAACTGCATTTTCACCAGGATAATGATTACAGCGATAAGAGAGTTTGCGATATTGTCGGGCAATTTCAGGGTCAATCATTTCGTTTACAGGGTTTTCGATGGGATTGGTGCGTCGGGAAAATTCAACCTTGGTTGGAAGACGTTGATTTGCTGTTGTAATGAGTCCAAATTTGAATCGCTGTGTTGTTTCGGTTTGTTTTGCTTTTGCTGGATCATTAACTTCAATATCAGTAATACCATAGGTAAGTAAACTACGTTTGAATGCGCCATCCTGCAATATTTTGTAACCATTTTTTCTTAAAGTATCGACACTTCCGGCAAGTACATCAAGATCCATATCTTCCGAATAACGTGGGCTACGAAAGAAAAATCGCAAGTTAACGCCACCCTTGAGCACATACATGTCAGGGTCGGATATTTTTAGTAATCTGTCGAGAAAACTAAAATGAAAAACTTCGCGTAATTGAGTGTCAGTAAGCATGGTTTAATTATGTATCTATATCGCCATAAATGTCAATATATATTCATTATTAAATTCCGGGCAGACCACATTTAATTTAAAGTATTTTTACGCACACTCATTTATCGCCTCTCAGACACGACGGAAAAGATTTACCAGGACGATTATATTGATATGTATTAATTGTGCGACGCCACAAATATACTGCATCTTTTGTGAGACATTTTTGCACAAAACCTCCTATTCCTTTATGCTGCGTACAGGTTTAACTTGAGAAATAATATTTACAGTTACCGTAAAAATAATATTTATGTGTAGCTTGTAACACTGTATCAAAGGGGAGTGGTGTTATGTCTGTAAGTTCAGGGTTCCGTTCAATTGATGTTTCTCGTTTTCTAGCGCTTTTTACCACCTGTTTTATTACCGCAATAGCCTCGACTCCAGCCTACAGTGTTGGTTTTGAAGTAGGGGATGTTTACGGCAGTTGGGATACCACTATCAGCTATGGGCGTACCCATCGCGTGCAGTCACCTGCGTCTGAATTAATTGGGATTGCAAATGGTGGGTCTGCATTCTCAGTCAATGGTGATGATGGTAACCTGAACTACAACGATGTTGGAGTGGTGAGCAACACCGTGAAATTCACCTCTGAACTCGAACTTAATCTGACTGATAATTATGGTATTTTTACCCGAGTATCCGGTTTTATGGATACCCAGGCGAACAATAATAACGATGGCGAGCGTACACCGTTAACAGACAAGACCATCCGTTTGAACGGTCAAAATCTGGATCTGCTTGATGCCTATGCCTGGTGGGATTTTGAAGTAGGAACCATGCCCATGTCATTACGTGTCGGTGAACAGGTATTGAGTTGGGGGGAAAGCACTTTTATCCAGAACAGTATCAACGTTATTAATCCTGTGGATGTCAGCAAGTTACGAGTCCCTGGTGCCGAGCTGAAAGAAGCCCTGACACCGGTCGGTATCGTTTCTGCATCACTCGGCGTTACCGATGATGTCGCTCTTGAGGCCTATTGGCAGTACGACTATGAGCGCATACTGCTCGACCCAACGGGTTCTTATTTCAGCACCAATGATTTTGCCGGTGCGAACGGTAATTTTGTGACACTGGGGTTTGGTGCATTTCCAGATTATCTCGCGTTGGCTGGTCCTGGTGGTCCATTAACAGCATTACCGAATGTCCCCGGCGGTGTAATTGCTGCTCTGCCTGGCAGCTCTTTTAGTGTAAGTAGATCTCCCGATGTGCAACCCGATCAGGGTGATGAATATGGAATTGCCTTACGTGTGTATTCAGCGGCCTTGAATGACACCGAATTTGGTTTTTACCACATCAAATACCACAGTCGGTTACCCATTATTAATGCGATATCATCCACTGCATTTGCTGGCGTTTTGTCCCCGCCACTCAATAATGCTGTAACTGCAGCACCGGCGACCTATTTCATCAGTTATCCAGAAGACATCAAGCTCTATGGGGCTAGCTTCAATACTACGGTTGGTTCCTGGGCATTGCAGGGGGAATATTCCTTCCGTAATGATGCCCCCTTACAGGTGGATGATGTCGAACTTCTGGCAGCAGGGCTTCACTTCGACGTCTTGGCTGCGCCTGCTACCAGTCAACTGGGAGTTTTTACTGGCGGTGGAGTGGTTATTCCCGGATTTATTAAACGAAATGTCAGCCAGGTACAAATGACGGCCAGTAAGGTGTTCGGAAATGTGTTTAAGGCCAATCAAGGTGTCTTACTTGGTGAGATTGCGATGACCCATGTGCATGCTATGCCAGACAAGAGTGTACTGCGCCTGGATGCACCAGGGACGAGTCTCCCGGGTAATGCATTTACAGCGGGTGTCCTTGGCGTTCCCGTTGAGGACAATAATTTTGCCGACGCAACATCCTGGGGCTATCGTGTGGTTGGGCGGTTGACCTATAACAATGCACTGGGTCCCATAAATCTATCACCACGCATCGGCTGGCGTCATGATGTGAATGGTATTACTCCCGGACCTGGTGGTAATTTTATTGAGGGCCTTAAACAATTGACTCTAGGTATATCCGCAGATTACCAGAACACGTGGACTGCTGATCTTAGCTATACAGGTTTCTATGGTGCAGGTAGTCAAAATCTATTACAGGATCGGGATTTTGTGGCTATGAGTCTGAGTTATTCTTTCTAGGTTGAGGAAATCGATATGTTGGATAAAAAAACAAACACGATACTTACAATTGTTTTGAGCAGTTTTTTTGTCATGACAATTGCAATGCCAGTAGCTGCAGAAATGACTGCAGATGAAGTTGCCCGGCTGGGTGTGGATCTCACTCCATTAGGTGGTGAAAAGGCTGGCAATTCGGATGGAACAATCCCTGCCTGGGATGGAGGATTAACAACAGCGCCTTCTGGTTATAGCGTTGGGAAACATTATGTTGATCCTTACGCAAGTGATGCCATCACAGTTACGATTAATTCGAGCAACATGGCCGAGCATGCGGATAAATTGACGGAAGGTCATAAGGCCTTGTTAAAAACCTATCCGGATAGTTTCAAGATGAATGTCTATCCGACCCATCGATCAGCGGCCGCACCACAGCACATGTATGATGCAACCAAGAAGATCGCAGGCGGCGCTAAACTGACAGCTGATGGTAACGGTGTTGAGAATGCCATTGTTGGAACACCCTTTCCAATACCATCCAATGGGCTGGAAGCGATCTGGAATCATATCTTACGTTGGCGTGCAGGTTTTGCTGAACGCGAGATATCGCAGGCTGCACCGACTCGTGGTGGTAATTACACACTGGTGAAGTTTTCTGATCAATTCAATCTGCAATACAACCGGGAAGGAATGACCTCTGCTGAGCTGGATAATATTGTTCTGTATTTCAAGCAAGAGGTTAAAGCACCGGCCAGATTAGCAGGTGGTATTCTCCTGGTTCATGAAACCCTGAATCAAAAGCTGGAAAATCGTAAAGCCTGGTTATACAACCCGGGTCAGCGTCGTGTCAGGCGCGCCCCTAATGTCGCGTTTGATAATCCAGGTACAGCCTCGGATGGTATGAGAACCAATGATCAATTTGATATGTTCAACGGCAGTCCTGAACGCTACAACTGGGAACTGGTAGGTAAAAAAGAAATCTATGTGCCTTATAATAATTATAAACTTCAGGATCCATCTGTTACCTATGCTGATATCCTGAAGCCACTCCATATCAATTCAGAAATACCACGCTATGAATTGCATCGAGTCTGGGTTGTTGATGCAACCTTGAAAGAGGGTGCCAGACATCTGTATAAAAGACGTACTTTCTATATTGATGAAGACTCTTGGCAAATTCTGTCAGTTGATCAATATGATAATCGTGATCAGTTATGGCGTGTCTCTGAAGGCTTCGCAATCAACCATTATAATGTGCCTAATTTGTGGACCACATTAGAAGTTCACACAGATTTGCAAGCGGGACGTTATATTGCGATTGGTTTGACGAACGAAGATAAGCCTTATAATTTCGATGCACAATTAACAACGAGTGAATTTACCCCGGCAGCATTAAGAAGGGAGGGGAAACGATAAATTGATTCTCTCTCATGATGGCCAACTTATATTTTGGCCACAAATGAAAACGTCTGGAGCTGCATTTTGCAGAGCAGGCGTTTTTTTTATGTCCAGGGATGGACTGTATGTCGCGAGAGGACACGACTGCATGGATGCAGGAGGTAGAGCAACGCAGGAGCAGTTGCCGAGGAGTCAGAAGCGACGATACATAAGAATAGTGATTGAAACCATGAGAAAATTATTTTTATTGTTGGTCTTGGCTCTATTGCCACCTGTTAGTGCCCAGGAAAATAACGCTTTGGCAGACAATGCTCAGGCAAATGACACGCAGACAGATGACGAATCCATGATTGCGAAACTGGCAGGTCAGTCAATGCTATTGGATGGTGTATCTAAAGATGGTGTGATGTCAGTGGTTGGAGAGCGTGGTCATGTATTGATCTCCACAGATGGTAAGACCTGGGAGCAGATCAAAGTACCAACAAGAACAACACTCACTGGCGTTTATTTCCATGACAAAATGAATGGCTGGGTCGTTGGTCATGATGCTGTAATTTTACGAACGATTGATGGTGGGAATACCTGGCAAAAAGTATACGACGATCCTGAGGGGCAAACCCCGCTATTTGATATCTGGTTCAAGGACGAGAATCATGGCATAGCAATTGGAGCATATGGACTCTATCTTGTCTCTGGAGATGGTGGTGCAAGTTGGGACACCAGTGAACTGAATGTGATCACAGTTGAGGCAGCCATTGATTCTGATGAGGAAGCAGCTGAAGACGATGATGATTTTCTCGATTCATATGACCTGCATTTAAACAGTATTGCCCTGGCAGATAATGGAAAGCTATATATCGCAGCAGAGGCTGGCCAGGTATATCGTTCAGACGACTCCGGGGAAAGCTGGATACCCCTGGCTCCAGACTATATTGGTTCATTATTTGGTGTGTTGCCTATCTCAGGGGATACCGTATTAGTTTTTGGTTTACGTGGCCATATGTTCCGATCAGAAGATGCTGGTGGGAGTTGGCAGGAAATAGAAATGCCGACACAGGAAATGTTAACCAATGGAATTGTCACAACGAATGATGAAATTTACATCACAGGGTTGGGTGGAACTGTCCTGAAAAGTAATGACAAAGGACAAACCTTTGCATTACAGGAACAGGGTCATCGTGATGGATTTACTGCAATCATTCAAAATTCTACTGGTGAATTGATCACGGTAGGTGAAAAAGGAGTCAGCCTGTTTCACTAGGTGAGGAAAACGTATGTCTGATTCAAAAATAATAAATAATTTAGAAAGAATCCTGTTTTCCAACCGTCCGTGGATAATTGGTTTTTTTGTCATTGCTACAATATTTATGTTGTCTTCGGCAATGAAGCTGAAGGTCGATGCTGGGTTTTCAAAATTATTACCCTTGCAGCATGAATACATGCAGACGTTTACCAAACATCGGGAAGAGTTTGGCGGTGCCAATCGTGTGCTTGTTGCATTGATGGCAAAAGAGGGTGACATGTTTTCACCTGAATTTTTTGATGCCCTGAAACAGGCAACAGATGATGTGTTTTTTATTGAAGGTGTCGATCGTACTCGGGTGACTTCAATTTTTACTCCCAATGTCAGGTTCACAGAAGTTGTGGAAGATGGTATCGCCGGAGGTAATGTTGTTCCCGATGATTTTGAAAATACTCCGGAAGGTCTTGCCAAAGTTAAAGAGAATATTATCAAGGCTGGGATCGTTGGTCGATTGGTTGCCAATGATTTTTCCGGTGCACTTATCAGTGCACAACTTACTCGAGTTTAATCCAAACACCGGTGAACGGCTGGATTATGTTGATGTTGCCAGACAACTGGAAGAAAACATAAGACAGAAACACAGTAGTAATGATGTAGGTGTAGATATTGATTATCACATCATTGGTTTTGCCAAGGTGATTGGTGATATCACAGAAGGTGCCAAACGTGTCGTTTTATTTTTCGTCATTGCCTTTTTTATTACAGCGCATTACTTGTCTATCTCTATTCGCAATCCTTTAAACTGACAATCATCCCACTGGTCTGTTCTTTGGTTGCCGTTGTCTGGCAATTGGGGATACTACCGCTTGCTTGGCTTTGGGATTGATCCCATGTCAATACTGGTCCCGTTTCTGATCTTTGCCATTGGTGTGAGTCATGGTGTGCAGATGATTAGTTCCTTTAGATCAGAAGTTTTTCTCGGAAACACTAGTCTGGATTCTGCAAAGATCAGTTTCAGACGATTACTGGTGCCCGGTGCAATTGCACTTGGCCAGTGATACGATTGGTTTCATCACTATCTTGTTGATTGATATTGAAATCATTCAGGAAATGGCAATCACAGCAAGTCTCGGTGTTGCTGTGATTATTCTGACCAATCTTTTTCTATTACCGGTTCTGGTCTCATACATAGATTTGGGTGAAAACTATAGAGATAAACTAAAGAGTCGTGCGATCTAAGCATGTATCACCACTATGGAATAAACTTGCACGCGTCTCGCAGAACGTGGCCCTGCCACAATCTGTTATTATGATCAGTTTTATCTTGCTTGGGTTTGGGATCTGGAAAGGGGCTGATATCAGAATTGGTGATTTGCATCGAGGGGTACCTGAGTTGCATGGTGACTCCCAATACAATATCGATACTGATGTTATTGCTGAGCAGATTTTCCATCGGTGTGGATCTTATTTCAGTGATTGTTGAGACCATCCCGGAAGGGTGTATCAATTATGAAGTCATGGATACCATAGATCGTTTTGAATGGGCAATGAGAAATGTAGATGGAGTGCAGTCTGTTATTGGCTTGCCTACGGTCGCCAAGCGTATTAATGCTGGCTGGAATGAGGGGAACATTAAATGGCAGGTACTGCCAAGAAATCAATCGGTATTGGTTCAGTCTGTCTCCTATGTGCCAACATCCTCTGGCTTATTAAACAGTGATTGCAGCGTTATTCCTGTATTGATCTTTCACTACGGATCATAAAGCAGAAACCATTTCTAATATCGTTGAGAACATTAAATCTTTTGCACAGGAGTTTGATTCAGATTCAATAAAATTTAAACTTGCCACAGGTAATGTTGGCGTGATGGCTGCTACCAATGAAGAAGTCGATGCGGCCCAATTTCCAATTTTACTCTATGTTTTCTCTGCCATTATTATTTTATGTCTGCTGACATTCCGATCGATTGCCGGTACTTTGTGTATTGTTATCCCACTGGCATTAGTTTCATTACTTGCCTATGCGTTGATGACTGTTCTCGAAATAGGTCTTAAGGTCAATACATTGCCCGTTGTCGCATTAGGTGTGGGTGTGGGTGTAGATTATGGTATCTATATTTATAGCCGATTGGATAGCTTGCTTAAGGAAGGAAAACCTCTGACAGAAGCCTATAAGGAAACGCTGGAATGTACTGGTGCCGGGGTTATTTTTACTGGAATTACCCTGGCAATTGGCGTGGTGACGTGGATTTTCTCTCCACTTAAATTTCAGGCCGATATGGGTATTTTGCTTACCTTCATGTTCCTCGTTAATATGCTCGGGGCTATATTATTCTTACCTGCGTTAGCTGCCTTTCTTTTAAAACTGAAAAAATCTGATTAGAGTCGAGATGCTTATAGAAGAGTAGTGAAAGCTAAGGAAGGGACTGTGTGCATTTTGGCGCGCCCGAGAGGATTCGAACCTCTGGCCTTCCCCTTAGGAGGGGGACGCTCTATCCAGCTGAGCTACGGGCGCCGATCTTAATTAAGAAACTTTGTGCTGTTAAAACTATCTTAAATTATACTATCAAATGATAGAACATTATAAGTTCCAGTTCATACAGAGAGTCTTCGATAAATGTCTCATAGCCAGAAAAAGACAGTCATAAATTATTTTCCAAAAATCGTGCGCAATCAAGTTGATACACTACAGATCAATTTGACACTACGTTGTAATCAGGCTTGTGTCCATTGTCATGTTGATGCTGGTCCTAAGCGTACAGAACGAATGGCTGATGAAACGATTGAGTCGATCCTGTCGTATCTCTCTACAAAGAAGGTTAATACATTAGATATCACTGGTGGCGCCCCGGAAATGCATCCCAGGTTTCGATATCTTGTTGACTCAGCACATGCTTTAGGTGTTCACATAATCGATCGTTGTAATCTAACCATATTATTAGAAGACGGTTATGAAGGGTTGGCAGAATACCTGGCCAGTAAAAATATTGAGATAGTGGCTTCGCTTCCTTGTTACAGTGAAGAAAATGTCGATCAGCAAAGAGGTAAGGGCGTGTTTACTAAAAGTATTCAGGCCTTGAATCAATTAAATGCACTCGGTTACGGTCAGGCAGATTCAGGAAAAAAATTAAGTCTGGTTTATAATCCACAAAACCCCGTATTACCACCTGATCAAAAACAGTTAGAGAAAGATTATAAAAATATACTCCTGGAAAAATATGGAATTTATTTTAATGAGTTACTGGTGCTCTGTAACATGCCGATCAATCGCTTTGCGCACATGCTGGATAATCAAGGTAGTTTGAATGATTATATGTTGCTGCTAAAAAATTCCTATAGCGCAGAAAATCTGGAACATGTGATGTGTCGTTCAATGGTTAGTGTTGACTGGCAAGGTTATGTATATGATTGTGATTTTAATCAGATGCTTAACTTAAACCTCATGTGCGAGGATAAATATCTAAACATATCAGAGTTATCGAAAATCGAACTTGAAGGGAAGAAAATCATTGTTAATGATCATTGTTTTGCCTGTACAGCAGGACAAGGAAGTAGTTGTGGTGGAGCCCTGCAATCAGCTTGAAAATATCCATAATCATTCCTGTTTATAATGAAGAGGCTATAATTGTTTCCCAGTTAAAGTTATTGCAGTCCATTAAAAATAATAAGATTGAAATTATTCTTGTGGATGGTGGTAGTGATGATCAGACAAGAGAACTTGCCTCCCCCTATGTTGATAATCTACTAATTTCTGAAAAGGGTCGTGCACATCAGATGAATTATGGCGCCAATCATGCGAATGGTGAATTATTTATTTTCCTTCATATTGATACAATGTTAGCTGAAGATGGGTTGTGTTATTTGATGAGCATGCCGACCAAAATAAATTATTGGGGCAGGTTTGATGTGTCATTTACCAATACATACATAATATTTTCAATAATCGCATTTATGATGAATCTTCGTTCCAGAGTAAGCCGTATTGCAACGGGTGATCAGGCTATTTTTATTAGTGCTGGGTTATTCAATCACGTTGGAGGATTTCCTGAGATCGCCTTAATGGAAGATGTATCTATGAGCAAAAAACTCAGAAAAATTATTAACCCACTTTGCCTTAAACAGAATGTAATAACTTCTTCACGACGCTGGGAAGAGAAAGGGGTTGTAAAAACAATTCTCTACATGTGGTTCTTACGTCTTGCTTATTTCTTCAGAAAACAACCAGACAGGCTCAATCAATTGTATGAAAAATGATTGCGTGATTATTATTTTTAGTAAGATTCCAGTTGCAGGTCAGGTTAAAACGCGTTTGATACCCAGTATCGGAAAAGAAAATGCGAACAAACTCTATATCGATCTTTTTGAAAACACAATGAATGTTGCTCAGTCATCAGAAATTAGTGATATTCAATTGTGGTGTGCGCCTTCTTCTAAGGGTTCATTTTTTGAAAGATATAATGAACATATTAATATAAGTTTGTATGATCAAGTTGGAAATAATTTGGGTGAACGTATGCATTTTGCCATTAAAACAGCCTTAAAAGGCTATGGTTCCTGTATTCTCATTGGCTGTGATTGCCCGGGACTATTGAGCGAAGATATTGAGCAAGCTTACCGATATTTAAAAAATAACAATGCCGTTATAGGCCCGGCAAATGATGGCGGTTATTATCTGGTGGCGACAAATTCAATTGATAAAGCTCTATTTAATAACATCAAATGGAGCTCGGAACACGTTATTGAAAGAACACGCAGGAATATGAAAAAACTTGGTTGGCAGTGGAAAGAATTACGCACCCTGATAGATGTTGATACACCATCCGACCTTGGTTTGTTGAACGACATAGAGTGGTTTAACCAATCTCATTATTTACACTAGCGTTTTATATGTTTCATTAAATCCCTTTCGAGCTTGGCAACTGTCTGTTGTAAGCTTCTTCTATCCTGTTTGTTCATATCGGTAAATTTACATCCCATCATTGGAATGCCTGAAGAAGGGTTAATGTACATGCGTCGTACCTCGACTGAACAAACAATGCGTCCATTATCGGGCATCTGGATGATGCATTTTGGAATTTTATCATTAGGCTTGAATCTCTCTACAAGTGGTGGGTTCAGACGTGCACTGAAACCACCTAATGACATATCCCGGATCTCTCCATGCATCAGTAAATTATTTTGAGTATTAAAAACCACCTTAATAGGTGAAGAAATATTAATCGGCACTCGATGGCTTTGTCTGCGTTGAGAATATTCTATGACATCAGGAAATGACAATTTATAATAAGGTGCCCCTTCCTCTTCTGATACATCCAGTATTTTCCCATTAAAATTGATATATGTTCCGGAATTATTACAGCTAATAGTTAAATAGTCATTTTTTTTAATATTATTGTTAATATCATTTGGACAAAATTCGTCAATGACCAGATATTGTTTATGGAGATTAACTTCAAGAAACAGGCTACTACAGAGCTCGCGTTTGTCGTTAATTTCAACAGTTAATAAAGCATGCTTTTTTTTGTATTTATTTAGAATCTCTTCTATCCGTTCTGGTTCAGATAACAGGGAATCTGTAGCACTCGAGTTAACTAGTTTGATATTTGTGTCGTTGCCCATACCTTTATCCATGTTTTTACCAGGGGGAACCTCATTTTCCTCAAAAAAGCGATTAAGTAATGGAAATGTCATAATTCATCATAATTGTTTGTGATTACCTGTAAAGGTAATCGGAAAAAAACAATCAGACTTTAGCTAAAGGTTGTGCTTCAGAAGAGGAGAGAGATTTGCCAAAGGCGTCGTAGGTTGACTGGTTTCGGCCGATGCCACGAATAATATCGAGCATTTGTTGGGTAAATTCTTGTGAGACAGTTAAAATTCCACCGTTTATTCGATTTTGTTGCTGTAACGATGCCAAGCTTATTTTTAATGTTTCATGCTTTTGTGAAATCGAACCTATAACTGGTTTTTCAAGGTTTGCATAAAGCTTTTTACGTTCCTGTTCGTTAGATTCAAATTCTTCCAGTAGTTGCTGCTTCTTTACAGTGTAATCTGAAACAGTTTGGGTATCTCTTTTGCGTAGTGCTGTTTCTTCATCAGCGAGCAATTTCATTAAGTTATGTGCTGACTGTATCTGTGTATCATATAGATGACCGAGTTTAATTGATTCAGTAGTAGTCATTATTCTTGACTGGTTTTTGAACTTAACAAGTTTTCCAGCGTAGCCAGTTTATCTGCCGTACTAGCACTATCAAGATTAAAGGTGCCATCAAAAATAGATTTTTTGATTGCTTGAACCCGTTGCGTATCAACCACTGGCTGATCTTTAATCTGGGTCTCAAGTGCTTGCAGTTTTTCTGCCGTATTGGTTAGCGTGACATCACTGCTTTCACCACTGCTGGATTGAGATTCGCTCTTGTTAGCCGATTGCTGTTGAAGCTTTTCGGTTTGCTGAGAGTTGCCGAGGTTTTGAACAATATTCAGTGTCGAACTATTGATTTCATTCACCATCGTTAGTGTGCTCCTGTGCTGCTACTTTCATTATATCAATATTATATCGGCTATAAATGTGAAAACTTTAGTCATTTTACTGTACAACTATGATTCTATTCGATTTAACAACACCTTCGACAATCCGGTTTGAACGCAGATTTTTAACCTTGATACGTTCTCCAATGGTTCCATCTGCAAGTGCTTTACCTTCCATTCTAACCTCTATAGTCTCATTTTTCGCCAGTAATACAACCAGGTTACCTCGTTTTATGGCAATAGGCGCTTTAACATTATGACTGCTAAGTGGGCGACTTATTTGTAATGAGTGTACCAATTCCTGACCAAAGAGAGCGTGAGGATCTGTAAAATAATCCGATGAAAAAGCACTAATATTACGCCTTTCCAACTGTAAATCATTTTCAGTTAACATGGTGCCTCTGGCCAGTGGTCTTGATGCGGTAACGATTTCGCGATAGATTTTAACTGTCATAGGTACGAATAAAGACCAGCTTTGTTCACCAATGCAACGCACGCCAACGGTAATATTACCGACTCGACGTCCGTATTCAGGAAAAAACGCTTCCAGTTTGTTGCTACAGGCTTTCAATCGCAATCTGGGATCCAGTTTACTACTGATGACAGAGGCGTCACGATCAGCGTTGGCAAGATTTTCCAAAGTGAATTCTTCCGCTGTCTGTCTGATAGAATCCAGTGATTGAATTTCAATATTGGCTAAACTATTAACAGATAACAGGGTAGATATGCTCAATAAAATTAAACGGGACTGAACATTAAATATTTTGCTTATACGTATCATCAATAATTCTCTGTGCTTGTAGTGTTGTCTACATTTCCTCTCTTGTTTCAAATTTAAAATAAATATGCTGTAAAAATTCTTCAGATACCAGACTATCAATATCTGCGGGTTGCCTGTTCCCTTGAGCTGAAATAGATTGTTTTGAGACGAATGTCTCGTCATTTAATATTTTTGACAGGGTTTTCAGAGCAGATACGAGTTCGTTGTCAGTTTTTTGTCCAAGTGAACCAAAATCGCCAGGTGAGCAGAGTTCATCCGATATACGCTGTCCTTTGCGGCGTTTCGCTCTATATTGGGATAAACGTTCAAGATCATTATTAATTGACTGTTTTAGCTTATAAATTAGCCTGGTTGTATGGAACGTCATGATCTCTTTGTACCTGTTATTGAATGAATTTGATTTAACGTTGAATATGCAATTCATATGCCCGTTATTGTCTGAAACCACCATAAGTTCATAAAATTAACGGTCTTGAGTACAAGATTCCTTATAATTTAAGAATATAATCGGAAGGTCGATAAGACGCTATAGATTCTTTTTTATAGGAGATATTTAATGACTGCTGGGAGTGTAATGGCTGGTGTTGACGCTAGAACTCAACTGGTTGGGAGAAACCGGCTCGAACTGCTGATGTTTCGGCTCGGAAGCAAACAGCGGTTTGGTATCAATGTATTCAAAGTACGAGAAGTGATTAAGTGTCCTCCACTAACCCGTGCACCACTTTCTCATCAAGTGATACGTGGAATGGCGAATATGCGGGGTCAAACAATCACCATTATGGATCTGGCAATGGGGATCGGTAGACCAGGAATTTCTGACCTTGAGAATTCTTCCACCATCATTACAGAGTATAACCGGAATATACAGGGCTTTCTTGTAAGTAGTGTGGATCGAATCGTGAATTTAAATTGGGAGGAAATCAAGGCGCCACCAGACGGTCTTGGAGAGAATAACTTTTTAACTGCAGTCACTAACGTCGATAATGAACTGGTTGAAATTATTGATGTGGAGAAGGTGATGGCTGAGATCATGGGTTTCACTTCAGAGGTTTCGGAGGAAATTACATCCAGTAGTAGCAAAAATGAATTTTCTGGTTGTCATGTACTGGTAGTTGATGACTCTTACATGGCAAGAAAACAGATCATTCGTGTTCTTGAGCAGATGGATATCTCCAATTCTACGGCGAATAATGGAAAAGAAGCCTGGGATTTATTACAAGAATGGGCAAATGATAAATCAGTTTCAATACAGGATAGATGTTCATTAGTTTTATCCGATGTTGAAATGCCAGAGATGGATGGCTACACCTTGACCAAAAATATAAAGTCGCATCCAGAGTTACGTGATCTGCATGTATTGCTTCACTCATCTCTGAGTGGTTCGTTTAATGAAAATATGGTCAAGAAGGTTGAGGCGGATGACTTTCTACCAAAATATAATTCTGATGAACTTGCTAAACGTGTGTTAGAACATTTAAAGGCCCACTCTCAAGCAAGGAATGAAGCGGCATAAAGATAGAATCAATATTACATACCTTTTTATTAAGACAACAGTGAGAACATTTTATCGTGTCAGTAATGGCTGTAAATAATATAGATGAAACATCTGTAGTAAGTGATGAATCAATTGATTACAAACTATTTTGTAATTTTCTTGAAGAGTCCTGTGGAATAACACTAGGTGACAATAAGGCATATTTAATAAACAGTCGTTTAAGAGCAATCAAGGCGGCGCATAGCTTTTCCACTCTGATTGACATTGTGAACGCAATACGGAAGGGTGGTCAACAGGTATTGAAAGCTGAGTTGATAGATGCTATGACAACCAATGAAACATCTTGGTTTCGTGATAGTTATCCGTTTGATGTTTTGAAGGAGGAAATATTACCTGGACTGAACAAATTATCATCCAAACCAAAAATCTGGTCAGCAGCGTGTTCTTATGGGCATGAACCCTATTCGATCAGTATTGCAATAGAGGAATATCTTGAAAAAAATCCTGGCCAGTTTAGCCAGGACATTGAGGTTGTTGGTACAGATATTTCCCGTAAAGCTCTAGAGCAGGCGCGCGTAGGTGATTATGATGGTTTGGGTCTGGCACGTGGATTGAGTGATGAACGAAAGCGCAAATATTATTCAAATAGTGAAATAGGCATGCAGCTGATTGAAAAAATCAGACAGAGAGTACGCTTTCAGGAATTTAATTTATTACAAAACTACAGCATTCTTGGACGTTTTGATGTGATCTATTGTCGTAATGTTCTCATCTATTTTTCCAATGAAAATAAATCCAGCATTTTGGATAAAATAGCCGGTATTCTGCAACCAAAAGGCTATTTGTTTCTGGGTGCTTCAGAACCCATTGCAAATTATAGCGATGCCTTTGAAATGGTGTCTTGTAGTCGCGGTGTGTATTATCGACATAAATAATCCTGTTGTGAAAATATTCTACTGAACCTTGCCACCTCTTGCCGTTCCTTGCCATCCTTGGGCATTTTTTGCCGCATTTGCCACCTTTTATTTTTATCTAACTATCTGTTTTAAAATGATATTCATATAAATTTTAATCTTGGCACAGGCCATGCAGATACTCATGCAAATAGATTTATAGGTGAACAGCATGAATATCGACAACGCATTTGGAATACACGCACAGGCATTAATGTTGCGCTCACATAGAGCTGAATTACTTGCTTCCAATATGGCTAATGCCGATACGCCAAATTACAAGGCAAAGGATTTTGATTTTCAGGCAACCCTTGCCCGTTCTAAAAATGATCTGCCGGTTCTCGCAAATACTCAACAACAACATATCCAGGCTGGTAATGCGAAGCTTGATAACGCACATATGCAATTTCGTTTACCGAGTCAACCTTCTCTTGATGGTAATACTGTTGATGCAGATATTGAACGTTCAGAGTTCATGCAGAATTCTGTCATGTACCAGGCCAGTTTACGATTTTTGAATGGACGAGTATCAGGTTTATTAACCGCGATCAGAGGCGAATAGAAATGGCCTTATTCAATATATTCAATATCGCTGGTTCAGCAATGAGTTCGCAATCGATTCGATTGAATACCACAGCCAGTAACATGGCCAATGCAGAAAGTGTTTCAAGTAGTTTGAATGAAACATACAAAGCAAGACATCCAGTATTTCAAACAACTTACACAGACTTTGTTAAAGGTGATGCAATCAGTGCGGGTGTCCGCGTTGCCGGGATTGTTGAAAGTGACGCACCATTAAGAACAATCTATAACCCAGATCATCCACAGGCAAATGAAGACGGCAATATTTTTCTACCAAATGTAAATGTGATGGAAGAAATGGCAGATATGATTTCAGCTTCCCGTTCGTATCAAAACAATGTGGAACTGATCAACACATCAAAAGAGATGTTACTTAGAACACTTACTCTAGGTCAGTAGGTTAAGCAATGGAACCAATTACGGAAAAAATATTATGATAGATTCAACCAAAGGTTTACCCTCAGAACTCCAGAACCTGGCCTTGCAAGAGACCAAACAGAAATCAACGAACGAGTTAGGCCAAACAGATTTTCTAGACCTGATGCTCACACAATTGCAAAATCAGGATCCTTTAAATCCCCAGGATAGTGGTGATTTCCTTGCGCAGTTAGCACAGTTTGGGACTGTAAATGGAATTTCGGAATTACAAAATTCCTTCAGTGTACTTTCAGACCAATTACAATCTGGTCAGGCTTTACAGGCATCAACTTTGGTTGGCCGTAGTGTGCTTGTTGATGGCGATACTGGACAGTTAACCCAGGGATCACAATTCAAGGGGGCGGTGAATGTCGATTCTTCTGTAGATAATTTGCTTATCAATATAACCGATGCAACTGGTCAACAAGTACAACAGCTCAATTTAGGTTTGCAGTCATCTGGTGTAAAGAACTTTATCTGGGATGGTAAAGATTCAAATGGCAACGTATTACCTTCAGGTGTTTATCAAATAAGTGCTATTGGACAGGTTGGTGGTGAAGAATTTTCTTTAAGTACATTGATTAATGCAAAAGTAGAAAGTGTAACCTTGGGTGGTAACGGTTCAGAACCATTATTAAATCTGGGTACAGCAGGTCTAGTTTCAATTAGTCAAGTCAATGAAGTAATGTAATTGATTATCAGATTCCCTATTAGGAGGGTGGAAACATGGCATTTCAAGTAGCAATAAGTGGTTTAAAAGCGGCATCTGGTGATCTGGATGTGATCTCTAATAACATTGCAAATTCGAACACAACTGGATTTAAAAAATCCCGTGCAGAGTTTGTGGACGTATTTGCTGTAACCGGTTTAGGTGCAAGTAGTACAACTCCTGGTAGTGGTGTTCGTTTGGTGAATATAGCACAACAGTTTACTCAGGGTAATATTTCTTTCACAGATAATAACCTTGATCTGGCCCTTAGTGGCCGTGGTTTTTTTATTGTCGATGATGGTGGAACTCAAAATTATACCCGTTCTGGCGCATTCGGTGTTGATCGAAATGGTTTTATCGCTAATAGTCAGGGACACCAACTCATCGCATTTGGAGCTGACGCTGCTGGAAATATCACGGGTGCAACGGCACCTTTACAAGTGAATACGACTAATATTCCGCCTTCTGCAACGACAACGGCAACAGTGAATTTAAATCTTGATGCTTCTGCAACTCCACCCGCTGTAGGAACATTCAGTGCAACGAATCCATTAAGTTTTAATAGTTCCACATCCACTACGATTTTTGATTCTTTGGGCAATTCACATCTGTCCACTTTTTATTATGTTAAGACAGCAACAGCCAACACATGGGATAGCTATTCATTTGTCGATGGAGTTCAGGTGGATGGGCCTGATACATTGGCGTTCTCAACATCAGGTGTTCTGACAACACCTGCTGGAGGTGTCATTACAACGCCTTCATTTACTCCCTCTGGTGGTGGTGCTGCACAAACCATAGCATTAGATTATTCTTCATCTACCCAATTTGGTATTCCATTCGCTGTTAACGCTCTTTCACAAAATGGTTTTACCACAGGACGATTGAGTAGTCTTGATATTGATTCTAACGGAATCATCTTTACTCGTTTTACCAATGGCCAATCACGAGTCGAAGGTCAGATTGCTTTAGCTGATTTTCCCAATCCACAAGGGTTACAACCTGTAAGTGATAGTTCATGGGGAGAAACATTTTCTTCCGGTGCAGTCGTAGTAGGTTCACCAGGTACTTCGAGTCTGGGATTAATTCAATCCGGTGCACTTGAGGAAGCTAATGTTGATTTATCAGAAGAGTTGGTAAAGATGATTATTGCACAACGATCTTTTCAGGCCAATGCAGAAGTGATCCAGACTGCAGATGCAGTGACTCAAACGATCATTAATATAAGATAACAATAGACAGAAGAGTAATAACCAGTGACACAAAATCAGGATAACAACATCATGAGAACTGATAGGTAGAAAAAATATGGATCGCATGCTTTATCTCTCAATGGGTGCTGCTAAGAATACCTTAGTTGCTCAGACAGTGAATAGTCACAATCTGGCAAATGCTAGTACAACTGGTTTTCGTCAGGATTTATCACAATTTCGTAGTATGCCTGTTTTTGGAGAGGTCTTTCCCTCTCGTGTCTATGCTATGGAAGAAACCCCAGCAATAAATTTTGATTTTGGTGCAATAAACAGGACAGGAAATGATCTGGATGTGGCGATTAACGATCAGGGATTTTTTGTCGTGCAATCATTTGATGGTAGTGAGGCTTATAGTCGTCGCGGAGATTTCAGAGTCAATATAGCTGGCTTACTTGAAAATGGTGCAGGACAACTAGTTATGGGTGATGGTGGCCCGATTGCGATTCCTCAATCAGAGAAAATAGAAATTGGTACAGACGGCACCATTACTTCACGGCCAACCGGGCAGGATGAAAAAACATTAGCAACCATTGGAAGGTTGCGATTGGTGAATCCTCCATTGGAACAATTAGTAAAAGGTGAAGATGGGTTGCTTCGTTTAAAAGACGGAACTCAGACACCAGATGACGCAGCAGTAACGGTGACGTCAGGTGGACTTGAAAGCAGCAACGTCAATGTGATCCAGTCCATGATAAAAATGATCGAACTAGCACGCCAATTCGAGATGGACATAAAAGCCATGTCAACGGTCCAGGAAAATGATGAATATGCAACACGGATTCTTAGTTTTAGCTAAGAATATTAGAAAACAAATATTACTTTGGAGATAGATTATGGCACAGTCCCTTTGGGTTGCTAAAACCGGTCTGGATGCTCAACAAACACGTTTGTCGGTTATTTCAAATAATCTCGCGAACGTCAATACTATTGGTTTCAAAAAAGATCGAGCCGTTTTTAATGACTTAATCTATCAAACTATTCGTCAGCCAGGTGGCTCATCTTCGCAAAATACCGAGTTGCCTTCTGGTTTGCAGTTGGGCACGGGGGTCCGTGTTGTTGCGACTGAGAAATTACATTCACAAGGCAGTATATCGCAGACAGAAAACCCATTAGATGTCGCTATTTCAGGCAATGGATTCTTTCAAATACTATTGCCCGATGGTGCTACAGCCTATACACGAGATGGTTCATTTCAAAGAAATTCTCAAGGTCAGATGGTCACCGCTAACGGATTTTCAATCCAGCCGGCTCTTACTATTCCACCTGATACACAAACATTATCAATTGCGCAAGATGGCACAGTCAGTGCATTGATCTCCGGTAGTACCTCACCAACACAAATAGGCACTTTGCAAATTGCCGACTTTGTAAATCCCACAGGATTACAATCCATTGGTGACAATCTGTTTAAAGAAACTGTTTCCAGTGGCACTGCGCAATCAGGGACTCCGGGTTTAACGGGATTGGGATTACTCATTCAAGGTTCGTTGGAAAGCTCTAATGTGAATGTGGTCGAAGAACTTGTCAATATGATAGAAACACAGAGGGCTTATGAGATGAACGCAAAGGCCATTGAAACGACAGATCAAATGTTGCAGTTCGCAAGTAATACACTTTAATTATGTCAGGTAAATCTTGATGAAAAGACAACTGAATACAAAACTATATGCTTTACACGGATTACTATTCCTGTTGATCTTGAGTCTGACTGCATGCCAGTCCGCACCCAAAAGAGATCCAGAATTTGCCGCTGTGCGGCCACCTTTGCCGCCTGCCGAACCGGAAGGGAATGGTGCGATATATCAGTCAGGTTTTGATGCGCGTTTTTTTGAAGATGTTAAAGCCAGGCGGGTTGGTGACATACTGACTGTGTTGCTCTCAGAAAATACTTCTGCATCTAAAGATGCTGCTACGACACTGGAAAAAGATACAACGACTGATATTGATAACCCAACTATCTTTGGTACTTCACCGCAATTTGACCTGCCAGGATTTTTACCATTAGCCAACACAGCAAATGTGAATCTGGATAGTAATCTGCAATCGTCTCATGAGTTTGATGGCAGTGGTACCAGTAGCCAGAATAATAATCTGACAGGCAGTATCAGTGTGTCAGTCATTGAGGTGTTTCCGAACGGCAACTTATATGTCCGAGGCGAAAAACGTGTGACCCTGAATCAGGGAAACGAATACATTCGTATATCCGGTATTGTACGCCCTTCAGATGTTCTATCCGATAACACAATTCGATCCACACAGATTGCCGATGCTACATTGATGTATACGGGTGATGGTCCAACCAATGAAGCAAATGTGATTGGTTGGTTGGCTCGTTTCTTTATTAGTGCAGTGTTGCCATTTTAGTGGCTCTCATGAAACAGAAAATAAATCTTACACTGATAGTGTTATTACTGACTACACTAATTCCTGTTACTAGTTATGCAGATCGAATTAAAGATTTAGCACGTATAGCAGGGGTAAGGGATAATCAGTTAATTGGTTACGGCATTGTCGTTGGACTGGATGGCACAGGTGATCAGACCAGCCAGACACCATTTACGACACAAAGCCTGGAAAACATGTTGCGGCAATTAGGTATAACTATGCCTCCTGGCACTAATCCACAATTGAAGAATATAGCAGCTGTTGTGATCAGTGCTAACTTGCCACCGTTTTCCAAACCTGGTCAAACGATTGATATTACTGTTTCATCAATTGGTAATGCAAAAAGTTTACGTGGCGGTAGTTTACTAGTGTCTCCATTAAAAGGTCTGGATGGAAAGGTTTATGCTATAGCACAGGGCAATCTTGTTGTCGGTGGTTTTGGTGTTTCAAGCGATGATGGTTCCAGTATATCAGTGAACATACCCAGTGTTGGTCGTATACCAAATGGCGCTACGGTAGAACGTTCGGTTGCAAATTCATTTGGGAAAGGTAATCACATTGTGTTGAATCTTCATCGTCCCGATTTTACCTCAGCCAACAGAATGGTTGAGGCAATTAATAGAATAATTGGACAGGAAACGGCGGTAGCTTTGGATGCCACCTCTATTAAAGTACGCGCGCCTATTGATGTATCACAGAGGGTCGCCTTTGCATCGGTTATTGAAAATATTGATATGGCTCCAGCAGATGGTCCGGCCAGGGTGATTGTTAACTCCAGAACAGGCACGGTTGTTATTGGCAAACACGTTACGGTGACTGAAGCTGCGGTCTCACATGGTTCACTTGTTGTTACTATTAGTAATAACCCAATCATCAGTCAGCCAAACCCATTATCCGACGGTACGACTGAGGTGGTACCAAATCAGGATATTAATGTTGAACAAGAAGATTCTCGAATGTTCTTATTTAATCCAGGTGTTTCACTGGATGATTTAGTGCGAGCAGTAAATCAAGTGGGCGCTGCTCCGGGTGATTTGGTTGCGATACTCGAAGCGTTGAAAGAAGCTGGCGCATTAAAAGCTGAACTTGTGATTATATGAGCCTGCAATATGACCAGTGATTTTTCACAAGCAAAAATTTACTCAACCCTGGCGGGCTTAAGTGATTTAAAAATTTCAGCAAAAAGCAGATCGCCTGAGGCGCTCAATGAAGTAGCTACGCAATTTGAAGCCATGTTTATGCAGATGATGTTGAAAACCATGCGTGATGCAAATACATCTGATGCAATATTTGGTTCAAATCAGATGCAGTTTTATCAGGATTTATACGATAAACAAATTTCTATGCATCTTTCTGAAAGAAAGAGTATGGGAATAGCAGATATTTTAATCAAACAATTAGGCGGCCTGTCAGAAAAATCAGAGACGCAGAGTCAACTAAACATTCTGTCAAAACCTGTTGCTTTTCCTGAAGTGGAGACAGTTGGCAAAAAGAAAGACGATATAAAATTTGATAATCCAGAAGATTTCATTAATAAGTTAAATCCCCTGGCTGAAAAATATGCCAAAGAGCTTGGTGTAAAACCTGAGGTGTTGCTCGCACAAGCGGCTCTTGAAACAGGGTGGGGCAAAAAAATCATTCAATCTAAAGATGGAAATAGTTTTAATCTCTTTGGTATTAAATCCAGTTCTAACTGGGAGGGTGAAAGTGCAAGAGTAAAAACCCTGGAACATAAAGATGGCCAAATGCGATATGAGTCATCTGCATTTCGTGCCTATTCTTCATTTGAAGATAGTTTTGCAGATTATGTTTCGCTGATTAAAAATAATTCACGTTATGAGAAGGCATTAGATAAGACAAATAACTCCAGTCTGTATGTTAAAGAATTACAAAATGCAGGCTATGCGACTGATCCGCACTATGCCAAAAAGATCATAAGTATTCTGAAAAGTAATGAATTTCCAACGGGGTAAATTGACTTAACAAGAAGGTAGTATGATATGAGTTTTTTAAATACATCCGTTTCTGGACTTTTAACAGCACAACGTGCTTTGGCTACTATTAGTCATAATATTGCTAATGTAAATACTCCAGGTTATTCGCGACAACGGGTTGAATTTGAAGCGCGCGACCCACAATTTACCGGTGCTGGTTATATCGGTAAGGGTGTGGGTGTTGGTAGTATTAAGAGAATTCAAAGTGATTTCATTAATGAACAATTGCGCATAAGCACGTCGAGTTCCAGCTTTAATAGTGCTTTTTTTAATCTGGCTAGTCGTATTGATAATATCCTGACCGAAGAACAGGCGGGTTTGAGTCCGAACATAGTCAGTTTTTTTAATGCAGTACAAGATGTTGCTGATATTCCATCCTCATTAAACAACCGCCAGGTTATGTTAAGTGAGGCCGAATCATTGGTGGATCGGTTTCAGTTTCTGGAATCACGATTAACAGACTTAAGTGGTGGGATACGCACTCAATTGGTTGATGAAACCAGTGAAATCAATACGCTAAGTCAATCTATTGCTGATATTAATGTACGTATTGTATCAGCGATGGGAAATCGAGATACTCAACCACCAAATGATTTGCTTGATCAACGTGATGAAATGATTCGCCAACTTTCAGAGTTTGTAGCTGTTACGACTGTTGAGCAAACCGACGGTGCAGTCAATGTTTTTACTGGAAGTGGACAATCCCTGGTAGCAGGTGCTGTTGCGAGTACTCTACAAGTCACGGAGCCATATCAAGGACATTATGAGATAAGTATTACTAATTCGTTTGGCACTTCAGTTATTACTCAAAATATATCAGGCGGTAGTCTTGGTGGATTACTGGATTTTCAATCTCAAATGTTGGAACCAACGATAAATTCGCTAGGCCGTCTTGCCATTGGAATAGCAGATACATTTAATGATCAGCACATACTTGGCCGGAATCAGGATGGCCAGGTTAATCAAACATTCTTCACAGTACCGACACCAGTTGTTACTCCACTGGGAAGCGCGCCAAATAATGTAACTTCCACTATTACTGATCCTACGACATTAAGTAATAGTGACTATAACCTGACATATAATGGTGGCAATTCTTATACTCTGATAAGACTTTCGGATAATACAACAACCGCGATAAATACCGGTGGTACAACTCCGTTCACGACAAGCGCAGTTGATGGTTTTACTTTGACCATTACAGCAGGCGCAACAGCAGGTGATCAATTTATTATTCGACCTACTGTGGTTGGTGCCAGAGATATTACAACAACTATTAGTGATCCGAGAAAGATCGCAGCTGCAGGTCCTTTACGATCAGAAGAAGTCACCGATGTTAATGGTTTACCAACGAATACTGGTAACAGCAAGATCAGTGCAGCTAATATTTCAAGCATAACCGGAATACCGCTTGCAAGCTCAATCACCTTAACGTTTGATTTAGCAAATAATCGATTTAATGTGTCGTCACCACCAGGTGGAACGTTAGCGTATAATCCAGCCACACAAAGTGGTGGAGTACAATTCACTATCGCAGCAGCAGGCAATGCCACGTTTACAATTTCTGGCGTACCGGATGATGGCGATCAATTCATTATTGAAAATAATTTAAATTCAGATGGCGATAACCGCAATGCATTATCATTAGCCGCACTTCAGGAATCAAAGTTTTTATTAAATGGTGCTGCGAATTATCTGGACACCTATGGACAATTAGTCGTCGAAGTTGGCACCGCAACTCGTCAAGCCGAGGTAAGTGATACTGCATTATCCGCCTTACTTCAGCAGGCAACGGAAGCGCGTGAAAGTGTTTCAGGTGTAAATCTAGATGAGGAAGCTGCCAATCTGCTTGAGCTACAACAAATCTATCAGGCTGCAGCGCAAATGATTTCCACGGCAGATTTATTATTTCAAACCTTAATAGATTCTGTATAGGTAAATTTTGATGAGATTATCAACTTCATACATAAACCAACTGGGTCTAAATAACATACTGGATCAACAATTACATATTGCTCGTCTTCAACAGCAGGTTGCAAGTGGGAGACGCATATTGTCAGCATCGGATGACCCCTCTGGTGCAGCACAAGTATTACGTTTAACTGAAGAAATTAATATTACCAATCAATATCAGAGAAATTCAAATTTTATAACCAGTCGATTATCCCTGGAAGAATCTTCGCTTAAAAATATTGAAGAAAGTTTGATCCGCATAAAAGAACTGGCAATTCAAGGTAATAATTCTATTGTTGATGCAAATTCACGCGATGCTATTGCAACTGAAATAGAAGAACGTCTGAATGAAATCCTTGGTCTAGCAAATACTCAGGATGCAAATCGTGAATATTTATTTTCAGGATATCAAACGCTGACAAAACCGTTTGTACAAAACGCCAATGGCACTTTTCGATACGATGGGGATCAGGGGCAACGATTATTACAGATTTCATCAGGACGAACTATTGCCGATAGTCATGCTGGCACGGATGTGTTTACCGATATATTTAATGGTAATGGTACATTCCAAGTGAATGACACTCCATCCAATACGGGTACAGGCGTCATATCTATAGGTCAAGTGACTGATACGAATGCTTATGTTGAAGACACGTATACAATTACCTTTGTCACAAATGCAAATGGTAATCTAGCCTATAATATATTTGGTGCAGTAAGTGGTCAGGTGATCCCAAGCTTACCAGCAAATTCGGTAACCAATGCACCAGACTATGTCAGTAATGCGGCGATTAACTTTAATGGAATAGAAACCAGTATTGCAGAAACCCCTGTGGTCGGCGATACATTTACTATTAGTCCGAGCACCAAACAAGATGTATTTTCGACGGTTGAGAATCTCATTGCAGCATTGGGTGTTGATACAGGAACTGCTGCGGGTGATGCGAAAAGGTTTAATCAAGTTGCTCGCGCTATCCAAGACATTGATCAATCGTTTGATAATATAATTCGAATTCGGACAGATATTGGTGCCAGATTGAAGACAATAGATGACCAGGTGGAAACAAATACCAATTTTATTTTTGAGATGAAAACAACACGATCACAGACACAGGACGTAAATATAACCGAAGCCATCACCGAACTCACCACTCGGTTGACTGCGATTCAGGCTGCACAGGCAACATTCGTCCGTATACAAGGTTTGTCGTTATTTAATCAGATATAAAAATATATCCTGGTCATTTAGATTTAATAACAGACTGATCGATTAAATTTCTTTTTCGGGTTATAACGGTGTTTATTATATAGATCATTAAAGGCTTTGTGATCCGAGATATCATGCTGATAAAATGTATACCTCGGATCAGATTCTATTTCAGTTAGATTCTCCAGGTTGCCCGCGTAGCTTAATTTGTCAACGTTAATGTTTATTGATTACCGTGGTGATGGGTCTCAATCGAACGCCCTGCCCACCAGCCAGCACAATACCTTTGTAATATTTCATATAACTAACTGTTTTTTTTGTCTATTTATGATCATTTTGATAGAAAAACGCATAAACCACGCCTGTTGTTATATAAATATAATGAGACGTTACGGCCACTCTGTTAACTAGCGGTAATATTTTATTTAGCGATGATTAATACATAGGGTTTCTTGAATAGAAACACCTGTTTAGCAGAACAATTAGACAAATAAACATTAAAGTTTTATTTACTAAGGGTCGATAGAGGGTGTGGAAGTGGTGAATAACGATCTTTTATCGATACGTTATATCCACTAAATATTAACGTATTCCTTGTGTGATGATTTATAAAACAAGGAAAAATACGGAGTAATTAACATGCCTCAAATTATTAACACAAACATTTTGTCACTGAATGCGCAGAACAACTTAAATCGTTCTGGTGCTGCCCTGGCAACAACGCTGGAAAGATTATCTTCCGGTCTCCGAATTAACAGTGCGAAGGATGATGCAGCTGGTCTTGCTATTTCTGATCGTATGACAGCTCAGATCCGTGGCTTGAATCAGGCTGCTCGAAACGCGAATGATGGTATTTCTTTAGCACAAACCGCTGAAGGTGGATTGAAAGAAGCAACCAACCTGTTGCAACGTCTGCGTGAGTTGTCAATTCAATCTGCAAACTCAACGAACTCGGCATCGGATCGTGCAGCGTTGAACGCGGAAGCAAACCAGATCAAACAGGAAGTTGATCGTATTGCCAGCACAACGGAATTTAACGGCTTGAAATTGCTGGATGGTACATTTACCTCTCAAAGCTTCCAGGTGGGTGCCAATGCAAATCAGACCATTGCATTCTCAGTAGCAGGTGCAGCTACAGATCAATTGGCGAATAATTCTGTCGCAGCAGCAGCAACTGTGGTTGACCAGGGTACTGCTTCTGTTACAAATCCGAATGCCACTTTGCCAGCAGCTAATACTATTGCAACTCAAGTACTGACTGTTTCAGGAACATTAGGTAGTGGTACTGTTAATGTTACTGGTGGTGATTCTGCATTTACCATTGCCGCCGCTATTTCTGCTGCGGAAGGTAGTACGGGCGTCACTGCTGAGGCATCAAACACAGCGACGTTAGATACACTATCAGTAGCTGGTACGGTTACTCTGACTCTTGGTAGTGGTGGTTCAACACAAACTATTTCTGCTGCTGTTACCACGACAGACCTGAGTGCACTGGGTCTTGAGATTAACAAAGTGAGTGGTACAACCGGGATCTCTGCTGCTGTCAGTGGTGGTACACTCACCCTGACCCAGGCAGATGGTAAGGATATCAATGTTGCAAACTTTGGCCATAGTACTGCGAGTGCAACCATTGTCCTTGATTCAATCAATAGTGCAACTGATCCAGAAACTCTGACAGATGCTGCAGCTGACAGCGCGGTTGTCAGTGGTAGTGTAACATTCAACTCTGCTAACAGCTTCTCGGTTTCTTCAAGCATTGCTGCCGCAGCAGGTAGTATATTTAATGTTGCAGCTGATATCGCAGTGGGTTCAACTCAAACACTTCTTAGTGCCGTTGATATTAGCTCGGTCTCTGGTTCCCAGAGTGCTCTAGTGGTGGTTGATGCAGCATTGGATACTATTAATAGTATTCGAGGTGATTTAGGTGCGGTTCAAAACCGTTTCCTGAGTACCATCAACAGTCTGAGTTCTACGGCCGAAAACCTCACTGCTGCGAGAAGTCGTATTCGTGATACAGATTTTGCTGCTGAAACGGCAGCGTTAACACGAACACAAATTCTGCAACAAGCAGGTATTTCAATACTGAGTCAAGCTAACGCTCAACCACAGTTAGCATTGGCTTTGTTACAGTAATTTAATGGATGACCGGTCGGGCTCATCCCCGACCGGGTTTTCTCATTAAAAAGAATATAGGAGGTAACTGTTATGACGACTGAAGTAAGTTCTCAGATACGACAGAACAGTGCTGATCTGCCTGATACTCTACGCAATCAACGATTGGAAAAAGATGCACGATTGGAAAAAGATGCAAATAGTTCCCGGTTAGCAGTTGAAAAGCGGCAAGATTTGCAGGCGACACTACAAAATAGTCCGATTGCTCAAGAAAATGTTGACAAGGAAAATCGAAAAATCTCGGAAGAAAAGCTGGACCAAACGGTTGAAGAATTAAGTGCCCTGGTTGAGAGTTTGCAACGAGAATTAAATTTCAGTGTCGATGATGACAGTGGAAAAACGGTTATAAAAGTCATTGATAGTAAAACGGATGAACTCATTCGTCAGATTCCATCTGAGGAAGTCGTTGGACTTGCAGAGCTAATTGATCAACATGCTGGACTATTAATGAATGAAAATGTGTAGTTGGTGTGAATACTGCATCAACAGCTGAAAAATAATTATCAGGAATATAGTATGATCTCAGTCCCTGGCATTGGTTCAGGTTTGGATATTAGTTCTCTCGTCGGTCAGTTAGTGGCAGCGGAAGGCAATAACAAAACAGTCTTACTATCAGGCCAAAAAAGTAATGCGCAGGCCCAGATATCAGCCTTTGGCGGTATCAAAAGTGCATTAAGCTCTTTACAAAGTACCCTGGATAGCCTGAAAACCGATGATGGTTTTTTCGCACGTAAGGCCACTTCAGAAGATACCGATTTTTTTACTGTTTCAGCGGGTGAAAATGCTGCTCTTGGCAGCTATGACATTGAAGTCGTTAAACTGGCCGAGGCACATAAGCTGTCATCGATAGGTTTTGCCAGTGAAGATTCCGTTGTCGGGACGGGGACATTAACCATCGCTGTTGGCACCACCAGTTTTGATATCACTATCGACTCCTCAAACAACACTGTTTCCCAAATCGCGGATGCTATCAATGATTCAACATCTAATTCAGGTGTTTCTGCAACAACAATCAATGTTGATGACGGTATTGGTGGTACTGAGACGCGCCTGGTTTTGAGTGCTAATGATACTGGGACAGCCAATGAATTGACCGTCACGGTGACTGATGATGATGCTAACGATATAGATCTGAGTGGTTTATCCGTCCTGGTTTACGACCCTGCTGGCTCTGGTACAACCAATAGTTCTGAAATTACAGCAGCAGTGGATGCTGAGATAAAGATTGATGGTCAAACGGCAACCCGTTCCAGTAATACGATTTCCGATGCCATATCTGATATCACTATAGAATTATTTCAAGTAGAAATTACTGGTGGTGATACACACAAGTTAACGGTCACTGAAGACAGCCCCGCTATTATTGATAAAGTGAGTGATTTTGTAAGTAAATACAATGGATTAAACTCGACCATAAATGAATTTTCTGCATATGATGCAGAAACAGGTACCGCATCTATTTTGTTGGGCGATTTTACGTTACGAGGTATTGAAACACAGGTTCGACGTCTCCTCTACGATGAAGTCACTGGCTTGAATGGGACTATCAGAACCTTGGTCGATCTTGGGGTGACAACGAATGATGATGGTAGTTTAAGTTTCGATAGTGCAGTCTTGTCGGATGCTCTGGCAGCAGAGCCAACGGGAGTTGCTGAATTTTTTAACTCAGACCAGGGCTTTGCTACTCGATTGGATGATCTGTTATCAGGTTATGTCGGGGTTAATGGATTGCTGGACAGTAAAACAGACGGTCTAAATGCAAGGGTAACTGATATCGATGATGATTTAGAGGCATTGGAACTACGTTTGCAAACCATGGAAGAGCGCTTATTAGCACAGTTCTCTGCATTGGATGGTTTATTAGCACAGTTACAAGCTACGAGTAGTTTTTTAACCCAATCATTGGCTACCATCTCAATCAATAATAACAATAATTGAACGAGTAAAATTTTAAATCAGAAGATAAAATGAGAAGAATAATATGAGCTATGCAACGGCAATACAGGCTTTACAGGAGTATACGAAAGTTGGTTTACATACCGAGATAGAAGGTGCCTCGCCCTACCGTCTTATCCAGATGTTGATGGAAGGGGCTGTTGGCAGAATTTCCAAGGCGAAACTATCGATTAAGAATAAAAATATTTCTGAAAAAGGTGAGCACATCAGTTCGGCGATATCAATCATTGGCGGATTGCGTGATAGTCTGGATCATTCCGCAGATGCCCAGATAGCCGGTAATCTGGATGCCTTGTATGAATACATGGGCCATCGTTTGCTTGAGGCAAATATTCATGATGATGAGGTGATTTTGACCGAAGTGCATGGTTTGCTGATGCAGATAAAAACTGCCTGGGACAAAATTCAGGATGTCAGTTATGAGACTGAAACAGTAGCACCTGGTTTGCAGAATAAAGCAGGTTAGACATGGTTTCAGCAATATCCACGCTGTCTGACCTGCGAAACGAAGTAAAAGAAACACAAAAGTTGGTGGTAGAACTGATAAATAACGAAGACGTTGATACCGAAGAGTGGTCGTTTATTGAAAAGAAAATCAGCATCATTTCAAAACATTTGATCCAACATATTAGCCAGAACAAGATGGATGAACTGAGTGATTCTGAACGTACGGTGCTCAAGCTAATCCATCAGTATTATATCGAAATGGTTGCATTAATTGAAACCAAAAAGGCCTCAGTGTCAGAACAATTACGAAAATTCAATAATAAAGGCCGTTTAGAATCGACTTATTTTCATCGATAATATAAGCATAACTACCTGTATTTATTAATAAAAATTGAAGATTTTTCAGTTTTCTACGAAATAAATAAAAAAACTTTATGCCAAAATTTTGACATATTTGTATTCTACTGCTTAACTATTAGCTGTCAGGATTTTTTGTCGAGCACAGCAAATAATCCAAATTATATACAGAGTATAAGGGGGTGTTGTGGATAGTGTTCTGATTATTGATCAAGAGAATGAGTCTCGTAAGCAGATGGCTGATGTACTGAATTTTATGGACTGCAAGCAGGTATATGAGGCAGCACCAGAGACCTGGGAAGAGGCATTAGAGCCAGATACAGAACTAGAGATGGTATTGCTAGGGGACTGTACAAGCGATAAAAAATTAGTTGATATATTCCGTTCTATAAAAAATAAAGACTCCCACGTCCCTGTAATTCTCGTAAGTCGAGCTGATGAAAAGCGTACTTTTATTCAGGAGATTGAGAATGGTTGTATTGGCACTATCGATTTACCCTTACGCAATACTCAGCTCTCAAAAATATTTCAACGAGTAGAAATTCATCGAGCTCATCGTCATAAAGACGGTAGTCCCCGATCGATGGAATTATTTCGTAGCCTGGGTGGAACGAGCGAAGGGATACAACGTGTACGAAAAATGGTTGAAAAGGTTGCGCACACGGACGCGAATGTATTAATTATAGGAGAATCCGGTTCTGGTAAAGAAGTCATAGCGCGCAATCTTCATTATCATTCATATCGTCGGAATAAACCCTTTGTTCCAATTAACTGTGGTGCGATTCCTGCTGAATTGCTTGAAGATGAATTATTTGGTCATGAAAAAGGTGCGTTCACTGGAGCGATCGCTGCAAGACAAGGTCGTTTTGAGATGGCTTCTGGTGGCACGCTATTTCTTGATGAGATTGGTGATATGAGTTTGCCGATGCAAGTAAAACTTTTACGTGTATTACAGGAGCGAACCTTTGAACGTGTCGGTAGTAATAAAAGTATCAATGCTGATGTACGCATCATTGCTGCAACTCATGTTAATCTTGAAAAAGCGATCAGCTCTGGTAGATTTCGTGAAGATTTGTATTATCGTTTGAATGTATTTCCAATTGAGACACCACCATTACGTGAGCGTAATGAAGATTTACCTCTACTCGTCAATGATTTGATCGAACGTCTTGAGCATGAAAATAGTGGTAGCGTTCGTTTAGCTCAAGCAGCCGTTGAATCCCTGATGCAATATCAGTGGCCAGGAAATGTGCGTGAGTTAGCAAATCTTATTGAGCGTCTTTCAATACTCTATCCAAACGGTATTGTGGATGTTCAAGATTTGCCAGAAAAATACCAGGCAGAAGAGGTTATGAATAAACCGATCACTGATGGCGCAAGTCCGGTTGATACTAAATTGAAAACTCCACGTTTACCAAAAGGGAATATTGACCTAAAAGAATATATCAATACCATTGAATATGAATTCATCATACAAGCACTCGACGAAGCAAAATGGGTCGTAGCCCATGCAGCAAAACGACTATCTATGGGGCGTACAACTCTGGTTGAAAAGATGCGGAAGCTTGGTTTGCAACGTCGGGAAGATGTGTCGGGATTTTGACAAAAACATATAAAAGAAGCTTCAATTTTCATTAACAACAGCACACTATTTTTCTAACTTCTTGTTATAACACGACTAAATTGAGTGGCATAGTCCTTGCTCGAAGAGAGAGTAAGTCGTAAACAATAACAAGTGGCAGGAAGATGGCGCAATATAGCCCAATAGTAAAAAATCAAAACGAAGATTCTAATACCCTCGAAGAGGCGTTTGAAAATTTCAGTGAAGCAACGGGTTATTTAACTGAGTTCTACAAAGGGCTTGAGGGACAGGTTGCAAAACTGAATGCAGAATTGATCTCTGCCAAGATAGAGAAGAAAAAAGAATATCTTGAGAAAGAACGTTTAGCCAGTCGTCTTGCAAATCTACTTCATGTATTACCTGGTGGAGTAGTTGTACTAGATGGTAATGGCGTCATTACTCAGGTTAATCCCGTTGCAATAAATCTACTTGGAAATCCACTGGAAGGACTGCTTTGGCGTGATATCGTCGAACGGGCTTTTTCACCACGCTGGGATGATGGGCACGACATAACCTTGAAGGACGGGCGTACAGTCAACATATCAACCCAAGCTCTTGAATCCGAACCGGGACAGATACTTCTGATCAAAGATGTTTCAGAAAACCGTCAATTACAGGAACAACTCAGCGGTTTAAAACGTTTATCAGCAATGGGTGAAATGGCTGCTTCACTGGCTCATCAAGTAAGGACTCCTCTTTCTTCTGCAATTCTTTATGCTTCTAATCTAAGTCGTAACGGTCTGGAAGATTCTGTCCGCCGTCGTTTTGCAGATAAATTACTATCAAGATTACAAAACCTTGAAGGCCTGGTTGAAGATATGTTGTTGTTTGCCAGAGGTGGTCGCTTTGATTCTGAAAAACAATCGGTTAACAGCTTTATTGCTGCACTGAAAGAAACGCTTCAATCGAAAAGTGCAGAATACGATTGCGACATTACGATTACCAATAAAATTAAAAAAGCTGTGATCGATGTTAATAGTCATGCCTTGATCAGTTGCATCCATAATCTGGTTACGAATGCAGTTCAATCAGTTAATGACAGTGTCACTATTAATCTAAACTGCTATCAAACGGATGAAAATACGATTCAAATAGATGTTGCTGATAATGGTTCTGGTATACCAGAGAAATTTCAGGGGCGACTATTCGAGCCATTTTTTTCAACCCGATCACAAGGTACTGGTGTCTTGGTTTATCGGTAGTAGATTCGGTGATTAGAGCACATAACGGAAAATTATCATTTGATACTGAAGAAAATGTAGGAACAACTTTTCATATTCAATTACCCATGTCAGAGAGTCAAATTAATAATGAACATGCGATAGAAAATGAAGCTTATTAGAAATTCAATCAGATATTTATTTAGGAGACAATAATGTCACTTAAGGTCCTTGTTGTAGAAGATGATATGCCACTAAGAGAAGCGTTAATAGATACGTTAATGTTGGCGGGTTACTCAATCTGGTCAGCGGAAAATGGTCAGAATGCAATAAATATTATTAACAAAGAAGATGTCGATATCGTTATCAGTGATATTCAAATGGATGGCATGGATGGCATTACCTTACTTAAAAAAATTAAAAGCTATAAATCTGAATTACCTGTTATTTTGATGACCGCTTATGGCACGATTCAGCAAGCGGTCGATGCGTTACATGATGGCGCTATAGATTATCTGGTCAAACCATTTGAACCTGAAGTCCTGGTGAGCCGTATTGCACAATTTGATAATGGTGTTACGGATGAAGACAGTGGATTTATTGCTGTTGATAAAAAAAGCAGAGATGTTATGGACGTTGCGCGTAAGGTAGCGAGTAAAGATGTGACAGTTCTTGTCACAGGCGAAAGTGGTTGCGGCAAGGAAGTACTTGTGCAATACATTCATCAACATTCTGTTCGTAAAGATAAACCTTTCATTGCTATTAATTGCGCAGCAATTCCCGATAATATGCTTGAAGCAATGTTGTTCGGTTATCAAAAAGGAGCGTTTACGGGTGCTTACAAATCATCTCCTGGAAAATTCGAACAAGCGCAAGGCGGTACATTATTGCTCGATGAAATTTCAGAAATGAGTCTTGCACTACAGGCTAAGTTATTACGTGTCTTACAGGAAAGAGAAGTTGAGAGATTAGGTGATCAAAAAATGATTGAACTAGATGTCAGAGTTATGGCAACCTCGAATCGAAATATGCGAGAAGAAGTTTTTGCTGGCAGATTTCGCGAGGATTTATTTTATCGTTTGAATGTATTCCCAATTGCTTTGCCTTCATTAAAAGAACGTCCTGACGACATTGTTCCTATTGCAGAGTTCTTATTGAAACGAGTTTCAGACAAAAATAAATCAGCATGTCCTACGTTGGAGTTGGAAGCAAAAAACAAGCTTAATACGCATACATGGCCAGGTAATGTAAGAGAGCTCGATAACGTCATACAAAGGGCATTGGTGTTGCAAAGTACCAGTTTGATTACTGAGAACGACTTACAGTTCGAATCGTTAGTCGCTGATCAATCAGTAATAAAACTTAGTGATAACACACATAGTCATCCTGATCATGATTCTGTATTAAATCAAAATTTAAAATCTCGTGAACAAAAAATAATTATAGATGCTTTAGAAGAAACAGCTGGCAGTCGAAAATCCGCTGCTGAGAAATTGGGGATAAGTCCGCGTACGCTTAGATACAAACTTGCCAGAATGCGTGAACAAGGAATAAAAATACCAGCATAAAATTGATGTAAATACATATAAATAAAAAGGGTAATTTTTATGATTGATATGAAGATAAATGATTTGCTTGCTGAAATGCAATCTATGGCGAGACAAGCACAAACGCCTATGGTTGATGGCACAAATTTAAAAACTAACAAGTCAGAATTTTCAGAGTTGCTAAAAACATCGATCGACAAAGTTAGTGATGTTCAAAAAAACGCAGGTGAATTGGCTAAACGTTTTGAACTCGGCGATAAAGATGTTGATATCACCGAAGTAATGGTGAACCTGCAAAAAGCCAACGTTTCTTTTCAAGCTATGACACAGGTACGAAATCGTTTGGTAACGGCTTACCAAGAAATCATGAATATGCAAATTTAACTGATATATAAAATATAATAAAAAATAATATGGCTACTGAAGCTCAAACTATAGTTGAATTACCTTCGGAAATAAAAAGGACACTGTTTTTCAGGCAAATTGGTTTTTTGATTGCAATAGCAGCAAGTGTTGCATTAGGTGTGTACGTTACCATGTGGTCACAAACACCAAACTACAGTCTTTTGTACGGTAGCTTATCGAGTCAGGATATTGGACAAGTACTGGATTCTCTACAAAAGTCGAATATAACATACCGCGTCGACGAAAGTTCGGGTGCGATTATGGTTCCCACATCGAAAGTACATGAAGCGAGGATCAAGCTTGCAGGAGAAGGATTACCCAAAAGTGCCAACGCAGGTTACGGTGTATTACAGGAAGATCAGGGTATGGGGACCAGCCAGTTTATTGAGAAGGCACGTTATCATCATGCACTCGAAACTGAATTAGCACGTTCTATCTCCACAATTAAATCGGTTCGTTCAGCACGTGTGCATCTGGCTATGCCAAAACAATCTGTTTTTGTTCGTAATCGAAAACCGGTTAGCGCTTCTGTCCTGGTTGATCTTTATTCAGGTCATCGAATGTCGGTAGAACAAATTGCCGCAATTTCAAATCTTGTTGCGGCCAGTGTACCAAATCTTGATGTTGGTAACGTCAATATTGTTGATCAAAATGGTCGATTGATGACAAATGGTGATTCGGCACGGGAACTTGCATTAACCTCATCGCAATTTCAATACACCAGTCGGGTTGAAGAATCGTATATGAAACGTATTGAAGACATCCTGGTTCCAATCGTGGGACAAGATGGTGTGAAAGCTCAGGTGACAGCAGATTTTGATTTTACCAGTACTGAACAAACACGTGAATCGTATAACCCCGACCTCCCCGCTATTAGAAGTGAGCAACTCGAAGAAGAAACGTTATCAGCGGATTCTGCATTACTGGGTGTTCCTGGTGCTTTATCGAATCAACCTCCAGCAGAAGGTAGTGCTCCAGAAGTAGCAGAAGGCACGGGGGTTAATGGTAACACTGCAGATTCTCAATCAAGTACACAACGACGAACTGTTCGAAATTATGAAATTGATAAAACAATAAGCCATACACGTAAATCAGTTGGAAAATTGCAACGCTTATCCGTTGCTGTAGTCATCGATCATAAAAAAGAAGTGCAAGCAGATGGTAGCCTAGCTCGTGTTGAGCACAGCCCGGAAGAAATCGAACGTTTTAATGGGCTGATTAAAGAAGCAATAGGATACGAAGCCACACGTGGTGATACAGTGAATGTGATCAGTGCACAATTTGCCATACCTCAAGCGCCAGAGCCTCTACCTGAAATTCCCATCTATATGCAACCCTGGACATGGGACATAGCTAAACAGGTGCTCGGCGGATTATTTGTGATATTTCTGGTATTTGGTGTGTTAAAACCTGCTATGAAAAAGATGGTAGATAAGGAAATAACATTACATCAAACAGCTTTGGCAGGATCCGCTGGAATGGTTCAGTTGGACGGTCCAGGTAGTTCAGCCAGTGACAATCTTAATAATAATACTGCAATAGGATCAAATGAAAATCTGCAATTGGGTCCGCCGACTGATTATGACAAAAGTATTGATGCAGTAAAACAAGTGATCACTGAAAATCCAAAAGTTGCAGCAACAGTGGTTAAAAACTGGGTAGAAGATGAATAATGGCTGGTGAAAATCCAAATCTTGACTCGTCACAGAAAGCAGCCGTTTTATTAATGTCTATTGGTGAAGAACAGGCATCAGAAGTACTCAAACACATGGGGCCAAAAGAAGTTCAGCGCATTGGCGTAGCAATGGCGAATGTTGGAGATTTAAGTAAAACAGAGGTGCAAATTGTACTGGAAGATTTTCTGGGTGTAGTCCATGAACAAACTGCAATAGGTGTTGGGGCAGATGATTATGTTCGTAGTGTAATGATCAGTGCGTTAGGTGAGGATAAAGCTGCTGGTATTATTGATCGCATCTTGCTCGGAGGAAATTCTAAAGGGCTTGAATCATTAAAATGGATGGATGCAAGAGCTGTAGCAGAATTAATCCGTAATGAACATCCACAGATCATTGCAATTGTACTTTCATATCTTGACAGTGATCATGCTGCAGCTGTACTTGGTGAATTTCAGGATAAAGTGCGCTCCGATGTGTTGTTGAGGGTCGCAACATTGGATGGTATACAGCCAGCCGCTATGAAAGAATTGAATTATACCCTTGAGAAACAATTGAAAGGTGGCGGGAGTGTACAGTCATCGAATATTGGTGGTGTCAAAGCCGCTGCTGATATTCTTAACTTCGTAGATAGTAGTATTGAAGCTGATATCATGGAGAAAGTAAAAGACATCGATGAAGAAATGGGCCAGGAGATTCAGGATTTGATGTTTGTGTTTGATAATCTTAATGATGTTGATGATCGGGCTATTCAAACAATTTTACGTGATGTATCAACTGATCAGTTACTGCTTGCACTGAAGGCAACAGATGATGAATTGAAAGAAAAAATATTCAATAATATGTCTTCCAGAGCTGCTGAAATGTTGAAAGATGATTTGGAAGCATCCGGTCCTGTTAGACTCAATGATGTGGAAGCAGCACAAAAAGAAATACTTTCCGTTGCGCGTCGATTAGCAGATGAAGGCCAGATTATGCTGGGCGGTGCTTCTGGCGAAGAAATGATTTAGTAATAATAGTTGCATAAATAATGTCACACAAACATTTAATTACTGAAGAAGCGGCAACAGCCTATCAAAACTGGTCAGCGCCTGTTATGGAAGGCACTATTAGTTCAGCTGATTCAGCATTTCAAAGACCACCGACAGCTAAAGATATACAAGAATTACAAAAGCAGGCTTATGAAGAAGCACTGGACGAAGGTTGTAAAAAGGGCTATCAAGAAGGAAAAAAAAAGGCTGAAGAGGAATTTAGACAACGCATAGAATCATTCGATAAATACTTATCACTATTCAATGAACCTGTAAAAAAACTCAACGAAGAAGTTGAGCAAACTCTTGTAGCATTAAGTTTATTGATAGCGCGTCATATTATCAGGCGAGAACTGAAACTGGATCCGGGCGAAATTGTTGCTGTGGTAAGAGAAGCAGTTAAAGCCATGCCAAGCTCAGGGGAAAACGCACGGATATTTTTACATCCTGAAGATGCCGAAATTGTTCGTGTAGCATTTTCATTAAAACAAGAAGAGATTAATTGGAGTATTGAAGAAGATATCTTATTGATGAGGGGTGATTGTCGTATTGAAACGAACTCATCATTGATCGATGCGAGTGTAGAAAGTAGATTGTCCGCAATTGTAGCAAAAATGCTTGGTGGTGAGAGAGGTAGTGATGAATGATGCTGTGCTTGAAGGCAATCAGCGTTGGAACCATATTCTAACGAATATCATTACGCAGAACCAAACGCCTCCCCCATTGCTAGTTCAGGGTCGATTAACTCGAATGGTAGGTCTCACGCTTGAAGCTGTTGGTTGTCGTGCTGCAATTGGTGACCGTTGTAAAGTTGTCAGCAGTGACGGAAATTCAATAGAAGCAGAAGTGGTTGGTTTTTCGGGCGAGCGATTATATTTAATGCCGACAGGTGAGCCACACGGTTTATCACAAAATGCCCGTGTTATCCCTTTAGGAAGAAGTGGTAATGTACGGGTAGGATCGGATTTGCTTGGACGTATTATTAATGGGAATGGTGAGCCACTTGATAAAGGTGGTCCCATTAAAGCCAAATCGTATATGCCATTGAAAGGCAAACCGATTAACCCTCTATCTCGGTCTTCTATTTCTGAACCTCTGGATGTTGGTTTGCGATCTATAAATTCATTTCTTACGGTAGGAAAAGGGCAACGGCTTGGATTATTCGCGCCAAGTGGTGTAGGTAAGAGTGTCTTACTCGGTATGATGTCACGTTATACCAATGCAGATGTTATTGTCGTTGGTTTGATCGGTGAACGTGGTCGTGAAGTAAAAGAATTTATCGAACAAAATTTGGGTGAAGAGGGTAGGGCTCGCTCAGTAGTTATTGCAACTCCTGCGGATGATCCACCTCTTATGCGTTTACACGGTGCTTTGCTTGCGACGAGTGTTGCCGAATATTTTCGTGATGAAGGTCTGGATGTCTTGTTATTAATGGATTCATTAACACGTTACGCTCAAGCTCAACGAGAAATCGCATTAACTATCGGAGAACCCCCTGCGACACGTGGTTATCCACCTTCTGTATTCGCTCGCTTACCACAATTAGTTGAACGGGCAGGTAATGGGGTTGAAGGTGGTGGTAGTATTACCGCTGTTTACACCGTGCTTACTGAAGCAGATATACAAAATGATCCGATTGCAGATGCTGCAAGAGCAATTTTAGATGGACATATTGTGCTGTCTCATAAGCTGGCAGAATCTGGTATTTATCCAGCAATCGACATTGAGTCTTCCATCAGTCGTGTGATGACTCAGATTGTTACTGCTGAACATCAGACCATGGCAAAGGAATTCAAAAAACTGATATCCAGTTATGAACAAAATAAAGATTTGATCAGTGTTGGCGCTTATCAAAGCGGTAGTGATAAAACATTAGATCTTGCAATCAAACTACATCCATATCTCTGGGCCTTCCTACAACAATCAATGGATGAACGAGTGAGTTATGAAACCAGCATGGAACAACTGAATGACTTAAACACATTGATACATTCCGAGTTAGGAAAATCCATGACTGATAGCAAAGAAACATCATGACGAGATCAAAACGCATGAGACCCTTATTAACAATTGCTACCAGAAAAGAAGAGGGCGCAGCGAATGTGTTAGTAACTAGCAATAACAGTTTGAAAGAGTACAAAGACAAGTTAGAAATGATGTATCAATATCGCAGAGACTATGCATCCAATTCAACATCACAAAGCATTTCTGCCAACTTACTACGAGATAAACAGTCTTTTATCCGTCAAATAGATCAGGCCATAGAAATGTTAGAGCAGCAGATCGAGCAACAGACTATTGATAATTCACGGGATAAAAAAAGCTGGTGCGATGCTAAACAACATTCTAATGCTTTGGATAAAGTGGTTAATAAAATATTTCAAACTGAACAACAAATTGAAAATGAGCGTGAACAACGTGAAATTGATGATCTGGTCTGTAAAATAAACAAAAATTAGTCTATGCATAATTAGTTTTTTTCTATAGCAGATAATATTTTTGTAAAAAGTTTATTAAATATATTTAAAGTTAACCAACGTTTCCTTTTATACAATATATTTTTCCTTCATATTTTCTATCGTTTGATATTTTATTTATTATTTTCGAGCATTCCTCTTTTATCAAACTGGATGGAATTCCATAGAAGACAAAGCGGCCATTTCTTTCACTTATGGTGCCTTTGTCAAAGGCAATGTAGCTGGCTCTGAATGGTTTATTTTCAAAGAGCAGTTTATATTTTTTGGGAATTTCTTTTGTACAGTTTTTTGTTATTTTCACAGTGCCAATATTTTTGAATTTCTCTTTCCACATAAGTAAACCTCTTACTTCACAGTCTGTGAGTGAGTTCATTTCACCATATCCGACTATTTGAAAACTGGTATCAATAACTTTGACACGAATTTCTAAATAGTATGGATCAGTTATTTTCGTTTGGAAGGGAGAATGATTTTCATAGGCGTAATAAGCGGTTGCGGCAATCAAAATAAATATAAAAAATCCTTTCATAGGGAATATCCTTTACTATTTTATGTGGTTATATTTTTAATGCGTTTCGATCAAAGTACGGTTTCAATGATCGCATCTTATACATAGAGGAATCTATCCATATGAAAGAGAGATTAACCAATACCAGCCTGTTGTTCAATTCCAATATTGAGTAAGTGGCACGGGCATTGCAATTTCCCAGACAATGATTATTTCTTGAATGGGGAAGACATTGAACGAAGGAATTTTATCTGTAAATGGTGTGATATCTGGCTTGGGAACGGGTGCTTTAAAGCACTCGAGCCTTAGCTCTATTGATTCTAAAGCATTGAATATAAAGGAAATTACAGAATTTCTTCCTGAAAACTTCTCTGTTGACCTGCAGTCTCAGTTAGCCATTTTGCCATTACAGTATGCCGGTCAGAATTTGCCCCTGGAGCTGTCAAGCGGAACGAAATTGCCGCCAGAGTTATTGGAACGACTGACGGCATTTCTATCTGACCCGGAGCAGAGTCGACAATTAGGTTTGACGGAAACTCAGTTGAGCACACTTAAAAATGCATTTCAAAATGCTATTGGATCGGAAGAATTACGCTTGCCTTCTGAATTGGTAAAAAAACTTGAACAAATATTTGATAAAACGAAAATAACCCCAGGAAATACCTTTAGCATTGATGAAACTGATCATCGGTTCCTCACTGAGGTTCTAAGCGATGTAGTGAGTAAGATCGGAGCTGGAAAAAACCGTCTTAATCAAACTATTCCCTCTGCTAACCAAAACATATTATTTACAACAAGCCTTTCAACAGAGTTACATACAAAGGCAGATAGCACCTCTGTGATCACGCCATTGACGGCTAGTCCAGCAACGCAAAATTCTACGCCTCAACAGGTATCTTATCTACAGTCGGTCTCGATAGACACCATGCTATCTCGTCCTCAGTGGACAGAGGCATTTAATTCAAAGGTAATGTTGTTGGCACAGGGTCAAAAACAGATTGCACATATTCAGATCAATCCAGCAGAATTAGGGCCGGTAGAAATTCGTCTTTCAGTGAACAACGATCACACAAGCATTCATTTTATTTCGCAACATAATGCCGTACGAGAAGCCATTGAAGATGCATTTCCGAGACTGCGTGAAATGATGAGCCAGTCTGGTATCAATTTGGGGGATGTTAATGTCTCTCAACATTCATCGTCGGATCAGCAATCATTAGAATTTGAAAATACACATTTTCAGGCGGAGAACTCTTCTGTGAATGATGATACTCATGAAGGACACAACGCAGACATAGTGCAAGTCAATGTACAGAAGGGTCTAATCGACCACTATATTTGAGATGCTACAGTTTGGTAGAAAAATCGCGTTTTACTGAGTCCGGTTTTGAGTTGATTACATACAGATCCGGGAAGTAGTACGTTTTGCTCAATACCGTATCCTGCAAGAGACAGATTTCTAAAAAAAGTACACTTTTTGAGACTCTAAAAACAGAAGAAATCCGTTAAGTTATTGATAATGATAGAAAAATAATGGTTGGCATGGCAGATGCAGTGTATAGGACATGGCTCAGATATGAATCTGATTCTTCAGAGACATATATGAGACATGTTTTTGTTAAGTACTCTTAACAAACTCCTAGATACGAGTGTAATTTATAAGCCGTTAGTGTTCTAGCGGCTTTTTTTTTATTGTTTTTTTCAAGCGAAGACGGAAATTGGTCAATAATTATTATTAAGGCTTTTATTTGACCAACCGAAGTTCACACCTTATCTTAATTTCTATGGTATTCCAAAGAAATTTCATCGTTTTGACACTTATTTTCCTGTTGTTTGCCTGTATTGGTGAACAAACTGGCCTGACTATGAGTGTCCAGCAGCTTCAATCGCGTATTGAGAATGCTGAATCGCCCCTTATTCTCGATGTGCGTAGTAAAAAAGAGTATGAAAAGGGTCATATTCAGGGAGCTGTCCATATTCCAATCAAGCAATTAACGGATAGGCTGTCGATCATTAGTGACAAGAAATCTGAAGAAATTGTCGTCTATTGTTACGTTGGTCCCAGAGCTAGAAAAGTTGAGGAAATTCTCAGTACTAATGGTTTTTCTAATGTCATTCAATTGACTGGTCATTTCAAGGCCTGGAAAGAAGCAAATCTTCCGATTGTCAATTCAGATGAATCTGGTTAATCGGTGTCTCTTTCGCATTTCGAAAAAATTACATTTAACGCAAAATCGAACCCAATACCCCGCGAATGATCTTACGGCCGAGTGTCGTGCCCACTGTTCTGGCCACGCTTTTTAGCATAGTCTCGCCGATGCCCTGGCGTTTACGACCCGAAGATTTTTTCTTTTCTTTTTTCGCCTGTGCTTTTTCTTCTTCAAGACGTCTTTTTTCAGCGGCTTCCTGTTTGGCGATCTCTTCGGTACGTTGCTTTAACAGTTCAAAGGCCGATTCGCGATCAATACTTTCGTCGTAGCGCCCCTTCATCGGTGAGCGATCGATCACTTCTTTTCGTTCTTCCTCGGTCAATGGTCCAATACGAGATTCAGGTGGGCGAATTAAAATTCTTTCAACAGGAGTAGGGGTACCGGATTCATCCAGAATAGAAACGAGGGCTTCACCCAGACCGAGTTGCGTAATGACTTCTTCGGCATCAATTTCAGGATTTTGACGAAAGGTTTCAGCCACTGTTTTAATCGCTTTTTTATCTTTTGGTGTGTAGGCACGGAGTGCATGTTGAACCCTGGCACCGAGTTGTCCGAGTATACCCATAGGAATATCCATGGGACTTTGACTGATAAAAAATACACCAACACCTTTGGAGCGGATCAAACGAACCACTTGTTCAATTTTATTGATGAGCACCTTGGGTGCTTGATCGAAAAGAAGGTGGGCCTCATCAAAGAACAACACCAGCTTGGGTTTGTCTACATCACCTACTTCGGGTAATTGTTCGAATAGTTCGGATAATAACCAGAGCAAGAAGGTTGCATATAATTTAGGTGAGTGAGATATCAATCGGGTGACATCCAGGATACTCACCACGCCACGACCAGAAAAATCCGTGATCATTAAGTCGTCAATCTTGAGCGCGGGTTCACCAAAGAAATGTTCAGCACCCTGTTCTTCGAGGACCAGCAGTCGGCGTTGAATAGCACCAAGACTGGCACTTGATATATTGCCATATTCAATTGAAAGTTCTTTTGAATTTTGACCCATCCAGTTCAGCATGGAGCGTAGATCTTTTAGATCCAGCAGTAACATGCCATTGTCATCAGCGATACTAAACGCAGCGTATAACACACCGGTTTGTGTTTCGTTCAGATCGAACAGGCTTGAGAGCAATAAAGGACCCATTTCTGAAATGGTTGTACGAACCGGGTGGCCTTGTTTGGAGAAGACATCCCAGAACAAGGTTGGGTTTGGGTTAAAGGCGTAATCATCAATACCAATAATGTTCACGCGTTCGTCGATTTTTGGATGTGTTTTACCTGCATTGGCAAGTCCGGAAAGATCACCTTTGACGTCGGCCATAAAGGTGGGAACACCGATCCTGGAAAAAGATTCGGCAAAAATTTGTAAGGTGACGGTTTTTCCCGTGCCGGTAGCACCAGCGATCATGCCATGACGATTTGCCATAGCTGAAATCAGATGTACCTGATTTTTTCCATTACCCCCTATCAGAAAATCACTCATTTCGCCTCCAGGCCTGAATTGTAGTACGGTTGTCTGTATAGTGCTCTGGTCTAATCGAGCACTGAAGTATGTTAACTGATTGTTTTTAATAAAAAAATATTAGAATCAGTTAAAAAAGTTGTGCAATGCACAATTTATGTGTAAATTAAAGATATTAGTTATATTGAATGATAACAAAGCTATCTGTCTAGGCAATGCAGGCACTAGCTTACTCAAAAAATTGGAGATTTATTCAGATGTTTCAAGACCCACTCCCCAAAGAGGCTTTTTCAGCCGAAAATTTTCTCGAGATGGGTGAAAAGGCTCAATCTCTTGCAAACGATTTTATCAGTTCCCAGTTTTCAAGTTTTGAAAAACTGGGTTCTTCACCTGTTTCGGGCGAAATGCTTCAACTTTGGCGGAGTTGGTTAAGTAATCCACAAGCTATTTTATCTATACACCAGAATTTCTGGCAGGCGTATGCAAAATTACTGGAAAATTCTGTAGATTTATTTTGCGGCATTACATCTGATCCGGTTATTGAAGCTGAGGGCGGTGATCGTCGCTTCAGCGACGAGGAGTGGAATGACCATCCACTGTTTAATCATATTAAGCAGTTATACCTTCTTGCTTCACGTTGTGTCCTGGCTCACTTTGCAGTGAATGAGGGTATGGATGATAAAACTGCGAAGAAAATGGAGTTTTTTGCTAAGCAGTGGGTGGATGCACTGTCGCCGACAAATTTTGCTGCCACTAACCCCGAAGTTATGAAAGAAACCCTGGATTCCAGTGGTGCTAACTTATTGCAGGGTTTTAAAGCGCTGCTCGACGATTTGCAGCGTGGTAAGGGTGAACATTTGATGACCCGGATGACTGATTTTTCTGCTTTTGAAATTGGTAAGAATATCGCTAGTACAAAAGGCAAGGTCATTTTTGAAAATGATTTATTTCAGTTACTTCAATACTCTCCAACAACAAAAACTGTGTTTGAACGACCATTATTAATTGTTCCACCGTGGATTAATAAATATTACATCCTTGATTTAAGTCCTGAGAATAGTTTTATTCAGTGGGCGGTCGATCAGGGGCATACGGTGTTTATTATTTCCTGGTGTAATCCAGACGAAGACAAGGCCAACAAAACCTTTGAAGACTACATGACTGAAGGTGTCGTTACCGCAATGGAACAAGTGAAAAAAGAAACCGGCGTCAGCGCGATGAATACCATCGGTTATTGTGTCGGCGGAACCTTGTTAGCGGCAACCAATGCCTGGTTAACAGCGAAAAGAAAAAAACTGGTTCATTCCACGACCTATTTTACAACCATGATTGATTTTGAAAATCCAGGCGACCTGGGTGTCTTTATTGATGAAGAGCAACTGGATTCACTGGATGCTGATATGGCAAAAGAGGGTTATCTGGACGGTACCTCCATGGCCAGCGTATTTAATATGTTACGTGCCAATGATTTGATTTGGCCTTTCTTTATTAACAACTATTTACTGGGCAAAGATCCCGCTAGCTTTGATATATTGTACTGGAATTCTGATTCAACCCGTTTGCCGGCAGCCAATCACAGTTATTATTTGCGCACATGTTATTTAAATAATTTATTGAGAGAGCCTGGTGGGATAATTTTGGCCGACATACCGATCGATATTAGTAAGGTCAAGACACCAACGTATTTTATTTCCACCAAGGGTGATCATATTACCCCGTGGAAATCGACTTATGCAGGCGCGAAATTATTTTCAGGGCCCGTTCGTTTCGTTTTGGGTGGTTCAGGTCACATTGCTGGTATCATTAACCCGCCAACCAAGAACAAATATTTTTATATGACCAATGATGAACTCAACCCAGATGCTGATACCTGGTTTGAAAATGCCAAAACTCATGAAGGTTCATGGTGGGGTGACTGGCAATCATGGGTAAAGAAACAGGCTGGCAAGAAAATACCGGCTCGAGAGCCTGGTGTAAAGTTGGGTGTTCTAGACGATGCCCCGGGCTCTTATGTGAAAAAACGTATCGTTCCTGATTGATTGGTTTTTCTACTGCACTAACTATTAACCTCACATATTAAAGCGGGGTTTTTTTATGGGATAAGTAAGTAGTAAACCATGGTGTATAGCTTGCTAAATTATTTCTGAGGAAATGTGTCTGTTGGTAGAACCGGGCGATGGTAGGGCACCACCAATGAAATATTACCAGACGAGTATTGTTGTTTAACATCTCGCCAATAATTGGCTGTTAATAATTCCCCATAAAACAGGATAAACAAGGAACGTAATTCATCATCCATAGAAAGAAATTTAACAAATTCTTCCGGAAACATATCGTGTTCACCGACGTAATACCAGGCTTCTGGACGCATTTCATCCATCGTATCATCGGCATCAGGGATATCCCGAAAATTACATTCGGTTACCAGGGCAACCTCATCGTAATCATAGAACACTACACGGTTTAAATGAGTCACACCAAAATTCTTCAGCAGTAAATCTCCTGGAAAGATATTGGTATTAGCCAGATCCTTTAATGTCTGACCATAGTCCAGTATTGCCAACTTTGCGTCTTCCCGCGAGACTTCATTAATATAAATATTAAGAGGACGAACACGACGTTCAATATAAACGTGTCTGATTAATAAATTCCCGTCTTCCTCGATGACTGAATTTAATGCTTCTGAAAATAATTCTTCTAGTAATTCATCTGAAAAGCGATCAATAGGAAATTTTAAATTTAGAAATTCCTGAGTATCAATTAAACGTCCGGCACGATCATGTTTGGATACAAGTTTGTATTTACTAATGACTTCCTTACGTGTGACATTTTTGGGGTAGCCAAATTTATCACGAATGATTTTGAAGACCAGGTCATAAGAGGGTAAAGTAAAAACAATCATGACCAGGCCTTTATCACCTTCGGCGTGGACAAATTTATCGCTGGTATTTTTCAGGTGTTCTGAAAAAATCCGATGACGTTCTGTCTTGCCTTGTCGTAACCGGCCGAGCACGGTGTAAAGTTCATCGATAGGCTTATCAGGCAGTAACAAGTGTAGAAAATTGACAGTGCCAATGACAGAGTTCGGATCGGCAAAATAATAAGAACGTGTATAGCCAAAAACAATACTGACTTCACGCTTGGACATTAGAACAGCATCAATTGTAATGCCATGTTCTTCATTCTTGAAAGCAATGATCAATGGCACCGTGCCTTCAGTTAGTATAATTCGACCGACAAGGTAAGCACGTGCTGACTGGTAAAAAATTGAATCAATGAATTCAAAACGTAGGTATTCAACATTATGGTCAAATTTCCTGGAGATAAAATCATCAATGTCCATTTCGACACGCTTGGCATTCGCACCAAGATTATCGTAGTCAACACGAAACGAAAAATCGTTTAAGATTGTCTGGAATATTTTTTCGATAGAACCCCAATAAGGATAACGTCGGATGCTAAGTGATGAAATGAGATTGGTATTTGATGATGGGCCAAACGAGACAAACTCAAGCCTTGGATCAGTTCCCAGAGTACCGAATATTCTTCGGGTAATAGAATTAAAAAATGTTTTGATAAAATCAGAATCAGGAACCTTCTCAAGACGATCACCAAAATAAAGTTGTATCCTTGACCAGATATCATGTTCCTTGACTCGATCATTCATCGTTCTGCGTAAAGACAAGACAATGCGTCGAACAGATTTTTCATAAAGATCAACTCGGTCAACAATGTCCTGTTGATGCCCTTGCCAATCGCGTCGTTCAAAACGGGTACGTGCACGACGCGTGATGCGATGAAACGCCTGGTTATAACGGATAAAGCCGTCGTAGATGAGTTGCGAACATTCCGCGATCAGATCCTTGTCGGACGGCGCTGTCATATTGAAGGGATTACAGTCTTTTGATCATTTCGTTAGCGAACTCACTGCACTTGACTTCTTTTGCACCGTCCATTAGACGAGCAAAATCGTACGTGACTACTTTATCAGCAATGGTTTTATCCATTGATGAAATAATTAAATCAGCTGCTTCTTCCCAACCGAGGTAACGCAACATCATTTCACCCGATAACAATAAGGAGCCAGGATTGACCTTATCGAGATTGGTATATTTGGGTGCAGTACCGTGTGTGGCCTCGAAAATAGCATGGCCTGTTGTATAATTGATGTTCCCACCAGGAGCAATACCGATACCGCCAACCTGGGCTGCCAGGGCATCCGATAGGTAATCACCATTCAAATTCATTGTGGCAATGACATCAAAATCTTTTGGGCGTGTGAGAACTTGTTGTAAAGTAATATCAGCAATCGCATCTTTAACCAGTATCTTGCCAGCATCCATGGCTTCTTTTTGCTCCTTGTTAGCAATCTCAGATCCTTTATCTGCAGCAGTTCTTTGCCACTGATCCCATGTATAGCATGAATCTTTATACTCAGATTCAGCTAGTTGATAAGCCCAGTTACGAAATGCACCTTCGGTATACTTCATGATGTTACCTTTGTGTACTATCGTTAGAGTTTTTCGTTTATTTTCGATAGCGTATTCAATAGCCGCGCGGATCAGGCGTTCAGTCCCTTCACGGGAAATCGCCTTAATCCCAATACCAGAAGAATCCGGGAAACGAATTTTTTGGTATGAGCTGGGAAAGCACTCCTGCAATAGTTCCATTAAACGTTGGTTATCTTCTGTACCACTTTCAAATTCAATCCCAGCGTAAATATCTTCTGTGTTTTCACGGAATATCACCATGTCCACCAGTTCAGGTTTTTTGATAGGAGAAGGAACTCCTTCAAACCAGCGTACTGGTCGTAGACAAACATAAAGATCAAGAATTTGACGAAGCGCAACATTTAAGGAACGAATACCGCCTCCAATAGGGGTCGTAAGAGGTCCTTTAATTGCAACAAGGTATTCCCGACAAGCATCGAGAGTTTCATCCGGTAGCCATTTGCCAGTTTTTTGATTGGCTTTTTCACCCGCATAGACTTCCATCCAGTGGATTTTTCGTTTGCTGTTATAGGCTTTGTCAATAGCTGCATCAAGAACGCGAACCGTTGCATTCCAGACGTCAGGTCCAATACCATCGCCTTCAATGTAAGGGATGACGGGGTTATCAGGGACATCTAGTACGCCGTTTTCTATAGTAATCTTTGCACCTTCAGCTGGGACGTTTGTCACGATAATTTTCTCCAATGATCATTAAGCAGTAATTGGCCAGTGAATTCTTAGGCCATTGGTATTCTATCATTTAAGCAAACTTTGAATACGTTCGCACTGAATTTAAATTTTTCACTATGGTTATCAGCAAAATATCCGCAAAATTAAAGTGCTATTTCTGTTGACTTAGGATCAAAAACATTCAGTAGTGACATGATATCGATTTATAATAGAAAGTTTACTCATAGAGTAGCCTTGTCAATAACTTGACACGCCCAAATACCAGCATTCAGTAAGTCCTTATAGAACAAGGAAAAATAGTCGTGGCATACCGCTTGCAGAGGTTTCATTGTCTTTGATGATATGTGAGGAAATTATAATCATGGCTGAAGAAGTCGATGAAGCAGGAGAAGGTGAAGAAGGTGAAAAAAAGAAAAAACCATTGCTTCTTATTATTATCGCGGTCGTTGTACTTTTGGCAGGAGGAGGTGGTGCGTTCTTTATGTTAGGCGGCTCTGAGGATGCAGAGGCAATAGCTGAAGGTTCTGAAGATGCGACTGCGACTGGGACTGAGTCTGAGTCTGAGTCTGAGTCTGAGGAAGAAACTGTCAGTAAAGAAGCTATTTATTTTTCACTTGATCCAGCATTTGTTGTCAATTTCCAGGGTAAGGGTCGTGTCCGCTTTCTCCAGGTCAATATTGATGGTTTGACCAGAGAGGCAGGAATCAAGGAAGAAGTGACAAAACATCTGCCACAAATTCGAAATAACATTGTGTTGTTGTTAAGTAGCAAAACCTATGAGGACTTGAGCACGCCTGAAGGCAAGGGAAAAGTGCGTTCTGAAATTTTGGTTGAAATACAAAAAATCATGGAATCGGAAACAGGTAAAACTGCTGTGGAAAATATTTTCTTTACCAGCTTTGTTATCCAATAGGAAAGTTAGGTAATGGCAACAGATATCCTATCTCAAGATGAAATCGATGCGTTATTGACTGGCGTCGACGGTGGTGACGTTGAGACAGATGCGGAAGTTGAAGACAATGGTGAACTAAAAACCTACGATTTTTCCAGTCAGGATAGGATTGTTCGTGGACGTATGCCGACACTGGAAATGATCAATGAGCGATTTGCTCGAAATTTTCGAATCAGCTTGTTTAATTTTTTGAGACGTTCTCCAAACATTTCTGTTGAAGGTGTACAAATGAGCAAGTTTGGTGAATATATCCACAGTTTGTTTATGCCTTCTAATCTTAATTTGATAAAGATGAAGCCATTAAGAGGAGTCGCATTATTTGTTATGAATCCGACACTGGTATATTCATTAGTGGACAATTTTTTTGGTGGCGATGGTCGTTTTCATACCAAAATTGAAGGGCGCGATTTTACCGCAACTGAAATGCAAGTTATTCAAAATGTTATCCAATTAATTTTTGAAGATTTGAAGAAAGCCTGGAAACCAGTAATGGACATTGAGTTTGAGCATTCAGGATCAGAGGTGAATCCACATTTTGCTAATATTGTGAGTCCCAGTGAAGTAGTGGTCATATCGACGATTCATGTGGAACTGGATAATGGTGGGGGTGATATACATTTGACCCTGCCATATTCAATGATTGAACCGATTCGTGATCTGCTCGATGCGGGTCTGCAAAGTGATTCTTCTGATTATGATGAACGATGGGTGAATTCTTTGCGTGAAGAAATTGAATCCGCCTCTTTAGAAATCACTACAAATTTAACCGAGATAAAAATGACATTAAGTGATATTCAAAATATGAAAGCTGGAGATGTGATTCCGATTGAACCACCAAATACTATCATGGCAACAGTAGAAGATATTCCTGTATTTCGTGCAAAGTATGGCCTCTCTCGAGGAAATCAAGCTCTAAAGGTTCTGGAAATGATTCGTCATGATGTGATCGATACAAAAGAATTAGTAGTTGTTAAGGAGTAAGGCGTATGAGTGAAGATAATGTACAAGAAGAAGATGCTGGAGGTGATTGGGGTGATGCGATGCAGGAGCAAGCAGATGCTGAAGCTACAGATAATTCAAAAAATGTTCAACAGGCAGAAATGGAGAATCTTGTTGAAGAAAATATTGGTGAGGAAACAAATGTAAAACTTGAGGCCATACTTGATATTCCTGTGTCTCTTTCAGTAAGAATAGGCAAAACGAATATTAATATACGAAATTTATTGCAATTAAATCAGGGTTCAGTTGTTGAACTTGATCGATTGGCAGGGGAACCGTTAGACGTATTAGTAAACAATACATTGGTGGCACATGGAGAGATTGTCGTCGTTAATGAAAAATATGGTATTCGATTAACCGACGTAATTAGTGCTCATGATCGTGTTAAAAATCTACATTAAGGTCAATGGCTATCGATTTTTGAATAAGCTCATTCAACTATACACAATCATATTTTTGATGATTGTTTCTTCTGTTGTGCGTGCGGAAGAATTTGTTGAATTATCCAAACCAATGGCATCCAGTCAAATTGCCAGTGTTTCAATTGGATTGTTGTTGGTATTGATTTTATTTTTTGGCCTGGTTTTTTTATTTAAAAAATTACCCTCCATTCAGGGTGCTCGTACTGGAGCAGTAAAAATTCTGGATACAATGTACCTTGGTGCTAATGAGAAAATACTATTAATTCAAGTTGGTGTTCAACAGATTTTAATAGGAGTTAATTCGCAAAAAATCGAAACCTTGCACGTTTTGAATGAACCTATCATTATCCCATCGGATAGCAATCCCCCTCTTTTCAAAGATCGACTTGCCCAGTTTATATCAGATAAAGTAATAAAAGGTTCACACAAATCATGAAGATAATATATTTGATATCTTTATTAGTATTGCCGGCAATGGTTTCAGCTGAGACTGGTATGCAAGTACTTTCAGTGGTCGATAATGCCGATGGAGGACAAACGTATACATTAAGTATTCAGATATTGTTGTTAATGACAGCGTTGACAATGTTGCCAGCTGGCTTATTAATGATGACATCTTTCACAAGGATAATAATTGTCCTTGCCATATTACGTCAGGCATTAGGAACTGCGCAAACACCGAGCAGTCAGGTATTGGTTGGCCTTTCATTATTTTTAACATTTTTTGTTATGGCTCCCGTGTTTGATCAGATTTATTCAGTTTCTGTTAATCCCTATTTAAATGAGGAAATCAGTTTTCGAAAAGCAGTAGGTAATGCATCGGAACCCATGCGTGAATTTATGTTTGCTCAAACTCGTGAAACGGATCTGGGATTGTTTTCAGAAATATCCGGTGCAGAAGAACTTGTATCGCAAGAGGATGTGCCATTTACATTACTGGTTCCTGCTTTTGTTACGAGTGAATTGAAAACTGCATTTCAAATAGGATTTTTAATTTTTATCCCGTTTTTGATAATTGATCTCGTGGTCGCCAGTGTTTTGATGTCGATGGGTATGATGATGCTATCACCTCTAATCATATCCTTCCCCTTCAAATTAATGTTATTTGTTCTGGTCGATGGTTGGGCCTTAATAATGGGTACTTTGGCCAGCAGCTTTTATTTCACATGAATTTGATTTGATACTGAGTAAATATGTCTCCTGAGCTGATCATTACTATTGGGCAAAATGCACTTTGGCATTTGACGATGTTGTTACTTGTGATTTTGTTGCCTGCATTAATCGTTGGTGTATTAGTTAGCATGTTTCAGGCTGCAACCCAGATTAATGAGATGACACTGAGTTTTATTCCCAAGTTATTGATTACTTTGTTAGTGATTGTATTGGCAGGTCCATGGATGATTACCTTACTTACTGAATTTACCTTGCGATTGTTTGAGCAAATCCCGGAATTGATTGGTTAGTTATTATGGATATAACAACAACACAAATTATTAGCATGATTGAAGAATGGATGTGGCCATTTTTCAGGATAGCTGGTTTGTTGATGGTAGCGCCTGTTATTGGCACACGTTCTATGCCACCGCGTATCCGTTTAATGTCTGCGATAGCCGTGACATTAGTCATAGCGCCAGTGATTCCGAGACCGGAATTGATTGATCCTCTATCACTTAGAGGGGTGTTTGTCACAATAGAGCAAGTTTTAATTGGAATTGCCATGGGACTGTCAGTCCGAGTTGTCTTTGTTGTCCTGGAAATCGCCGGACAAGCGATCGGACAGTTAATGGGGTTAATGCTGGCGTCTATGGTGGATCCGCAAAATGGAAATCAGGTTCCCATTGTCGGGCAGTTTTACTTGTTGCTCGCGACCTTGTTATTCCTCAGTGTTGATGGCCATTTGTTCATGATCCGTCATCTAGCAGATTCATTTTATCTTCTACCGGTAGGCTCAGGTGGAATAGGGAGGGAAGCGATATGGGTATTTGTAAACTGGATGGGCGTTGTACTTGCTACAGCTGTTTTGATTGCCTTACCAGCTTTGTCTTCGATGCTAATTGTCAATCTTGGTTTTGGCGTAATGACACGTTCTGCACCTCAACTTAATATCTTCGCCGTTGGTTTCCCAGTGATGATTGTTCTTGGCATATTGGTGATCATGTTTACGCTTGAAGGATTTGTTCCACACATGACCCATTTATTTCAGGAAGCCTTTATCATGATGATGAGAATAATTCAGTAAAGGATGAACAATGGCTGAAGAACGTGATGATAGTCAGGAAAAAACCGAGGAAGCGACCCCGAAACGCCAACAGGAAGCACGTGATAAAGGGCAGGTTGCTCGTTCCAAAGAATTTAACACCATGAGCGTACTCGTTGGATCGATTTTGATCATGATGATTTTTGGTCAGACCATGATAAATGATTTATTGGCTATTATGCATGATGGTTTCGTGATTGAACGTGCAACTCTTTTTAATAATGAATCAATGATCAGTGCAGGTTATGAAGGTCTTGAAAATATGTTGTTGAGCATTGTGCCGATATTGCTAGGTTTGACGATTTTGGCAATTGCATCTCCTTTGATAATTGGGGGCTGGATATTTAGTCCTAAGTCCATGACGTTAAATTTTGGAAAGATGAATCCAATTTCGGGCTTTAAACGAATTTTTGGTGCTAATAGTTTGATGGAATTACTAAAAGCTATGGCTAAGTTTTTAATAGTTTGTTTAATTATGATCAGTTTATTATGGAATAAATCTGATATTTTAATGCATATCGGTAATAGCAGTTTGAAGCCAGCTTTAGCGAATGCAGGTCATGAAATACTTTGGGCGTTTCTTATTTTAAGTTCAGCTACATTTATTGTTGCATTGGTTGATGTGCCATTTCAGATATGGGAACACAAACGCAAGTTGAAAATGACCAAACAGGAACTTAAGGATGAAATGAAAGACACGGAAGGACGCCCAGAAGTGAAATCACAATTACGAGCCATGCAACAGGAATTGGCTAATCAACGGATGATGGAAGAAGTACCAAAGGCCGATGTGATCATCACCAACCCAACACATTTCGCAGTTGCCTTATTGTATGATCAAGAAAATATGCGTGCGCCAAAGGTTGTTGCCAAAGGTGCGGATTTAGTTGCTCAACGTATTCGCCTAATTGGCGGCAAACACGATGTTACTATTTTTTCCGCACCATTTCTGGCTCGGGCACTTTTTCACACGACCAAAAATAATCAGGAAGTGCCGGAAGGTTTGTATATCGCCGTGGCTCAAGTGTTGGCTTATGTCTACCAACTAAAAACCAGTAAAAAAGATTGGAATACAGATAAACCCGTAGCTCCTAAAGATCTTCCTATTCCTCAAGAATATCAATTCGATAATTAATCATGGCAGCGAATCAAGCAACATTCCTTAATAGTTTCGGTGGATTAAATCGAACAAACATTGGTTCGCCAATCCTGGTGATGATGATCCTTTTAATGATGGTGATCCCCCTTGCACCGTTTTTACTGGATATGCTTTTCACCTTTAATATCTGTTTGTCGATGGTGATTTTACTCGCGGTTATCTACAGCAGAAGGCCGCTTGATTTTGCAGCATTCCCAACAATACTCCTTATTTCAACATTATTACGTCTGAGTTTGAATGTTGCTTCAACACGAGTTGTCTTGTTGAATGGTCATACAGGTACTGATTCGGCAGGAAAAGTTATTCAGGCCTTTGGTGATTTTGTAGTAGGGGGTAATTACACTGTTGGCTTTATCGTTTTTATCATTCTTGTGCTGATAAATTTTGTCGTCGTCACAAAAGGTGCAGGACGTATCTCTGAAGTCACGGCACGTTTTACTCTGGATGCAATGCCCGGCAAACAGATGGCGATCGATGCTGATTTAAATTCTGGTTTGATCAATCAGGAAGAAGCCAAACAACGACGGCTTGAAGTTTCACAGGAAGCTGATTTTTATGGAGCAATGGATGGTGCTAGTAAATTTGTTCGTGGTGATGCGACTGCTGGCATCTTTATTTTGATCATAAATATTTTAGGCGGTTTAGCAATTGGTGCCGCTCAACATGGACTGTCAATTGGTGAAGCTGCAAGGATTTATACTTTGCTAACGATTGGTGATGGCCTGGTGGCACAAATTCCATCACTACTCCTCTCTACCTCAGCTGCGATTATGGTTACACGAGTTTCTTCAGACGCTGATATGGGCGAACAAATTCTTAAACAATTATTTAAAAATCCAAAAACATTACTGATAACGGCCTTAATGATTGGTGCAATGGGAATTATCCCAGGCATGCCGAACATTGCATTTTTATCGATTGCAGGAGCCTGTGCCTTCGGGGCTTATTGGTTGAAACAACAACAGGATAATGAAGAGGCTGAAATTGTTGAGGAAGAAATCGTTCCTGAAATTAAACCAGACGAGAGGGAACTTTCCTGGGAAGACATAGAACTGGTTGACGCGATCGGTCTGGAAGTTGGATATCGGCTTATTCCGATGGTTGATAAAAATCAAAATGGCCAATTGTTATCACGTATTAAAGGTGTCAGAAAAAAACTATCACAAGAACTTGGTTTCCTGCTTCCATCTATTCATATCCGTGACAATCTTGATCTTGAACCAAATACTTATCGGATCACTGTCAAAGACACAACAATCGCTAAAGCAGATGTACAGCCAACGAATGAGTTAGCGATAAATCCTGGTCATGTCTTCGGTGAATTGCCAGGGCCTGTTTCAACCGATCCGGTGTTTGGGCTTGAAGCCGTGTGGATCGATGTCTCACAGCGTGATCAAGCACAATCATTGGGTTACACCGTGGTTGATAGCAGCACGGTCGTTGCTACCCACTTGAGTCAAATTCTTCAAGAACATGCTCATGAGTTACTGGGTCATAATGAAGTACAGAAGTTGCTTGAGCAATACGATAAAAAGCACCCCAAAGTACTGGATGATATTGTTCCGAAGCTTGTTTCAACCGGCACTATTGTCCGTGTACTTCAAAATTTGCTGCGTGAAAATATTCCTGTACGTGATCTCAAAACGATATTAGAAACCATCATTGAGCATGCAGATAAGGCGCAAAATCCGGATCTACTAAGCGCGGCAGTACGTATTTCCTTAGGTCGACTTATAGTCGAAAGAGTTGTGGGAGAAGAGCCAGAAATACCTGTGATTACCCTGGATAGTTCGCTGGAACAGTTATTGCAGAAAACTTATCAGTCGGTAACGGATGGTAGCGGGGCAATTGAACCCGGGCTGGCACAGAAAATTCTGGGTTTGCTAAAAGACGCGACAGAACGTCAAGAGGTTGCAGGACAGGCAGCCATACTTCTGGTCCCGGATAATTTGAGAGAAATGTTGGCACGATTTGTCAGACAAAATATTTCTCGATTACACGTGCTCTGTTATAGCGAAATACCTGATGGCAAACAAATTAAATTTGTTGCAACAGTAGGTGGCACGGTTGGTGAATAGAATGTTTGACAGACAAATTATCGAAATGTTTTATATGAAATAGTTAGCTGATGAAAATAAAAAAATATTTTGCCAAAGATATGCGTAAGGCCTTGAACATGGCACGGGACGAACAAGGGCCAGAAGTAGTTATTATTTCGAACCGCAGGGTGGTAGGAGGGGTCGAGTTATTGGCTGCTGAAAATTATGACGAAAGCTTGTTTGACACTACTGTTAGTAGTGTGGCAGAAACCAGCGAAATGCCTGACACAAGATCACAGGAAGCAATTGTCATGCAAGGAAGAGAAAGGCAAGGAAGAGAAAGGCAAGGAAGAGAAAGGCAAGGAAGAGAAAGCGCTATTAATACCTCAGTGACCGAAGTTTATAGTGGAGCACAAAACGACAGGAAGATCTGGACAGACGATTCTGTACTCGAACGGATGCAAGATGAAATCCATTCATTAAGAAAATTACTCGAACAACAAATGTCCGGTTTAGCCTGGGGGCAAATCGGACGTAGTCATCCAGTATGGGCTGGCTTGTTAAGACGTTTTGCCCAACTTGGGATCAGTCCTGCTATTGCCAAGACGCTGGTTGAACAAATTCCACAAAATATGGATATGGAAAAAGCCTGGCGTATGTCTCTAGCATTTTTGAGTTATCGCATCAAGACAAGTGATGACAATCTTTTGACCCCTGGCAATGTTTTGGCCTTTGTAGGGAGTTCCGGGGTTGGTAAGACAACAACCATTGCCAAGTTAGCGACAACCATTGCTATGGAAGGTGATGTGGAAAACCTGATACTGGCAACTACTGATTCCTACCGAATTGGCGGTCGTGATCATTTACGCAGTTACGCGAAAATTCTTGGTGTGCCTGTTTACAGCATAAACAATTCCGTCGAGTTTAAAAAACTGCTGGATAAGTATCAGAGCCATAAAACCATATTGATTGATACAGCCGGTTTAAGTCCGATCGATAACAATCATGGGGAACAAATCCAGATGCTTGCATCCGAAGTGGATCGAATCAAGATATGCCTGGTTTTATCTGCCAGCACCCAAGCCAGCACTGGACTTGATCATTCCGGCAACATATACAAACACTTGAAAGCCGATCTATCGATGATTACTAAACTGGACGAAGCCGATTCTATTGGTGGCTTGTTATCATTCCTGGTTGAAAAAGATATCACTATTGCCTATGCCTGTGACGGACAGAAAGTCCCGGACGATTTACAGAGAGCCGAAGCCCATAAACTAATTGCACGTGCTGTGTCTCGTTTCAAACAACAAAAAACAAACATGGGTGAGGAAGAACTAGAACAGATTTATGGTAAGTATGCGGTTGCTGAACCGTTTGGAGAATAAATGAATCATATAAATTTCAGTCTGACATGACTAACAATACCAACAAGTTTATTCGTGTGATGGCAGTGACCAGTGGTAAAGGCGGTGTCGGCAAAACAAATATTGCTATTAATCTTGCTATGGCAATGGCACAACAAGATTTGGCTGTGACATTACTTGATGCGGATTTAGGTATGGCCAATGTTGATATCATGCTGAATCTGAGACCGCTGAGAAATCTTGAACATGTGATCAAAGGTGAAGCCAGGCTAAAGGATATTGTTATTCAGGGGCCTGATAATATTCGTATAGTGCCGGCATCTTCTGGCATACAAATGATGTCGAATTTAACATCACGGCAACACAGGGCACTGGTGCATTCATTTGATGAAATTGCGGCTATGACGGATGTGCTGATAATTGATACCTCAGCTGGTATTTCGGATAGCGTGGTGCAATTTTGTAATGCTGCACAGGAAGTGTTGATCGTTGTATGTAATGAGCCGGCATCGATTACCGACGCCTATGCCATGATCAAGGTTCTGAATCAGGATTATGGCATTAAACGCTTTCGCATCCTGGCAAATATGGTGTTTGATGAACAGGAAGGTAAAGAACTCTATCAACGATTATTAAAGGTTAGCCAACGCTATCTCGATGTAAATCTGCATTTATTAGGGATAATTCCCTTTGATCCCTGTTTTTCCAAGGCATCTCGTTCCCAAAAACCCCTATTGAACTGTTTTCCGAGCTCTCCGGCATCAAGATCATTCAAGAAGTTGGCTCAGGCTGCCGATAAATTACCTAGACGTGAGTTAGCCAATGGCAAGATGGAATTTTTTGTGGAGAAAAAATTGCAATTTGAACCAGAAAATTTGCGGAGGGCGGGTCTATGAGTGAGCTAGCCGCGTACAAGGAAACTGCGCAGGGCAGTAAAAAAACGGTAGATATGGATGAGTATGTGACCAAGCATGCGACGTTAGTCAAGCGCATTGCTTATCACTTAATGGGTCGTTTGCCTTCCTGTGTTCAGGTAGAGGATTTAATTCAGTCAGGGATGATTGGTTTACTGGAAGCAGCCAGGAATTACGATCCGACACAAGGTGCCAGCTTTGAAACTTACGCCGGCATTCGTATTCGTGGTTCGATGCTGGATGAGATCCGTAAAGGTGATTGGGCCCCACGCTCATTGCACCGGAAGGTAAGGGAAATTACCGCAGCGGTACGGGAAATTGAAGGTGAAAAAGGACGTGATGCCAGAGACAGTGAAGTTGCAGAACGATTGGAGATGAGTCTGGATGAATATTATCGGGTTTTGCAGGATGCCAGTGGGCATCAAATTCTGAGTTTTGAAGATTTACCTAGCAAGGATGGTGGTTTGGTTGATGGTTTTGTTGGGAAGATACCTGGGCCACTGGAAAATGTACAAACAGGAAAGATTAAAGAAATGTTAAGTAAAGTGATATCCAGTTTGCCGGAAAGAGAACGTTTGGTGATGTCACTTTATTATGATGAGGAATTGAACTTACGTGAAACAGGTGAGGTGTTAGGAGTAAGCGAATCCAGAGTTTGTCAAATACATGCGCAGGCATTAATTCGATTACGTGCACGAATTTCAAAATTAATGAATATTGAAGATTAATAATGAGCAAAAAAATACACAGTAATAAATACTCAATCCGATACAGTAATAGTTAATGTTGGAGGTACACCGTGAATAAAGAAATGAAGATTCTTATTGTTGATGATTTCTCAACGATGAGGAGAATCATCAAAAATCTACTGCGCGATCTCGGCTTCACCAATACCGCAGAAGCGGATGATGGCCAAACTGCTTTACCCATGTTGCAAAATGGAAAATTTGATTTCCTGGTAACAGATTGGAACATGCCGGGTATGCAGGGTATCGATCTTTTAAAGAATGTCAGAGCTGATGCCAATCTGTCCAGTCTGCCAGTGTTGATGGTTACTGCCGAATCGAAACGAGATCAAATCGTTGAAGCAGCTGAAGCCGGTGTCAATGGCTATGTCGTTAAGCCCTTTACCGCCGCAGTGTTGAAAGAAAAGATTGATAAGATTTTTGAACGTATTGAAGCAGCTGCATAAACATAACACTGAAGGAGTTGAACATGGGTATTGGAGTGGCAAACCAGGTCATACTAAATGGTGATGAGCGCATTGATTTAGCACGTTCATTGGTTGAACAGCTGGAAGCGGGTGATGATGAAAATATCAATGAAACAATTGACCGTCTGACAAACATCAGAGAATCACAATTATTTATGCAGGTAGGGCAGCTGACGCGGCAGTTACATGATTCCTTAGGCAATTGTTCAGATGGTGAAGAAATTTCTTCACTTGCTAGTAAAGATATTCCAAATGCCAGAGAACGGTTGAATTATGTGATAGAAAAAACCGAAGAATCAGCGAATCGCACATTGACTGCCATTGAAGCGACGGTTCCTATTTCTGAAGAACTTGAAGACAGTGCAAAACAAATGACAGAAAAATGGGAGAAATTCAAACGTCGTGAAATGACTGCGGATGATTTTCGTAGCTTATCAAAAGAGATATCAGCTTTTCTTGAAACGGTGTCTGATAAATCTACCAGAGTTCATGAATATATTAATGAGATCTTGATGGCACAGGAATATCAGGATTTAACAGGACAAACCATTAAACAAGTGATCGAAATTGTGGAACGTGTAGAAACGAATCTGGTGGAATTGATCAAATGTCAGGGAATAAGTGTTTGTGGTGATCAACAACAAGGTCCGGATTTGAAAGCAGAAGGCCCTCAGATGAATACTGAGAGCAATAATGTCATGTCAGATCAAGATGAAGTTGATGATCTATTGTCCAGCCTGGGATTTTAATCAGTCAACAATCGTGATGACAAGCCTGAGATATATGAGGAATTTGATTTAAATGGCAATCGATCTCAATGATGAAATTGTTCAGGATTTTCTGGTTGAAGCAGGAGAAATTCTTGAATCTTTGAATGAGCAATTGGTTGATCTGGAGTCACGTCCCGATGATAAGGAATTGTTGAATTCAGTATTTCGTAGTTTTCACACTATCAAAGGTGGAGCCGGTTTTCTTGCCATGGATCCACTTGTAGAGGTTTGCCATAAAGCGGAAAATATCTTTGACTTGTTAAGAAATGATGAACGCAGTGTCGATTCAGAACTCATGGATATTGTGCTCGAAGTACTTGATGTGGTTAACGACATGTTTAGTGATATTGGTAATGGAAATGACCCAAATCCCGCGAGTGCAGAATTACTGGAAAATTTGAATCGATTATCACAACCGGAAACAGCAAGTCCGGAAGTTATAGAGCATGCACCAGAAGTAACAGGAGATAATGAAATACAACCTACATCCACAGGAACCGAGTCAGATGATATCAATGATGAAGAATTTGAAGGTTTACTTGATCAATTGCATGGATCAGGAAAACCAACCTCTGCTGATGGAGAGGAAAATAAGGCCGAAATAAAACTCCCTGAAGCAAAAAATAATGAAATTACTGATGATGAATTTGAAGGTTTGCTCGATCAGTTACAAGGCTCTGGAAAACAGGCTTCAGGAGTAAAACCCAAGCCTGAAACTAAGCCAACAGCTAAAAACGATGATATTACAGATAATGAATTTGAAGACTTGCTTGATCAGTTACAAGGTAAAAAAACTGGAACCAGTGATACAAAAAAAGATAGTGCAGCACTATCAGAACCTACCTCTGTTGTTACAGAGATTAGTGAAGTAAAAAAGTCTGTAGAAAAAACAGCTGCTGTACAATCAGCAGAAGCCAAATTAAACAAGGCAGACAAAACTGAATCGAAAACTACAAAGGTCGCGGTTCCTAAAGCAGAGACAACGGTTCGTGTAGAAACCAGCATACTAGATCACATCATGAATATGGTAGGTGAGCTGGTGTTATTACGTAACAGACTTTCCACATTAGAAACCACATTGAGTAATGAAGAAGTAACAGAAACAGTTGGTAATCTCGACGTTGTTACCACTGATTTGCAGTCGGCCGTCATGAAAACGCGTATGCAACCAATAAAAAAAGTCTTTGGTCGTTTCCCACGCGTTGTCCGTGATTTGGCCAGAAGTCTAGATAAGCAGATTACTTTGGAAATGATTGGTGAAGAAACTGATCTGGACAAGAACCTGGTTGAAGCATTGGCTGATCCATTGGTTCATCTGGTGCGTAATTCAGTTGATCATGGTATTGAAATGCCTGATGAACGTGTAGCAGTCGGCAAAAATAAAGAAGGTACGGTAGTACTTTCAGCAGAGCAAGAAGGTGATCATATTTTGTTAACCATACAGGATGATGGAAAAGGAATGGATCATGAAGTTTTGAGAAAAAAGGCAGTTGAAAAAGGATTGTTTGATGAAGATTCAGTTGCGAGGCTTGATGAATCTGATTGTTATAATTTGATTTTTATGCCGGGGTTTTCAACCAAAGAAGAAATATCAGATGTGTCAGGTCGCGGTGTTGGAATGGATGTGGTTAAGACCCGGATCAATCAGCTCAATGGAACAGTGAGTGTTGATTCAAAATTAGGATTTGGCACGACTATCGAAATCAAGGTTCCATTGACCCTGGCAATTATGCCAACGCTGATGGTTAAATTAGGAGAAAAAGATCAGGTGTTTGCTTTACCACTTGTTAGTGTTAACGAAATACTGGATCTTGATATGAACAAGGTCAATATGGTCGATGGGCAAAAAGTAGTTGTGATCAGAGGTAAGCCATTACCATTATTCTATTTGAGTACTTGGTTAACTACTGGATCTGGCGACTATGATCTAGAGAAGGGACATGTTGTTGTTGTAACCATTGGGACTCACATGATTGCTTTATTAGTGGACAGCTTGCTTGGTCGAGAAGAGGTTGTGATAAAGCCACTAGGGGCGATGCTCCATGGCACGAAAGGGTTGGCCGGTGCAACAATAACTGGGAATGGCAAAATTGCATTGATTCTGGATTTACCCGACCTGCTAAAATCCTATGCAAATCGATACTAAATGGTCATCTAAAAATTTATTTAGAAGAGTACGAACGTCATGGTAAATGTACTCGTTGTAGATGATTCAAGTTTCTTTCGTAGAACTATCAGTAGCTTCCTTGAATCCGATCCAGACATTTCTGTTATTGGTCAGGCACATGATGGTGAAGAAGCTGTTCGAATGGCAGGGGAATTAAAACCAGATGTGATTACCATGGACGTAGAGATGCCGAAAATGGACGGCATTACTGCAGTAAAAAAAATAATGGCCATTCGACCAACACCTATCCTGATGTTCTCCAATCAAACAGAAAAAGGTGCACAAACAACTCTGGATGCATTGCATGCTGGCGCAGCAGATTTTTTCCTGAAAAATTTCCAACAGGTTGCAGTAAAACAGGAAGAAATGATTCATAAATTTCAGTTGCGCGTAAAAGAATTGGCCTTGCAAAATAAAATATCTGAAAATTTTACCGAACAACTCAAACAAACTATTCGATCCAAATCAATCAAAAAAAATAATGATTCGCTCATCACAATATCTAATTATAAATTGATTGCGATTGGCGCCTCTACTGGCGGGCCAGTAGCACTTGAAAAAGTATTAACAAAACTACCAGCCTCATTTCCATCGCCAATCATTTTAATACAACATATGCCAGCTGGTTTTACTAAAGCATTTTCTGAACGACTTAACCAACTCTGTAAAATTACTGTGAAAGAAGCAGAAGATGATGAACCATTATTACCTGGCACGGCATACCTTGCCCCCGGTGGAAAACAAACCTACGTTGTAAAACAGACCAATCGAATACTATTGAAAGTTAAAGAGTCTGCACCTGATCTCAATTACCAACCTTGTGTGGATGAAACATTCAAATCCATTGCGAAAGTGTATTCACGTGGCAAGTTATTGGCCATTATTATGACGGGTATGGGATCAGACGGCTGTGAAGGTGTACGACAACTAAAAAAACAGGGAGCTACTGTCTGGGCACAAAATCAAGCTACCTCTGTTGTCTATGGAATGCCAATGGCTATCACCAATGAGAATCTTGCTGATAAAGTGTTAGCAGTAGATGATATTGGAAACAAACTCGCTAAAACGGGCTGATAATGGATTTTCTCAGTATCATCGGGATCATCGTGGGTATAGGGATGGTACTCGTCGGACAATCTCTGGATGGTGGCCATTTGGCAACATTGTTAAATGGCCCTGCTTTATTAATCGTATTGGGTGGATCGACCGGAGCTATTCTTTTACAGTCCCCAGTTCCCACATTTATCCGGGCTATTAAGTTGGCCAAATGGGTATTCGCCCCGCCTTCCAATCAAGTTGATGAATCTATTAAACGACTGATGCATTGGAGCAGTGTCGCGCGTAAAGAAGGTTTGTTGGCACTTGAAGCCCTGGTCGAAAAAGAACCAGACATGTTTATTCGCAAAGGCATGCAACTATTAGTCGATGGTAATGAGCCTGATGTGATTCGTGAAACCATGGAGATCGAATTAATCACAAAAGAAGATAATGATATACAAGCCGCCCGTGTTTTTGACAGCATGGGGGCTTATACACCAACACTAGGCATTCTGGGTGCTGTTATGGGTTTAATCCATGTCATGGGTAATCTGGCGGAACCAGATAAACTTGGTAGTGGTATCGCCGTCGCCTTTGTTGCCACGATCTATGGTGTCGGATTTGCCAATCTGGTGTTCCTGCCCATGGGTAACAAACTCAAAGCCATTATAAAAAAAGAAGCTCAATTTAGAGAAATGTTAATAGAAGGTATTGTAGCGATTGCTGAAGGTGAAAACCCTAGAGCCATGCAAGGTAGATTGAGTGGGTTTAGAGGCTAACTCGGAAATTAGACATGATCACAGTTTCCGATGCAAATTTTTGGTTAATGGAATGATGTGTGCATGAACCCGGATATATCAGGTAACTATCATGAGAAGAAAGCGTCGCATTGAAGAACATACGGCTGAATCAGCGGATCGTTGGTTGGTGTCTTATGCGGATTTTATAACTTTACTGTTTGCATTTTTCGTCGCTTTGTATGCGATTTCATCTGTGAATGAAGGTAAGTACCGCGTATTAGCCAGTTCAATTGTCGAGGCTTTTAATGACCCATCGAATAAAGACAAAGATAAAGACGAGTCTTCAATTAAGACGGATGAAATTACTCCAATTGAACTCGATTATGTAAAAGCAGATTCAATCACTCAAGATTTAGATGTCATTGAATCTGAAGATGGATCAGCAGCCAAACAGCAAACAATAGTATCCAACCAACGATCTGTTGCTGGAACTCAAAATGACTCGGAAATACAAATTGAAAAATCCGCTGCAGATATTGCAGAAGATATCGAACAGGAAATGGCTGAACTCATCGATCAGGGGGCGGTGTCGGTCAGACAATCGGATGACTGGATTGAAGTTGAAATCAAGAATAATGTACTGTTCCCCAGTGGCAGCGCACGACTACATAATGATGCTTTACCAATATTAACGAGCTTATCATCCATCTTTATTGAATTTTCTAATCCAATTCAGGTTGAAGGGTTCACCGATGACCAACCAATCAACACCATTGCATTTCCTTCAAACTGGGAATTATCAGCCGCTAGGGCAGCCAGTGTGGTTCATTTGTTAATGAAGGTAGGCATTAAACCCAGCCGCATGGTCGCTGTCGGTTACGGAGAATACCGACCCATTGCCGATAATATTAGTGAACAAGGACGACAACAAAATCGTCGCGTCGTGATCATTATTCCAACTGCTGATACGAATGGTCATGTCATTGATGCAGGAACATTAACAGAAACATCACATGGACCATCAGGACAAAAACGTATCCGTGTGGATATGATTCAATGAAGATCTGGACGATTGCCAATCAAAAAGGGGGGGTTGGTAAAACAACAACGACTGTTTCACTTGCTGGCTTGTTAGTTGAACGAGGTTATCGTGTGTTGATGATCGATCTCGATCCACATGGTTCGATGACCAGTTACTTTGGTTATGATCCAGACACTATTGAAGAAAGTAGTTACTCATTGTTTGAGAAAAAAGCAGCAAAGACAAAAATTCCATTTGCTTCAATTCTTTGCCGCACAGAAATAAATAACATGAGTTTATTGCCTGCGAGTACATCTATGGTTGCACTTGATCGACACCTTGGTGCACAGGAAGGGATGGGTTTGGTGATCAGGCAGACCTTGAAACAATATGAAAAATATTATGATTTTGTGTTGATCGACTGTCCTCCTACTCTGGGTATACTAATGATCAATGCACTGGCTGCCTGTGAGCGTTTGATTATTCCGGTTCAAACAGAATTTCTCGCCATTAAAGGGCTTGAGCGTATGTTGAATACATTAAAAATGATCACCATGTCTGGAAAACATTCGATGGAGTATATCGTTGTCCCTACTATGTACGATCAAAGAACACGAGCATCGCTGGATGGTCATGAACATTTACAAATCGTTTTTCCCGATTATCTTTGGGATGACTTGATACCCGTTGATACAAAATTTCGCGAAGCAAGTCAGGTAGGTCAACCGATTAATTATTTGTATCCAAATTCACATGGTGCACTGGCTTATAAAAATTTATTGAACAAACTACTATATCAGGATGATGGTATGACAGATAAAAACAGACCAGAGGAATTAAGACCTTAAATGAAACAGACACTCGAAAAACAAACTGATTTACTGGATTCACGACAGACGTTGAACTTGTATCTTGAAACATTGTTTCAGGAAAATACTACAGAACAAGATGCAATTATAAAAAAACAGATAGAGATCAAACAAACAAAAATAAAACAAACAAAAATAAAAATAAAACAAAAAAAGGACATGGAGATCATGTTGATTAATTTTGGTAAACACAAGTTGGCTATGTCCGTAATGGATTTAAAAACTGTGGTAGATATTAATGAAAAAAAACTAATTCAATTACCTGAGCAAGAACCCTATATTCTTGGCGTGTTAAATCATGCCAGGAAAAATATTCCAGTTTACGACTTGAATTGGGTATTCAATTCAAATCGAACATTGAACAAACCTGTTAAAGCAACAACACTAGGTTTATTTCGCCAGGCAATTATCCTGCATGGTGAGTGTATGGCTATTGCTTGTGATAGCGCTGATAAAATCATTAATATCAAAAATGATAGTGTCCGTTGGAGCAAATTCCGTGGAACTCACCCTTGGCTAAAAGGGATTATTATGGAAAATATGTCAGTTTTGCTTGGGATCCGTGAGATCAAACGTCTATTCGAGCGGGGTATAATAGATGTTGAAATAAAAAAACGAACCATACCAACTGTTTAGCGATTTTGGCATAGAGCATGCTGTTTATAACCTTATAAAACACAATAATGACGGTAATTTGACGTTAGAGTTTGCCGGGAGCCAATAATGACGAGTTTAGCGAAAGACAATTCGAAAGTAGAAGACATTATTCAATGGGTTACATTCCGCCTGGCCGACGAAGTTTATGGCATCAATGTCATGCAAGTACAGGAAGTCCTGAGACTATCTGAAATAGCCCCTGTGCCTGGTGCACCAGCTTACGTTATGGGGATCATAAATTTACGTGGTAATGTCGTTACCGTTATCGACACTCGTCAACGTTTCGGCTTACCTGCACAGGAGGCAGATGATTCGACACGAATTGTCATCATCGAAGTAAATGGTCAGGTTATAGGTATACTCGTAGATAGCGTGGCAGAAGTCGTGAACCTAAGTTCATCTGAGATTGAAACAACGCCTAATCTTGGTAATGAAGACAATGCTAATTCAAAATATATACAAGGTGTATATAGTCGTGGCGATAAAATTTTAATTTTGGTGGATGTGAATAAATTTTTATCGGACACAGAATTGAATGAGGTATCACAATTTTAAAGTGATATTCAGATGAATGCTTTTCGTGAAATACAACCCACGCAAGCTGTAGCTCCGCTCAAAAAGATTCAGGATTCTGTGAAAAAAAAACAAGAACAACAACAGAACAAGAAAAAAACAAATGATAAGCAAGAACGTAACGATATTACTGATCATCAAGTCGATGAATTTATATAAAGGTAATAAACGAATTCACTAACAATTAGTTCTGGTAAAGTACATTCATAAAGGTGATAAAGAATGAATATTGAGATAAGTGGCTCCGTTTTTTTTCAGGCTCTTTTACTTCTACTGTTATGTCAGGCATTGGTATTTTTTAAATTCAAGAACATCATTTATTCACAGCAAAAGAAAATCAAATTTCTTAAAAATGATGTTCAGGCCCTGTTGCTCTGCGCTCGTGGCGTAGGGGAAAAATTACACTGTCAACAAAGTGAATTTCGCTACATCCAGGAGCGGCAGGACAAGCTTGAAATAAATGAAGGTAATCATGGTATGTCGTATAAACAAATCATGGGTCTTATGGGTCAAGGCGTCAGTCGAAATGAAATGATGAGCAGTTGTGACTTAACCCAGGGTGAAGTTGACCTCATGGCACATCTACAAAAGAATCAAAAAAATCCTCGCAGTCCTCAAAATCAAAACTTGCATATCTAGGATTATCCTAATTTAGTCTGATTAAGTCAGGGGTCTTACTGATACGAATCCGTTGCAGCTTCCGCCAAATTTGTTTACTCTTCGCGCCTTGATTTGTGCCATAGTTATTGGCAATTAGAAAATAGCCATTAGATTACGTGTTTATTGTGCTTACTTGCTAACTAATAGCTTGTAGCTATTGCTATTTTATTCGGAGAGATGGCTGAGCGGTTGAAGGCGCACGCCTGGAAAGTGTGTATACGTTTATTCGTATCGAGGGTTCGAATCCCTCTCTCTCCGCCAATAAATAAAAAAGTCCTCCTTGTGAGGGCTTTTTTATTTATTCCGAGAAGAGGGTTACGAATCCCAATGCACATGGATGTGCCGGTGCCGTGAAGTCCATGGAAGGACGAGAACGGCCTCTCTCTCCGCCATCTAGTCTGGTCTCTGTAGAGCGTCTCCGTAGAGATTTACCAATGTCTTAAGAATTTAGCCGCCAGTGACACTCATGTGTCTGAAAATTACTGGTTTTGCCTGAAGATTAAAATCATGACCCTTGGGTTTAATCTTCATGGAATCACGAATCGCATCTTTGAGTTTTTCCATATCTCCCGGATGGCTTCTGATGACATGGCGCAGATCAACAGAGTGTTCCTGGCCGAGGCAGAGTAATAAACGACCTTCGCAGGTTAGACGGACACGATTACATTGCTCACAAAAGTTGTGACTGTGCGGAGAAATAAAGCCAACACGTGTCACGGTGTCAGGTATTTTAAAATATTTGGATGGGCCTCCAGTCGTTTCTGTCGTCGGTAATAACTTAAAATTTTGTTTTAAATCATTACGTATTTGATCACTAGAATAATACACTTCTGCACGGTCATGATCGCCGATTAGACCCAATGGCATTTCTTCGATAAAGCTGATATCTAAACCTTTATCGATTGCAAATTGCACAAGATCAGTAACTTCATCATCATTTCTGTTTTTCAATATAACCGCATTCAATTTGATTTTTTCAAAGCCGACATCCAGTGCCGCCTGAATACCCTGCATGACGACATTTAAATCACCAACACGAGTTAGACGACGAAATTTTTCCGGATCCAGAGAATCAAGACTAATATTGATGCGCTTCACTCCAGCATCTTTTAATTGATGAGCCAGTTTGGGTAATTGTGAACCATTTGTGGTGGTGACCAATTCGCGTAAGCCCGGAGTTTGGCCAATATCCTGAAATAATTTAATGATGTCCTTACGTATCAGAGGTTCGCCGCCGGTGATACGTATCTTTTCTATCCCTAACTCTATGAATGCTTTGCTAATCGTGGCTAATTCCTCAAGTGTGAGTAGGCGGGCACGAGGTACAAACTGCATTTTTTCGTTCATGCAATATACACAGCGAAAGTCACAGCGATCAGTAACCGAAATACGGACATAGTCAATGATTCGACCAAACATATCGATCAATATCTCTTGAGTTACGTTTTTTGTTCCAGTCACGATATTACTAATTATTCTATATTCTCAAATTACATTATGCATTACTCGCCAACATAAGGTCTGAGTGCACGAACTACATCTGTAATTGATATCATTCCAATTAATCGCTTCTTTTCTATGACAGGTAAATGCCTGATTCTGTTTTTAGACATAATACTCATGCAGTTCTGAATATTTTCTGTTCTTGTAGTACTTATGACGTCTTTTGTCATTATCTCTTCTACTCTTATTTCCCATGGTAATAATCTATCAGGAGCGGCTTTTCGGATGTAGTCGCGTTCAGAAATAATACCCACAACTTCCCCATTAACTATAACGGGTAAAGCACTGATTGTTTTTTTCGCCATAATTTCAACGGCGTCTTGAACAGTAGCGTCTGGAAAAATTGTTAATACCGTTTTGTTTTTTTTATCTAAAATATGGCGAACTGTAAATATCATAATTTATTCCGTTGTTAATTTCTGATAAACATTAATATTTAGAAGTGTGAGTTTTTAATGGAAACAAAATAAATTTCTTAAAAACAGTAGAGTAAATGTTAGTTATCCATTTAAGATAAAATTTATTTTTTCGTCTTAGGTAACTCCTGTTAACCTAAAACGAAAACAGTTCATTTGTTAGAAGCTAATGCCCAGTGATATGCCGACAGTCCAGCTATCATTTTCCTGGTCGTTATCAAACCCAGGAACGCTCAATTCCGGGTCGGTTAGATCAGCCGCCCAATAATAACGTGTATCAAGACCAAGAGTAATGCCTGGTATTAGCATATAATCAACGCCAGCCCCAGACATGATACCGATGTCCAGATAATTTGTTGAATCAGACGGTGGGCTGATAACGATAAAACTAACACCTGCTGGAATAATCCATGGACGAAGTTTATGGCCTTCTCTGAATTTTAGTTTGGGTGAAGCTGTGATTGTCATCATAGTTAAATCTTGTGTACCGGTAATAGCACATCCTGGATTTGCAGCAAGACCACCACCACCACTTAACGCGATACACCCCAATGTTGGGCCAGCTAACACAGTTTCTTCTGACCCCAGATTGCGAAAATCCAGACTGAGTTCTGCCAATGCCCAGGTACCAGGTAGTAGTCCCAAGGTATCTTTAGATAACAGAAAATCAAAACCAGCTCCAAAATACCAGCCACTATCATCATTGTTCGCAAGCGAACCTGATGCGGCGCTCACCGTATCAGTAAATACGCCGCCCGCACGATCTTCGGTAAGATTTGCTGAACCACCACGAAAAAAGACGCGGTTGCCAGGTTCTTCCGCAACAACAGTTGTTGGGATCCCCAAGGTTATTGCGCAAGTAACCAGTGCTTTTGAAATTATATTTATGTACTTAGATTGAGTCATCACGTCCCCCTTCATAAAGACTTTAGTTTTAAACTATTTTTAAAGAAGCACCGAGTTAAGATTTATAAGTAATTTGGCTCAAGGGGTTTAGCACTAAATAACATTATTTAATCACTAAATGAGGATTTATTTACCTGAACGACATATTGGAAATAGTGGACTGTAAATAATCAGATGAAATTGAATATAAACACTTAGATTTAGTGAGAATTAATGAATTTACATTGAAGTCACTTTTGTGCTCATTCGTGACTTTCAGGCTGTAACTCATGCAATATTGTTTGATGTCTAACTACAGCAGCATATACAAACGCCTCATCGAATAATAAAAAAGATTAGAGGATTACTTAAGGGATTTAATGAACGGAATTAAACGTTACCTTACCTAAACCTCAGTCTGGTGATATCAATTTATTCGATAGGTAAGTATTAGATTTACATAACTAAATTTACTTAAATTGCCAGCCATTTATAGAGGGGAGGTTAATCCATGATTCCAGGTACGTTCAATTACCATGCGCCCACGACACTGGACGAAGCGATTTCATTACTCGGTCAGTTTGGAGAAGAAGGGAAAGTTTTAGCAGGCGGACACAGCTTGCTACCCATGATGAAGTTGCGATTCGCAGAGCCAGAACATCTTATCGATTTAAACCGCATTGACAGTCTGCGAGGGATACGTGAAGAAAATGGCATAATCCATATTGGTGCAATGACAACAGAGAATGAACTTATTGCTTCAGATTTATTAAATAAAAAATGTCCAATTATTCCAGAAACAGCAAAATTAATAGCTGATCCTCAAGTACGTAATTGCGGCACGATAGGTGGTGATATTGCTCATGGTGATCCGGGTAATGACCATCCTTCTATTATGTTGGTTCTTGATGCATCGTTCGTATTGACTGGTCCAAATGGAACAAGAACGGTTCCTGCAAATGGCTTCTTTATTGATACCTATTTCACTCAATTAGAAGAAGGCGAAATTCTTACCGAGATCCAGGTACCCGTTCATTCAAAGAGTACTGGTTCTGCCTACAACAAACTAAAACGAAAAACCGGCGATTTTGCGACAGCAGCATCTGCTGTAGTGATTGAACTGGACGGTAACACATGTAAGAAGATCAGCATTGCCTTAACCAATGCTGCACCGACGGCATTAAGGACTACTTTGGCTGAAGAGGTATTAACGGGCAAAGAGATTGACGAAAGCCTTGTCGAACAGGCCGCCCAAAAAGTAATGGAAATGTGTAGCCCGGCTGGTGACACACGTGGTGATGCTGAATATAAAACTCATATGGCGGCTGAAATGACACGACGATCAATTCACCAAGCTCATGAACGAGCTAGAGGATAATTATTATGGCTAAACAACAAGTTTCTTTTACGCTCAATGGACAACAAGTTGATGTTCTGGTTGAGCCCCGTGATTTACTCATCTATGTCATTCGTGAACATCTTAAACAAACCGGTGCTCATATTGGTTGTGAAACCAGTCATTGCGGTGCTTGTACTGTCGATATTAATGGAAAATCGGTGAAGTCTTGTACATTTCTTGCTGTACAGGCCGATGGTGCTGAAGTCATGACCGTTGAAGGCCTCGCTACCAATGGCGAATTACATCCGGTTCAGGAAGGTTTTATGCAAGAGCATGGCTTGCAGTGTGGTTATTGTACGCCTGGCATGCTAATGCGCAGTTATAGATTCTTGCAAGAAAACCCGAATCCTTCGGAAGAAGAGATTCGAATGGGCATATCGGGCAACTTATGTCGCTGCACCGGTTATCAAAATATTGTGAAAGCAGTGCAATATGCTGCTAAAAAAATACAAGAAACTGCATAGGGGGCATTTAACATGGCAGCAACAGCAGAACAATTAGAACGTGAAGCAAAACTGGAAGGAATGGGTTGTTCAAGAAAGCGTAAGGAAGACCCAAGATTTATACAAGGTAAGGGCAGTTATGTTGGTGATGTCGATCTGCCGGGGATGGTTCACGGGGCTTTAGTTCGAAGCCCACATGCTCATGCAAGAATTAAATCAATTAATAAGGACAAGGCGCTTGCATTACCAGGTGTACTTGCCGTACTCACAGCAGATGATTTAAAACCATTAAGCTTGCATTGGATGCCGACACTCGGTAGTGATGTCCAGGCAGTTTTGGCGGATGAGAAAGTAGGTTTTCAAATGCAGGAAGTAGCCATGGTCATTGCCGAAGATCGTGCTGTTGCATACGATGCAGTGGATTTGGTTGAAGTGGAATATGAAGCATTACCGGCTGTTGTTGATCCACATAAATCCATGGATGCAGATGCACCGATCATTCGCGATGATCTTGTCGGTAAAGACGAAGTGGGTCACGGTAAGCGTCTGCATGATAACCATATCTTCACCTGGGAAGCCGGTGATAAAGACGCTACCGATGCTGTCTTTGAAAGTGCCGAAGTAACGGTCAAAGAAGAGATCCTGAATCCGCGTGTACATCCTTGTCCACTAGAAACCTGTGGTTGTGTCGGATCATTCGATAAGATTAAGGGTCATTTAACGGTATACATGAGTACTCAAAACCCTCATCTGGTACGTACGGTGCTGGCCATGTTGTCTGGCATCCCGGAGAGTAAGATCCGTGTTATTACCAATGACATCGGCGGCGGGTTTGGTAATAAAGTTCCCGTCTATCCAGGTTATGTCGCTGCTATTGTTGCTTCGATCGTTTTAGGTCGTCCGGTCAAATGGGTCGAGAGTCGGATTGAGAATCTATCGACCACTGGATTCGCTCGTGACTATCATGGCATTGGTGAACTGGCGGCAGATAAGGACGGTCGTATTAAGGCGCTACGCTTTAATTATCTAGCCGATCATGGTGCATTTAACTCACACGTTTCAGCGACCAAATGGCCAGCAGGCCTGGTTAGCATCTGTACCGGTTCTTATGATATTCCGGCAGCACACGTACGCGTTGATGCGGTATATACCAATAAGGCACCCGGTGGCGTGGCTTATCGTTGCTCATTGCGAGTTACCGAGGCGGTCTATTTAATTGAACGCATGATTGATGTCCTTGCGCAAAAACTGGATATCGATAAGGCTGAAATTCGCAGACGTAACTTTGTTCAACCGGAACAATTTCCGTATAACACTTCACTTGGTTGGCAGATCGATAGTGGTGATTATGAAACAGCACTCGATAAAGTTTTAGAAGCGGTTGATTATAAGAAATTACGTACTGAGCAGGCACATAAACGCGCTAAAGGTGAATTAATGGGGATCGGTATCAGCACGTTTACCGAAATCGTTGGTGCCGGACCGACCAAGGCCTGCGATATTCTCGGGATTGGGCTATTTGATAGTTGCGATATTCGAGTGAATCCTACCGGCAGTGCCATTGCGCGTATGGGTACACAAACACAGGGTCAAGGCCACGAGACCACCTATGCCCAGATCATTGCCACAGAGCTTGGTCTGCCATCTGAAGAGATCCAGGTAGAAGAGGGCGATACAGATACGGCTCCCTACGGTGCAGGTACTTGGGGATCTCGTTCGACACCAGTTGGTGGTGCTGCGGTTGCTAACGCTTGTCGAAAAATTAAAGACAAGGCACGCAAGATTGCAGCTCATTTACTTGAAGTCAGTGAAGACGATCTCGAGTGGGATGTGGATCAATTCAAGGTCAAGGGTGTACCTGATCAAGCCAAGACCATGAAAGAAATTGCCATGGCGGCCTATAGCAACGTGCCAGATGGTATGGAAAATGGATTAGAGGCGGTTGATTATTATGATCCACCAAACTTTACCTTCCCGTTCGGTACCTATCTCTGCGTCGTCGATATCGATAAGTATACTGGCGAGGTTAAGGTAAGACGCTTTTATGCTCTGGATGATTGCGGAACACGCATTAATCCCATGATCATCGATGGTCAGATCCACGGTGGTTTGACTGAAGCCTTTGCCGTAGCCATGGGTCAGCTTATTGATTTTGATGAAGAGGGAAATCTTATCGGCAATAGTTTGATGGATTACTTCCTGCCGACAGCTGTAGAGACGCCTAGCTATGAGACTGATTTCACGGTGACTCCCTCTCCACATCATCCGATAGGAGCCAAGGGTGTAGCAGAATCACCGCATGTTGGTGGCATTCCCTGTTTTTCCAATGCTGTGATTGATGCATTTGCACATCTGGAAGTGACACATATGGATATGCCGCATACCGCAGCTAAAGTCTGGAAAAAGATTCATGAACTGGGTCTGGATAAGAGAGATTAATAAACAGGTTTGATAGACCTCCATACTTTAATGATTCTGATTGAGGTAGCTCGTAATGTTCTTTACTGATTACCGGTTTGTCTCAAGCTTTTTATGGTTATCAGGTTTGGAATATACACAACAGGAGAAGTAGTTAATGAAGGTCACTGTAGAAAAAACATATCCTATTAATGCGCCTGCAAGTAATGGTTGGGCTGTTTTACAAGATATTGAGGGCGTGGCGACTTGTATGCCTGGCGCAGAAATAACTGATCAAATGGATGACACTCATTTTAAAGGTCAGGTTAAAGTCAAGATTGGACCTGCAATCGTTGCTTTCAAAGGAGATCTTGAACTTAAAAGTGTTGATGCTAGCAAACGAGAACTTAATTTATGGGGACAGGGTTCTGATGTTAAAGGTACATCTAGTGCAACGTTGGATCTTGTTGCCTCTATTCGTGAAAAAGCTGGGGGTCAATGTGAATTGGTCGGTCACTCGAAAATTATCGTCAATGGTAAATTTGCAAGTTTTGGTGGTCGCATGATGGATTCAGTGTCAGATCGTATTATCCAACAGTTTGCTGATAATTTTACCAATAAGGTCATTTCGTTAGGAGAGGGTGCTGAGGCGGAAGTAGCTGCGGCAAAGGTAGCAGAAGTCCCTAAAGAATTTAACGGTCTTGCATTTGCGTGGCAATTAGTGATGGATTTTTTCAAGGGTTTATTTAGTGGCAAATCAAAACAAACATAATTACATTTATTAAAACATCATGAATAGACAAGGATATGCTGAGCATGGTTATTAAATAGCATTCATCAAATTATTGATGACATCGTAAATGCTGGCGACGGAGCAGATAACGTATGTTAGACATGACACAATTTCAGCTGCGGCTAAAAGAAGCTGACTACATAGCTGAGAAAGATCTAGTATCAACATTATTGTTGACCACTGAGCTAAAACGTCCACTTTTGTTAGAAGGTGATGCGGGTGTTGGTAAGACAGAGGTTGCAAAGGCCCTGGCTACAATTTTTGATTGTCCATTAATTCGTTTGCAATGTTATGAAGGATTGGACGTTAATTCAGCGGTGTATGAATGGAATTATCAACATCAACTTTTAACAATCAAGCTGCAAGAAACTGAAAATATATCTGCGGAAGATAAAAAGGAACATATATTTAGCGAAGAGTTCCTTTTAAAGCGTCCATTATTACAGGCAATCACGCAGTCTGTTTCTCCAGTTTTATTAATCGATGAAATTGATCGGGCTGATGAAGAATTTGAGGCGTTTCTTTTAGAGGTCTTGTCTGATTTTCAGATCAGTATTCCTGAACTGGGGACTATCCCTGCAACAACTATTCCGCATGTGGTTCTGACATCTAATGGCACGCGTGAATTAAGTGATGCATTACGTCGGCGTTGCTTGTATCACTATGTTAATTATCCAAGTTTTGAAAAAGAGTTGCGGATTGTTAATCGACGTGTTCCCGATATTAGCAAGAACCTGGCATCTCAAGTGGTTGCTTACATCCAGGAATTGAGAAAGCACGATTTACGTAAAAAACCAGGTGTGGGTGAAACCCTAGATTGGGCAGCAGCATTGATGAAACTGGATATTAAAAAGCTCGATGACGATCCCGAGCTAATTATGACCACATTGGTCTGTTTACTTAAGACAAAAGAGGATCGTAACCAAATCACGGAAGATGTATTCGAACGATTGGTCGCCAATGCAGGGTAATAATTATGCATTCGATCAAAACTAAAAAACATAGTTGTGAAAACCAGAGCAATCCGCTGGTTGAACATATAATCGGGTTTGTGCGGTTTGTCCGGGACAATGGATTTAAGGTTGGGATAAAGGAAGAATGCGACGCACTGGTCATTGCCAGGTACTGCAATGTAATCAATCAAAGAAGATTGAAATGGGGATTGCGTAGCCTGCTTTGTAATAACAATCATGATTGGGAACGCTTTGATGAGTTGTTTGAGGATTATTGGTTAGTCACTAATTTTAAAAGTCAAATTCAATCCTCGTCGGCTGTAAATGCAGATGGCAAACAAGAAGTAAACAATGAATCAGACAATCCAAATAAATTAAATGATGTAGCTGGGGAAGGGGGGGCATTGACTGGGGCCAGTAGTAGTGAAACACAGACGCAAACTGATTTTCGGTTTTTAGATGACCTTCAACAGATGAATTTGATGGAACAGATGGTCGAACGTTTGGCTCGAAGGATGCGCCGTCGCCTAATTCGTCGCCAACGTGACCAGCGTCAGGGACGACGCATTAATTTAAGACGTACCATCCGTAATAGTTTGTGTCATGGTGGTACGCCCTTAGAATTAATTTATCGGAAGAAGAAAAAGCAACTGCCACGTCTTATCTTGTTGCTTGATGTAAGCCGTTCTATGAGTCTCTATAGTTACTTATTTTTGCGTTTTGCACGAGGAATTGTTGGTGCTTTTAAGAATGCTGATGCCTTTGTTTACCATACACGCCTGGTTCATGTGACAGATGCGTTAATCGAGAATGACATTAATATTGTCAAAAAGAAGTTGGAAATGATGTCTGCGGGTTGGTCCGGTGGCACCCGGATTGGTCAATGCCTGGAGAAATTCAACGAGGATTATGGGCGACACATTATTACCTCTCACTCTGTTGTCATTATTTTCAGTGATGGACTCGATACTGGGACTCCAGAATCATTAACCAAGCAATTGTCTTTTATAAAAAACCGTGCTCGTAAATTGGTTTGGTTAAATCCTCTATTAGGTAGAGATGGATATGAACCAATTGCAAAATGTATGCAAGCTGCATTACCTCACCTTGATCTGTTTGCGTCAGCACACAATTTAGAAAGCCTGATGGAACTGGAGTCCCATCTCGTCGCGTTATAACAGAAAATGGTGGATTTATATTTTGAATAATGAAGAAATCTTAAAGAGATCAACTGAGCTGGTAGCAAAAGAGCAACCATTTGCTATGGCAACGGTTGTCAGGGCGCAATCACCGACATCAGCCAAGCCCGGTTCAAAAGCAATTATCGAACCTGAAGGCGATATACAAGGATGGATTGGTGGTGGTTGTGTACAACCCGCTGTTTTGAAATCTGCACGTGAATCACTACAAGATGGACAACCACGTTTAATTCGAGTTAGTCCCAAGGGAGGGGAAGCCAATCTTGAAGGGATCGTTGATTTTGGATCAAGTTGTTACAGTGGCGGTACATTAGACATCTTTATTGAACCAGTATTATCCCAAATAGCATTACTAATTATTGGCGCTTCACCTGTCGCAATGAGTTTATGTACTTTAGCCAGGAATGTCGGTTTTAGAGTGATTATAGCGGCACGTAATATCGGTGAAGATAAATTCCAGGATGCTGATCGAATTATTTCTGATCAAAAAATATCTGAAGTTGAATTCACTAGCCCCCCGTTAGTTATCGTAGCGTCACAGGGACAACGAGACGAAGCCTGTTTGTTCGCAGCTATGGAAATTGAATCAACTTACATTGCCTTTGTTGCAAGTGTGAGAAAAGCAGAAAAATTAAAAAATAAATTGTTACAGCGCGGTATTCCTAAGCTCAATGTTGAAAAAATAATTTCCCCTGCTGGTATAGAGATTGGGGCATCGACGCCAGAAGAAATTGCATTGTCTGTATTAGCTGGTTTGGTTAAGTATCGTCGCTCAGGAGCTTATGCAAAAAATGATATAGAGAAATCAACGGTAATAACTGAATCAGATATTAATATTGATAAGAGGGCTGCTAAGGAGTCCAGTAGTTGTTGCACTTAAGATGACAGTTAATCAGATCATGAATAACGCAGAAATAGAGCTGGTAAATGTAGCATTAAAGCTAAGTATTACGGCTATTGTTCTTGCTGCAGGTGAGTCCATGCGTATGGGCAAAAGAAATAAAATGGAATTAAAAATAAATGGCCGAAATCTTATCAGACAAATCGTGGGTACATTGTTGGATTCAAATATAAATAAAATTATTGTTGTTACCGGGTATCAACCTGACGTTGTTCGAAACTCACTAATAGGATTGCCTGTAGTAAAAGTCCATAACGATGATTATGAACAAGGTCAAATGAGTTCTGTGCATAAAGGATTAAGTAAGATCAACAATGTCTGTGACGGCATCATGATTTGTTTGGGTGATCAACCGCTACTTGAAAGTAACGATATTGATTGTTTAATAAGCGCCTTTAATCAACGACCAAATGGATCAATTTTAGTACCTACCTATAAAGGGCAGCGCGGTAATCCGATTATTCTATCGTATGAACATCGGAACAAAATATTAGGCGGGGGAAAAAACCTTGGGTGTAGAAAACTCATCGAAAAAAATCCTGGGTTAGTCTATACAGTAGAAATGGAAAATGACCATGTCATTACTGATATTGATTCACCCGATGACTATGAAAAATTACTGCAAAAATAAATAGAAAAATATAAAGAGGTTTAAATCATGGCAAAAGAAGTACTTGATTATATCAATGAGCTAAGAAAGACAGGTGAGCCGTACGCAATTGCCACAGTAGTGGAAATAGTTGGCTCTGTATCGGCAAAAACCAGTTCAAAAGCAGTCATTGATAAAAGTGGAAAAATAGTAGCAGGTTGGGTGGGTGGTGGTTGTGCCGAATCAATGACCTGTACCACAGCATTAAATTGTATTGATTCCGGTGAAACGACAATTCTGGATATTGATATGAATGATGAAGTCTTAGGCGCAGGCATGCCCTGCGGAGGAAGTATGCGTGTGTATGTTGAACCGGTTATACCTAAACCAACTTTATGGATCATGGGTCATGGTAGGGTTGCTGAATGTATCTGTTCTATGGGAGATTTGATGGGATTAAACGTAATCGTTAATGATCCCATCGTTGATAGGGATAAATATCCGGATGCCAGTCAGCTTATAACGGATGATATGCATTATGAAAAATTACAACCGTTAGATGATGATTATGTTGTCATAGCCACCCAACATAAAGGTGATCATAAATCGATGAAGCAAGCACTTGCATCTGAAGCGAATTACATTGCATTGGTTGCTAGTCGTAAACGCTCGCGTTTAGTTATGGATTACTTGAAAGAAGAAGGTTTTGATGATGTAAATCTGGATCGTGTTATGGCACCTTCTGGTCTGGATCTGGCTCCTCAAACTCCTGAAGAGATTGCATTATGTGTGATGAGTGAAATTGTCATGATCAGACGAAGCGGAACAGGCATGCGCATGCGTGACAAAATAAGAATCGAATTAGATAAAGCAGTCGGTGCATAAATCGTGTCATATATAGTTATGAAGCAGCAATACAGATGTAAACCTCTCGTGTTTACAGTTTTTGCTTTTAGTCAAATGTTACTCTTGGGGTATTTAATTGAAATTGATATTGGTAACGCCATCGTATTTGGCCTGGTGTTTGGTTTACCAGTTTCAGTCATATGCCATAATATCTTGCAAAGTAGACTTCCATTAAATGCACGCATGGCTATTGCCATGACGGCCGTAGGTGGTTTTGGAATGTTATTAGCCTGTTTGTTTGAAACAGGACCATTAGGTTTGTATGGCTTGTTGGATATGTGCCAGGATCTATCGTCCTCTTTATCTTTACTTAGTATAGATTGGGTTTGGAAACGATTTATGCTAACACCCTGGACCTATGTGGGCATGGTGCTTGGTTGTAATCTGGGAATGTGGTTGTTTGAAAAGCCTGAAGTCATACAAACAAATTTTAATCGTTTGATGCTATACACTTCATGTAATGCCGGTATGTTTTTAGGTATGTTTATATTCGAATATTTTGCAATGCTACTTGCTGTGTCCAGCAAGGTTTTTAATAGTCCAGTAGTCATGGTTGGCATGATGTTGTTTGGCATGTTGTTTGGCATGCTATTATTTCTATCATTTATTAGCCGCGTATTTGATATACATCATTGGTCGGATATTCCATCAGAATGTCAAAGTTAGTATAAGATAATCATGATTAATTTAATAGAAACGATAGACGTTCGACCAATATTATTAAGTTTTAAGTTGGCTTCTATTACCGTATTTATTTTGCTGTTTATTTGTCTTCCCTTGGCCTGGTGGTTAGCGCATACAAATGCACGAATTAAAGTATTAATTCAAACGATCACTGCATTACCCTTAGTATTGCCGCCAACTGTGTTGGGTTTTTATCTATTATTACTACTCGGCCAGCAAGGACCAATTGGACAAGTATGGTCACAATGGTTTGATGAGTCGTTAGCGTTTAGTTTTAAAGGATTAATTATCGCATCTGTTTTGTATACTATGCCATTTGTGTTGCAACCACTGCAGGCCACATTTTCCCAAATTGATCTGCGATCACTAGAAGCATCCTGGTGTATGGGTTCTTCTCGATTAAAATCTTTTTTTACAATTGTCTTACCTCAGGCTCGTGTTGGGTTAATCTCTGCGATTGTTTTGGGTTTTGCACATACTATTGGTGAGTTTGGTGTCGTTTTGATGGTAGGCGGCAACATCCCTGCTGAAACACAAGTAATTTCAATTGCAATCTATGAGCAAGTCGAAACGTTAAATTATCAAGCCGCTCATATATTATCTGCAGGATTGTTGATATTTTCTTTTATTGTTCTAAGTGTCGTTTATAGTTCCAATCGACGTTGGCAAATGACGTTAAATTAATGCTAAATTTTACAATTGATATAAATTACAAACGAAATGCATTTAATTTAAATGTAAAGTTAGACTTGCTTGGCATTGACACTACAGTATTAATTGGTCCTTCTGGTAGCGGTAAGTCAACATTACTTCGTACAATAGCCGGTTTGGAAAAACCACAGACAGGTCGGATAATTTATGGTGACGATATTTTGTTTGATAGTCGCTATAACATTAACATTTCTCCTCAGCAACGAAACGTTGGTTATGTTTTTCAGGATTATGCCTTATTTGAACATATGACGGTGGCTGAAAATATTGCATATGCAATGCCAGTCGAAAAAGATAAAAACAAAATTAAATATTGGTTGCAAAAAGTTCAACTGAATGACGTAGCTAATACATACCCAGGGAAACTATCAGGTGGCCAACGACAGCGTGTTGCAATTGCCCGTGCGTTGGCCCAGGAACCCAGGGTTTTACTAATGGATGAACCGTTTTCCGCCCTGGACTTTACCTTACGGAAAGCGCTACAACGGGAATTAATTTCATTGCTCAACGAAGTGAAATGTCCAACACTCATTGTTACACACGATATCAATGAAGCACGTTATTTGGCTGATAAAATTGCTGTCATGACGAATGGTAGTGTAGTTAAATTTGATGAGCCGAAGAACATTTTTTCCAGACCAGAGACGTTACAACTTGCAAAAGCGCTGGCATGGAGAAATATACTGCCAATAGAATGGAGAAAAGGAAAATATATAGGTGGATCTTGGGGGCTTATCCGGTGTGAGAGTCCAATAGGTGAGCAACTATCTCATATTGCGATACGACCAGAGCATATTCGTTTTTGTAAACAGGGTGAACAAGGGTTAAAAGCAGAAGTTACCAGAGTAAAGGATATGGGTGCCATACGGATTATCGAATTGACACTGAATTCTCAATATTCTTTGGCTATGCATTTACCATGGTATAAGCCCGTGCCAATTCCTGATTGTACTGTACATATAGAACTGCCTTTTCAGTATATACAAACGCTTTATGATGAAAATAGTGATCATACGGACTATGACACTAATTCAATTAGTGAAAATATTGTAGAATATGACTCATTACTGGAATTAAATTAAATAATAATGAAAAAATATTTTTTAATCTTATTTGCCTGTGTATTAGTTGCCCCACGTTTTTTATACGCAGGTAATGATGAACAAAAATTAAGCTTGGCTGTTGCCAGTAATTTTCGAATAGCGGCTATTGAGATAGCCGCAATTTTTACAGATCAAACCGGCAATGAAATTAATATTAGTAGTGCGTCAAGTGGGAAGCTTTATGCACAAATTATTAATGGAGCTCCTTTTGATATTTTTTTTGCTGCTGATGAAACAACGCCTATACAACTAGAGAGAAAAAAACTAATCGTCGCTGGTTCGCGATTTACCTATGCTTATGGTCGTTTAGTGTTGTGGGGTTTAGATTTAAATACATCGAACGATTCAGGACAATACTTTAATGATTTCGAGAAATTCAATAAGATTGCCATTGCCAATCCAAAACTCGCTCCTTACGGCGCAGCGGCAGTCGATGCGCTGAAAAATCTTGCTTTATATGATGGTGTTGTTAATAAATTAGTCTATGGGGAAAATATTAATCAAACCTTTCAATATGTTGTAAGCAAATCTGCAGAGATTGGTTTTGTGTCTTTATCTCAAGTCAAAATATTTTATGACGATAGCTTTAATGAATACTGGGTTATCCCTGATGAGTTACATAAACCAATTCGTCAACAAGCAGTATTATTATTACGAGCTAAAGATTCAAAAATTGCTTATGAATTTTTAAGGTTCATGAAAAGTGGACTTGTGAAGAAAATGCTAAAAGAAAAATATGGATATTATCTTTAATTTTAAAGAGGGAATAGAAAACTAAATTTTACATACTATTGAAATAATATTTAATTAAATAAATATCAAATAAAAATGTTGGTTACATACGACCCTATATTAGTAATGCTATCAATTATCCTTGGGATGCTTGGTGCTTACACTTGTTTTGAATTGACAGCTAAAGTGATCAATCAAGGCTTGGCGACACATAAAGGTCTTCTGGTCGGTGCGGCATTTGCTATTGGTGGTGGCATTTGGTCTATGCATTTCGTCGGCATGCTTGCTCTTCGTCTTCCTGTCAATATCGAATACGATATTCTACTGACATTGATATCAGCGCTTGTGGGAATATTAATGACCGGTGTTGCATTGCTTTTACTCACTAGCATTCGGATAAGTGCCTTAAACTTAATTATCCCTGCTTTAATTATGGGTTGTGGTGTCTCAAGCATGCATTATATTGGTATGGGAGCGGTCAGAGGGAATTGCGCAATAAGTTATACCTTGTGGCTGGTAATAATATCGGTACTTATATCAATTACTGCATCCTATGGCGCATTGTGGTTCGCATTACAGTTACAAATACATTGGCGTAAGCTTATTGCGTCTGTTGTTATGGGCTTAGCGATATCCGGAATGCATTATACGGGCATGATTGCGGCCACCTTTATGAGAGTAGAAACACTGCTTGAATATTCTGCGCCAATTATAAATCCCTACACATTAGCGATTGTCGTTGCTATCGCAACATTTTTAATATTAGGTTTTACTTTATTAACATTGGTTCCCGATAGTGGTGCAGGCGGCGAGCTTGTAACTTCAGATGAAAATGCTGAGAAACTTATATCTGACAATAATATAAAAGAACTGAAATTTAAAAAGCTTCCGGTTTTGAAAGACAGGAAGACAGTGTTTATAGATTATAAAAAAATTGCCAGTATTAAAGCAAATGGGCATTACACAGTAATATTCACGGAAGATAAGGAATATTTCTGTTCATTGTCATTAAGTAAATTATTGGAATTACTGGATCCAAGCATATTTTTACATGTGCATCGTAGCTATGTAATTAACTTTAATTTTGCTGAATCATTTGAGCGAGTAGATGATCACGGTACATTAGTTTTAAAAAGTAAAGTAAATCCAGCTGTGCCTGTTAGTCGAAGCAAGGTGGCAGAGTTGAAGAGAACACTGGGTATCTGAGATTAAGTAATAACTACATTTTATCTTATGTGATGTCTGTAGTTGGTTCCTTTGTTGCCTTACAGCTATCTATTAGAATACCGTCCGCAGATTCATATGTGTTTTAGTTGATATCGGCAGGCATAGCTCTTGGTGGTGGTGCGATCTGGTCTATGTACTTTATCGGGATGTTAGCTTTCAATACTCCCTTCAATGTGGACTATGATTTAGCATTGACTTTACTGTCAATGGTGATTGCCATTGTTGTTGTTGTTATCGGATTAGCTATTGTTGGTCGTGGCATACTTGGTACAGCAGGGTTATTTATCGGAGGTACAATTGCCGGGCTTGGTGTCTCTGCTATGTACTATACCGGGATGGCAGCCATGCGCATGCCTGCCACAATAATATACAATCATGACATTGTAATACTTTCGGTTATTATTGGCGTGGTTGCAGCCACAGAAGCATTATGGTTGGCATTTAACCTCCGTGGTTTTTGGCAACGCTTTGGTAGTGCATTTATTATGGGTATTGCAGTTTGTGGAATGCACTATACTGGCATGTTTGCAGTGTCAATGCAGATACAAGAACAGGGATATGTTAGCGAATCAGCGATCTCAACGTCGGAATTAGCAATTGCTATCTTTCTCGTTACCTTAATGCTTCTGACAAGTTTATTATTTTTTTCCCACCTAAAAACAAGAGCCATGTCTGTAGACTGACTATCTAAGCAATGCTAAGTTATTAGTTCTTGGATGTAGAGAAAGTGTATTTGAACATCAGCGTGACTAGCTTCACGTTAATATTTTAGGCCCATTCAATTAAGTTAAGAACCGGCTTCATTTTTAACAGGGCGTAATCCTTTCAGTTTCCGTCTGAATTCATCGGTAATATCCCTGGCTTCTTTGCGATCACGAACCACTGTGGGGGTTATCAATACTAATAGTTCTGTACGTCTATTTTCATGACTGGTTCGACCGAATAGTTTTCCAATAATAGGAATTGTATGCAAAAATGGAATCCCGTCATTCCCAAAATTCTGACTGTCTCGTATCAATCCACCCAGAACGATTGTTTCACCTGAGTAAACAGCCACTGTACTTTGAATTTCTCTTTGTCGAATTGTCGGCGCATCAAGACCAGAAGTGGTTGTGGTTTGGGCATCACTGACTTCTTGCGAGACTTCCATGGTCACCAGACCGCTTTCATTCACCCTGGGTTTAACGGTTAATGATATACCCGTATCACGAAACTCAATCTCATTGACAGTGGGGGAGTTGGGGTCAATATTGCTAACGGATTGTCGAGTGGGGATCGGGATTTGATCGCCGACATTGATATTTGCCTCCTTGTTATCAAGCACCATGAGTGAGGGCGAAGAGACCACGTCAATCGTGGTTTTTGATTCAATCGCATTCAATGCAAACCGCACGCCTGCTGCAGAATCAATTATAGTATAGGAAAAACCGGGCGCGATAGCACCAATACCAGCATCAGCCACATCCAATACGCCATTACCTGACTTCTCGCCGATGCCATTTTTAAAAAACCATTCCACGCCATAACGCAGATCGTCATTTAAAGTGACTTCAATAATACTGGCTTCGATAAGCACTTGAAGAGGCACGATATCAAGTTTACTAATGGCGGCCTCAATCATTTGGTAATCCTGGGAAGAAGCAAGAATAACCAGTGCATTTCGGACATCATCGGCAATGATTTCAATTTGGCTATTAGTGGTGATGGATAGACCACTATCCGACTTGGAAGGGGGGGTGATAGGTAATGATGGATTTTCTGTTGTTTGAAGTGCCGCTTGCTGTGTGACTTCAACGGGTGTTAATCCAGGTGCCAGTTCCGCTTCGCGACGGATAGCCGTTGTTTGATCACTGCTGAAGATATTATTCAAAATATCAGCGAGCTCAATCGCCTTGGCATTTTGAACGTTATACACATAGAGGCGTTGTCCGACATGGTCGCCTGGGCGATCCAAACGGTACAACCAAAGTTCAGCTTCCCGTAAAGCACTGGTTGTTGGACTGATCAAGAGTATTGAGTTCAAACGTTCGATTGGAACAATCCGGATCAGGCCACCGAGTAGTTCCTGATCACTGCCTTGTACACCTTTGAGAACGGAGTCGAGTTCAGCCGTTAAGCTCTTTGGATCAACATAATCAAGTGGGTATAGGCCGACTGACATTCCGCGTAACCAATCGACATCAAAGACATCAATGGTTTCTTGAATATTGTTTATTTCTTGAGGCGTTCCACTGATCATTAATAAGTTACGTTGTTTGTCAACTCGAATGCTAGCCTTATCCGCTACAAAAGGCTCCAGAATGATCTGCATTTCCTGAGCAGAAATAAATTGCAATGGGATGATACGCACACCGTAACCGGCCTTTGCGGCACTATTTTTAGTTGATGGAGAAAGGTTTCCACTCACGATATCTTGTTTCGGCAAGATGCGATAAATACCGTCTACTTTGGTAATGGCGGCATTGTTAATGGAAAGTATGTTTTCAAGAAGCGGAAACAAATCCTGTTTATTTAACGGATTGGGGGTCTCAATGGTGACGGTGCCGTTTACTTTTGGATCAATTAGGTAATTCTCGCTCAGAACATCACTTAAAATAACTTTGATGAATTCTCGAATATCGGTTTCCTGGAAATTAAGTGTAATATCGCCATCCGAATTTTGCGTGCTGGATTGAACTGGCTGATTAGGATCGGCTATGAATTGACCATTACCCAGCTCAATGATCTGCTGTCTAGGCTGTCGTTCTGAAACATCCTGATTCATTGCCAGACCTTTTGATTCTGTAACCTCTGTGCTTTGAGTTGGGGCAGCCCATTCATTCTGTGGCGGCGTATCTTGCTCTACAACGGATGATTCTATGCTCTCAGTACTCGTCGTAAAATAGGTGTCAATATGTTCACAACTTGTAATGAAAAACAAAATCGCCAGATTAAGCGAAACGGGTAAAAGCCTTATCTCCATTTTTCATATCCTTATCTAATATAATGTCTCTATTTTTATACCGTTAATACTAACGTATTTCTGCGAGGTTTTGATAGAAAACTGTCATTTTTGCTTGGTTTTGTTATCTCGTTTTTCTGTTTTTTCTTGAATGACCTGCTCGTTTTCAGGCTGTAATGATGTTTTGCCTTCACTGTTAGGTACATTTATTTTTTTCTTCAAGCCGCCATTAGGAGGAGGTGAACTCTTTTTCGAGGGAGTGACTTCAAGTTCAATTGTTTTTGTCTCGTCCCCTTTTACCAAGATAACTTGGTGAGACTGCACGTCTTCGAGTGTCCATCCGGTAAAAACATCACCAACATGAGTTCTTTGAAGTGTTTTGTCTCTATCATTTAGAAGAATGGCTATTCGTTTTTCATTCGTAATGATGATGGCATTGAGTTTAATTTGCTCTACGGCTTTCGAAGGTATTTTCTTTTTGATAGGAGGGGCATTATTTTTGGCGGTCTTATTCGTGACTTCCAGGACAAAAGGGCGCCTGTCCTTTTGAAAAAGCGGTCGCTGAGTTACTTCCTTATAATCATTGATATCACCAATATGGCTTAAATCAATAGTTAAAGGTGGTAATTCGACTTCGTTATCAACCGATTTACCAGATAAGGGGAGCTGCGTATCTGGTTTATCGTTTAGTTGAAAATAGAGTTGAAGACACATCAACAGTGCTATTAGTAGCAATAAGCTATTGACTAAGGAGCGTGTCACTCTTTTTGGCATTTAATAAAGTTCCTTATTCAAGAGGTAAGCACTGATATCAAAACGAAACTCAATCGTTCCTTTGCCTGAGTTTGCAGGATTATTCGCATTTCTGTTTCTGTTTTGGATGATGATATTATTTATGAACAGCAACGGTTTTTGTATCGACATTTGATATAAAACATTTTTTATCGCATCAGTAGAACCTGTCATATTGATTTTTAGGCCGACAGAATCAAAATTTTCATCATTGCTAGTGTTCACATTTTGAATGCTTACCAGAGCGCCATTGCTTTGTTGGATGATCAATTTTATTTTCTTTTGCAAATCAGCTGAGGATAATGTTTTGCTTTGACTTTCAATAAAATCATTATTGTTTTCAGTCGACACTCTAATTTTATTCAGATCTGTTTGTATCTGTGTTTTATTATCTGCTATAGCTTTGAATTTATTTAATTGAAATACAACCGTTTCCAAATTCTCGGTTACCTGTTGTTTTTTAGATTGGACAGGAAACACAATTGCAAAATAGACAAGAAGGACTAATCCCAACGCGATCAATAATGAGGCAAGAGCATGTTGCCACGGTTTCAATTTAATACTCATGATGTATTGCCATCATTAATGGATACAATTAGTTGAAATCGTTCTTTTTGGGTATTTTTATTGATTATGGTGGGCGATCGAAACCGAGCACTTTTAAAGATTGGCGAAGATTCTAAAAGACGAATGAGTCCCGTTGCATTATCAGATTCACCTTGCAATTGCATTTCATTGTCCTTGATGATGAGTCGAGACACCCAGGTGTTGTCCGGTAAAATCTTCGCTAATTCATTTAACTGGATAATGGCAGGGGGAGACGAGGAATATTTTTTGACTAGATATTGAGAATTTTCGATTAAAATATTTTTTTCATTTTTTAGATTTTGAACTATCAAGACTTCCTTACGATATTTCGTCAATGCTGTCTCAATGGATCCAATTTCTTTTTCTTGTTGCAAGATAGGCATGTAGAAAATTGAAAAACCCAGGATACAGCACAGCAGTATAAGAATAGTCGTCAGGTAATGGCGAGTAGGGTTCCCTTGCGTACGCTTTTCAAGGGGTAATAAATTAATGTCATTATCAATGTCGTTCCCTTCGATGGTGATGGCGTCCAGGCTGATTTGCCAATCACTGCTCGTTCTGACGATAGAATCAATAACATCACGTTTAGCTACATAAAGCTCCACTTGCAACTCATTCCGTTCATCAACATCATCATGAAGAATATAGTCGAAATAAACATCCTCTTGTTTGAACGGTGTGCTGCGATCCATTTCAAATCCCAAAACCTGTCGAACGGTGTTTTTTGCAGCCAGAGGCAAAGTAATTGTTTTTTTCAGGACTTCATTTTCTTTTAGGTTATATAATAATGTAACAGTTCTGTCTTTTTGCAGATCTTTCAGCCATGTTAATATAGCGATTTTTTTGATCTCATCATTGTTTTGAAACTCGCGTTCATCCACATGACGTTTATCATTAGCCCTTACGTGTCGAATTATATGTCTATCGTTGTCCAATTTAATGTTGATGTGCTCCGATGTGTTCACTAGTAATGAACGGATCCCTTTGGGCAACAAGTAACTCAGGCCTTGTATCCACCATTTAATGAAGAGAATAATTTTATTGTTATTCGTTTTTTTCATATATTAATGTTCAATTGTCTGACCATGTCCATGAAAGGATAGTATACGGTTTTTCCCTGTTTCGAGTGATCAAGATAACAGCATCCAGATCCACAATGTGACCGTTGTAGGTTCCTGTGCTTGAGATATTATAAATATGTCCTCTTGCCTGTATAAAATGCTTGTTATTTAAACCGTATAAACTGATCAATTCATTAACGTTCCCTCGTTTTTGAGCATCCAGTAGATCATCAATGTTATCAGAATTTATGCCCGGTAACATAAGCAGAGTCTCTTTAGGGGCGTTTTTGAGGTAGATGCCTGTTTGATGAGAATGGATCGTTATAGCGGGTTTGAGTTGTTTATAAATTTCAGGTGTCATACCCATGACTCGCAGCAGTTCATTGATATGATTAAACGAGCCATTTTTTACACTGTAGGGTAAACCTGCGGATTGATAGTCTTGATCTTCTGCGCCGTAAAGACGATTTAGATCATCACGATCGCGCCAATCCAGGATAGAATGTAAAATCTTTGATCTATCTTCTTCGGGCATGTCAGTTTTTATGAGTAAGCTCGCTAACAAATCTGAACTGGCTGTATTGATATCAATTTTTCCAGCTTGATCCTCCAGGGCTACCGTGATGATGGAATTGTGAAAGGGTATGTTTTGTATGGTGCCATCCAACAACCAGGTTTTTTCTATTTGTGGCCTGAGTAATTCATTGACACCCGTCCAAATTCCTGCCTCAGCAATAGCTTTGGCTTTTGTTTGATGCACAATCGAAGCGGTCAGTTTTGTTTCCGTTCGCATCATATTACTGTAACTAAACGCCATTAACATGAACAATACCAGCATCCAAAGTACGATGATCAATGCGACGCCTTGTTGTGGTTTCATGGAGACCCTGCTGTTTCAGGATTGGATGGGATCGGCTGGTTATCTTTCTTTGATCGTATGACAAATTCAGGTATTCCATTTTGCACTTGTCCATGAACGGCCATTAGCATTTCAGGCCAAATGCGGGCAGGGTCTTTTTGAGAAAGACGACAACGAACTAATTCAGGCATTAAGAGTGCATCATTCCAATCACTGTGCCAATCTGGATCGTCTTTCTGTTCTTTTTTGCCAAAATATGAAAACTCCAGTTGTTCAATATTTTCAATCAGTATTGTTTCGTCATTTTGTTTTGAGTTTATTATCGAATTGATTTGACCTGTATCAGCGTATTGATATTGGATCATTAAATGTTTGCTCTGTCCTTCAGACGATCTCAAACTGACCAAATACAAACCACCACCGCCTCTATGGGAAGGTAAGTTCGTTACGAATGTTATTTCGTGTTCATTTCCAAAAAACAATAATTGTTTTTTCCCATTATCTTGCCATTGGATCGGAACAGCTTGATTGATATATTTTCGAATAAAGCCACTGGCAATGCGCAAGTCATTATTGGTATTAATTTTCGTCTGACCCAAATGCCAACTGCGACTTGTGGTAAATAGAGTGTTAAACAGCAACACCAAAATAAGGGATAACAGTGATATGGCAACAAGAACCTCTATAAGAGTGAAGCCAGTATCTTTTTGACGGGGAGAAAACATATTGCTTACAACGGCTCAGTCAACAGTCTCAAACTGTTGAGTTCGATCTTATGAGTTTTGCCGGCCATATCCCACTGAACCACGACCTTTGTTTCGTATAATATATTCTCGTTTATGTAGACATTATCATTTTCTTCTTCATAAGGTTGTAAGGAGAGTTCCCAATGATAACGCTCAAGTTCCGTGCCGGTTGATACATGACTCTGAATGACCTCCAGGCTTTGAACGGACGCTAATTTTGATTCGGCAATAATAGCGGCTATGGAATACGTTTCACCGATCGCCGCTGTTTTATTACCACGAGCAAAAATTTCGAGGATAACGCCAAGCGATAATGCGAGAATAGAAAACGCCAGCAAGACTTCCAGTAATGAAAATCCCCGTGCATTATTGATGTTCATAATATTCAGGGCAAAATTATAACTTTGCCCGTTAGCCAATTCACATCAACGATGAATTCAAGCTCGGCATGAGCCAGAGATATTTGTCCTCCCGTTGAACTACCATCCGGGAAAAAACGGATATTTCCTTCTGACTCTGAGTTTTGTTCCGATTCAGCCGTGGTTAACTTTAAGAGAGTTTTTTTAGGTAAGGAAAGGGAATCTGAATGTTTAATCGATTGATAAGAATGTTGTTCAATATTAATCGTAAGAATTGCTTCCTTCTGTTGGCTGATTGCCAAAGCTCTTGTTGTCTTCAAAACCGCAACGAATTCTCTCGTTGCAGATTTTATCTTGCTACTGTCAATCACACTTGAAACCCTGGGTGGTACTAAAGCAATAACAGTCACCGATATAGCCAAAACGATCAATAGCTCCAATAACGTAAAGCCATTATGATTTGTCCGTCTGTCTTTCATATCGTTCGCGTTTTAACCAGTACTGTGACTATTCCCAGCTGAATATATCTTTATTGTCTTTCTCGCCGCCCGGCGAGTTATCTTTACCATAGCTGTATAAATCGAATTCTCCATGTTCCCCTGGAATTTGATAACGGTATTCATTACCCCAAGGGTCTTTGGGTGTCTTTGCTTTTTTTAGATAGGGCCCATTCCAGGTACTGAGATCTGCAGGTTTTTCAATGAGCGCATTAACACCTTCATCTGAACTTGGATAGCGTCCATTTTCGAGATAGAACAAATCAAGCGCAGCACTCAAATCTTCAATTTGGAGTTTCGCTGTATCCGATTTAGCAGAGCCCAGATGTTTAATGATCTGTGGGCCAACCAAACCCGCGATGAGTCCGATAATGGCGAGAACCACCAGGATCTCAACCAGGGTAAATCCCTGGCTATTCTTAATCCGATCATTCCTGAGCCTGTTTCGATTAATAATGTTAGCTTGCATAGTAGTTTTTCTCTCTTATTTATATGACTAATTCATTCAAGCCCAACATCGCCATCAAAATAGAAATAATAATGAACGCGATAACCGCTCCTAGCCCAAGGATGAGTATGGGCTCCATCAACGCTAACATGCGCTGGATGGTTCGACGAGTTTCATCCTGATAGATGTCGGCTATTTTTAACAACATGGCTTCGAGCTGTCCAGAATCTTCTCCAACCTGGATCAGCTGTATGGATAATTCAGGAAATTCTCCATCTTCCTTCAGCATGGTTGCGAGTTTTTCACCACGTTCAAGGCCTTCGTAGGCGTGCTCCGCACTCAAGGCCAATGCTTTATTGGTTAAAACATCCTGAACGATTTTGATCGATTGTAATAATGGAACGCCGTTCGTCAGTAAGGTTCCCAGTGTTCGAGCAAAACGGGTGATATCCAGTTTGCTCAACAAATCACCTAGTAACGGGATCCTAAGACACCATTTATCCCAGGCGAGTCGTTTCTCTGATAATTTGAGTTGTTGATCAAAGTATAAAGCCGCCACGATAAACAGGGTTAATGGGATCCACCAAAACTGCCTTAACAATTCAGCAGTACCAAACACTATTTGAGTTGAAAGGGGGAGTGCCTTACCGGCATCTTCAAACAGGGGTATAAATTGGGGAACAACAAACAGCAATAAAGCAAAGACAGATAAAGAGGCCACAACCAATAAAATGCAGGGGTAAATTAATGCGGAGATGGTGGTTGCTCGCAATTCCTGACTGCGTTCCATAAAATCGGTCAGACGCAAAAAAATAGTATCCAAAGCGCCACCCGCTTCTCCTGCTCGGATCATACTGATATACAGAGGGCTAAAAACACGGCCTTGTGCTTCAAGTGCATCTGATAACATAGCGCCTCCTTGAACGCGTGTCTGTACATCCTGTATCAGTTTTTTCATAGCGGGTTGGTTATTCAGAGTTTCCAGAGATTGCAAAGATTGATCAAGCGGAAGGCCTGCGTTCATCAATGTCGCTAATTCACGTGTTAGGTGGATCAGTTGTGAATGTTTGATCCTGTCTTTATTTAACCAGTGATGAAAGAAATCAAATTTACGCGGTTGTTTATTATTTATTTCTTCTGCACTGATGGGCAGGTAACCGGATAGCTGTAAGCGTTCAATGGCAAGATTTTGGCTGGGCGCTTCAATTTCGCCTTCCATAATATCGCCACCGGTTGCAACCGCTTTATAAAAATAGGTGGGCATTTTAACAATAATTTTTATCGATCATAATATGTATATTGATCCAATCATAAACATTCTAAGATTGTGTGACTCGGACCACTTCTTCAATGGTGGTGATCCCAGCTAAGGCTTTTTTCAGTCCATCAATCATCATGGAGTCCATACCATTGGCAATCGCCTCATCCTGAATTTTAGTCCCGTCAGCGCGGGCTAATATCAAACGACGGATGGCCTCTGTTGGAACTAACAATTCGGTCACAACGGTGCGTCCATGATAACCCGTTTGAGTACACTGATCACAACCTTGGGCTTTATATAAAGTAATATTTTTTGTATCGGAATAGGAATCCAATTTCAGCTCCTGAACCAGTTCATCCTCAGGTTGATAGGGTAAACAACAATGAGAACACAATTTTCGTATCAAGCGTTGTGCTAGGATGCCATTCAAAGTGGATGTTAATAAATAATCTTCCACCCCCATATCAAGAAGACGTGTGATGGAACTACCGGCGTCGTTTGTGTGTAATGTTGTGAACACCAGATGGCCGGTTAGAGCGGACTGAACAGCAATCCTGGCCGTTTCCAGATCGCGCATTTCCCCTATCATAATAATATCCGGGTCTTGCCGAACAATAGAGCGCAAAGCATCGGCGAAATGCAAACCTATTTTGGGCTTCACCTGAATTTGATTGATACCTTCCAATTGATATTCCACTGGATCCTCCACGGTCAGAATCTTTTTCTCCGGCGTATTGAGTCTTTGTAATGCGCCATAAAGCGTCGTGGTTTTACCACTGCCTGTTGGACCTGTGACTAAAATAATGCCATGGGGTAGCGCTAGGATTTCATTTAATTGTTTGGATTGTGATTGATTAAATCCCAGTTTGTTGAGATCCAAATCCATCTCTTGCTTATCCAATATACGAAGTACAAGGCTTTCCCCATGCAGGGTTGGTACTGTGGAGATACGAAAATCAATATCCTTACCCTTCGTCCGCAATTGAATACGACCGTCCTGCGGCAAGCGGCGTTCTGCAATATTTAATTTTGCCATGATTTTAATGCGAGAAATAATGGCCGCAGTTGAGCGGGCAGGGGGCGCTTCGACTTCTTGTAAAACGCCATCGATCCGATAACGCACTTTCAAACGGTTATCAAACGGCTCGATATGAATATCCGATGCACGGGTTTCAACAGCACGGTTAATGAGCATATTAACCAATCTAACGATAGGTGCTTCACCCGCTAAATCGATCAAATGTTCTAATGAATCATTATTTTCATTAGCATTTATTTCATCTGCAATATCTGCCAGGGCAGATTGCCCATCGCCATAGAGTTTTTCCAGCACACGTTCAATTTGACTGGCTGTGGCTAAAGCTATTTTGACTTTCTTTGAACAAGCCATTTCAATTGCCTGAATAGAAAAGGCATCATCGAGATCAGCCATTGCTACCGTTATTGATCCTTCTTCCTCATCAACAGGAACAATGAGGGCATCTTTTAAAAATTTCAGTGACAGTTCTGATTCAAGTATGGGGATATTTGGGAAGTCTGTATCATTTAATAAATCTTTGTTGTGGATATGAGCTTGAGCCGAGACCATATCGATATCGGAGACTATGCCAGAGCGTACCAGAAAATTTGCGGTAGAAGATTGAGTCGACAACTTTCGGATTTGTTCTAATTCAGCTTCTTTCAGCTTGCCGAAACGGATTAAATACTGAAATACATCTCCATCTTCAAGATTATTTTCTATGTCAGTAGAATTATTTATTTTAGGCTCCATTTAAAGTAAATATTATTGGTGGTCATAATTAATTAATAGATTTCAGCTTGTTATGAAAATAAATTAAAGCCCATGTTAAAGGTTATGACCATGCAAATATAAAAATAATTTTCTAAATTAACCCATATGGGTGATTTTTATCCTTAATAGAGTATGTTATAAATCACCATAAAGTAAGAATAATAATAGAATTCAAATGAATCATAAATTTATTTGATTCATTGGAATAATAGGGAAAAGGAAAAAATGGAAAAAGAATTTTTAAATAATTCTTAACCCCTCGAAACCTTCCTATAGCTTTAAGTAGTAATACATCTCGTATCTAAAATAAATGACTTAACGTTAAGTTTAAGAATAATTATTGACTACAGGGAGATCGATAGCTGATGCCTATAAAGATCACATTAAGATTAACAATACTGTTATTCGCATTTTATTCATGCATTTCATCGGCTGAGACTATACGAGATGTTGATTATCGTTATGATGGCGCTGGCAATATCATTGAGATTATATCAAATCAAATATCGGGCCCTCCGGTCATTTCTACGTTTGAACCAGACTTCATTCGATTACCAAATTCCATTCAATTTTTTACCATAAGCTTAACAGGATCTAATTTCTATCTAACGACAGTCGCCATCGATAAAGATCCCACTAATTTTGATATCAGGATTCCTTTTAATGGTAACAATATCGGTCGAAACGGCGATTTTGTTCAAATATTTGTGGAACCGGATGCTGCAACTGGAGATTACGATTTTATATTTACAAATCCCTTTGGTAACACAAGTTACACACTGACTCTCGCACCAAGATTACCTTCTTTAAATTTTAATGTTCCAAATCTTGATATACCAGACCCGGTAGGAACAGTGGTTGATGTTGTGTTTTCTTTTGGCAGTGCCGATGTCATTGACCATACCTTTAATTTTTCTGTACAGGATCCGAGTGTTGCCTCTATTTCTCAAACATCGTTAATGATCCCTGCAGGGAGCACTTCCGCTACTCAAACAATACAACTAACGGCACTTTCAACCGGAACAACATTTTTAGATGCTACATCTCCAGCTTATGGAATTATTTCAAGATTCGTCAGTGTAACTGACGATGGCGTTTGTGAATTTAGTCCACCACCCGATGGTGATGAAGATGAACCTGGAACAACACTCATCGGTGAAGTCATCAATAAATTGAATTTTATCAGCACTGTTTTATTTAATGAGCTTGATACCGATTTTGGTGTGTCAAGCAATCTGGTTCCGATCGCACAAGGACTACCAGGCACAACGAATTCATTTTTGACAAGCTTATCGCCTGTTGAAACACAAATCGATGAAACCATAGGTGGACAATGTGATATTTTTAATCAAAGCGAGCAATGTACGCCTGGAACACAAGATATATGTTATCAACCTGTCGTTGATGAAATATCCAAAATTAAACTATTACTCGGGGTTGTCCCACCATCTTAATTGATATCAAAGAATTGAATACAAAAGGAAGAGAAAAATGGGAAATCACCATAAAACGATAACAAATATTTCTAATAAAATGACGACTAAAACAATTCTTGTCTGTGTTATATCTATAGTCTGCATGGCATTCATTAGTCAGCCATCTATTTTAAATTCGATCAATCCATTATCGAATCTTTCAACAAAAAATACTCTGGATAAAAAACAGATATCAGTAACACAGTATTATGATCAGCTTCCTTTGCAGTTTGAATTAAACCAGGGCCAGGTGCATAAGGATGTCCAGTTTCTGTCACGTGGTTTGAATTACACATTATTTCTCACAAATAATGAGACGGTCTTATCTCTAAATAACCAAAATGTATCATCTGATGCTGATAATCATGTCATTCGGATGCGCCTGGAAGGTAGTCATGAGAAATTTCAGTATCAAGGCAATCAACAATTACCCGGTAAAGTTCACTACATCACAGGCAGGGATAAAGAAACATGGAATACTGATATCTCTACCTATCAAGAAGTTGTTGCGAATAATGTCTATCCAGGTATTGATCTACGTTACCACGGTGATCAACAACAATTGGAATACGATTTTGTTGTTTCGCCAGGCACCAACACTGACATTATCAAGTTAGCATTCGATGGATTATCATCATTGGAAATTGATGATGATGGAAACCTTGTATTAGACACAGGTGAAGACCAATTGATTCATAAACGACCCATTGTTTATCAAGAAATAAACGGCGATAAGATCAGTATCCAAGGTGAATATTTAATTGTTGATAATTACGATGTGCATGGATGCACAAGTGTCGCAATCGCACAAGCACAGGGATGTGCGCAGGTAGAGCAACGCAGGAGCAGTTGCCGAGGATGCGCAAGAGCGACCGTTGGTTTTGAGATTGGAACTTATGATCCATCATTTCCACTAATAATTGATCCTGTATTAGATTACTCGACTTATCTCGGCGCTGATTTGAATGATCGTGGTTTATCAATAGCAGTGGATGATTCTGGTAATAGCTATATTGCAGGCACAACCTATTCTATTTCTTATCCAACAAACAATCCTTACCAAGCCAGTTTAATTGGTACTCAAGACGCTTTTGTTACAAAACTTAATTCAAGTGGTGACACGATACTCTATTCCACCTACCTTGGTGGCAGTGGTGATGAAAGCATCGATGATTATGACGATGACTTAGATGTTGATGTCGGTATGGATATAGTCGTAGATGCACAAGGTTATTTATATATATCAGGAACGACTAATTCTGCTCAAGATTTTCCTATTGTTAATGCAGTACAGCCTAATTACGGCGGAGGAAATCTTGATGGCTTTGTTTCAAAATTATCCCAGGATGGTTCTAATCTTGTTTTTTCCAGTTATCTTGGCGGTAGTAAAAAAGATAAAGTTTTTGGAATTACACTTGATAGTCTAAACGACATATATGTTGCTGGTCGTACAAAATCTAATGACTTCCCAACAGTCAATGCTATACAGGATACCTATGCTGGAAATGGTGATGCATTTATTAGCAAAATTAACAGCAATGGAAGCAATCTTATTTATTCCACCTACATTGGTGGTGCCAATTCCGACACTGCAAAAGCAATTATCGTTGACAGTAATAATCAAGCCGTTATTACAGGAGCGACAAAATCAAGTAATACTTTTCCATTATTAAATGCGATCCAGGCATCATTTGGTGGAAAAAAAGATAGTTTTGTCACTAAATTGTCCAATGATGGCCTCAATTATATTTTTTCGACTTTTCTAGGGGGGGCAAAAAAAGATAAAGCTCGTAGTATTATTTTGGATAGTCAAAATAATATCATCATTGTTGGTTCTACAAATTCTGATTTAGATTTTCCGTTACATAACGCCATGCAAAATAGCTTTGGTGGTGATAGTAAAGATGGATTTATCACCAAATTATCTGACGATGGAAACTCAATGTTATTTTCCACCTATTATGGTGGAGAAGGTGTCGATAATATAAGAAGTGTAGCGATAGATGATCAGGATAATATTTATATTGTTGGAAATACTAAATCCACAGTCAATATATCAACAATTGATGCCATTCAGAATCAATTGAATGGCACTAAACGCGACATCATGATTGGCAAGTTTGATCCAAATGGCAATAGAATATATGGAACATATTTTGGTGGCTCCAAGCTGGATAAAGGCTATGGCATTGCTGTGAATAGCCAAGGTAGTGTTTATGTAACAGGCGTTACAAAATCGAGCAATAATTTCCCGACACAAAATGCATTGCAACCTTTATTTGGTGGCGGAAATAAAGATGCCTTCGTATTAAAAATCTCTGAAGAAAATCCAAACCAGGCTCCAACGATCACATCTTCACCAGTGACAACCGCAGTGACTGGACTGGCCTATAGTTACGATGTTGATGCCACTGATCCTGATGGAGATACATTAATTTACAGTTTATCTTTATTCCCGCAAGGAATGAGCATTGACAGTAATACTGGTTTGATTAACTGGGTGCCAGACCTGGCCGGTGATTTTAATGTGTCTGTGATTGTCGATGATAGTTTGGGAGGCACGGATACCCAATCATTTGTCATAAGCGTTGCTCAATCGAACCGACCGCCCATGATTTTATCTGTGCCGCCAACGGATATTGCCGTCGATTCCAGTTACGTGTATCAGATCCTTGCATCGGATTTAGACAACGACCCTTTAAGCTATTCTCTCACAAATGCCCCTGTCGGCATGACCATTGATCAAGGCACAGGATTGATCAATTGGCTCCCTGTGAATTTAGGCAGTTTCCCAGTCAACATCAGTATTGATGATGGTCAAGGTGGCGTGTCCACTCAATCATTTACCCTTACTGTTTCAGCAAGTGCGACGGCACAACCTCCAGCATTAGATCCAATTGGTGATCAAACCGCTCTGCTTGGTTCGACGCTGACGTTACAACTGAATGCCTCCGATCCCGATGGTGACTTGCTTGTCTATTTAGCAGAACCGTTACCATTAACAGAGAACATGACACTCAATAAAGAAACCGGGCTATTCACGTTCACTCCTTCCCTGGCTCAAGTGGGCAATCATATTATTACATTCATCGCGAGTGATCGCCGTTTTGAAGACAGTGAAACCATCACGATTACTGTTCCTATACCTGGTGGCACTACGCGCTTGTTAGGTAAAGTATTAACAACTGGTGGTGCGCCTTTGGCCAATGTCCGTTTGGAAATCGATGGAGTGGAAGCATTCACGGATGCGAACGGTGATTATCTGTTAGATAACTTACCCAATGCAGGTCAAGTAAGACTATTGATCGATGGCAGCACGGTTGATCCATTATTAGGCACCTTTGCCACGGTACCTGAAATGATCCCGCTGATTGCGGGTGCCGATAACCAACTAGAGCCAGCTATTGTATTATTACCACTGGATGCGGCGAGCGCTGACCCGGTCGATCCCAATACTACCTCGATCATAACCAGTAGTACATTTACCACCATTTCAGGTGCACAGTCAGAACCTGTGACATTAACCATTGCCCCTGGCAATGCGATTGTAGAAGCAACTGGTCTACCTTACTCAGGTGATATCCATATATCCAGAATTGAAGACCCCACACAAGGGCCACGTCCATTACCGGATGATATCGATCTATCTGTGTATATCGCAATTCAACCCTTTGGAGTCTGTTATAACACACCCGCACCAATATCGTTCCCGAACTTAGAAGAATTTGCTCCAGGTTCGATGCTCGATATGTTTGGATTGGATCATGATACAGGCGCCTTTGAAAAAGTAGGTGAAGGAGTGGTCAGTGCCGATGGAAAAACAGTTGATTCCATAGGAGGCGTAGTGCACTGTAATTCCTGGCATGGTTTTGTGCCACCACCACCGGAACCTCCGGAGCCTGATCAAGAAGAAGATAATGGTGAGCCAAAAGATGAAGACCCGTGTGAAAATGGTGCGTGTAGGTTGTACAAGGAAAGCGGCAATATGGGCGAGGATCATTCAGTTCCTAGCTATTTTTCACTGGGTACTAAACGTTCTGTACACCTCAGTTATAACAGTTTGAATGCCAAACCAAGACCTATTATCACTTCCAAGTCAGTATTTGCTCCTATACCAGCTCCTCTTTATATGTCTACACGCTTGGCAGTAGGTGGTATAGATCAGGGATTTGAATTGTTTGGGGCAACACCAACAACAATATTTGGTCCAAGAAGGCCAGCTATCCAGTTTGACGCATCGAATTTCAATACAGGCGTCTATCCATACGAGTTAACAGAAGATTGCCAGTTTCCGATTTCACGGCGCTCTAATTCATATGGCGGAAATATTATTATTCAAAATGACAATATGAGTCCTTTCGGCGCAGGTTGGACCTTAAGAGGGCTCCATCAGTTATATGTCAACTCTGAAGGGATTGCATTAATTACTGAAGGCAACGGCAAAGCACGATATTTTACACCAATTGATCCCTCGAATTACGACTCACCTACAGGTGACTTTTCTGTACTTACTCGAAATGGTGATGGCAGTCATTCACGTCGAATGAAAAACGGTACTCTATATAACTTTGACGTTAATGGTTTATTCACTACCAAGGTGGACAGGAACGGAAATACCACATCTTACCAATACGATAATGACGAAAAATTACTGAAAATCATTGATCCGGTTGGCAAAGAATTTAACTTCAATTATTTCGCAGGACACATCAAGAGCATTTCTGACCCACTGAATCGTATCACGCAATTTGTTCATGATAACGAAGGTAATTTGATCACAATCATCGAACCCAATAACGATGAGCGTCGCTTTGAATATGAAGCAGGTAGCAATCTTATGATTGCCAATATAGACCAACGCAATAACAGAAAAGAGTATACTTATGATTTTGCAGGAAGAATAAAGGAAGCTCTATTACCTGACAGTTCAAAGCTATTGATCAGCCCCAGTGCAGTTGATAGCTTAGTCGATCCATCCAGCGGTGTTGGTATGGATGAAAATAACTTGGCGCCTGTTCCCACTTTATTGGCAGATATCGAAAATCAATACACAGACAACAATGGCAATATAGATATTACTGAGACGGATAAACGCAGTGCACCCATTAGAAAAACGGATGCCATCGGTCGAGTGACCCGACACCAACGCGATGAAGACAGTTTGCCGATACAAACCATACGACCTAATACATCTGTGATTACCAGAACTTTTGATACACTAGGAAATCCAACACTGGTTCGTGAAGAGTTTAATGGGGCAGAATATCAATACCAATATGACCCGTTCAGTTTAGTCACGTCGTATACCAACCCCAATAACCATACAACAACCATTAATCGGGATGCATTGGGAAATCCAGAACAAATCATCAATCATTTAGGTCATACCACGACATTAGAATACGACTCCCAGGGGCTTGTGACTCGCATGGTCAGTTCTAATGGCTTAGAGACTGTTTACAGTTACAATACACTAGGCTTACCTGAAACCAAAACCGAAACACCGCCAGCAGGCAGTCCGGGTACTGTTCGAGTGACGCAATACAGCTATGATACAGCAGGGCAACGGACACAGACCATCATGCCAGATGGCATCGTACTTGATATGCTCTACGATGAAAAAGGCCGTTTAACCCGTATCACGGATAATCTCAATCAGAAGATTGAGTTTACGTATGATCCTTACGATAATTTAATCCAAACGGATACCAGCAACAGTGATGCCAGTCTTGCCATGATGGTACAGCGGGCATTTGATAATCGAAATCGACGGATTGAAATCCGTATGCCACATAATGGAACGGAAGATTCGATCCTGCAACGGATACTGGATGGCAACAGTAATATCACAGGTCTGACCGATCCGAATGGCAATGCCACCTCCAATATCTTTGATGGCGAAGACCGCTCTACCGAAAACACGCATCGTTTAAATGGTGTGACCACCTATGAATACGACACCAATGATCGCATGACTAAAATAGTTGCCCCCAACAGTGTCATAACGAACTACACCTACGATGTCTTGGGACGTCGACTAACAGAAAGTTCAAGAGACAGAGGAACGCACACTTACACCTATGACCTGGCCGATAACGTGACCACCATCACCGAGGGCAGGGGCATCGTAGCAACGATGACCTACGATGCACTCGAACGTCTTTCAAGCAAAACCTGGCCCAATACGATCATTGGCAAGAATGAGGATGTCACCTACACCTACGACAGCTGCGCCTTTGGTCTGGGTCACTTCTGTGCCCGGAGCGATGAGAGTGGCACTACCCGCTACAGCTACGACGCCTATGGTAATCTCACTGATTCAAGCTTCACTGAAATCGAAGGCATCATCTATAACATGAACTATGTCTATGACGATGGAGACAACATCAGTCAAATGACTTACCCCTCAGGTCGTGTTGTCAATACCAGTCGTGATGGTGTGAGACGTGTCGAAGCGATTGACACCACCGTCAATGGAAGCCCACAAAATGTTATCAGCAATATCCAATATCGGGCGGATAATCAGATGCTTCAGTGTACCTATGGCAATGGCTTGATCGACAGTCGAAATTACGACCTACAAGGCAGACTCACCGGTCAACGACTCAACGACAGTTTGAATTCAACGATTGACCAAAGGGATTACAGTTACGATAAAAACGGTAACATTTTGAATATTGATACAAATTTTGAGGACAATGCCTATAGCTACGATGCCCTGGATCGGCTCATCAGTGATACAATCGATACGAACGAAGCGATCACCTACGATTACGATCTGAACGATAATCGACTCTCGAAAACCCAGGGAACGGACTTTTCTGAAACCTATACCATTCCTTTTTTCCAAAACTCTAATGGGAATAGCAATAAATTAACCAATGTTAGGGCAGTTCAAACCGGGCCAGAAATCTTACCTGTCATTCCAAGCCGAAGTATGATTTATAACGATGCAGGACGTTTGTTTCAGCTAATGGAGGAAGGCATTTTAAAAGCCGAATATATTTACAACGACAGTGGACAAAGAACCCGAAAAACAGTTTATCAAAGCGATGGCATTACTGTTGATTCAATAACAATTTATCATTATGACCAGATGGGCTATCTCATTACCGAGACCGATGAAACCGGAGCCTTAATCAAAGATTACATCTGGCAGGAAGGTATGATCCCACTTGCACAGATTGATAACACTCAAGGAACTGAACAAATCGTTTACCTTTACACCGATCATCTGATGACTGCAAGGCTGGCAACCGATCAAAACCAATTTATCAGCTGGCGTTGGGAAGGTGAGGCCTTTGGGAATACACCGGCCGAAGAGTTGGCAGGGTTATCGATTAATCTGAGATTTCCCGGACAATATTTCGATACAGAGACAAATTTACATTACAATCACTTTCGATATTATGATCCTGCATTAGGAAGATTTATTACCAGTGATCCTATAGGAATTTATGTTGGACTAAACACGTATAGTTATGCATCGATGAACCCTTTAGCTGGTTTTGATATGTTTGGTTTAGAAGATGCTCAGTCAAGAGCAGAATTTATACAAAACATGAGAGACCTAGATACACGTAAAACAACAGAGGTATTAGATATTCCCGGTACCCAAAATGATTTGTTGCACAATGACGGTCGAGCCAAAAAAGCACTAAAAGAGGGTGCTCCTATAGCAGAAAAGGCCTTGACGAGAGGATTGGATAAAATAACTGGTGATGCAAAAAAAGAACTTAAAAAGAACCTTGATTTAAAGAGACCTGACCTAAAGAAAGAAATTTTAGGAGAAGCGACGAAAAAAAAACCTGGAAAGGATGAAAGAATACGAAAAAAACAAAAAAATAGTAGATGACTATTTAAAGGAAGAGGAAAAGAAAAAAGCAGAGGAAAATGATCCTGGAGGAGAAGATGAGGAGGATGAGGAATTAGGCTTTTGCCCAATACCAAGAGATAATTGAGTTTGAATGTAAATAGAAAATGACATGCCCATAAAAGTTATAAAAATATCCATCATGATACTGTCGGTCTTGGCTGTTATGATCGCACTATCTTTATTAAGAGAACATTCTAGTCAAGATGACGAGGTAGATGAAGTCGTCATCAACTCTCTATACAAAGACGAACCCGATATTCCCCAGGCTGAAAATGTCGCCTATGCGATCATTGGTTTTACAGCACCTGAAGATGTAGAAGACATTCACGAATACGGCCTATCTCTTGTGGATGAAGCTCTAAAAGCCAGTGCCAAGCTTCGAACTAATAATACTCCTAAATTTAAACCCGCTGAAAACGAACTGAAAATTATAAACGAGACCGAAAAAAATGTTTGTTGGTGGAAAACCAAATATTACAAAGCGACACACGAAGAAAATTGTATGTCCAGCGACGAGGTTACTATAGTAATCGGCAGCAATCTTACATTATTGTCTCGATATATAACATGGCACAAATACAGCCAGATAAAAAGCAAAGTTTCTGAATCAAGAAATGAGGGCTTAATATTGCCCATGCATAGAATATTTTTGGCCTACCTTAGAGAATTAATACAGCGAAATAAAATTGATTTTGCGTTGGAACTTTTGTCGGATGATATCAAGCTATGGAAAAATCTAGCTAGAGAGAATGGCACACTGATTGATAAATGGATAACAATTAATGTGCTAAACGATGATCTAAGGATGATAGGGTTATTGACAGAGTTAGGACATTTTGATTTTTACCATCAAGAATACATGCATAACTTGTTTGAACCGATTGGCATTAAAAATTGGGCACTAGCGGATACGTATACAGTGGAATTTAGATTGTCCGAACTAAAATACTGCCTGGACGAAGGGATAGCTTATGTTGAAGCAAATACATGCTTAAAAAAACAACAAGGATTGTTTTATCAACGAAACAAAACGTTAAAGAGAATTTCTGAACATATTGAGGAAATGGTGAAAACTATTGCCCCTGATCCTGAAAACGTGTATTTAAATTGTTTGAATGTCCAAACAAAAGAAAATGAAGGTATAAAAGATTGGCTGGATAAACATTTATACAATTACAAAGGCAATAAAGTGTATGAGCATTTCACGGATTATAATAGCAAAAAAAAACCTTTGTGATATTTTGATGCCGCTTCATAGAACAGATGCTTCTTTGTTATTGATAAAACGTTATATTGAAATATTGCAGAATGGAACAGGAGATATTGAGAAAACAATCAATAAAAACGATGAGAGTTATTATTCTTACCCGTTCATATGGGATCCAGATAATAATACAATTTCTATTGACACTATTGACAAAGACAATTTCTATCAACCGGGTTTTGAGTTAAGGTTACCACCATTAAAAGAGCCTGCTTTGGAATAGTAGAGGAGGCGTAGCTCTTAATAGAACTATTAAAAATAAAGACAAAAGGTGCCTGACACATATGCCAAGTCTTACCGGTCATTCCAAGCCGAAATCTTGTCTACAACGATGTCGGACATTTGTATCAGCTAATAGAGGAAGGCAGTTTAAAAGCCGAATATATCTACAACGATGGTGGACAAAGAACCCGAAAAACAGTTTATCAAAGCGACGGCATCACAGTAGATAACATCACCATCTATCATTACGATCAGATGGGCTATCTGGTTACGGAAACCGATGAAACAGGCACATTAATTAAAGACTACATCTGGCAAGAGGGCATGACCCCACTGGCACAGATTGATAATAATGGTGGCACGGAAAGTATTATTTATCTCTACACCGATCATCTAATGACCGCAAGACTGGCAACCGATCAAAACCAATTTATCAGCTGGCGTTGGGAAGGTGAGGCGTTTGGGAATACACCGGCTGAAGAGTTGGCAGGTATCAGTGTGAACTTAAGATTTCCCGGACAGTACTTTGATGAAGAGACTAATCTGCATTACAACTGGAACAGATATTATGATCCAACACTGGGAAGGTACATCACCTCTGATCCTATCGGACTTAGTGGAGGTGTGAATACGTACCTCTATGCAAATGCGAATCCGATAATTTTTATAGACCAATATGGGCTGTACTGTTTATCTCCTGAACAAATAGCTGCTATTGCGGGCGGCATTGGTGGTGGTATAGGCGGCGCTGTGACAGGGGGGATAACAGGGGCAGCAGCTGGGCCTGTAGGAGCGATTACTGGTGCAATAGGCTTCGGTATTGCTGGTGCAGGCTTAGGTTTCGGTGCTGGTGCAGTTGCGGGAGGAGTCGATAATCCGGTAGCGGGCGCTGTGGCAGGGGGCGCTATTGGTAGTGCGACAGGTGGTGTTCCAGGAATGGTTGTAGGGGCTGCTGGTGGTGCAGTAGGAGTTAGTTTGGGTGGTGGCGCGATTGGTGGTGCAGCAGGTGGATCATTGGGTGGTATTGGTGGAATCGCTAGTGGTATTGGAGGAGCATTAGGTGGACTCACTGGGGCTATAGCTCAGCAAATTCTGACTCAGAATAATGATTGTGATGATGAATGTGGAGAATAATTATGTCCATCAGTGAACTTATACATAAACGAGCATATTGTTTAGTTTGTGGAGAGAAAATTCCACCAATCAGACGTTTGTCAATCTCAATTTTTACTAGTATTAAATGCCCTAGCTGTAATAGATATATGACTTTCAAAAAGTCTATATTCATATTACAAATGCTAATATTAATTTTAATCTACCCATCGCTCTCTTTGATTTTTGTAAAAAACTATTATTTTCTTGGTTCTCTTACTTTGATAGTTGTAATGATTATTTTATTCTTAGTCACATATACGGCTGAATATAAAATTGATTCGTATAGTAAAGATATGTTTAAGGGGTCAAAGTGAAGCTCCCCTGTTATTCCCTTATTTTGAGAAATCATAGCAGAGGTAGGAAGAGGTAGGGGACACAGGAAGAGGTAGGGGACACTGATGACTTAATGACTTAAAAGATAACCGACAAAAACAAACAGGGCAGTTTTATTTGTTTTTGAATTGAATTAGTAGTATTCCAAAACGGAGAGTATTTAGGGGAGTAATAAAACAATGGCGGTTCATTCAATCGAAGAACTCCAGGTGTCAAATTTATTGTTAGACGTTGAAAACCCACGCCACGACGTTCTTAAAAACCAACGTGAAGCCCTGAAAGTAGTGAGATAGGGGACACTGATGACTTAATGACTTAAGAAACCGGCAGACTTAAAATAAAGCTGCCGGTTTTTTTTAGCTTAAGGTTCTTCTGTTGTTAAAACAAGGCAGCCGTTCATTACACGGATCTTAACAGGCGTATCAATTGAGAATCCTGCTTGCTCCAACCATTTGCCTTTCATCTGCAACCATGGAACGACACGGCTGGTCGGGTAAGTATCCCGTTTCAGTTTATAGTCATAAGACGAAAATAAAAGGTGCCGGAGTGATTTAATTTTAACCAGATTGTAGCGCGCCACTTTGCCATCGTAAGATTTCCCAAATTATTGGTCGTATGATTTGCCATTTTTACAATAGATTTGCCACACTCTCATCGTAACAAAAAATCATTTTCCCGAATTAAAATCATACGTTTTACCAAACAGCGGAAAAGGGGTCGGTGACAAATAGGAAATAATCGCATTTACATTTAAACAAACAAACGTGACGCTACCCTTAAAATGATAAACAAAACCGGCAGACTTGAAACAAGCCTGCTGGTTTTTTTAATAGTTTAGTCCTCCTTCTCCTCATCCGCTAACAACCACTCATCCTCATTGACGACCTCGATAGGCAGCAGAATATCGACAGTGAGCATTAATCCCGCTGGGTCAATTGCCGGGTAGCTTGTCATAAAGTGAATGACCTCATTGAGCAAATGATTGGCAAGGCCGCGAAGTATCTGTAAGGACGCCGAGCTGGCGCCATCGATGTTATTTTTAACAAAATCCTCACAGGCTCGCAGTTCATCGGGTGATAAATAGAACGGCCGTTTAGGAGGAAGGGGTGTGGATTGTGTATGATGATTGTTAGTCATAATAACCTCTAATGTAGGTTGTTGTGATTAGCTGGGCCGGGGTGTTAGCGCACCTTGGCTCAGCGCCTATTAAGAACTAATAATGGTCTTGTTTTTTTTGATTCACCTCCTTCTTTTTGATCAACGACTTGCGGCCAAATGGTTGGCGTGGTGCTGTAAAATCAAGCCATCCAGCACAACTTTAGCAATCTTCTTCTCTTCCCGACTGAATTGACTGACGGCTTCAAACTGAAGTTTAAGCCCGTCATCCGGTCCTCGTTCATTCTCATCGAACAGTAATCTATCGGCGCTAATGTTAAGTGCACGGGCAATTTTACATAGTACGTCTAAGGAAGGTTGGGTATCACCTGACTCATACCGTTTGACCTGAGAAAGATGTATCTCGATAACATTGGCCATTTCTTGTTGAGTCCATTCCCGTCCCTTACGCACGGCAGCTAATCGTTTTGCAAAGCTCATATTGATAATCATCTGTAATGAAGGATGCATTATCTTAACCTCACGTTTTTTGTTGTACTTGACAAAGGTTCCCTAATAGGAACTATAATAGTTCCAGTATAGCGTATTGACAAGGTTTTGCAAAATCCACATTTTTGGGAGGAATCTAAGAAATGGCACGATTGACTGATGAACAGATAAACCGACTCAAGCAAGACATCTCCCTGCAACGATTAGTCGAAGCTCAGGGCATCAAATTAAAGAAACACGGCAAAGACCTGCTAGGTCTGTGTCCCTTCCACGATGATAACGATCCTAGTTTAGTGATCACCCCTGAGAAAAACCTCTGGCATTGCCTGGGTGCCTGCCAGACTGGCGGCTCTGTGATTGACTGGACAATGAAATGGGAAGGCGTGAGCTTTCGACACGCAGCCGAATTATTACTGAATGATTACGATGTGCAGGATGCACAAGTGTCGCGGGTGCAGGGACGTACAGGAGCGACCAGACCGAAACAAAGCACCGTCCGTAAATTAGATAATCCATTTGAAACCAATATTGAGGATCAACTCTTACTCAACCGAGTGATTGATTATTATCACGACATACTGAAACAAAATACGGAAGCTCTGGCCTATGTAAAAAAACGCGGTATTACCAATGAAGCGATTGAACATTTTAAAATTGGTGTAGCGGATCGAACCTTAGGTTATCGCTTGCCCAAAGCCAATCGTAAACCAGGGGCCGCCATCCGGGAGCAATTACAAACGATAGGGATATACCGGGAGAGTGGCCACGAACACTTTAGCGGTTCTATTATCATTCCTGTTATTGACGAACACGGCAATGTGAAGGAAGTCTATGGACGCAAAATAAGAGAGGACTTACGCAAAGGCACACCGAAACATTTGTATTTGCCGGGTCCACATAAAGGGATCTTCAATCGTGATGCACTGAAAGCCAGTAACGAAATCATTTTATGTGAATCCCTGATCGATGCCTTGAGTTTCTGGTGTAACGGTTATCGTAATGTAACGTGTAGTTATGGAATAGAAGGCTTTACGAAAGAACATCTGGAAGCCTTTAAACAAAACAATATCAAGCGCATATTAATTGCCTACGATCGTGATGCTGCCGGTGAGGAGGCCGCAAACAAACTCTCAAAGAAACTGATTAAGGAAGGCATCGATTGTTATCGCATCCACTTCCCAAAAGGAATGGATGCGAATGACTATACATTATCAATGACACCGGCGAGTAAAGCATTAGGAGTCGTCATACGTTCGGCTGCCTGGTTAGGTGCCGGACAGGGACGTCCCAATGTCGCGGGTGCAGGAAGCACAGGAGCGACTAAAGGTAAAAAGAAACCGATCACAACAACAGCTAAAGAAGAAAATATTATAGGAAAAACAGACTCCACCTCTTTAGTGGCCGAATGTGAAACCGTTGTTAATGAAGTCTTACCCGCCAGTCCCTTGCCCGAAGCACCAGAAGCTTGTCCTCAAGAAAGTGAGGAACCAGGGAACGACAACGAAATCATTATCACACTGGCTGATCGACGCTACAGAATAAGAGGCATCAATAAAAACCTGGGCTATGACAGTTTAAAAGTGAATGTAATGGTATCAAGTAAACAGGGAATGCATATTGATACGATAGACCTGTATCAATCACGACCACGTTCAACCTTTATTAAACAGGCATCCATTGAGTTATGCGTCAATAGTGACGTGATTAAAACAGACTTAGGCAAAGTACTATTAAAATGTGAAACACTGCAAGAAGACAACATCAAGAAAAAACAAACACCGAAGCCGACAGGAGTACAGCTAACTGACAAAGAGAAGAAGGATGCATTCAGACTATTAAAGTCAAAGCACTTATTAAAACGCATACAGAAGGATTTTAATCTCTGCGGCATCGTGGGTGAGAACACCAATACACTGGTGGGTTATCTGTCAGCCGTATCAAGGAAACTTGATAATCCCTTAGCTGTGATAATCCAATCAACCAGTGCAGCGGGTAAGAGTTCATTAATGGAAGCGGTATTACGGTTTGTCCCGGATGATGACAAACATCAATACAGCGCAATGACAGGCCAAAGTTTGTACTACCTGGGTGAGACAAACTTAAAACACAAAGTATTAGCCATTGCCGAAGAAGAAGGGGCAGCACAAGCCTGTTATGCACTCAAGCTATTGCAATCGGAAGGGCAACTGACGATTGCATCAACAACTAAAGATCCGGAAAGTGGTGATTTAACTACCAAGGAATACAAGGTTGAGGGTCCAGTAATGATCTTCTTAACGACAACCGCCATTGAAGTCGATGAAGAACTGATGAATCGTTGTTTAGTATTAACGGTGAACGAAGATAGAGAACAAACGCAAGCCATACATCAACTACAACGCAAGAAACGCACGTTAGAGGGACTCATACAAAAAACAGAAAGAGAAAAAATATTAAAGACACATCAAAACGCACAGCGATTATTAAGATCGTTAAGTGTTGTTAATCCTTACGCTGAACAACTCACGTTCTTAAACGATCAGACAAGAACACGACGAGACCACGAGAAGTATTTAACACTGATTGATTCCATTGCCTTACTGCATCAATACCAACGTGAGATAAAAACGCTTGTCCCGAACCGCAGGGAGGGAACTTGTACAAACAATAAGCCATTGCAGTATGTCGAAGTCACTATTGATGATATAGCAATAGCCAACACATTAGCACACGAGGTACTCGGTAGAACCCTGGACGAGTTGCCACCGCAAACTAGAAAGCTATTAAGCTTGATTGATCAAATGGTGGCAGCGCAATGTAAAAAAGAAAACAAGCAACGCAACCATTATCACTTTAGCCGCCGAGAAGTCCGTGAATATACCCTATGGGGCAATACACAATGCCGTGTGCATATGGATAGGTTGGTAGAAATGGAATACCTGTTACCGCACTCAGGCCGCCGTGGCCAACGCTATGAATATGAATTGCTTTACGATGGTGACAGCACACAAACACAGGCACATCTGAACGGCTTAATTGATGCTAAACAGTTAAAAACTACACCTATGACACAAAGTTCGCGGGACAAGGAGGGTGAGTTCGCGGGGTCAAAACGGCCTCAAAACGGGGGGAGTGCGGCCCCAAAACGGGGTGATCAAATCAACCGGAAAACCAATAATAATCAGGCTTCCAGCGATATAGATAATGATAGTGACGAAAATGCCTATATAAAGGGAAATCACACAGACGCATCATACGACGTGCACGACGCACAAGTGTCGCGGGTGCAGGGAAGCACAGGAGCGACCGTACAGCCTTCTTTAGTGGCCTCTGGTAAATAACAATGCCAATACGCAGGAAGCGCGACACCAGTGCCGCGCAATCTGCGCGGCGTTCACTGTTTCCTGAATGCCCACGTTCAGGTATCACGCCATACCTTCGTGATTATCTGCAATGGTCAGAAGTCTCCGGCCACAGCCGCGATACAATTAAACGACGAGACGCGGCATTACGGCGCTTTATCTGTTGGTGTGATGAACGCGACTTACAACAACCGCAACAAATCACCAAGCCAATATTAGAACGTTACAAACGATATCTATTTTATTACCGTAAACCCGATGGCGATCCATTAAGTATTGGATCACAAAACGTCATGCTGACACCGATACGATCATTTTTTAAATGGCTTACAAAAGAGAATCATATTTTATATAACCCGGCCAGTGAATTGGAGATACCGAAGAAACCGAAACGCTTACCGAAAGCAATATTACAACTGGACGATATTGAGAATGTTTTAAATCAAACCAATATTGAAACCGTCCAGGGTATTAGAGACAGAGCCATCATTGAAGTGTTGTACTCAACAGGACTAAGACGAATGGAACTGGTGGCCTTAAGTATTTATGATATTGATGTTAAACGTTCGATTGTTTATGTACGAGAAGGTAAGGGAAATAAAGATAGAGTCATACCGATAGGTGAACGTGCCTTAGCCTGGTTAGAAAAATATAAACTGGATGTGCGTCCCGAACTTATTGTTGAACCGGATAATGGGATATTATTTATTACTGATTACGGTGAGGCGTTTGAACGCGATCAATTAACAGCGCTCGTTAAAAAATATTTAAACAAAGCAAAGCTGGATGTGGTGGGTTCGTGCCATTTGTTTAGACACGCTTGTGCCACGCATATGCTGGATAACGGTGCCGACATACGTTTTATACAAGCAATGCTTGGCCACGATGATTTAAACACGACAGAGATCTATACACGGGTCTCGATAGAGAAATTAAAAGCCGTACACAGTGCGACACATCCGACGACAAAGAACAGTGCATCAGACGGATAGATCGAGTCGTCGACTGCTGTCCCGGTGCTTGCATTTGTCTTCGGGGGTTCACAGCGTCCCTCAGCCAGGCAACCACCGGGCCAGCTGCATCGATGGCGTGTTTGAGATCAGCGCCATGGTTTAACACCGTAAAAGAAAAAGGAGCAACACATCCTTAAAACAGCCAAGGAAGTGTTGTCATTAAATAAATAAAAAAACAGAAGGTAGCCCTCCCTGGTCCCGCAAAAGCGAATGAACCCGAGCAGCAAAAATGCGCAACCAGGGAAGGCGATTGAGAAGCCAAATGGCGGCCACTCAACATAATGCGGGATTGTGCGCTATGGCAAACCGCGCCACAGTCCGCTGATGCCGCCCAATCTGCACTATGTTAAATGGCCGCAAAGACTTGCCCGGTGTGCTTCGCACGATTAACGGCTATTACTTCCCGCCCGCCCATTGTCTGTTTAAAACGGCTCGCACTGCGTTGCTCGTTCCCGTTTTAAACAGCCAATCCCTATAAAAAAGAAAGCAACTAAAGAAAATAATGCACTATACTTGTTATACGCCAATAGCGTATAATGGCCGAATGGTCATTATTGAGACAACCATCTTTACCCGGCTTATCCAGGAATTAATGGACGATGATAGTTATGGTGAATTGCAGGACGCACTTATACAGAAGCCGGATAGTGGTGATTTGATGACCGGTGGTGGTGGCATACGGAAAGTGCGCTGGAAGATTGAAGGCAAAGGTAAACGTGGTGGTTCACGGATTATTTATTATTGGCATACGGCGGATGATCAATTGTTAATGTTATATGGCTATAGCAAAGCGGATAAAAAAGATTTAACCCAGGACCAGATAAAAAGTTTGCGAGCAATCGTTGAGAGGTGGAAAAATGAATGATGAAATGTTTAATGAATTATTAGAAAGTGTGAAAGAGATGGATCAGATCCTGAAAGGTAAAAAGAAGCCCTCACGGAAATTTACCTTTAAAGAACCCAAAGTTAAATCCATTCGGGAAAAGACAGGCTTATCGCAAACGCACTTTGCAAGGTTAATTGGTGTCAGTAAACGCACCCTGGAAAACTGGGAACAGGGTAGACGCAATCCTACCGGTCCTGCGCGTGCGTTATTAAAGATTGTAGGAACTGATCCGAAAAGTGCGATACAAGCGTTGCATAGTTAAACGAACAGGTTAAAATCTGACGATGCAAGCAAGGATGTTAAATCAAAAACCGCTTATAGGGGCCAAAAATAGGCCTCGCCGTTCTTCCTGGAAAAAATCATCTGTAAGTCCTTGGGCGCATAAGAAAAAACCGCGTCTTAAAGTACGATGCGCATCAGGTCAAACACTTCCCGGACAGTATTACGATCAAGAAACTAATCTTCACTATAACCACTTCCGTTATTATGATCCTGCATTAGGAAGGTTTATTACAAGTGATCCGATAGGAATTTATGTTGGGCTAAACACGTATAGTTATGCATCGATGAACCCTTTAGCTGGTTTTGATATGTTTGGTTTAGAAGATAATAAACATCCAAGGCATGAACTAATGGATAACATCATGGATCAACATCATGGAGAAACAACGCAGGATTTAGATCGTACTGATTACGACGCGGTTTTCGGAGATGGTAAACTGGAAAAAGGATTAAATGAAGGTGCTCCTATAGCAGAAAAGGCCTTGACGAGAGGATTGGATAAAATAGCTGGTGATGCAAAAAAAGAACTTAAAAAGAAGCTTGATCTGAAGAAACCTGAGCTAAAGGAAAAAGTTTTAGGGGAAGCGACGAAAAAAAACTTGGAAAGAATGAAAGAATACGAAAAAAATAAAAAAATAGTAGATGACTGGATAAAGGAACAGGAGCAGAAAAAGAAAGAGGCAGAGGAAAATGATCCTGGAGGAGAAGATGATGAGGAGGATGAGGAATTAGGCTTTTGCCCAATACCAAGAGATAATTGAGTTTGAATGTAAATAGAAAATGACATGCCTATAAAAATTATTAAAACATCCATCATGATACTGTCGGTCTTGGCTGTTATGATCGCACTATCTTTATTAATAGAACGTTCTAGTCAAGATGACGAGGTGGATGAAATCGTCATCAACTCTCTATACAAAGACGAACCCGATATTCCCCAGGCTGAAAATGTCGCCTATGCGATCATTGGTTTTACAGCACCTGAAGATGTAGAAGATATTCACGAATACGGCGTATCTCTTGTGGATGAAGCTCTAAAAGCCAGTGCCAAGCTTCAAACCAATAGTACTCCTAAATTTAAACCCGCTGAAAACGAACTGAAAATTATAAACGAGACCGAAAAAAATGTTTGTTGGTGGAAAACAAAATATTACGAAGCGACACATGAAGAAAATTGTATGTCGAGCGAAGAGCTTATTATAGTAATCGGCAAGAATATTACATTATTGTCTCGATATATGACATGGCATAAATACAGTCAGATAAAAAGAAAAGTTTCTGAATCGAGAAACGATGGCTTAATATCACCTTCTCATAGAATATTTTTGGCCTACCTTAGAGAATTAATACAGCAAAATAAAATTAATTTAGCGTTGAAACTTTTGTCGGATGATATCAAGCTATGGAAAAACTTAGCTAGAGAGCATGGAACATGGTTGCAAAAAATGAGGATATTATTAGCATTGAACGATGATCTAAGAATGATAAAAACATTGACAGAATTAGGCCATTATAATTTTTACCATCAAGAATACATGCATAACTTGTTTGAACCGATTGGCATTCAAAACTGGGCACTAGCGGATACGTATACAGTGGAATTTAGATTGTCCGAACTAAAATACTGCCTGGACGAAGGGATAGCTTATGTTGAAGCAAATACATGCTTAAAAAAACAACAAGGGTTGTTTTATCAACGAAACAAAACGTTAAAGAGAATTTCTGAACATATTGAGGAAATGGTGAAAACTATTGCCCCTGATCCTGAAAACGTATATTTAAATTGTTTGAATGTTCAAACTGAAGAAAATGAAGGTATAAAAGATTGGCTGGATAAACATCTATACAATTACAAAGGCAATAAAGTGTATGAGCATTTCACGAATTATAGTAGCAAAAAAAACCTTTGTGATGTTTTGAGGCTGATTCATAGAACAGATGCTTCTTTGTTATTGATAAAGCGTTATGTTGAAATATTGCAGAATGGAAGCGGAGATATTGAGAAGATAATCAATAAAAACGATGAGGGTTATTATTCTTACCCGCTCATATGGGATCAAGATAATAATACGATTTCTATTGACAAAGGCAACCTCTATCAACGGGATTTTGAGTTAAGGTTACCACCATTAAACGAGCCTGTTCAGGAACACTAAACCACTACCGGCTGATGCCGGTAGGTTTGTTTTCATGGGCTTCGATGTACTGAAGTATAATGTCATTCGTGACGTTACCACTGGTCGTTGAGAAATATCCTCTGGCCCAAAATCGTTGGCCCCAGTAACATTGGCGTAACTCCGGGAATTCCATTTACAATTTCCTTGATGACCGACCTTTCACTCGCCTCATGAAATCACTCACTGATATATTCGGCGGGATTGAAACAAACATATGAACTTCCCAGTGTTCCCTAGACGTTCTGACGGTTTAAATAATACGTTTCTTCAAACTGTGTAGGCGACATGTTATCACAGTAACTATGGCGCCGTTTTGCATTGTAAAACCATTCGATGTAATCAAAAATATCTAATCTTGCTTGCTCACGGGTTTTGTATATTTTTCGTTTAATGCGCTCTTGTTTTAGTGAATGGAAAAAACTTTCAGCCACCGCATTGTCGTAACAATTACCACGACGACTCATGCTTGGGTCGATGTTGTGGTGTTTCATAAACCGTTGGCATTCATCACTGGTATATTGAACGCCCTGATCGGAATGGACAATGACTCTGTTCACTGGTTTTCTTCTCCACACTGCCGATAACAAGGCTTGTGTGACTAGATGTTTCTCCATGCGCTGATTCATCGACCAACCCACAACTTTGCGAGAAAATAAATCCACCACGATAGCCAAATAGAACCAACCTTCGTAGGTACGAATATAGGTAATGTCTGTTACCCAGATAGCATCGGGTCTATCCGCCGTGAAATTTTGTTTCAATTGATTCGGTGCGACATGACTGGGCACGCCTGATTTAGCATAATGACGCTTGTAACCGCGTTGTGCTTTGATCTTGGCAAGGCGCATGAGTCGTGCAACACGATGGACGCTACAGCTTTCACCGATTTCTCTTAAGTCCTGATGGATGCGCGGACTGCCATAAACAAAACCACTGCCACACCAACTTTCTCTGATCTGTTGTGTTAGGCGTTGGTCTTCTTTGGCCCTGTCTGACAATGGTTTCTGCAACCAGCCATAGAAGCCACTACGGTGGACTTTCAACACCCTGCACATGTTTGTGATTTGAAACTGATGGCGATGCCCCTTAATAAACGCGTACTTTACTCGGGCTGGTTTGCAAAGAACGCGGCTGTAGGTTCAACCCATCACTGCAACACTTCTTTCTATAATCTCTTTTGGTGTTTTACGAAAATAAAAGGTGCCGGAGTGATTTAATTTTAACCAGATTGTAGCGCGCCACTTTGCCATCGTAAGATTTCCCAAATTATTGGTCGTATGATTTGCCATTTTTACAATAGATTTGCCACACTCTCATCGTAACAAAAAATCATTTTCCCGAATTAAAATCATACGTTTTACCAAACAGCGGAAAAGGGGTCGGTGACAAATAGGAAATAATCGCATTTACATTTAAACAAACAAACGTGACGCTACCCTTAAAATGATAAACAAAACCGGCAGACTTGAAACAAGCCTGCTGGTTTTTTTAATAGTTTAGTCCTCCTTCTCCTCATCCGCTAACAACCA